>CALRSR020000020.1:0-61844 GCA_943370825.1 Allobosea thiooxidans | reverse complement strand
GGCGTGCTGGTGGACGACCTGGTGACCCAGGGCGTGACCGAGCCTTACCGCATGTTCACCAGCCGGGCCGAGTTCCGCCTGCAGCTGCGCGAGGACAACGCCGACATGCGCCTGACCGAAACCGGCCGGAAGCTGGGCCTGGTGGACGACGCCCGCTGGGATGCCTTCTGCCGCAAGCGCGACGCCGTTTCACGTGAAACCGAACGCCTCAAAGCCACCTGGGTGAACCCGCGCAACCTGCCGGCGGCCACCGCCGAAGCGGTGCTGGGCAAGGCCATCGAGCACGAGCACAACCTGTTCGATCTGCTGCGCCGGCCCGGGGTGTCTTACAGCGCACTCAGTGGCATGGAAGAAGGTCGCTTTGCCAGCCCCGCTGTTTCACGTGAAACGCTGGGCGATCTGCTGGAGCCGGTGGTGGAGCAGGTGGAGATTGCCGCCAAGTACTCGGGCTACATCGATCGCCAGAAGTCCGAGGTGGAGCGTGCCGCCCATTACGAGCACCTGCGCCTGCCGGACGACATCGACTACCTGCAGGTCACGGCCCTGTCCTTCGAGGCACGGCAGAAGCTGGCCAAGCACCGGCCCGAGACGCTGGGCCAGGCGTCGCGCATTTCCGGCATCACGCCGGCCAGCATCTCGTTGCTGCTGATCCATCTGAAAAAGGGTGGCTTCAAGGGCTTTGCCCGCCGCGAGTCGGAAGCCGCATGAGCGCGGCCGATCTGCGCCCGGCGCTGGAAACCGGGGTGCGTGAGCTGGGGCTGGCCTTGTCCGGCGCCCAGATCGACCAGTTGCTGGCCTACCAGGACCTGATCGCGAAATGGAACAAGGTCTACAACCTGACCTCCGTTCGCGACCCGGCCGAGATGCTGACCCACCACCTGCTCGACAGCCTGGCCGCGATTCCGCCGTTGCTGCGCCAGACCGAAGGCCGGCCGGCGCGGCTGCTCGATGTGGGATCGGGCGGCGGCCTGCCGGGTGTGGTGATCGCCATCACCTGTCCGCAGATCGAGGTGCACTGTGTGGACACGGTGCTCAAGAAGGCGACCTTCATCCAGCAGGTGGCGGCCAGTCTGCGGCTACCGAACCTGCGGGGCATCCATGCTCGGGTGGAGTCGCTGACGGCGGAGCAGGGTGGCGGCTATGACGTGGTCTGCTCCCGGGCCTTTGCCTCCCTGGTGGACTTCACCACCTGGTCGCGTACGGCGCTCAAGCCGGACGGGGTGTGGATGGCACTCAAGGGCAAACATCCGGCGGACGAGCTGGCAGCGCTGCCGGCCTCGGTGGCGGTGTTTCACGTGGAACAGCTGCAGGTGCCGGGGTTGGGGGCAGAGCGGTGCATCGTCTGGCTTCGTGGGGTTGGCTGACTTTTCGCTCTTCGGTGGCTTCTGAGCGGTGAGGGGCCGGTGCGCGGACTTCGGCCTGCTCGCGGGCGGCTGCTCCAGGCGTGCCCGGGTTTCTTCGTCAACGCTGCCCGGGCAAGCTGCCTCTGCGGCAACCGCGAATCGGGCCTGCGTCCGCGCACCGGCCCCTCACCCCTCCACACCGGCCAGGCGGGCCACCGTCTGCATGCCGACACCGCTTCAGGAAGGCTGCGGGGTGGCGTCGGGCGCCGGGCCGATTCGCGGTTGCCACAGAGGCAGTGCACCCACACGGCGTTCACGAGCCACCGCCAGCACACCTGAAGCCGCCGCCCGCGAGCGAACCAGAGCCCGGCGCCACCCCGCAGCCTTCCCGCCCATCCGGCAGAAGGAAGCCGCACTGGCGCAAATCCGCCACTCACCCCGATACCGCAGCCGGCAACCCAAACCCCTCACGTAAACTCCACCGTCCCCCACCCGGAGAGCCCACCCCATGTTCGGCATCGCAGATTACGGCGCCTTCGTCGTCGCCATCATCATCTTTCTGGCCATCCCCGGCCCCGGCAATCTGGCCCTCATCACCTCCACCGGCAAGGGCGGCATACGCGGCGGTCTGGCGGCCACCATGGGGGTCATCGCGGGCGACCAGGTGCTCATGTGGCTGGCGGTGGCGGGTGTGGCCGCGCTGCTTGCCGCCACCCCGACCGCCTTCAGCATTGTGCAGTGGGTGGGCGCCGCTTATCTGGCCTGGCTGGGCTGGAAGATGCTGACCGCCCAGCCCGGCGATGCCCCGGTGCTCAACATCCGGCCCCGCCAGTACTTCCAGCAGGCTGCCGCCATCACCCTGCTCAACCCCAAGGCCATCGTGTTCTACATGGCCTTCTTCCCGCTCTTCGTGGATCCGTCCCGGCACCAGGGCCTGGCCACCTTCGCCGCCATGGCGCTGACCATTGCCGCTCTCACCTTCCTCTACGGTCTGGTGGTCGTGCTGCTCACCCACCATCTGGCCGAGCGGCTGCGTGCCAACCCGCGCATCACCCGCACCCTGGAAAAACTGGCGGGCGTGTTCCTCATCGGTTTCGGCGTGAAGCTGGCCCTGTCCAAGTAAGCGGTACCTCCCATGGCGAAAATTTTCTGTGTGGCCAACCAGAAGGGTGGCGTCGGCAAGACCACCACCACCGTCAATCTGGCGGCCGGTCTGGCCAAGGTGGGGCAACGGGTGCTCATGGTCGACCTCGACCCCCAGGGCAACGCCACCATGGGCTCCGGCGTCGACAAGCGCACCCTGGAGCTGTCGGTGTACGACGTGTTGCTGGAGTCGGCATCGGTGGCCGAAGCGGCGGTGCTGTCGGAGAAATGCGGCTACCACGTGCTTGGTGCCAGCCGCGACCTGGCCGGTGCCGAGGTGGAGCTGGTCAGTCTGGAGCGGCGCGAGAAGCGCCTGAAGACCGCCCTGGCTGCCGTGGATGCCGACTACGACTTCGTGCTGATCGACTGCCCGCCCAGCCTGTCCATGCTCACGCTCAATGGCCTGTGTTCGGCGCATGGGGTGATCGTGCCCATGCAGTGCGAATACTTCGCGCTCGAAGGCCTGACCGATCTGGTCAACACCATCAAGCAGGTGCATGCCAACCTCAACCGCGACCTGCAGATCATCGGCCTGCTGCGGGTGATGTTCGACCCCCGCATCACCCTGCAGCAGCAGGTGAGCGACCAGCTCAAGGCCCACTTCGGCGACAAGGTGTTCGACACCGTGATCCCGCGCAATGTGCGACTGGCCGAGGCACCCAGCTACGGCCTGCCCGGCGTGGTGTTCGACCCGTCGGCCCGGGGCAGCCAGGCCTTCGTGACCTTCGCCGAAGAGATGGTGCAACGCATCCGCAAGATGTGATGCCCGGCGCCTGTTCCACGTGAAACCCGACCACGTCCTCATCCTGCCTGGCTGGCAGAACAGCGGCCCGGACCACTGGCAGAGCCGGTGGGAGGCGCTGCATGGCTACCAGCGCGTGGACCAGTCCGACTGGATGACCCCGCGCCGGGGCGACTGGATGGCCCGGCTGGACGAGGTGCTGCTGGGGCTGGACGGTCCGGCGGTGCTGGTGGCCCACAGCCTGGGCTGCATCCTCACCGCTGCATGGGCGGCGCACTCGCGCCACACCGGCCGCGTCAAGGCCGCCTTGCTGGTGGCCCCCGGCGACCCGGAGCAGGAGGCGCTGCAGGTGCAGCTGCCCAGCTGGTCGCCAGTGGCGCTGCAGCCGCTGCCGTTCCCCTCCGTGCTGGTGGGCAGCCGCAACGACCCGTACTGCGCCGAGGCCCGCGCCCGCCGCTTTGCCGATGCCTGGGGCTCTCGCTTCATCGATCTGGGCGATGCGGGCCACATCAATGCCGAATCCGGACTGGGCGACTGGCCACAGGGCCACGCCTGGTTGCAAGAACTCACCAAGGACTGACACATGGTCACCAAGAAACCCAAGGGCCTCGGACGCGGCCTCGAAGCCCTGCTCGGACCCAAAGTGGAAGAGCGCCCGGCCGGCGCCGATGCCGCCGATGCCACGCCCAGCAGCCTGACGCTTGACCAGATGGTGCCCGGCGTCTACCAGCCGCGCACCCGGATGGACGAGGGCGCGCTGTACGAACTGGCCGAGAGCATCAAGGTGCAGGGCATCATGCAGCCCATCCTGGTGCGGCGGCTGAGCGCCGGCGAGCACGCCGGCAAGTACGAAATCATTGCCGGCGAACGCCGCTTCCGTGCCTCCAGGCTGGCCGGCCTGGACCGCGTGCCGGTGCTGGTGCGCGAGGTGCCGGACGAATCCGCCGCCGCCATGGCGCTGATCGAGAACATCCAGCGCGAAGACCTCAATCCGCTGGAAGAGGCCCAGGGCCTGCAACGGTTGGTGAAAGAGTTTGGGCTCACTCACGAGCAGGCGGCGCAGGCCGTGGGCCGGTCCCGCAGCGCGGCCAGCAACCTGCTGCGTCTGCTACAGCTGGCCGAGCCGGTGCAGACCATGCTGATGGCCGGCGACCTGGACATGGGCCATGCCCGTGCCCTGCTGGCGCTGGAGAAGGCCGCCCAGATCACGGCGGCCAACCAGATCGCGGCGCGCAAGCTGTCGGTGCGTGAGACCGAGGGCCTGGTGAAGAAGCTGAGCGCCGAGTTCGAGCTGTCACCGCAGAAGCCGCGCAAGGAGAAGTCGCGCGACATCCGCCGGGTGGAGGAGGAGCTGGCCGATCTGCTGACCGCCGAGGTGGAGGTGCGCATCAAGAAGCGGGTGAAGCGCCACGGGCGGATGGAAGAGATGGGCGAGCTGGCGATCCAGTTCGGGTCGCTGGACGAACTCAATGGGCTGATCGACCGGTTGCGGGGGCAGGGCTGACATTGCTGGCCTGAGGCTTCGTTCGAGGCTTGGTGGGTGGGGCGGCGGGTGACCCCCGCAGACTCTGGCGCTGCTCGCGGGCGGCTGGCCGGGCGGGTTGAGGTTGTTTCGTCAACACCGGGTGGGTGTGCGACCTCTGTAGCAACCGCGAATCGGCGCCGGCGTCTGCGGGGGTCACCCGCCGCCCTGCGCGCGAGCGTGGTCAGCCGGCTGTTGGCGTGCCTGCATCACTTCAGGACGAAGGGCGGGGCCTGCGGACGCAGGCGCCGATTCGCGGTTGCCACAGAGCGTGCGCGCCTTCGCCGCATTGACGATGTGACCTGAGCAGACCCGGGCCGCCGCCCGCGAGCAGCGCCGGAGACCGCAGGCCCC
Organism: Allobosea thiooxidans; assembly: GCA_943370825.1. Lineage (GTDB taxonomy): Bacteria > Pseudomonadota > Gammaproteobacteria > Burkholderiales > Burkholderiaceae_C > Hydrogenophaga. The sequence continues at coordinate 56,740 of CALRSR020000020.1, read as the reverse complement.
GCCCTTCGACCCGCCCACCCGCAACGAACGCACCCGCCCCGCAAGCCGAAGCGGAATCAGGAAAAGATCTTCCCCGGGTTCAGGATGTTGTCCGGGTCCAGTGCCCGCTTGACCGTGCGCATCATGTCCACCGCGCCCGCCCCGGCTTCGTCCAGCAGGAAGCCCATCTTGTGCAGCCCCACACCGTGCTCGCCGGTGCAGGTGCCCTCCAGCGCCAGGGCGCGTGTCACCAGCTTCACGTTCAGGTCCTCGGCCACCCGGCGCTCCTCGGCATTGTCCGGGTCGATCAGGTAACCGAAGTGGAAGTTGCCGTCGCCCACATGGCCCACCAGGAAGTAGGGCAGGCCGCTGGCATCGGCCTCGGCCACCGAGTCGAGCAGGCAGTCGGCCAGCTTGCTGATCGGCACGCAGGTGTCGGTGCTCACCGCACGGCAGCCCGGCTTGCTCTGGATGGCGGCGAAGTAGGCGTTGTGCCGCGCGGTCCACAGGCGGGTGCGCTCCTCCGGCGTGGTGGCCCATTCAAACGCGTTGCCGCCGTGGTCGGCAGCGATGTCCTGTACCGTCTCGGCCTGCTCCTTCACGCTGGCCGGCGAGCCGTGGAATTCCATCAGCAGCATGTGTTCCTCGCGCAGCCCCAGCTTGCTGTGGGCGTTGACCATGCGCACCGTGCCGGCGTCGATCAGCTCGCAGCGCGCGATCGGCACGCCCAGCTGGATGATCTGGATCACCGTGTGCACGGCGGCCTCGATGCTGGGGAAGGAGCAGACTGCCGCCGAGATGGCTTCGGGCAGCGGGTACAGCTTGAGCGTGATTTCGGTGATCACGCCCAGCGTGCCTTCGCTGCCCACCATCAGGCGGGTCAGGTCGTAGCCGGCGCTGCTCTTCTTGGCGCGGGTGCCGGTGCGGATGACCTCGCCACGCGCGGTGACCACTTCCAGCGCCAGCACGTTCTCGCGCATGGTGCCGTAGCGCACGGCGTTGGTGCCGCTGGCGCGGGTGGCGGTCATGCCGCCGATCGAAGCGTCGGCCCCGGGGTCGATGGGGAAGAACAGGCCCTCGCTCTTCACCGCCTCGTTGACCGCCTTGCGGGTCACGCCGGGTTGCACCGTCACCGTCAGATCTTCGGCGTTGATGGACAGCACGCGGTTCATGCGGCCCAGGTCGATGCTGATGCCGCCCTGCACCGCCAGCAGGTGGCCCTCCAGCGACGAGCCCACGCCGAAGGGAATCACCGGCACCCGGTGCTGCGCGCACAGCGCCACGGCGTCGGCCACATCGGCGGTGGATTCGGCAAACACCACGGCGGCCGGGGGCGGCACGCTGAACACCGATTCGTCGCGCCCGTGCTGTTCGCGCACCGCCAGGGCGGTGGAGCACTGCGCACCGAAACGCTGCTGCAGCGCCGCCAGAAAGGCCTCGGGGATCGGGCGTTGATCGACCTGGGGCAGCAGGTGCTGGATGTCGGCGGGGGCGTTCATGGGGCGGTCTCCGGGGTCGTGTTGTCCGGCCAGTTTAGCGGGGGAACCCCGGGACATGGGCGACGGACGGTTGTCAGATCATCGACAATCCGCCGACCGACTTCCACGCGCCGGCCCCGTCGGCGCCCACCGCAAAGGAATCCCATGGGCAACCGACTCACCCAGATCGCCACCCGCACCGGCGACGCCGGCACCACCGGCCTGGGCGACAACTCCCGCGTCTCCAAGAACAGCCTGCGCGTGCACGCCATGGGCGACGTGGACGAACTCAACAGCCAGATCGGCGTGCTGCTGTGCGAGGACATGCCCGCCGACGTGCGAGCCGTGCTGGTGGAGATCCAGCACCAGCTCTTCAACCTGGGCGGCGAGCTGTCCATTCCCGGCTTCGAGCTGCTCAAGCCCGAGGCGGTGGCCGCGCTGGACGAAGCCCTGGAGCGCTACAACGCCCAGCTGCCGCGCCTGCAGGAATTCATCCTCCCGGCCGGCTCGCGCGCGGCCAGTCTGGCCCATGTGTGCCGCACCGTGGCCCGCCGCGCCGAGCGCGCGGTGGTGGCGCTGGGCAACGAGGAAGCCATCAAGGACGCGCCGCGCCAGTACCTCAATCGCCTCTCCGACCTGATGTTCGTGCTGGCCCGCGTGCTCAACCGCATGAACGGCGGCGATGACGTCTACTGGAAGAGCGAGCGCATGGCGCAAGGCGGTGCCGCATGAAGGCGCTGCTGGCGGCCCTGGCGATGGCGTGCACGGCTGGCGCAGCCCAGTCCGCCGTACAGCAGGTGCAGCTGGTGTGCGACGCGGTCTACATGCCTTCCCGCAGCAGCTGGAGCCGGGTGGTGGACATCGGCTACGACGACAAGCGGGTGCGCAGCGTGAGCATCGACGGCGTGCCGGTCTACACCTTTGCCATCGCGCAGACGGTGATCATGACCGCGCTGGACAACGAACGCATCCAGATCGACACCGCCAGCCAGACCTGGACCAGCGACTTCCGCGGCCAGGCCACCGCCCAGGGCCGCTGCGAACGCGCCACGCCCTGAGGCCGGCGCCTCAGCGCTGGATGCCCAGGCCCGAGGTGTCCGGTCGGTGCCCGGTGTGCAGCCGGATGCGCAGCGACACGTCGGTGCGCGAATCGGCGTAATCGATGGCCTGGTCGGCCGTGATCTCGCCGCGCAGGTACAGGTCGTAGAGCGACTGGTCGAAGGTCATCATGCCCAGCTCGTTGCTCTTGGCAATCGCTTCCTTGATGTCGTCGGTCTGCCCCTTCTGGATCAGCTCCGAGATGTAGGGCGAGAGCAGCATCACCTCCACCGCCGGCACCAGCTGGCCGGCGCTGTTGCGCAGCAGGCGCTGGCCCACCACGCCCTTGAGGTTGAGCGACAGATCCATCAGCACCTGGCGGTGCGCCGCCTCGGGGAAGAAGTTGAGGATGCGCTGGATGGCCTGGTTGGTGTTGTTGGCGTGCAGGGTCGACAGGCAAAGGTGGCCGGTCTCCGCGTAGGCCATGGCGTGCTGCATGGTCTCGCGGTCGCGGATCTCGCCGATCATGATGACGTCGGGCGCCTCGCGCATGGCGTGGCGCAGCGCCTCGTCGAACGAACGGGTGTCCAGACCGACCTCGCGCTGGTCGACGATGGCCACCCCGTGGCTGTGCTCGAACTCCATCGGGTCTTCCACCGTCAGGATGTGGCCGCCCACCGTGCGGTTGCGGTGGTCGATCATGGCCGCCAGCGTGGTGCTCTTGCCCGAGCCGGCGGCGCCCACCATCAGCACCAGGCCGCGCTTGAGCTGGCACAGCTGCTTGAGCACCGGCGGCAGCTTCAGGCTGTCGATGGAGGGAATGCGGGCATTGATGTGCCGCACCACCATCGCCACCTCGCCGCGCTGCCGGTACACGTTCACCCGGAACCGGCCCAGGCCGGGCAGGGCGATGGCGAAGTCGCACTCCAGCGTGGCCTCGAAGGACTTGATCTGCGACTCCCGCATGATCGAGTAGGCCAGCGCCTGGGTCTGGCCGCCGTCCAGCGCGGGCTCGTCGAGCCGGCGCAGGGTGCCCTGCACCTTGATGCCGGCTGGCGTGCCGCTGGAAAGGAACAGGTCCGAGGCCCCGTGCTGCACCATCACCGCCAGGTAGCGGCTCAAGTCATCGTGCTGTGCGTGGGTGCGTTCCAGCATGGGGCGGATCTCCTCAGGAGCGGCGGCCGAGCAGGGCGTACAGCAGGATGGCGCCGAAGGTTGCGGTGCCGATGCCGCCCAGGGCAAAGGCACCGAACTTCAGGGTGTAGTCGCCGGTGCCCAGGATCAGGGTGACGGCGGCCACGATCAGGTTGCGGTTGTCGCTGAAGTCGACCTTGTTGTCCACCCAGATCTTGGCGCCGGCCACGGCGATCAGGCCGAACACCACGATGGACACGCCGCCCATGACCGGCAGCGGGATGGCCTGGATCAGGGCGCCGAACTTCGGGCTGAAGCCCAGCACGATGGCCATGATGCCGGCGATCAGGAAGATGGCGGTGGAGTAGATCTTGGTCGCGGCCATCACGCCGATGTTCTCGGCATAGGTGGTCACGCCGGTGCCGCCGGCACTGCCGGCGACCATGGTGGCCACGCCGTCGCCCATGAAGGCGCGGCCCATGTACTGGTCCAGGTCCTTGCCGGTCATGGCGGTCACCGCCTTGATGTGGCCCAGGTTCTCGGCCACCAGGATGATGGCCACCGGGGCGATCAGCAGCATGGCGTTGGCGCTGAACACCGGGGCGCTGAAGTTCGGCAGGCCGATCCAGGCCGCGTTGGCAATGCCCGAGAGGTCCATGGGCTTGCCCATGCCGAAGCCGTTGGCCAGCACCGCGTAGATCACGCTCGCCACGATCAGGCCCACCAGGATCAGCAGGCGCTGCACCATGCCGCGGGTGAACACCGCCACCATGCCCACCGCCACGAAGGTCACGGCCTGCATCCAGGCGTCGAATGCGGTCGGGGCCATGTTCTTGATCGGGATGCCAGCCAGGTTCAGGCCGATCACCGCCACCACCGATCCGGTCACCACCGGCGGCATGAAGCGCTCGATCCAGCCGGTGCCCACCGCCTGCACGATGGCACCGATGATGAAGTACAGCAGGCCGCAGGCGATGATGCCGCCCAGGGCCACGCCGATGTTGGCGTTCGGGCCCGGGCCGGCGTACCCGCTGGCGGCGATCACCACGCCGATGAAGGCGAACGACGAGCCCAGGTAGCTCGGCACCTGCCCGCCGGTCATGAAGAAGAAGATGAGCGTGCCGATGCCGCTCATGAGGATGGCCACGTTCGGGTCGAAGCCCATCAGGATGGGCGCCAGCACCGTGGCGCCGAACATGGCGATCAGGTGCTGCACCCCCATCACCGTGGTCTGACCCCAGGGCAGACGCTCGTCCGGCCCGATCACTCCGCCCTGTGCCAGCACCTCGGTGCCCTTTTCACGCCAATCCAGCATGCCCATGCGTCACTCCTCCGTGGTTGGAAAAAATACCCTGCGATCGTATTCGCAAACCCTGTGCCAGCCAGCCGCACGCCAGGGGCTGCGGTGCTGTCCCGCAGGGGCCATCGGGCCGTTGCCGGGTGCCCTGGGGGGTTTCCATAATGGCCGCATGAGCACCGCGCCCTACATCCCCCAGATCCGCCGCTACCAGCAATGGCTGGGCGAACACCGTGGCCTGCACTTTGCCGATTACGACGCCCTGTGGCGCTGGTCGGTGACCGACATCGAGGCCTTCTGGCAGAGCATCCGCGACTACTTCGATCTGCGCTCGCCCACACCGCATTCGGCGGTGCTGGAGCGCAACGTCATGCCGGGCGCGCGCTGGTTCCCGGGCGCCCAGGCCAACTATGTGCACCAGGTGCTCCGGCATGCGGACGCGGCCCACGCCGCCGGCTTCTCCGCCGTGATCAGCCGCAACGAGAAGGGCGTGCACCGCGAGCTCTCCTGGCCCGAGCTTCGCCGCCAGGTGGCCGCCATGGCCCTGCACCTGCAGGCCCAGGGCGTGCGTCCCGGCGATCGGGTGGCGGCCTACCTGCCCAACACGCCCGAGACCATGGTGGCCTTTCTGGCGGTGGTGGCCATCGGCGGCGTGTGGAGCATCTGCGCACCCGACATGGGCACCAACGCGGTGCTGGACCGCTTCCGCCAGATCGAGCCGGTGGTGCTGATCGCCTGCGACGGCGTCACCTACGGCGGCCGCGACCACGACCGCCTGGGCGTGGTGGCCGAACTGCGGGCCGCCCTGCCCACGGTGCGGCATGTGGTGCTGCACACCAACCTGGCCGACACCCCCGCCGCACGCGATGCCGCCCTGGCCCGCAGTGCCCCCTGTGCCGACTTCCAGCTGGTCACCGCCCGCGCCGATCCGTCCACCGTGGCTTTCCAGCCGTTGTGGCTGCCCTTCGACCACCCGCTGTGGATCGTCTATTCCAGCGGCACCACCGGCCTGCCCAAGCCCATCGTGCACGGGCATGGCGGCACGGTGCTGGTGAGCATGGCGCTCAAGGTGCTGCACAACGACATCGGCTGCAGCTACGACCCCAACTCCTGGGGCGAGCGCTACCACTGGTACAGCTCCACCGGCTGGGTGATGTGGAACGCCCAGGTGGGCGGCCTGCTGGGCGGCACCACCTGCGTCATCTACGACGGCAACCCGGGCGGATCGAAGGAACGCCCCGACTGGACCGTGCTCTGGCGCTTCGCTGCCGAGACCGGCGTGACCTTCTTCGGCGCCGGCGCGGCCTTCTACGCCAACTGCATGAAGGCCGGCGTGGACATCGCCGCCTGCGGCGATCTGAGCGCCGTGCGCGCCCTGGGCAGCACCGGCTCACCCCTGTCCGAAGACGTGCAGCGCTGGGGCACCGAGCAATTCCACCGCGTGGCGGCGGAGCGTGGGGGCGACCAGACCGCAGCGACGGGCCGCCCCGAGCAAGGTCAGCCCCCTGGGGGGGCAGCGACCGGCGAAGCCGCGGAGCGTGGGGGCGACATCTGGTGGTGCAACATTTCCGGTGGAACGGATTTCGCCGGCGCCTTCATCGGTGGTCATCGCGACCTGCCCCAGACCCCCGGCCGCATGCAGTGCCGCCTGATGGGCTGCGCCGTGGAGGCCTGGGACGAGCAGGGCCGCCCGGTGACGGATGCCGTGGGCGAACTGGTCTGCACCCAGCCCATACCCTCCATGCCGCTGTACTTCGTGGGCGACGTGGGCCACAAGCGGCTGATCGGCAGCTACTTCGACATGTACCCGCCGGGCCACGGGCGTGGCCCGCAGGGCACCGACCTGGGCCCGGAGGCCGGCGCGGTGTGGCGGCACGGCGACTGGCTGCGCATCCACCCGGATGGCTCCTGCGTCATCTATGGCCGCTCGGACGCCACCATCAACCGCCACGGCCTGCGCATGGGCACCAGCGAGCTCTACAGCGCGGTCGAAGCCCTGCCCGAGGTGCTGGATTCGATGGTGGTCGATCTGGAGTTTCTGGGCCGCGAGAGCTGGATGCCGCTCTTTGTGGTGCTGCGCGAAGGCCATGCGCTGGACGACGTGCTGACCGGCCGCATCCAGGCGGCCATCCGCACCGCGCTCTCACCGCGCTTCGTGCCCGACACCATCTACCAGGTGGCCGAGATCCCGCGCACGCTGTCCGGCAAGAAGCAGGAGCTGCCCATCAAGAAGCTGCTGCTGGGCCAGCCGCTGGACAAGGTCATCAACCGCGAGGCCATGGCCAACCCCGGCTGCCTGGACTGGTATGTGCAGCTGGCGGCGCAGCGGGCCGCGCCCGCCTGAACCGCGTCCCGCGCGCGACGCACTTCAGGGTCAACCCTCGGGCCAACCCGATGGGCGGTGCGGTCGGCTTGCGGTAACTTGCGGGCTCACTACAACCACCTACCCGGAGACCCGCCATGACCCACCCGAACCCGAACCGCCGCCAGGCCCTCTCCCTGGCCGCCGGCGGTGCCGCCCTGCTGGCCGCGCCCTCGCTGTTCGCACAGGACAAGTTCCCTTCGCGCCCCATCACGCTGATCGCCCCCTGGCCGGCCGGCGGCAGCAGCGACGCCATCATGCGGGCCTTCGGTCAGAGCGCCAGCAAGATCCTGGGCGTTCCGGTGGTGATCGAGAACAAGCCCGGCGTGGGCGGCACCCTGGGCGCCAGCGCCATGATGCAGGCCAAGCCCGACGGCTACACCATCACGCAGCTGCCGCTGGGCATCTACCGCCTGCCGCACATGCAGAACATGCCGTTCAACCCGGTCACCGACATCACCCACATCGTCTGCCTCACCGGCTACACCTTCGGCATCGCGTGCACGGCTGACGCTCCCTTCAAGAACCTCAAGGAGATGGTGGCCTATGCCAAGGCCAACCCGGGCAAGCTGGAGTACGGCCACACCGGCACCGGCACCACGCCGCACCTGGCCATCGAGGAGTTCTCCGAGAAGGCCGGCATCAAGCTCAACCCGATCCCGTTCAAGGGTTCGGCCGAGATCATGCAGGCCATCCTGGGGGGCCACATCCGCGTCATGAGCGGCACCACCGAGTTCGCGCCGCATGTGCAGAGCGGCAAGCTGCGTCTGCTGGCCACCCTGGGCAGCCAGCGCAACAAGGCCTTCCCGGATGTGCCCACCGTCAAGGAAAGCGGCTGGGACACCATCACCGAATCGCCCTTCGGCATCGGCGGGCCGAAGAACATGGACCCGGCCGTGGTCAAGGTGCTGCACGACGCCTTCAAGGCCACGCTGGACGACCCCGAGGTGAAGGCGGCGCTGGACAAGTTCTTCCAGCCCACCATCTACATGAACACCGCCGACTACACGGCGTACGCGCAGCGCACGTTCGCGGCGGAGAAGGCCACGATCGAGCGGCTGGGCCTGGCGAAGAAAAGCTGACCCCCAAGCCAGGGTGGGCTGATCAGCGCCTGCTGACCAGCACGATGCCGGTGGCCACGCCCAGCAGGGCGACCACCAGCTGCCAGGTCAGCGGCTCGCCCAGCAGCGCCACCCCGAACACCAGGGCGAACACCGGGGTGAGGAAGGTGAAGGTGCTCATCTGGGTGGCGGGGTAGTGCCGCAGCATCCACATCCAGGTGAGGTAGCTGGCGAATGCGCCCACCACGGTCTGCAGGCCGATGGAGGTCCACGCGGCCACCGAGTAGTCCAGCCGCCAGGTCTCGTTGAGCGTGAGCGAGATCAGGGGCGCCACCAGCGCCGTGATGCCCACCTGGAAGAACAGCGTCTTTTCGGCACTCGCCGTGGCCAGGCGGGTCGAGCGCAGGGTCAGGGTGGTCAGGCCCCACAGGATGCCGGCGGCCAGCCCCAGCGCGTCGCCTTGCCATATCCCGTGTCCCGACGGCGCCTGGGTGAAGCCTTCGCTGAAGGCCAGCGCCACGGCGGCAAACGCGATGGTCAGCCCCACCCACTGGATGCGGCGCAGGGTCTCGGTCTGCACCACACGCGGCAGCAGCAGGGCCACCACGAACGGGCTGGTGTAGAGAAACACCGTCAGCCGCGAGGCGCTGGTGTATTTGAGGCCCAGGTAGATGCAGGCAAATTCGCCGGCGAACAGCAGGCCGGCCAGCAGACCGGCCCACAGGGTGCCGTCGCGCTCGAACAGCGCCACGCCGCGAGCGCGGCACCACAGCCACAGCAGCAGGGTGGCCCCCCAGAACCGGATGGTGGCCTGCCACAGCGGCGGTACCTCGCTCACCGTGGTCTTGATCAGGATCTGCTGAAAGCCCCAGAACGCACAGCACACCACCAGCAGCGTGATGGCCAGCGTATCGAGGTGCGTCTTGCGCAGGACGGGGCTGCTCACAGTGCGCTGCGGGTCAGAGCGGGTGCTCGGTGTAGAAACGCCCGCCGTGGAACAGCAGGGGCGAGACGTCGGGGTTGTGGCTGCAGCGCTCCACCTCGCCCACGAAGATCACATGGTCGCCTTCGGGGTACTGGCTGCGGTTGAAGCATTCGAAGGTGGCGGCCACGCCGGGCAGCAGCGGCGCGCCGCTCATGCCTTCGCTGAAATCCACCCCGGCCCAGCGGTCGGTGTGGCGCGCCGCAAAGCGTTCGGCCAGCGCCTGCTGGTCGGACGCCAGCACATGGATGGCGTAATGCCGGCCGTTGGCCAGGGCGGCCATGGAGCCGGCCTGCCTGGACAGGCTCCACAGCACCAGCGGCGGCTCCAGCGACACCGAATTGAACGAGTTCGCGGTCAGGCCGACCAGGGTGCCGTCGGCCGCGCGGGCGGTGACGATGGTCACCCCGGTGGCGAACATGCCCAGCGCACTGCGGAACGCCCGGGTCGAGAAGTCGGGCGGCCGGGGGCCGGGGGCAGGGTGGGCAGACATGGTGGGCACAGCAATCAGACGGCGGGGCCGCGATTGTCCGCCATACAGAGGCCCGCACCCGTCGCCAGGGCTACCCGGGCCGCGCCGATAAGATGCGGCGCATGAGCCTCACACCCGCCTTCACCGCCCTGGGCAGCGGCCCCACTGTGTTGCTGCTGCACGGCATCGGCGGCGGCCATCTGGCTTTCGCGCCCCAGGTCGAGACCCTGGCGGCCGCCGGCTACCGGGCGGTGGCCTGGGACATGCCCGGCTACGGTCACAGCGCCCCGATCGAGCCCTACACCTTCAAGGGGCTGGCCCAGCGCTGCATCGACCTGATCGATGCCCTGCAGTGCCCGGACGTGGTGCTGGTGGGCCACAGCATGGGCGGCATGGTGGCGCAGGAAGTGGTGGCGCGCCATCCGCAGCGGGTGAGCCGGCTGGTGCTGGCGGGCACCTCGGCTGCGTTTGCCCGCCATGGCAGCGGGCGCAGTGCCGACGACTGGGCACGTCAGTTCGTGGCCGAGCGCACCGCGCCGCTGGATGCCGGCCAGGGCATGACCGGCATGGCCCAGACGCTGGTGCCGCGCATGGTCGGGCCTGGCGCACTGCCCGAGGGCCTGCGGCTGGCCGAGCACTGCATGGGCGGTGTGCCCGAGGCCACCTACCGCCGCGCGCTGGAATGCCTGACCGGGTTCGACCGGCAGTCCGCACTGGCCGCCATCGCGGTGCCCACCCTGCTGGTGGCCGGGGAGTTCGACCGTGTCGCGCCGCCCGCGCTGATGCGGCGCATGGCCGATCAGATTCCCCGCTCGCGTTTTGTGGAGCTGCCCGGCATCGGGCACCTCATGAATCTGGAAGCGCCGGAGGCCTTCGACGGCCAGCTGCTGGATTTCCTGGCCGATACCGCGACCGATGCCGCCCGGCCTTCAGCGCTGCACTGAGGCGGCCTGCAGCCGACCGGTGCCGGCGCTGGTGCGGGTGGATGGGGCCGGCTGACCGGTGAAGCCGAATTCCATCGCCGGCTTCTCGCCGCTGATGAGTTCGGCCAGCGCCTTGCCCGACCCTGCGCCGTGCGTCCAGCCCAGGGTGCCGTGGCCGGCATTGATCCACAGCTTGCGCCGGGGCAGCTGACCGATCAGGGGAATGTTGGTCGGCGTGGCCGGGCGCAGGCCGGTCCAGAACTGCGGGTTGCCGCCTTCCTGCGGCGTGCGTGTGTCGGCCACGCCAGGGAACACCGCCTCGATGCGGCGCACCAGCATCTCGCAGCGGCGGCGGGCCAGGGGGGTGTCGAGCGAGAGGTCGAAGCCGCCGAGCTCGATGGTGCCGGCCACCCGCAGCTGGTCGCCCAGGCGCGAGATGGCGATCTTGAGCTGGTCGTCGATCATGCTGACCGAGGGCGCGTCCTGCGGGCGCAGCAGCGGCAGCGTGGCGCTGTAGCCCTTGCCGGGGTAGATGGGCACCTGAATGCCGATGGTCTTGAGCAGCGGCGTGGTGTAGGAGCCGCAGGCCACCACGAAGGCATCGCCGGTGAGCATGCGCAGCTGGCCGTCCAGGCGGCTGCGCACCCGCACGCCGGTGACCTCGTCGCCGCGCTGCTCGATCTGTTCGATGTCGTGGCCCCAGAGCATCTCGGCGCCCCGGTCGGCGCAACGGCGGGCCAGGGCCTGGGTGAAGACCCGGGCATCGCCGGACTCGTCGGTCTCGGTGTAGGTGCCACCCACGATGCGTTCGCCAAAGGCGCGCAGCGCCGGCTCGATGCCCAGCAGTTCTTCGCGCGAGACCACGCGGCGCTTCACGCCGAAGCGCTGCATCACCTCGGCGGCGGCCGCTGCGCCGGCGAACGATTTTTCGTCGGTGTAGTAGTGCGCAATGCCGCGCTCCAGGCGGTGGTATTCGATGCCGGTCTTGGCCACCACGTCCTTCAGGGCGGCGTGGCTGTAGGAGCCCAGGGCCACCAGCTGCGCCACGTTGCGCACGAAGGCCTCGTCGTTGCACTGGCCCAGGAATTTGAGGCCCCAGAGCCACTGCGCCGGGTCGAGCTGCGGGCGGAACAGCAGCGGCGAGGTGGCCGAGAACATCCACTTCAGCGCCTTGAGCGGCGCCTCCCGGTTGGCCCATGGCTCGCAGTAGCTCACCGAGATCTGTGCCGCATTGGCAAAGCTGGTTTCCAGCGCCGCGTCGTCCTGCCGGTCCACCAGCGTGACCTCATGGCCGCGCTGCAGCAGGTGCCAGGCCGTGCTGACGCCGATGATGCCTCCACCGAGAACCGTGACACGCATGGTGCGCTCCTGATCAGAAAACCGTGATCTGCGCAGTATCGAAAATCCGCTGCTGGAAATGAAGCGGAATCAAACTAAAATCGATCTCATCAGATTGACTAATGAGAGGCCGAGCCCGGTCCGCGCATGAGCACCTTCGACCCCGACGCCCTGGAATGCCTGGCTGCCATCATCGAGGAGGGCGGTTTCGAGCGCGCCGCCCAGCGCCTGTCCATCACCCAGTCGGCGGTGTCGCAGCGGCTGCGGGCGCTCGAAGCCCAGGTCGGCACGGTGCTGATCGTGCGCAGCCGCCCGCTCAAGCCCACGCCGGCGGGCCAGCTCATGCTCAAGCACGCCAAGATGATGCGGCTGCTGCGCGCCGACCTGGAAAAGGACCTCAAGGAACTCGCTCCCAGCAGCACCGGCGGACGCGAGGACGAGCGCATCTCGGTGGCCATCAATGCCGACAGCATTGCCACCTGGGCGCTGCCGGCGCTCGACGCCCTGGCCCGTGACGGCCTGCCCATCGAGATCATCACCGACGACCAGGAATTCACCCACGAGTGGCTGCGCGAAGGCCAGGTGCTGGGCTGCGTGACCTCGCTGGGTCAGGCTCTGCGGGGCTGCCGCATGGAGCCGCTGGGCACCATGGACTATGTGGCGGTGGCCCATGCCGACTTCGTGGCCAAGCAGCTGCCCAAGGGGCTGACCGCGCACAACTTCCACCAGGTGCCGTTCGTGGCCTTCAACCGCAAGGACACGCTGCAGCACAGCTTCGTGGCCAAGGCCTTCAAGCTGCCCCGGGTCATCCTCAAGCAGCTGTTCGTGCCCTCCAGCGAGGGGCAGATCCGCGCGGTGGCGTCCGGCTGGGGCGTGAGCGTGGTGCCGGAACTGGGCGTGAGGGATCGGCTGGCCAGCGGCGAACTCGTCAATCTGCTGCCTCGGCACCGGCTGGACGTGCCGCTGCACTGGCACTGCTGGAACCTGCATTCCGATGTGCTGGAGGCCCTGACGGCGGCGCTGCGCACGGCAGCGCGCCGCAGTCTGCGGCCCCCGGCGCGGGCAGCGCAGGGGGCCTGAATCACCGGCCCGCGCGGGCCGGTTCATCACCGCATCAGCGCGGCAGGACCACGGTGTCGATGACGTGGATCACGCCGTTGTCGGCAGCGATGTCGGTCTTCACCACATTCGCGTTGTCCACCTTCACGCCACCGGTGGTGCTCACGGTCAGCTCGCCGCCCTGGACGGTCTTGACCTTGCCGGCCTTCACGTCCTTGGCCATCACCTTGCCCGGCACCACGTGGTAGGTCAGCACGGCGGTCAGCTTGGCCTTGTCCTTCAGCAGGGCGTCCAGATCGGCCTTGGGGATCTTGGCGAAGGCTTCGTCGGTCGGGGCAAACACGGTGAACGGGCCCGGGCCCTTGAGCGTGTCGACCAGGCCGGCGGCCTGCACGGCGGTCACCAGGGTCTTGAAAGAGCCGGCGGCCACGGCCGTGTCGACGATGTCTTTGGCCTGGGCGGAAACCATGGCGCCGAAGGCCAGCAGGCCGGCCACGAGGGTCTTCTTCATGAGGGTCCTTTCAAAGTGTGGATGGGTGCCCGCGAAACGTGATGTGCATCACGGGCGGCGCCAGTATTGGCCGACAAAGATCAAAAAGCAACTGATCAGTATTTATCCATACGAACAGGTATGAATTGCGTCGTCAACGTCGAAAGGTGACAATCCGGCCTTCGCCGAAAAGGTTCCCCATGTCCACCGCCACGCCCTCCACCGCCACCCCGCCCGTCAAACGCAGCTTTCGCGAGCAGATGCACCAGGCCCGCGAGGACGCCATCGTGGCGGCGGTGAACCGCCTGCTGGCCGAGAAGGGCTTCGAGGCCATGACGGTGGACGAGGTGGCGGCCGAGGTGGGCATTGCCAAGGCGAGCCTGTACAAGCATTTCCCGAGCAAGGAAGACCTGGCGGCTGCGGCCATGGTCAAGGTGATGCAGCGCGCCCAGACCTTTCTGGACGGGCTGCAGGCCCGGGTCGGTCTGACGCCGCTGCAGCGGCTGCGCGAGGTGGCCCGCTGGACCATGGAGGTGCAGCTGGCCGGCGAGATGCCGTCGCTGCCGAGCGAGAACTCCAGCCTGCGGGCCGCGCTGGCCGCCAGCAAACCCTATGTGGACGGGCTGATGGACGTGAGCGACCGGCTGGGTGGCTGGATCGTGGAAGCCCAGGCCGACGGCAGCCTGAACGCGGCGCTGCCCCCGATTGCCGTGCTCTACACGCTGTATGCGCGGGCCTGCGATCCGGTGCTGGGCTTTCTGAAAACCTCGGGCCAGTACGACAGCGAGCAGATCATCGAGATGGTGCTCTCGACCTGCTTCGACGGACTGCGCCAGCGCTGATCGCTGCCGCAGTCCGCGGTGGCGGCATCAGCGGACCAGCAGCACCGGCACCTTGCACTCGGCCAGCACGCGGGTGGCGACCGAGCCCATCACGAGGTTGCCCAGGGCGCTGTGGCCGTGCGAACCCATCATCACCAGATCGAACTTGCCGGCATGGGCCGTCTTGGCAATGTGTTCGCCCGCCGAACCCACCTTGCTCACCACCTTGGGATCGATGCCGTGGCGCTTGAGGAACTTGACCACCGGGCCGGTGACCTTGGCGGCCTCGTCGGCGTGGTACTGGTTGGCGATCTCGGCGCCCACGGCGGCACGGGCCCGGGGCGGCAGCGGGGTCTGCACCGTGATCAGGGTGAAATCGTTGGACGCGGCAAACAGCTCGTCGTGCGCGGCCACATAGGCCAGCATCTTCTTGGTGTAGGCGCTGCCATCGACAGCCAGCAGGATCTTCATGGTTGCTCCTCCAGTAGGTGGGTGGGTGACGGAGCCAGTGTAGGGGGTGAATCCCCGCGGGGGCTTGCGCCAGATCAAGCCGGTGTCGATGGTCCGGGGCGCAGGGGCACGCGGATGAGCGCATCCGCCTCGAAGCCGAGCTGCTCGTTCTTGTCCGCATAGCCCAGCGGGTTGGCCTTGATGCGGCAACGGCCCACCTGTACATCGGTGGGGCAATGCAGGTGCCCGTGCAGCCACAGATCGGCCAGCGGCAGCAGATGGTCCAGCCCGTTGCAGAAGCCGGCGGTGCCCGGCGTGGCACCGTAGCGCGGGTCCATGCTGTGCAGCGTGGGCGCGAAATGCGTGACCACCACGGTCGGCTCTTGCGAGGGCTGCTGCAGCGCCTGCGTCAGCCAGTGCTGGCATTCCAGCGCCACCGCGCGCATGGCTTCGGCATCGAACAGTGCACCGCCCCGGCGGCCGTCCATCTTGCGCAGGTAGTGGTTGGCGGCGCGGTAGGCCTTGGGCCGGTCGCCGAACACGTCGTAGTCGCTCCACAGCGTGGTGCCGACCAGCCGCACGCCCTGCATCACCCGCACTTCGCGCTCCAGCCAGATCAGGCCCAGCCGCTCGCAGGCTTCGCGCAGGCGGACATGGGTGTCGTCCCAGTCGAGGGCGTCGTACTCGTGGTTGCCGGGCACATAGACCACCGGCACCGGCCAGTCCGCAAAACGCCCCAGGCCCCAGTCCGGCTCGGGCATGGTGCTGCCGTCGCGCCGGTGCTGGTAGGACCCGATGTCGCCGGCCAGCACCAGCAGGTCGGCGCCGGCCGCCGGGGTCGGCACGAAGTCCGGGTTGTTTTCGAGGTGCAGGTCGCTGAGCAGCTGGATGTTCATGGGGGCAAGGGATCGGAGGGGCTGAAGCCGTCGGCCGACGCGCGCCGCACCGCCTCGCGCAGCCAGCGGTGCGCGGTGTTGTGGGTGGCCTGCCGGTGCCACAGGGTATCCACATGCACGGCGGGCACCGGCAGCGGCAGGTCGGACAGCGCCAGCCGGTGTTCGATGCCGGTGGCACTCACGAAATGGCGGGGCAGCACGGTGAGCAGGTCGGTGGTGGTGACCACCAGGCCAGCGGTGAAGAACTGGTTGACGGTGAGCACCACCCGGCGCTGGCGCGAGACGGCGGTGAGCGCCTCGTCCACAAAGCCGAAGGGCCGGCCCGAGAAGCTCACCAGCAGATGGCGCGCGGCGCAGAAGTCGTCCAGCGAGAGCGGTCGCCCCGCCAGCGGGTGATCGCGCCGCATCACCACCACGTATTCGCCGTCGTAGAGGCGCTGGTACAGAAAGGCCGGGTTGTCTTCCTTCAGGTGCTGGGCGCCCAGCTCGGCCACCACGCCCGGGAAGTGCCCGATGGCCACATCGGCCGAGCCCGACTCCAGCAGCGAGCGCGGGTCGCGGGTGGTCAGCGGCAGCACCCGCAGGCTGACCCCCGGGGCCTCGTGCTCACAGATGCGCACCAGGCTGGGCACGATCTTGGCGGCGGTGGCATCGGCCATGGCCAGCACGAAACTGGACTGGGCATGGGCCGGGTCGAAGGTGTCGGGCGACAGGGTTTCCCTCAGCAGGGACAGGGCCTCGCGCACCGAGGGCCACAGGGCCAGCGCCACTGGCGTGGGCTCCACGCCATAGCCGGCACGGTGCACCAGTTCGTCACCCACCACCTCGCGCAGCCGGCGCAGCGCGTTGCTCACCGCCGGTTGCGTCATGGCCAGGTTGTGGGCTGCCCGGGTCAGGTTGCGCTCGGCCATCACCTCGTCGAAGACGCGCAGCAGGTTCAGGTCGAGCGTGCGGAAGTTCAGGCCTTTGATCATTCCTGTGAATGGTAGGCATCACAAAGATAAATTGGCGAGGAATCAGGGATAACCCTAGTATTCGCCTGTCCACAAGACACAACCCCCTTTTCAGGAGTTCACCATGAGCACCACCGCCACCGTTTCCTCTGCCCCGCTGGGCCTGCGTCAAGCCGCCCCGGCATCCGCCCGCCCGGCCACCGCACCCCGCAGCATCAAGGCGCGTGGTCTGGCCGCCCTCCTGCTGGCCGCCGTGGTCGCCGCCATGGTTCTGGTGGCCGACCATCTGGTCAACACCTGGGCCGACGGCCATCTGTTCCTGGCCTGGGTCATGCTGTGGGTGATCGTGTTCGCCGGCTTCGCGCTGTTTGCCGACACCGCCCGCGTGGTGGCACGCCGCACCCTGGCCAGTCTGGACCAGTGGGCCGCTGCCCGTGCCCAGGTTCGTGCCGAAGAGCGACTCTGGGACATCGCCCGCGCCGACCCCCGCGTCATGGCCGAGCTGGTGCAGGCCCGCACCCGGGATGAAGCCGACCAGGCCCCGATTGCGGTGGCTGCTGCGGTCGTGACCGCCCCGGTCCAGGCGGAGGAAGCCATGTCGGTCTGGGAAAAGATCGGCCGCCAACGCGCCGCCCGCGCCCTGGCCTACCGCATCTGACCTGAGTCCCGGCGCACTGCACGCCGATACCTTGCGTCCACAAAAAAGCCACCGGATCGGTGGCTTTTTTTTCGCCCGGCGGGGATGCCACCGGGGGGAGACCGGATGCCGGCAGGTCATGCCGGCATCGGAGGTTCGGCTCTGCCCTCAGGCGGCCAGGCGCTGTTCGATGCGCGCCTTCGTCTCCTCGAGCTCACGGGGAAGATGGTGCTTGAGCTGCTGGAACAGCTCGCCGTGCAGGGCGAGTTCCTGGCTCCAGGCGGCCTTGTCGATGTGGGTAACGGTCTGGTACTGCTCGGCGGTGAAGTTCAGGCCTTCCCAGTGGATGTCCTGGTAGCTCGGGCTGATGCCGAAGGCGTGTTCCACGCCCTGGCCACGGCCTTCCAGGCGGTCGATCATCCACTTGAGGACGCGCATGTTCTCGCCGAAGCCGGGCCAGACGAACTTGCCGGCCTCGTCCTTGCGGAACCAGTTGACGCAGAAGATGGCCGGCAGCTGTGCGCCCTTGGCCTTGAGCTGTGCGCCCAGGTTGAGCCAGTGCTGGAAGTAATCGCTCATGTTGTAGCCGGCAAAGGGCAGCATGGCGAACGGGTCGCGGCGGACCACGCCCTGCGCGCCGAAGGCGGCGGCGGTGGTTTCCGAGCCCATGGTGGCGGCCATGTAGACGCCCTCGGTCCAGTCACGGGCCTCGGTCACCAGCGGCACGGTGGTGCTGCGGCGGCCGCCGAAGATGAAGGCATCGATCGGCACACCGGCCGGGTCGTCCCAGGCGCTGTCCAGGGCCGGGTTGTTGGTGGCCGCCACGGTGAAACGGGCGTTGGGGTGGGCAGCCTTGGCGCCGGTCTCTTTGGCGATCTGCGGCGTCCAGTCCTTGCCTTGCCAGTCGATGGCGTGGGCCGGGGCCTCGCCCATGCCTTCCCACCAGACGTCACCGTTGTCGGTCAGGGCCACGTTGGTGAAGATCACGTCGCGGTCCAGGCTGGCCATGCAGTTCGGGTTGGTCAGCGTGTTGGTGCCCGGGGCCACGCCGAAGTAGCCGGCTTCCGGGTTGATGGCGTGCAGGCGGCCGTTGGCCTGGGGCTTGATCCAGGCGATGTCGTCGCCGATGGTGGTGACCTTCCAGCCTTCGAAGCCCTTGGGCGGGATCAGCATGGCGAAGTTGGTCTTGCCGCAGGCGCTGGGGAAGGCCGCGGCCACGTGGTACTTCTTGCCCTCGGGGCTGGTCACGCCCAGGATCAGCATGTGCTCGGCCAGCCAGCCCTGCTGACGGCCCATGGTCGATGCGATGCGCAGCGCGAAGCACTTCTTGCCCAGCAGCGCGTTGCCGCCGTAGCCCGAGCCGTAGCTCCAGATCTCGCGGGTTTCGGGGTAGTGGACGATGTACTTGGTCTCGGGGTTGCAGGGCCAGGCGGTCTTGTCGCCTTCGCCGTCGGCCAGCGGGGCACCCACGGTGTGCACGCAGGGCACGAAGTCGCCGTCGGCGCCCAGCACGTCGAACACGCCCTTGCCCATGCGGGTCATGAGCTTCATGTTGACTGCGACATAGGCGCTGTCGGAGAGCTCGATGCCGATGTGGGCGATCGGGCTGCCCAGCGGGCCCATGCTGAACGGCACCACGTACATGGTGCGGCCGCGCATGCAGCCGTCGAACAGGGGCTGCAGGGTGGCGCGCATCTCGGCCGGGTCTTTCCAGTTGTTGGTCGGGCCGGCGTCTTCCTGGCGCTGCGAGCAGATGAAGGTGCGGTCTTCCACGCGGGCCACGTCCGACGGGTCGGACCAGGCCAGGTAGCTGTTGGGGCGCAGCTCGGGATTCAGGCGCTTGAGGGTGCCGGCATCCACCAGCTGCTGGCAGAGACGGTCGTATTCCTCGTCGCTGCCGTCGCACCAGACGATCCGGGCGGGCTTGCACAGCGCGGCCATGTCGGCCACCCAGGCGATCAGCCGGGCGTGCTTGACGTACGAGGGGGTGTTGAGGGACAGGCCCTGCATCACGGGTGAGTTCATGGGACGGCTCCAGAGTGAATGTTCGGCGCGCCCCACAGACGCTGACAGCCGCAGGACCCACGCGGGACGTCTGCGGCTGTCGGTGTCTGCAAGGCAGATTCGTGCGGTCGGCGCTCAGGGCTGCGGCAGCGTGTGGCTGCGGCAACGGGAGGCGGGCGCTCTGCAGGGTGTCCGCAGCGTCCGGTGGGCGGGTCGGCCAGTGCTCTTATTTTAGGCAAGCACCCGTCAGGTTACCGACGGGTTACATGCAAAGCCCGCATAACGTGATGCGGTATCCGGACCCCGCCGGACAGGCTGGCGAAAGAAAAGGCCGGACCCCTTTCGAGGTCCGGCCCTGAGGATGCGTGCGCCGTGCGTTCAGGCCATGAAGACGGCGATGAAGGCCAGCAGGAACATCAGGATGGCGCCGGCCACCGGCAGCACGATGGGCATGTGGGGGACGATCGATTCCACCAGGTCCTGGGGCTGATCGGCGGGGGTGTTGTGATCGTGATGCGACATGGTGGCAAAGCTCCGTGAATATGAACGAACTGACGCGATTTTAGAGGAAGCATCGGCCCCAGAGTTCACAACAGCGCGCAGGTGCTGCTCACCCGGCACACGCTGCGGCCGTCATCGGCGCCTCGCAGGTCGATCTCGCCGAAGGCCAGCGCCTTGCCGGCGCGCAGCACCCGGGCCTCCACCCGCAGGTCCTGGCCCGAGAGCGGGCGCAGGAAGCTGCTGGACTGCTGGACCGTGGTGCAGGGCCGGAAGGCCCCGAAGTGGTGGATGAGCGCCAGCACCATCACCGTGTCGGCGGCCGACATCATGGCCTGGCCGCACAAGGTGCCGCCTTCGCGGGTGAGCCGGGGGCCCAGGGGCAGCCGGGCGACCACCACGCCGGTCTCGGGGGCGGCTTCGACCTGCAGGCCGAGGTCCTGCACCCATGGTGCGAACAGTTCGGACAGCGCGGCCTGCAGGTCGGTCGGGGTGGGGGCGGGGCGGTCGGCCATGGTCGGGGCTTTCGGGAATGCAGGGTTCAGACGCGGCGGGCCTGGAAGCCGGCGTCGCGCAACCGCTGCAGCACCGCGTCGACATGCTCGTGGCCTCGGGTCTGCAACACCAGCTCGATCTCCACGTTCTGGGCCGCCAGCAGCGTGAAGGCCCGCTGGTGGTGCACTTCGTCGATGTTGGCGCCCGCTTCGGCCACGAGTGCCGTGATCCGGGCCAGGTTGCCGGGCACATCCCGGGCATTGACGGCGATGCGGGCCAGGCGGCCACCCCGCACCATGCCACGTTCGATGATGGAGGCCAGCAGCAGCGGATCGATGTTGCCGCCGCACAGCACCAGCCCCACCTTCTGGCCATCGAAGCGCCCCCGGTGGCGGATCAGGGCGGCCAGCCCGGCGGCGCCGGCGCCTTCGACCAGCGTCTTCTCGATCTCCAGCAGCATCACGATGGCCTGCTCGATGTCGCCCTCGTCCACCAGCAGCCAGTCGTCCACATGCCGGCGGGCCAGCGCCTGGTTGAGCTCGCCCGGCGAGCCCACGGCGATGCCCTCCGCGATGGTGCTGGTGCCCTGGGCATGGTGGGTGCCGCACATGGCATTGACCATGGCCGGGAAGCGTTCGGTCTGCACGCCCACCACCCGGATGCCCGGCTTGAGCGCCTTGGCCGCCACGGCCATGCCGCCGATCAGGCCGCCACCGCCCACGGCGATGACCAGGGTGTCCAGGTCGGGCTGGGCGCGCAGCATTTCCAGTGCGATGGTGCCCTGGCCGGCCACGATGGCGGAATCGTCGTAGGGATGCACGAACACCAGGCCCTGGGTGGCGGCCAGCTCGCGGGCATGGGCGCGCGACTCGTCCAGCGTGTCGCCATGCAGCACCACCTCGGCACCGAAGCCCCGGGTCCGTTCCACCTTCACGCCCGGCGTGAAGCGCGGCATGACGATCACCGCCCGGATGCCCAGCCGCTGAGCGTGGTAGGCCACGCCCTGGGCATGGTTGCCGGCGCTCATGGCCACCACGCCGCGCGCCCTTTCCTGTGCACTGAGCTGGCTGAGCTTGTTGCAGGCCCCGCGCTCCTTGAAGGACGCGGTGTACTGCAGGTTCTCGAACTTGAGGAATACCTGGCAGCCCACCAGCTGCGACAGGGTGCGTGACTCGACGCAAGGCGTGTCGAGGAGCTGGCCGGCCAGGCGCGTGGCAGCGGCTTCGATGTCATGGAGTGCGAGCATCGGGCCATTGTGCCGTCCGCCGTCCGGAAAAGCCCCCGCAACGCCAGCCATCATGCACTTCCATCCGGCATGAAGCTGGGTTATGGTCATCTCGCGAACAGGCCCTGCCTGCTCGCTGCCCGCCAGTCCGCCCAGGAGGTGCACCGATGAGTCGACGCCTGTCGCCGCTGCCCGTAGCCGGTCGCCCGCTCTCCGACGCCCGAGAGAGCCGGATGGGTTGCGCCGGTGAAGTCCGCATCGACGGCCGCGTCTTCGTGCCGCCGGGCCTGCGCCAGGCGCCGGTGCTCGACCTCATGTGCTCGCACTTCGTGCTGACCCTGGCGGCACGGCAAGGCCCCCGCTTCAATGTGCGGCGCGACCTCAACACCCTGCTGTCGCTCGCCGGCCGGCACCTGGTCTGGCCTCACACCGTGCTGTCCCGGCTGCGCGAGTTCCTGCAGCGGCGCTGCAAGGACAACGAGCTGTGGCTGGGCCACGATGCCCTGGCCACCACGGCCTTCATGGAGCGCTATGGCGTGTGGCGTGGGCCGTATGAAGAGGGCACGCTGTTCTTCTACCTGGACGAATACGCCAAGGAATCGCCCAAGGACCTGCTGTCGGTGCTGTCGGTCACCGGCGACTGGCTGGGCCAGGCACTGAAGAAGCAGAGCACCCTGGTCGAGAAGAACATCGATGCGCTGGCCGCCCTGCTGCAGCTCAACCGCGCCGAACGTGCCCTGCTGCTCTACGGCACCCTGGCCCGCTACCAGCGCGACCTGCGCTCCATCCTGGTGGAGTTCAAGGTCAACAACGCGCCAGAGGCCTATGCCGCCATTGCCGAGGTGGCCGGCGTGAAGGCCAGCGAGGTCGGCGAGGCGCTGCGCGCCGGCTCGCGGCTGGAGCGCATCGGCATGGTGGAGAACCTGATCTCCGAGCACAACATCACCGACCTGGCCGATCTGATGAAGGTCAGCGAGAAGCTGCCGCCGGTGCTCATGCGCGAGTACCGCTCAGAGAGCGAGCTGATGGCCGTGTTCACCCGCCCGGCTGCGCGCTCGTCGCTCTCCGAGCGCGACTTCACCTATGTGGGCGAGGACGTGCGCCTGCTTTGCGGCCTGCTGCGCGAGGCGGTGGCCCGCAAGGAAGCCGGCATCAATGTGCTGCTGTATGGCCCGCCGGGCACCGGCAAGACCGAACTCGCCCGGGTGGTGGCGCAGGCCGCCGGGCTGGAGCTGTTCGAGGTGGAGTACGCCGACCGGGACGGCAATGCGCTCTCCGGCCGTGACCGCTACCGCTCGCTGCAGATCGCCCAGGTGTTTCTCAAGGGCATGGCGCATTCGGCACTGCTGTTCGACGAGGTGGAGGATGTGTTCCCGCCCATCTCCAGCGAGGCAGCCCAGCTCATGGCGCGGGCCGAGCATGTGAGCGCGCCCCACACCGGCAGCGTCAGCGGCAAGGCCTGGGTCAACCAGGTGCTGGAGTCCAACGCGGTGCCCACCATCTGGGTCACCAACCGCATCGAGCAGATCGACCCCGCCTTCCGGCGCCGTTTCGCCTACCACCTGGAGCTCAAGAGCCCGCCCCCTGGCGCCCGCGAGCAGCTGGTGCGCACCGCGCTGGAAGGTGTGCCGGTGAGCGACGGCCTGGTGGCCCGATTGACCGAGCGCAAAGGCCTGACGCCGGCGCAGATCCGTACCGCAGTGCGCTTCGCCCAGCTGGCCCAGGGGCCCAGGCCTGCCGGGCGCCGCCGCACCGCGCCGGCCCAGCTCGATGCCCTGATCGAGCGCCAGCTGCGCAACGCCGACCATGCCCTGGGCCGCAAGCCCGACCCGGTGCAGCGGCCCGCTGTCACCCAGTACAGCCTGGACATGCTGAATGTCGAGTCGCGCCATCCGGTCGCCCGCATCATCGAGGCGCTCAAGGCGCGGGGCCACGGCTGCCTGTGTTTCCATGGTGCACCCGGCACCGGCAAGACGGCGCTGGCCGAGCACATCGCCCAGCAGCTGGACCGCCCGCTCATGATCCGCCGCGCCAGCGATCTGGTCAGCAAGTTCGTGGGCGAGACCGAGCAGCAGATGGCCGCCATGTTCCGCGAGGCCGAGGCCGAGCGCGCGGTGCTGCTGCTGGACGAGGCCGACAGCTTCCTGCAGGACCGGCGCGGCGCCCAGCGCACCTACGAAGTGACCGAGGTCAACGAGATGCTGCAGGGCATGGAGCGCTTTGCCGGCATCTTCATCTGCACCACCAACCTGATGGACAGCATCGATCAGGCGGCGCTGCGGCGTTTCACCTTCAAGATCCGGTTCCGGCCGCTGACCGCTGTGCAGCGCGAGGCGATGTTCGTGGCCGAGGCGCTGGCAGGCGATGCCGGGCGGCTTGAGCCGGATGCCCGGCAGCGGCTGGCGCGGCTGGAGCAGCTGTGTCCGGGTGACTTTGCGGCCGTGAAGCGTCAGGCCGAGATCCTGGGCGAGGCGCTGGCGCCCGAGGCGTTTCTGGAACAGCTTGAAGCGGAGCACCGCATCAAGCCGGAGGTGCGCGAGTCGCGCCGGCTCGGCTTCATGGCCTGAGCCGGGCGCGCCCGGGCGATGCTGCTCAGTGCAGCGTCATGGGCCGGGAGGGAATCTCCTCCGGCGAATAGTCCGGGTGGTGTTCCACGAAGAACTGCAGCTTCTGGTCCAGGCGCGAAACGCGGCGGTTCGCTTCCGATTCGCAGTGGTGCTTGGAGATCAGGTTGAAGATCTTGCTGCGCAGGAACCACAGGTCCTTGGGGTGTTGCGCCAGCATGAGGGCCGCATGGATGCGCCCGCGCAACGGGTCCTCGATGTCGGCCAGCACGGCGTGGAACTCGTCCACCAGAAAGTCCATTTCCAGCACCTGGGTGTGCTGGTAGTGGGGTGTCTCGGCTTTCTTGAACCAAGGCAGCTTGAAGAACATGCCGCACTCCTGTCGGGAAATCCAGGGGGAACATCCCCCTGCTATCCACGACATCGGCACGCCACGGCAGCCCCTTGAGGCCGTGACGGGTTTCACAGGTCACCCCGCCGACGAACGGTTCGGGCTGTCAGACCTAGGTTCTCGACCGGGTGGCGGAAAACTTGAGGGCTTACAAGAAAGCACTCACCACCCGCAGCACCTCCGCGCCGTAGGCCTCGCGCTTTTTCACGCCCAGGCCGGCGATGCCGTCCAGATCGCCCGGCTCCTGCGGGCGGCGCACCGCGATCTCGCGCAGGGTGCTGTCGTGGAAGATGACGTAGGCCGGCAGGTTGTGCGAGCGGGCCACTTCGGCCCGCCAGGCGCGCAGGGCATCCAGGCAGTCGCGTTCGGCCAGCGACAGCGGCTGGCCGTTGTGGTCGGCCTCGGTGCGGGCAGCGCGCCGGCTGCGGCTGCCGGGCGCCTTGTCGGCCAGCTGGCGCAGCTGCACCGTGGACTCGCCCTTCAGGATGGCGCGGGCGCCGTCGGCCAAGTGCAGGGTGTTGTAGGGCGCGTCTTCCACCCGCAGGGCTTCGCGGGCAATCAGCTGGCGCACCAGGGCGCGCCACTGGGTTTCGGACCAGTCGGCGCCGATGCCGAAGGTGCTGAGCGACTGGTGGCCGTTCTGCAGCACCTTCTCGGTGGCCTTGCCCCGCAGGATGTCCATGATGTGGCCGGCGCCGAACCCGTGTCCGCTGGCCTGCTGCACCCGGTAGATGCAGGAGAGCAGCTTGCGCGCCGGCTCGGTGGCGTCGAACAGGGCCGGCGGGTTCAGGCAGTTGTCGCAGTTGCCGCAGGGGCCGCTGTGTTCGCCGAAGTACGCCAGCAGCTGCACGCGGCGGCAGGTGGCCGATTCGGCCAGGGCCAGCAGGGCGTCGAGCTTGCCCCGCAGCACCTGCTTGAAGGCGTCGGCGGCCGGGCTCTCGTCGATCATGCGGCGCTGGTTGACCACGTCCTGCAGGCCATAGGCCATCCACGCGTTGGACGGCTCGCCGTCGCGCCCGGCCCGGCCGGTCTCCTGGTAGTAGCCCTCGATGTTCTTGGGCATGTCCAGGTGGGCCACGAAGCGCACGTCGGGCTTGTCGATGCCCATGCCGAAGGCGATGGTGGCCACCATGACGATGCCGTCCTCGCGCAGGAAGCGGTCCTGGTGGTCCTGGCGCACGGCGGCGTCCAGGCCGGCGTGGTACGGCAGGGCGTTCAGGCCGGCGTCGGCCAGCAGCGTGGCCACCTCTTCGACCCGGCGGCGCGACTGGCAGTACACGATGCCGGCGTCCGTGCCGCCGGGGCCGGTGTGCTCGTCGCGGATGAAGCGCAGCAGCTGCGCGGTGGCGTCCTTCTTCTCCACCACCAGGTAGCGTATGTTGGGCCGGTCGAAGCTGCTGATGAAGGTGCGGGCCTGCTGCAGCTGCAGCCGCTCGACGATGTCGGCCCGGGTGAGGTCGTCGGCGGTGGCGGTGAGGGCCACGCGCGGCACGCCGGCAAAACGCTCGGGCAGCACCGAGAGCTCGCGGTATTCGGGCCGGAAGTCGTGGCCCCACTGGCTCACGCAGTGGGCCTCGTCGATGGCGAACAGGGCCAGCGCGCCGCGTTCGTGCAGCGAATCGAGCAGGGCCAGGAAACGCGGCGTGGTCAGGCGCTCCGGCGCGGCGTACAGCAGCGTGAGCTCGCCGCGCAGCATCTGTTTCTCGATGCGCTGGGCGTCTTCTCCGCTCAGGCTGGAGTTGAGGAAAGCCGCCGCCACGCCGGCCTCCAGCAGGGCGCCGACCTGGTCGTGCATCAGGGCGATCAGGGGCGAGACCACCACAGTGAGGCCGCAGCCCGCCTGCTGGCGCACGATGGCCGGCACCTGGTAGCACAGCGACTTGCCGCCGCCGGTGGGCATGAGCACCAGGGCATCGCCGCCGGCGCCCACGTGGCTCACGATGTCGGCCTGCGGCCCCCGGAAGGCGTCGAAGCCGAACACCTCCTGCAGCACCGCCAGCGAGGCTTCCAGCACCTCGCTGCCCGGTGCGACGTCGATGGCGTCCAGCATCGGCTTACATCTGTTCCCAGGGCAGGCCTTCAAACCGCCAGCCGTTCACGCTGGAGCGCTTGAAGTGCTCGTTGAGCTCGCCCTCGAAGCCGTTGACCACATGGCTCACGTCGGTGAAGCCGGCGGCCTCCAGTGCCTTGCCGGCGTCCAGCGTGCGCTTGCCGCTGCGGCAGATAAGCAGGATGGGGCGGGCCTTGTCACCGGCCTCGCCCTCGACCATGCGGGCAAAGCGCGCCGGGTCGGGCGTGAGGTCGGGGTATTCGTACCAGGGGATGTTCTCGACGCCGGGCGGGCGGCCCACGTAGAGCGACTCGATCTCCATGCGCACGTCCACGAACAGCGGTGGCGCCTCGCCACGGGCCTCGCGGGCCTGCCGTTCGGCCTGCAGCCAGGTCCAGGCCTGCGTGGGGGTGAGGTGCTTCATGGGCGGTGATTGTCGGGGATTTCCGGGGCTGCCCGGCCGGGGTCCTGCGGGCTCGCTACCTACAATCGCGGCATGAACGCCCCTGAACGTCTGCCCGTCTACACCCGCGCCCAGGCCCTGCCGGGCATCCTGCGCCAGCGCATCGCGATCCTCGATGGCGCCATGGGCACCATGATCCAGCGCTTCAAGCTCACCGAGGAGCAGTACCGGGGCGAGCGCTTCAAGGACTTCCACCGCGATGTCAAGGGCAACAACGAGCTGCTCAGCCTGACCCGCCCGGACGTGATCCAGGACATCCACGAAGGGTATCTGGCCGCCGGCGCCGACCTGATCGAGACCAACACCTTCGGCGCCACCACGGTGGCCCAGGAGGACTACGACATGGCCGACCTGGCGCGCGAGATGAACCTGGCCTCGGCCCGTCTGGCCCGCGCCGCCTGCGACAAGTTCAGCAGCCCCGACAAGCCGCGTTACGTGGCCGGCGCCCTGGGTCCCACGCCCAAGACGGCGAGCATCAGCCCGGACGTGAACGACGCCGGCGCCCGCAACATCAATTTCGAGCAGCTGCGCGCGGCCTACCTGGAGCAGGTGCAGGCGCTGGTGGAAGGCGGTGCCGACGTGCTGCTGGTGGAAACCATCTTCGACACGCTCAATGCCAAGGCGGCGCTGTTCGCCATCGACGAGTTCTTCGAGCAGAGCGGCGAGCGCCTGCCCCTGATCATCAGCGGCACCGTGACCGATGCGTCCGGTCGCATCCTCAGTGGCCAGACGGTGAGCGCCTTCTGGGCCAGCGTGCGCCACATGCAGCCGCTGGCGGTGGGCCTGAACTGCGCTCTGGGAGCCACGCTGATGCGGCCCTACATCCAGGAACTGGCCAAGGTGGCTGGCGACACTTTCATCAGCTGCTACCCCAACGCCGGCCTGCCCAACCCCATGAGCGACACCGGCTTCGACGAGACGCCCGAGGTCACCAGCCGGCTGTTGCGCGAGTTCGCGGCCGAGGGGCTGGTGAACATCGTGGGCGGCTGCTGCGGCACCACGCCGCAGCACATCGAGGCCATCGGCCAGGGCGTGCAGCCGCTGGCGCCGCGCTCCTTGCAGCGTGGCCCGTTCCGGACCGACGCGGCCTGACCCGCCGGCCGGAATTCCCGTCCGGCGTCTGGGGTCATTTCGCGCCTTGGCATAATCCGCGGTCCTTCAAGGGGAGTAGTCACCTGTCACCTGACGCCACGTCAGGTCTTCGGCGGGAGGGGTTTTCGTCAATCCGCAGCGTCACCGCTGCCGGAAACCACCCAATCGGCGCCATGCCGGTTGCTGACAAGACCTTGGGGTGTTCGTCAACACCAATCCGAGGTTCATATGGAAAGCATCGCGCCAGTCTGGCTGTGGGTCGTTTTTGTCGCCTTCGTTCTGGCGGCACTGTTCGTCGACTTCGTCGTCCTCAAGAAGCAGGGCGCTCACGAAGTGGGCGTCAAGGAGGCCCTGAACTGGTCCATCGTCTGGGTGGCCCTGAGCTTCGTCTTCAACGGCCTGTTCTGGTGGGCCATCAAGAGCACCACCGGCTCCACCGAGATTGCCAACGAGAAGTCGCTCGAATTCCTCACCGGCTACCTGATCGAGAAGAGCCTGGCGGTCGACAACATCTTCGTCTTCCTGATGATCTTCACCTACTTCGCGGTGCCGCCGGCCTACCAGAAGCGGGTGCTGATGATCGGCATCATCGGCGCCATCGTGCTGCGCACCATCATGATCCTGGTGGGTGGCTGGCTGCTGGCCCAGTTCCACTGGATCCTCTATGTCTTCGGTGCCTTCCTGATCCTGACCGGCGTGAAGATGTGGTGGGCCGCCGGCAAGGAGCCGAGCCTGGACGACAACCCGGCGCTCAAGCTGCTGCGCCGCCTGATGCCGGTGAGCAACAGCTTCGACGGCGAGAAGTTCTTCACCGTGGAAAACGGCAAGCGCATCGCCACCCCGCTGCTGATGGTGATCTGTCTGGTGGGCCTGACCGACGTGATCTTCGCGGTGGACTCCATCCCGGCCATCTTTGCCATCACCCAGGACCCGTTCATCGTGCTGACCAGCAACGTGTTCGCCATCCTGGGCCTGCGCGCCATGTTCTTCCTGCTGCAGGCCGTGGCCAGCAAGTTCCACCTGCTGAACTACGGCCTGGCCGTGATCCTGATGTTCATCGGCACCAAGATGGTCCTGATCGACATCTACAAGATCCCGGTGGCCGTCTCCCTGGGCGTGGTGGTGGGCATCCTGACCATCACCATGATCTGGAGCGCCAAGACGGCTCCCAACACCTGACCGGGCAGCCGGTCAGCGGCGGGCAGGCCGGGTCACCTCGGCCTGCAATGACGCCACCAGGCTGTCGTACACCTTGTACTTGGCCTCCAGCTCGCGCAGGCGCAGACTGAGCCGGTAACCCACCGCAGCGAGCAGCCGCGTGGCGGTGACCGGCTCTTCGTCCATCAGCATCTGCAGCGAATCCCGCCGCAACACGGCCAGCACGCCGTCGGTGCTGGCGGTGCAGCTGGCCGAACGGGCGTCGCCGTCGAGCAGCGCCATTTCGCCCAGCACCTCGCCCGGACCCAGCACATTCACGGTGAGCGGCTGGGCGCGGTGCATCAGCTGGGACTCCACCGTCACCTCGCCTTCGACCACCAGCGCCATGAAGCCCTGGCCGCCGCTGGCGTCCTCGCCTTCGCGCACGATGGCCTCGCCCCGCGCGAAGCGCCGCAGCTGCATGTAGGCCACCACCGTGACCGCGTCGTCTTCGCTCAGCTGGGCCAGGGCCGACGGCGAGCGCAGCAGTCCCGCGGCCTGCATGCCGTGCGGTGAGGCCCGCACCCGCAGTCGGCGGCGCCGGGTTTCGCGCTGGCGCAGGAGTCGGTCGAGCAATTGCATGGTGGTGTTCTGTACGGCCTAGGGTGTTGTGCGCCATTGTCACCGGATGGCGCGACATTCCGGCCGCCGTGGTGGTGGCACGTCGATTGCTTGGGTCTGGCATGCAACCGGTGCCTTCCCCGTCCGCCCTGGCCACCCGCGCCCCTGAGCAGCAGGTCTGGCGTGACCCGCTGGCCCTCATGCTCGACTCCACCGGCGAGGGCGTCTTCGGCGTCGATCTGGACGGGCTGTGCGTGTTCATCAACCCGGCCGGCGCCCGCATGATCGGCTTCGAGCCGGCCGAGCTGCTGGGCAGCAACATGCACGACCTGACCCACCACTCCCACGCCGACGGCGCGGTGTACCCGGTGGAGGACTGCCCCATCTTCAATGCGTTCCGCCAGGGCCTGCCCTGCCGGATCGACAGCGAGGTGTTCTGGCGTCGCGATGGCTCCTGCTTCCCGGTGGAGTACAGCAGCCATCCCATCATCGACGCCGGGCAGGTGGTCGGTGCAGTGGTGACCTTCGTGGACATCACCGAGCGCAAGCGCGCAGCCGACGCGCTGCAGCGGGCCAAGAGCGAGCTCGAAGCCCGGGTGCGCGAACGCACCCATGAGCTGGAAACCGCGCTGCATCAGGTGCGCGAGCTGGCCGCCTGGTCGGAAACGGTGAGGGAAGAGGAGCGCACCCGCATCGCCCGCGAGGTGCACGACGAGCTGGGCAGCCTGCTGGTGGCCCTCAAGATGGACGTCAACTGGATGGACAAGCGCCTGTCCGAGCAGGGCGGACGCACACCCGAAGACGCCCAGGACATGCGCCATCGCATGCGCTGCAAGTGCCAGAACATGAGCCGGCTGATCGAGAACGCGGTGGACAACGTCGGGCGCATCATCACCGACCTGCGGCCCAGCATCCTGGACCACCAGGGCCTGTGGGCGGCCCTGGAATGGCAGGCCCAGGAATTCGTGCAGAGCGCCGAGATGGCACTGGAGTGGTGCATGCAGGCCGAACCGGAGGGCCAGTGGCCCGAACCCCCGGAGCCGCTGGCCATGGCGGTGTTCCGCATCTTCCAGGAGATGCTCAGCAATGTGGGTCGCCACTCCCGCGCCGACCGGCTGGCGGTGCAGGCCGTGGTGCGTGGCGGCGAGCTGCGGCTTTGCGTGCACGACAACGGCGTGGGGGCATTGCCCCAGGCGTTCGAGGCGACCGACGCCTACGGCATCATGGGGATGCGCGAGCGCGCACGCCACTTCGGTGGCGTCATCGACATCCAGAGCGCACCAGGACAGGGCACGCGCATGTGCCTCACGGTGTCCCTGCAGGCAGGAGCCACGGCGTGAACACGCAGTTTGATCTGTTGACCGACACCATCCGGGTGCTCATCGGCGACGACCACCGCATCGTGCGCGAAGGACTCAAGCAGATCCTGGCCGAAGCGCCCGACGTGCAGGTGGTGGCCGAGGCCCAGACCGGCCCCGAGGTGCTGGAGCAGGTGCGTGCGCTGGGTGGCTCCGAAGGGCTGCACCTGGTGATGCTGGACATCGCCATGCCCGGTCTGGACGGCATGGACGTGCTGCAGACCCTCAAGCGCGAATACCCGTCGCTGCCGGTGCTCATGCTCAGCACCTACCCGGAGCGCCAGTACGCCGTGCGCTGCATCAAGCTGGGCGCCTGCGGTTACCTCAACAAGAGCGCCGACCCCGACGACATGCTCATGGCGGTGCGCAAGGCCGCCGGGGGCGGCGTGTTCCTGTCGCAGGCCACGGCCGAGGCCCTGGCCGCCGCCGTGGGGCAGGCGGGCGCGCAGGCCGGGCCGGAAGCGCTGTCGCACCGCGAGTACCAGGTCTACCGGCTGCTCACCCAAGGGCACACCGTGAGCGAAATTGGTGCGCAGCTGGGCCTGGCAGCCAATACGGTGAGCACCTACCGCGCCCGCATCCTGGAGAAGACCGGCACCAAGAACGATGTGGAGCTGGCGCTTTATGCCCAGCGCCATGCCGCCACGCGCTGATTTGTAGGGCCAGCCCTACAGGGGGTGGTGCAGATCTCTGCGATCTGCATGCCAGATCGTCGGTTGGCATGCTCCCCCTGGGTATCTGGCCCGTTGCTTGCAAGGGGCACCTCGTTCATCAACCCACGAGGTGCGCCATGTCTGAATTCTTCGATCCGTACAACGCCGACCGTCCCCTGATGCTCAAGTGCAGCTGCGGCCGTGACCACACGGTGGCCGAGCACCAGGCAGAAGAAGCCGTGCAGCGCGCGTCCGACCAGGCCGCGAAGACCCTGCGCGAGCGCAGCGAGACCGCCGAGTTCGAGGCCTACAGCAACGAGTTCATCGAAGCCACGCTGGTCAAGGCCATCTTCCCGCACGACGAGCAGCGCCGCCGCTTCCTGCGTGCCGTGGGCAAGGGCACGGCCATGGCGGCGATCGCCAGCGTGGTGCCGGTGGCCAGCCTGCAGGCCATGGCCCAGGAAAAGGGCGCGCTGGAGAAGACCAACCTCAAGATCGGCTTCATCCCCATCACCTGTGCCACGCCGCTGATCATGGCCCACCCGCTGGGCTTCTATCAGAAGCAGGGTCTCAACGTCGAAGTCACCAAGACCGCCGGCTGGGCGCTGGTGCGCGACAAGATGATCAACAAGGAGTACGACGCTTCGCACTTCCTGTCGCCGATGCCGCTGGCCATCTCGCTGGGCCTGGGCAGCAACGCCACGCCCATGAACGTGGCCACCATCCAGAACATCAACGGCCAGGCGATCACGCTGTCGCTCAAGCACAAGGACAACCGCGATCCCAAGAACTGGAAGGGCTTCAAGTTCGCGGTGCCGTTCGACTACTCGATGCACAACTTCCTGCTGCGCTACTACCTGGCAGAGAACGGCATCAACCCCGACACCGACGTGCAGATCCGCGTGGTGCCGCCGGCCGAGATGGTGGCCAACCTGCGGGCCGGCAACATCGACGGTTTCCTCGGCCCCGATCCGTTCAACCAGCGCGCGGTGTTCGACGAGGTCGGCTTCATCCATGTGCTGACCAAGGACCTCTGGAATGGCCACCCCTGCTGCGCCTTTGGCACCAGCACCGAGTTCATCCAGAAGAACCCCAACACCTTCGCCGCGCTGTACCGCTCGGTGCTGACCGCTGCGGCCATGGCCCGCCAGCCCAAGAACCGCGAGCTGATCGCCAAGGTGATCGCGCCCAGCCAGTACCTCAACCAGCCCGAAGCGGTGCTCAACCAGGTGCTGACCGGCCGTTTCGCCGACGGTCTGGGCAAGATCCAGAACGTGCCCGAGCGGGCCGACTTCGACCCGATGCCGTGGCAGAGCATGGCCGTGTGGATGCTGACCCAGATGCAGCGCTGGGGCTACATCAAGGGTGAGGTGGACTACAAGGCGATTGCCGAGCGCGTGTTCCTGATCACCGATGCCCGCAAGTACATGAAGGAGCTGGGTCAGGACTTCAAGGCCGGCCCGTCCTACGAGAAGCACACCATCATGGGCAAGGTGTTCGACCCGGCCAAGCCGGCCGATTACCTCAAGAGCTTTGCCATCCGGAAGGCCTGATCATGAAATCCCTCGGATTGCAATGGCGCGCTGCGCTGGTGTCGCTCCTGCTGCTCTTTGTCTTCCTCGGCGCCTGGCAGCTGGGCACGACCGGTCCCTCCATCGGTGGTTCCTCGGCCGGCATGACCGCCGAAGAGATCGAGTACGCCAAGATGATGGGCAAGGACCCGGGCGCGGCCAAGGCCAGCGGCTTCCCGCCGCCGCTGGAAGTGGCCAAAGCCAGCTGGGAACACCTGTCGGACCCGTTCTATGACAAGGGCCCCAACGACAAGGGCATCGGCATCCAGCTGGCCCATTCGCTGGGCCGGGTGGCACTGGGATTCCTGCTGGCCATGGCCGTGGCCATCCCGCTGGGTTTCCTGATCGGCATGTCGCCGCTGATGCAGAAGGCCTTCAACCCCTTCGTGCAGGTGCTCAAGCCCATCAGCCCGCTGGCCTGGATGCCCCTGGCGCTCTACACGCTGAAGGACTCGGATGTGAGCGGCATCTTCGTGATCTTCATCTGCTCGATCTGGCCGATGCTGATCAACACCGCCTTCGGCGTGGCCTCGGTCAAGCGCGACTGGCTCAATGTGGCCGCCACGCTGGAGGTCAACCCGATCCGCAAGGCCTTCCAGGTGATCCTGCCGGCCGCGGCACCCACCATCCTCACCGGCATGCGCATCAGCATGGGCATCGCCTGGCTGGTGATCGTGGCCGCCGAGATGCTGGTCGGCGGCACCGGCATCGGCTACTTCGTTTGGAACGAGTGGAACAACCTGTCGCTGACCAACGTGATCTTCGCGGTGCTGGTCATCGGTGTGGTGGGCATGCTGCTCGATCTGATGTTTGCCCAGGCGCAGAAGGTGGTGACCTATGTGGAGTGAATCCAGCGACCGCGAGGTCGTCATCCAGACCCTGTCCGCCGAGCCCGTCTCGGTCCTTCCGAAAGATCCCAAGATGAGCGGTTTCCTCAAGGTCGAGCAGCTGGCCAAGGCCTACCAGGCCGACAAGCCGGTGTTTGCCGACGTGTCCTTCGGCATCGACCGGGGCGAGTTCGTCTGCATCATCGGCCACAGCGGCTGCGGCAAGACCACCATCCTGAACGTGCTGGCCGGTCTGGACACCGCCAGCAGCGGGCATGCCTTCATGGACGGCCGCGAGATCGCCGGCCCCAGCCTGGAGCGTGGCGTGGTGTTCCAGGGACATGCGCTCATGCCCTGGCTCACGGTGCGGCAGAACATCGCCTTTGCGGTCAAGTCGCGCTGGCCCGACATGGCCCGCACCGACCTGGATGCGCATGTGGAGAAGTTCGTCTCGCTGGTGGGCCTGAGCCATGCCATCGACAAGAAGCCCAGCCAGCTCTCGGGCGGCATGAAGCAGCGTGTGGGCATTGCCCGGGCGTTCGCCATCCAGCCCAAGATGCTGCTGCTCGACGAGCCGTTCGGCGCGCTGGATGCGCTCACACGCGGCACCATCCAGGACGAGCTCATGACCATCGTGCGCGACACTCAGCAGACGGTGTTCATGATCACCCACGACGTGGACGAGGCCATCCTGCTGGCCGACCGCATCCTGCTCATGACCAACGGGCAGGAAACGCCCGCCGGCTATGTGCCCGGCGGCCTGGCCGAGGTGGTGGTCAATCCGCTGCCCCGCAGTCGCACCCGCAGCCAGCTCCACCACCTGGAGGGCTACTACCCGCTGCGCAACCACATCGTGGACTTTCTGGTCAGTCGCGCGAAGGCACATTGAGCCCCCCTGCGCCGCTGCGCGGCTTCCCCCCGGAGGGGGGACGGCACCAGCGGCCCGGCGAAGCCGGTTCCGCGGTGCCCCGCGGGCTGGGGGTTGGGTTGCCCACGCTTTCTGATTCCTCCTGCTGTTTCGATTTCATCTTCCTCTTTCTTTCCGTTCTCTTCCTTCTTCACCACAACGAGGCAACACCATGAACCGTCTGGACGTCACCGAAAAAATCATCAGCACCAAAGTGGCCAAGGGCCTGACCTGGGCCGGCGTGGCCAAGAAGGTCGGTCAGTCCAAGGAATGGACCACGGCGCTGTGCCTGGGCCAGATGACCGCCACGCCCGAGCAGGCCAAGGTGGTCGGCAAGATCTTCGGTCTGACCGCCGAAGAGCAGAAGTGGCTGCAGGTCGTGCCCTACAAGGGCTCGCTGCCCACCCCGGTGCCCACCGACCCGCTGATCTACCGCTGGTACGAAATCGTCAGCGTGTACGGCACCACCATCAAGGAACTCATCCACGAAGAGTTCGGCGACGGCATCATGAGCGCCATCGACTTCAGCATGGACATCGAGCGCCAGGCCGACCCCAAGGGCGACCGCGTGAACGTGGTGCTGTCCGGCAAGTTCCTGCCCTACAAGCAGTACTGATCGGCACGCTGCCCATGGACCCGCGCCCGCCACTGCCGCCCTTCACCGCCGAGACCGCTGCGCAGAAGGTGCGCATGGCCGAGGACGCCTGGAACACCCGTGATCCGGACCGGGTGGTGAAGGTTTACACCGAGGACACGCGCTGGCGCAACCGCGCGGAGTTCCCGGTGGGGCGCGATCAGGTGCATGCCTTCCTGGTGCGCAAGTGGGCGCGCGAGCTGGACTACCGGCTGATCAAGGAGCTGTGGGCCTATGACGGGGCGCGCATCGCGGTGCGTTTCGTCTACGAATGGCACGACGATTCCGGCCAGTGGTTCCGCTCCCACGGCAACGAGAACTGGCAGTTCACGGCGCAGGGCTACATGGAGCAGCGCCATGCCAGCATCAACGACCGGCCCATCACCGAGGCCGAGCGGCTGTTCCACTGGCCGCTGGGGCCGCGCCCGGCCGACCATCCTGGACTGACCGAACTGGGGCTTTGAGCGGCCGGGCGCTGCACTGCCTTGGCAGGGGCGGGGTCGCGGAGTAGGCTCGTGCTCCATGTACGAATCACGCACCGACGAGCCCCTGCCCCGGGGCCGGTTTGCGGCCCGGCTGGCGCTGCACCTGGCGCTCGCGCTGCTGGTGCTGACCGCATCGCTGGGCGGCGGCATGTGGGGCTACATGCACTGGGAGCACCTGTCGGCGGTTGATGCCTTCCTGAACGCCGCCATGCTGCTGGGCGGCATGGGACCGGTGAATCCGCCGCTCACCCTGGCCGGCAAGGTGTTCGCCGGCACCTATGCCCTGTACGCCGGCCTGGTGTTCATCGTCACGGCGGCGCTGGTGCTCACCCCGGTCATCCACCGGGTGCTGCACCGGTTCCACGCCGATGCGGACGACGACTAGCCGCGCACGCCGGCCGTCAGGCCCTCGAGCTGCTGGCGGATCCAGTCGCGCAGCGCTCGCGCGGCCGGCGTCACCTGACGCCGGCCCGGCAGGACCAGATGCAGCGGCGCGGGCTCGCCCCGCCAGGCCGGGTTCACCTGCACCAGCTGCCCGGTGGCCAGTTCGGCGGCCACGTCGAGCCACGACTTGTGGGCGATGCCCAGGCCGGCCAGGGCCCAGCGCTTGACTACCTCGCCATCGTTGGTCGAATGGCGGCCATGCACCGGTACATCCTCCCACCGGTGCTCGATCTGCAGGCGCCACACCTTGGGCACTTCGCCGCCCAGCATGAAGCGAAGGGCTTCGTGGTCGGCCAGATCCCGTGCCTGCGCCGGCACGCCGTGCCGTGCCAGGTAGGCAGGCGACGCCACCAGCACCCGGTGGTTGTCCGGCAGCAGCGGCAGGGCCACCTGGGTCGAGTCGGCCGGCGCGCCGTAGCGGATGGCAATGTCCACCGGCACCCGCATCAGGTCCGTGTTGTGGTCGGACAGGTGCAGGCGCAGCGCGAGCTGCGGGTGCCGCTGCTGGAACGCCTCCAGCCAGGGCAGCAGCACATGGCGACCCAGATCGGACGGCATGGAGATCTGCAGCTCTCCCCGCAGCACCTGACGGTGGGGCTGGGCTGCCGCGCGCGCCTGGCCCAGGGCCTGCAGGGCCTGCCGGACGTGCGGCATGAGGCGCTCGCCTTCGGCCGACAGGCGCAGGCTGCGTGTGCTGCGCACGAAGATCGCCACGCCCCATTGGGCCTCCAGCCGCTGGAGGGCTGCGCTGGCCGCCGCCGGCGAGCAGTCGAGCGACTTCGCAGCGGCGGTCAGGCTGCCCAGGTCGGCGATGCGGGTGATCAGTTCCAGGTCGGCCAGGCGGGTCATCGTTCGATTTTCATTGAAACTGAATCGGGCCTGCGGGGCTTCATCCGCCTGGCCGGGCCGCCCACACTGCAGGCTTTCCTGAACCCCATGCGGAGCACCCCATGAAAGCCGTCGCCTACCAACAGTCCTTGCCGATCCATGAACCGTCGTCCTTGCAGGACGTGGAGCTGCCCGATCCCGAACCCGGTCCGCGCGACCTGCTGGTGGAGGTCAGTGCCATCGCCGTCAATCCGGTGGACACCAAGATGCGCATGCGCTCCGTGCCGCCGGCCGGCGAGTGGGCCGTGCTGGGCTGGGATGCCGTGGGCACCGTGCGTGCGGTCGGTGCGCAGGTGACCCTGTTCCAGCCGGGCGACCGCGTCTGGTACGCCGGGGCCATCCACCGGCCGGGCGCCAATGCCCAGCTGCACCGGGTGGACGAGCGCATCGCCGCGCTGGCACCCAAGAGTTTGTCCGACGCCGATGCGGCCGCGCTGCCGCTGACCGCCATCACCGCCTGGGAGATGCTGTTCGACCGCCTGCGGGTGCCGCAGGGCTCCGCCGCGCAGGGTGAGGCCCTGCTGGTGATCGGCGCGGCCGGCGGTGTGGGTTCCATCCTGGTCCAGCTGGCGCGCCGGCTCACCGGCCTGACCGTGATCGCCACCGCCTCGCGGCCCGAGACCGTGGAATGGGTGAAGTCGCTCGGCGCCCACCATGTGATCGACCACACCCGGCCCATGGCCGAGGCGATCCGCAGCGCCGGTCTGCCCGCGCCGCGCCATGTGGTCTGCCTGACCCACACCGAGCAGCACATCGCCCAGATCGTCGAGCTGATCGCGCCTCAGGGCCAGATCGGGCTGATCGACGATCCGGCGCCCGGCAGCATCGACATCCTGGCGCTCAAGCGCAAGGCCTTGTCGCTGCACTGGGAGCTGATGTTCACCCGTTCGCTGTTCGAGACGCCGGACATGATCGAGCAGCACCGGCTGCTGACCGAGGTGGCGCGTCGGGTGGATGCCGGCGAGCTGCGCACCACGGTCGGTGAACACATGGGCACCATCAACGCCGCGAACCTGCGCCGCGCCCATGCCCTGCTGGAAAGCGGCAAGGCCCGCGGCAAGATCGTGCTCGAAG
The DNA here is from genome assembly GCA_943370825.1 of Allobosea thiooxidans. Taxonomy (GTDB): domain Bacteria; phylum Pseudomonadota; class Gammaproteobacteria; order Burkholderiales; family Burkholderiaceae_C; genus Hydrogenophaga. The sequence goes on along the minus strand of CALRSR020000020.1, from coordinate 17,989 downwards.
GTTTCTGAGCCGGCCGTTGACGGGCTGCCGGTCAGGGCAGCGGAATCCACTCCCGGTCATCCCCGGGCGGCAGTGCAAAGCGGCCGGCCTTCCAGTCGGCCTTGGCCTGCTCGATGCGTTCGGGCCGCGACGAGACGAAGTTCCAGAAGATGTGGCGCGGCCCCAGCGGCTCGCCGCCGAACAGGAACACGGTGGCCGGCTCGGGTGCGGTGAGATCGATGTCGGTGTCCTGCCCGAACACCAGCAAGTGCCCCGGCAGCACGGGCTGACCACCGAACGAGAGGCTGCCGCGTGCCACATACACCGCCTGCTCGGCATGCTGACCCGGCAGGCGCAGCCGGGAGCCGAGGCTGCATTCGGCATGCAGGTAGAACAGCGGCGATAGCGTGGCCACCGGGCTGCGCTGGCCGAAGGCCTCGCCGGCCACCAGGCGCATCCACACACCGTCCTCGGTCCAGGTGGGCAGATCGGCTTGCGGCGTGTGGGCGAAGGCCGGTGCGGTCTCTTCGTGTTCGACCGGCAGCGCCACCCAGCTCTGCATCAGCTCCAGGCCGCCACCGGCAAACGAGTCGGGGTGGGTGAAGCGCTCGCTGTGGCTGATGCCGCGCCCGGCGGTCATCCAGTTCACATCGCCGGGGCGGATCACCTGCTGTGTGCCCAGGCTGTCGCGGTGGGTCATGCTGCCGCTCAGCAGGTAGCTCACGGTGGACAGGCCGATGTGGGGGTGCGGGCGCACGTCGGCCGCCCGGGTCTGCTCGGCCGGCAGGGTCACCGGGCCGGCATGGTCCCAGAAGATGAAGGGGCCGACCATGCGGCGCTTCGCATAGGGCAGCACCCGCCGCACCTTCAGGCCGTGGCCCAGATCGGCCTCGCGGGCCTGGATCAGCATCTCGAACATGGCGCACTCCCGTTCGGGCCACCGGCCGGCCCGCAGGGACATTGTGGCCGCAGCCCGGCCCGGCAGAGGGTGCGCGACAATCCCGTCCCCATGGACATCGCCGACATCCGCCACCGTCTCCAGGCCCTGGGCGCCGGGCCGCTGCATGTGCAGCGCGTGCTGCGCACCTGGGCCAACGCCCTGCCGGTGGACGGCGGGCGGCGCAAGCCGGAGCACCATTTCCCGCGCGGCCTGTTCGAGGCGCTGCCGGCCGTCACGCAGGAGCTGCAGGGCCTGGCCACGCTGGGCTCGGTGCACCCGGGCGAGGACGGCTCGGCCCGCCTGCTGGTGGCCTTGCGCGACGGCCAGACGGTGGAGAGCGTGCTGCTGCCGCGCGGCGGCGTGTGCGTGTCCACCCAGGTGGGCTGCGCGGTGGGCTGCACCTTCTGCATGACCGGCACCGGCGGCCTGATCCGCCAGCTCGGCAGCGCCGAGATCGTGGCCCAGGTGGCCCTGGCCCGGCAGCAGCGCCCGGTCAACAAGGTGGTGTTCATGGGCATGGGCGAGCCGGCCCACAACCTGGACGCGGTGCTGGAGGCCATCGACCTGCTGGGCACGCTGGGCAACATCGGCCACAAGAACCTGGTGTTCTCCACCGTGGGCGACGAGCGCGCCTTCGATGCCCTGCCACGCGGCCGCGTGAAGCCGGCCCTGGCGCTCTCGCTGCACACCACCCGGGCCGACCTGCGTGCGCAGCTGCTCCCCCGCGCGCCCCGCATCACGCCGCAGGAGCTGGTGGCCCATGGCGAGACCTATGCCCGCGCCACCGGCTACCCGGTGCAGGTGCAGTGGACCCTGCTCGACGGTGTGAACGACACCGACGAAGAGCTCGACGGCATCGTCCGGCTGCTGCACGGCAAGTACGCGGTGCTCAACATGATTCCGTACAACGCGGTACCGGGCCTGCCCTTCGCGCGCCCGTCGTGGGAGAAGGCGGCCGAGATCGCGCGGCGCCTGCACCGCCGGGGCATCCTGACCAAGCTGCGGCAGTCGGCCGGTCAGGATGTGGACGCCGGCTGTGGCCAGCTGCGGGCCCGCTCGCTGGCCAGCGGCGAGCAGGTGGTGTCGGTGCGGCGGCGCCGGCTCAGTGCAGCGTCAGCGGACACGACGTCGTCTTGACCCGCACCACCGCCGCGCGCGGCTGGTAGGGCGCGGGTGCCGTGCCGCAAACGGCGGCAGCAATGGCCTGGGCCTGGCGGGCAATCGGCTCGATGTAGCGGCTGGGCTGGCCATCGATGGCGATGCAGTCGCCCAGCGCGTGGATGAGCGGGTCGCTGGTGCGCAGGGTGGCGGCGTCCACCGCGATGCCGTTCTGCCAGGCCAGGCCTGCGCTCTGCGCCAGGCGCGGCGGTGTGGCCAGGCCGGCGGCAGCGATCACCTGGTCGGCCGCAAAGCGCTGGCCGCAGGCGGTGGTCAGACGCAGTGCGCCTTGCACCCGCTCCAGCCGCTGCACCTGCACGCCACCCACGAATCGGATGTTCAGGTCGGCCCAGGCCGTCAGCAGCGGCTCGGCGGCCTGTTGCTGCGGCCAGCGGCCCAGGGGGTGGGTGGCCTGGTCGAGCAGGGTGATGCGGTGGCCGCCCAGGGCCAGGTCGTTGGCCAGTTCGCAGCCGATCAGTCCGGCGCCCACGATCAGCACGTCGCGCGGTGCGTCGCCCAGCGCAGCGCGCAGGCGGCGATAGGCGTCGAGGTGGTTGACGCGCCAGCACAGCTCGGCCGGCAGCGAAGGCGGCAGGCAGGCCTGGGCGCCGTGGGCCAGCACCAGCCGGTCGTAGCGCAGGGTGCCGCGCGTGGTGCGCAGGCTGCGGGTGTCGGGGCAGATGCGCACGGCCTCGGTGCGGGCCATCAGGCGAACGTTCAGGCGGGCGGCGGCAGCCGCGCCGCTCTCGCGCACCAGGGCGCCGTCGTTCAGCTGGCGGGCCATGGCCACCGACAGCAGCGGCTTGTCGTACACATCGCCCGCGCAGCGCGTGACCAGGGTGATGGGCAGCGTGGAATCGCGCTCGCGCAGGGCCTGGACCATGGCCCAGCCGGCCCGGCCGGCACCGACGATCAGCACCCCGGCCGATCCGCCGCGCCGCGCCACCGGCACCGCAGCGGCGCCCGAGCGGGCCATCAGTTCGTCGCGGCTGGGGGCGCGGTAAAGGCGGAAGTCAGCCTTGGTCACGCCGCACAAGGGGCAGGACCAGTCGTCCGGGATGTCGTCATAACGGGTGCCGGCGGCCAGACCCCCGTCGGGGTCGCCGACGGCTTCGTCATAGATGTAGCCGCAGGCATCGCAGATGTACTGCTGGTAGGGGGCCTCGGTGTTCATGCGGGCATCACCTCGGCGGACAGCCGTGCAATCTCCTTGCGCAGGTGCTTGATGGCCGGGGTGACGATGGCCACGAAGTGCGACTCGCGCACCCGCCGCTGCACGTCCGAGCTCATGAGGTAGCCGCGCGCGCCCTGGTGCAGCAGGGCCGACTGGGCGGCCCGCAGGCTGAGCTCGGCGCCGTGGGCGCGGGCATCGAGCACGTCGATGAAGAAAGCTGGCGAGGGATCGAACGGTGTTTCCGCCAGTTTCATGACCCGGGCCTGCAGCGCGTCCAGTTCGGCCTGCAGGTCGGTCGGGCGGTCGTCCAGATGCTGGTTCACATGGCCCAGCTGGTCTTCCACCGCCCACATGCTGTCGATGGCGCCCTGCGTGACGCCCAGCGCCATGCCGCACTGGAGCATGACGAAGGCACCCCGGATGCGCGCGATGAAGGGCTTGGCCGGGTCGGCCATGATCTCGCCGGCGCCGATGAAGTGGTCCTTCAGGCGCAGCGCCCAGGTGCCGGTGCCTTCCATGCCGGCAAAGCTGGGGCATTCGCGCAGCTCCACGCCGGGAGCGTCGCAGCGCAGCAGGAACATCACCTCGCGCACCACGGTGCCGTTCTCGTCCACCACGCCGGCCAGGGCGCCGCAGGCATGGTCCGGCCCCAGGTTGCTGACCCAGGGCAGGCTGCCGCTGATGCGGTAGCCACCGTCCACCGGCACCGCCTTGAGCAGCAGGCTCTCGATCTGGGCATAGCTTTTCATGGGGTTGGACATGGCGGTGCCGCCCAGCGTGCGCCCGGTGGCATGGGCCATGAGGGCCTCGCCAGCCAGAGCCGGGTTGCCGCTGGCCTGCATGTACAGCCCGCACACCGCCTGGCACCAGGCCATGAAGCCGGTGGCCCCGCACACCCGCGAGACCTCGGCCATGGCGCGGATCGCCAGACCGTAGTCGCTCCGGCCGGCCGGGGCATCGAGGTGGGCACTCATGGCGCCCAGCGCCGCGAGTTGCTGCAGCACCTCGCGCGGGTAGTGGCCCTGCCGGTCGATGGCCTCGGCCACCTCGGCCAGCGACCCCCGGGCCACGGCACGCACGGCGTCCAGCAGGCCCTCGGCGGTGGTGGCCACGGCTTCGCGGGGAAGATCGGCGGGGTTCATGCGGTGTCCTCCGGCCTCAGTCGGCCATGGCGATGGTGAAGGGGATCGGGTTGCGCATGGTGTTGGCCACCGGCGAGTAGAAGTTGGCGTGCTGCACGATCTCGTCGAGCACTTCGCGCGGCGCATCGCCTTCCACCACCACCTTCACCCGGATGGCCTGGAAGCCCATTTCCGGCGGCGTCTTCTCCAGCGCGCCGCCGGCACCCCAGGCGGCCGGGTTGCCGATGTCGCCTTCCATGAACACCTCCAGCTTGCTCAGCTTCACGCCCTTCCAGGTGGCCACGGCGGTGATGCCCACGGCCAGGCAGCCGCCTAGGCCGGACAGCACGATCTCGCCCGGGGCCGGCGCGGTGTCCTGGCCGAACAGGTGCAGCGGTTCGTCCACCACCACCGGCGCGTGGTTGCCCACGTAGCTGAGCGACCGGTACTGGCCCTCCATGACGGTGTGGACCTTGTTGGTGCCCCGGCTGCCGGGGTTGGCCTTGCCCTTGGCGGCAAAGGTGGCCAGGCCGGCGGCGTCGATCGGGCGCAGGTAGGCCTTCACAGTGGTGGGCGTGGAAGTGGCAAGTGTGTCGGACATGGTGTCTCCAGAGTTGAAAAGCAGGGTGGGCGGCAGCCGCATGCGGACTCGCGCGGGGTCAGGCGGCCAGGGCCAGTGCCGGACGCGAGGTCTTGACCGGCAGGCCGGTCTCGATGGGCAGGCTGTCGTTGCGCGACCACTCGTTCCACGAGCCGAAGTACATGCGCACATCCGAGAAGCCGGCCTGCTTGAGCGCCAGGAAGGTGTTGGACGCGCGCGCGCCCTTGAAGCAGTAGAGGTAGATGGTGTCGTCGGTGCCGATGCCGGCGGTGGCGCACTCGGCACGCACCTCGTCCGGGGTCTTGAACACCGGCCCTTGCGGCGAGGGCTTCATGAAGCGGTACCACTCCACCCAGCGCGCGCCGGGCAGGCGTCCCTTGCGGGGCGCGAAGTCTTTGCCGTAAGGCGAGGAGCTGTCGCCGATCCACTCGTCCACATCGCGCACGTCCAGCAGCACGGTGTCGGTGCCCAGGGCGGCCATCACGTCTGTCTGGGTCAGCATGACGTCGGTCATGGGCAGGTCGGGGAAGGTGGCGGGCACCGGCGTGATGGCCTCGGTGGACACCGGCAGGCCGCTGGCCTTCCAGGCGCTGAAGCCGCCGTTGAGCACCTTGATCTTCGGGTAGCCCAGCCAGGTCAGCAGGTAGTAGCCCCGGCACGACTGGCCGTAGCCGCTGTTCATGGCGTCCTCGTAGAACACGGCCGTCTCGGCACCCGACAGACCGGCCTTGCCCAGTGCCTCGGCAAAGGTGGCCTTGAGCTCCATCAGGCCTTCCGGCGTGGAGGTGGCGAGAAAGGTGAACACCTCGCGCAGGTTCACCGCACCGGGGATGTGGCCAGCCGCGAAGGTGTCGCCATCGCGGGTGTCGATGAGCACGACGGGCTCTGACGACATCAGGGCCTGGAGCTGGGCAGGTGCGATCAGGGTGGCTTCAATGGACATGAGGACCTCGCGATGAAAGTGGGCAGGCAGGATCGCCTGGGTCTTTCATCGCAACGGTCGTGCCATGCGGCCTGCCGATCGCAAGCCTTTGATTTACTTGGGTTTCGACCCCTGGATGCTTCCGTGTCGGTGACCACTGTGTCGACACAATGTCGACATTGGGTCGACCGCTGCGGGTGGTCAGCGCAGCCCTGCCTTCTTCAGCCGGTAGGCAAACTGCCGCAGCGTGAGTCCCAGGCTCTGGGCTGCGCGCGACTGGTTGCCGCCGTGCTGCGCCAGGCAGTCGGAGAGCTGCTGTGCGTCGTGCGAATCGGCGCGCTGGTAGTCGCGCACCAGCGGTGCGCCGGATGCCGGCGCGGCCGCCGCCGGGGCCGTGGCCGCCGGGCCGACCGTCGCACTTGCGACCGGCATGAAGCGGCGCAGCACCGCCTCGTCCACCGGGGTTCGGTCGGCCAGCAGCACCACCCGCTCGATCAGGTTGCCCAGTTCGCGGATGTTGCCCGGCCAGTCGTGGGCGTCCAGCCGTTCCAGCGCGCCCGGGGTGAGGTGCACATTGCGCTGGTGGGCCTGGTTGGCGCGGCTGATGAAGTGCAGGGCCAGCGCCCGGATGTCTTCGCGGCGCTCGCGCAGGCTGGGCAGGCGGATCGGCACCACATGGATGCGGTAGTACAGGTCGGGCCGGAAGCGCCCGGCCTGCACGTCGCTCTGCAGGTCGCGGTGGGTGGCAGCCACCAGCCGCACATTCACCCGCACCTCGCGCCGCCCGCCCAGGCGCACCAGCGTGCCTTCCTGCAGGGTGCGCAGCAGCTTGGACTGCAGCGACAGCGGCAGTTCGCCGATCTCGTCCAGAAACAGGGTGCCGCCCTCGGCCTGCTCGAACCAGCCGGCGCGCGAGCCCACCGCGCCGGTGAAGGCGCCCTTTTCGTGGCCGAACAGCTCGGACTCGAACAGCGTCTCGGGGATGGCCGCGCAGTTCACCTTGATGAAGGGCTGGGCATGTCGGCCGCTGGCCAGGTGCACCGCGCGGGCGAACAGCTCCTTGCCGGTGCCCGATTCGCCCAGCAGCAGCACGGTGGCCTGCGACTGCGACACCCGTTCCAGTTCCGCCAGCGCCTGCAGCAGCGGGGGCGACCGGCCGATCAGCCCGTAGCGGGCCGTGTTCACCTCCAGCGCACGGGTCAGTTCCTGGTTGCGCGCCTGCAGGGCGCGGGTCTGTTCGTCCACCAGCCGCTGCAGCTGCAGCAGCTGCCCGGTGAGCGTGGCCAGCAGGCCCAGCACCGCCAGATCGTCGTTGAGGTGTCGCTGGCGGCTGCGGATGCGGTGGCAGGCCAGCACGCCTTCGGTACGGCCTTCCACCACCACCGGCAGCGCCACGAAGGCCACGGTCTGGGGCGGCAGGCGGTCGCGCGTGACCGAGCGGAACAGGAAGCCGGGCTCGGCGTCCACGTCCTGCACGATGGCGGGCATGCCGCTGGCCAGCACCCGGCCGGTGATGCCCTCGCCGGGGCGGTAGACGCCACGCGCCACCTCGGCGGCGGTCAGCCCGTAGGCATGGGCGATGCGGGCCGTCGGGGCGCCCTGCGCATCGCGCAGCACGATCCGTCCCCGGTTCAGGCCCAGCAGCTCGCTCATGAGGTGCAGCATCTCCCGCAGCACGAAGCCCGGCGCCAGGCTGCGGCCGACCAGCTTCATGACCTCGCGCAGCAGCAGCAGCTCCTGGGCGCGCCAGTCCGTCGGCAGGGCGTCCGGAGCGGGGTGGGATGGGGAAGGGGGCATGGCCTGAATGCCCAAGCAAGCATCGCACCACCCTGTTGCCCGGGCGCCGGCCCGGCTAAAATCCGGGCTTCTCAAGGAGCGTTGCAGCGCTGCCGCCCCGCCGCCGGGGCCGGTCGGCGTCAGGCTTGGGTGGGCGCGAACAGGCCCGAACGACGCTCACAGGACTGTTTTCCGAACACACCTGATGAGCACCCCGATGTCCGCCTCCGACCATCCCGCTTCCCCCGCCGCCGCTGCCGCGCCGCCCATGATGCTGTCCGGCCTGGAGCCTTTGCTCATCGGTCGCGACAACCTGTTCGTCAACATCGGCGAGCGCACCAACGTCACCGGCTCCAAGGCCTTTGCCCGCATGATCCTGGAAGGGCGTTACGAGGACGCCCTGGCCGTGGCCCGCCAGCAGGTGGAGAACGGCGCGCAGATCATCGACGTCAACATGGACGAGGCCATGCTCGACAGCCAGGCCGCCATGGTGCGTTTCCTCAACCTCATGGCCGGCGAGCCCGACATCGCGCGCGTGCCGGTGATGATCGACTCCTCCAAATGGAGCGTGATCGAGGCCGGCCTGCAGTGCATCCAGGGCAAGGGCGTGGTGAACTCGATCAGCATGAAGGAGGGCGTGGACGAGTTCAAGCGCCAGGCCCGGCTGATCAAGCGCTACGGCGCGGCCACGGTGGTGATGGCCTTCGACGAACTGGGCCAGGCCGACACCTACCAGCGCAAGGTGCAGATCTGCGAGCGGGCCTACCGCATCCTGGTGGACGAGGTCGGCTTCCCGCCCGAGGACATCATCTTCGACCCCAACATCTTCGCCATTGCCACCGGCATCGAGGAGCACGACAACTACGCGGTCGACTTCATCGAGGCCACGCGCTGGATCAAGCAGCACCTGCCCGGCGCCAAGGTGAGCGGCGGCGTGAGCAATGTGAGCTTCAGCTTCCGCGGCAACGACCCGGTGCGCGAGGCCATCCACACCGTCTTCCTGTACCACGCCATCCAGGCCGGCATGGACATGGGCATCGTCAACGCCGGCATGATCGGCGTGTACGACGAGCTCGAACCGGTGCTGCGCGAGCGGGTGGAAGACGTGGTGCTCAACCGCCGGCCCGATGCCGCCGAGCGACTGCTGGAAATTGCCGAGACCGCCAAGGGCGCGGCCAAGGATGAGTCGCAGAAAAACGCCTGGCGCGAGCTGCCGGTGCGCGAGCGCCTGTCGCATGCGCTGGTGCGCGGCATCAACGACTTCATCACCGAAGACACCGAGGCCATGTGGCGCGAGATCGAGGCCACCGGCGGCCGTCCGCTCAACGTGATCGAAGGCCCGCTCATGGACGGCATGAACGTGGTGGGCGACCTGTTCGGCCAGGGCAAGATGTTCCTGCCCCAGGTGGTCAAGAGCGCCCGCGTGATGAAGCAGGCGGTGGCCCACCTGCTGCCCTACATCGAGGCCGAGAAGCAGGCCCTGCTGGCCGCCGGCGGCGACGTCAAGCCCAAGGGCAAGATCGTGATCGCCACCGTCAAGGGCGACGTGCACGACATCGGCAAGAACATCGTCACCGTGGTCCTGCAGTGCAACAACTTCGAGGTGGTGAACATGGGGGTCATGGTCCCCTGCCACGAGATCCTGGCCAAGGCCCGCGAAGAGGGGGCCGACATCGTGGGCCTCTCGGGCCTGATCACCCCCAGCCTGGAAGAGATGCAGTTCGTGGCCTCGCAGATGCAGAAGGACGACTGGTTCCGCAGCCGCCAGGTGCCGCTGCTCATTGGCGGCGCCACCTGCAGCCGGGTGCACACCGCGGTGAAGATCGCCCCGAACTACGAAGGCCCGGTGGTCTATGTGCCGGATGCCTCGCGCAGTGTGAGCGTGGCCCAGGGGCTGCTCTCGGAGCAGGCGGCTGCCTACATCGCCGAGATCCGGGCCGACTACGACAAGGTGCGCCAGCAGCACGCATCCAAGAAGCAGACGCCGCTGTGGACGCTGGAACAGGCCCGGGCCAACGCCACGCCCATCGACTGGAGCGACTACCGGCCGCCGGTGCCCAAGTTCATCGGCCGCCGCGTGATCCGCAATGTGGACCTGGCCGAGCTCGCCCGCTTCATCGACTGGGGCCCGTTCTTCCAGACCTGGGACCTGGCCGGACCCTTCCCCGAGATCCTCAAGGACGAGGTGGTGGGCGAGGAAGCGCGCCGCGTCTTCAGCGACGGCAAGCGCATGCTGCAGCGGCTGATCGACGGCCGCTGGCTCAGCGCCAGCGCGGTCGTCGGCCTGTACCCGGCCAACCAGGTGAACCACGACGACATCGCGCTCTACGCCGACGAATCGCGCGAGCAGCCGGTGCTGATCTGGCACGGTCTGCGCCAGCAGACCGAAAAACAGGAGATCGACGGCGTGATGCGCCCCAGCCGCTGCCTGGCCGACTTCGTGGCTCCGCACGGCGTGGCCAAGGACTATGTGGGCGTGTTCGCGGTGACCGCCGGCCTGGGCGTGGAGAAGAAGGAAAAGCAGTTCCTCGACGACCACGACGACTACTCCGCCATCCTGTTCAAGGCCCTGGCCGACCGGCTGGCCGAGGCCATGGCCGAGTACCTGCACCACCGGGTGCGCACCGACTTCTGGGGCTACGCGCCGGACGAGGCGCTGTCCACCGAGGAGCTGATTGCCGAAAAGTACCGGGGCATCCGCCCGGCGCCCGGCTACCCGGCCTGCCCGGACCACACCGTCAAGCGCGGCCTGTTCGACCTGCTGCAGGCCGAAGAGATCGGCATGGGCCTGACCGACAGCCTGGCCATGACGCCGGCCGCCAGCGTCAGCGGCTTCTACCTGGCCCACCCCGACAGCACCTACTTCAACGTGGGCCGCATCGGCGCCGACCAGCTGGCCGACCTGGCGCAGCGCAGCGCCGTGGCGCAGGACGAATTGCAGCGCTGGCTGGCCCCGAACCTGTAAGCTGGCAACTCCCATTCATCGGAGGAGACCCACCATGCGCAGCATCCACTTCAAAGGCCTCGCAGGCCTGGCCTTGACCGGTCTGATCGCCCTGCCGGCCCTGGCCCAGCAGCCCAAGCTCTCGTCCCTGTGCCCTACCTGCGGCATCGTGCAGTCGGTGCAGGCCGAAAAGCGCGAGGGTGAGGGCGGTGCACTGGGCATCGTCGGCGGTGCCGTGGTCGGCGGCCTGCTGGGCAACCAGGTGGGCGGCGGCACCGGCAAGACGCTGGCCACCGTGGGTGGCGCCGTGGGTGGCGGCTACCTGGGCAACGAAGCCCAGAAAAAGCTCACCAGCAAGACGGTGTGGGTGACCCAGGTCAAGATGAAGGACGGCAGCATCCGCCCGTTCGAGACCGCGGCCCAGCCGGCTTGGAGCAGCGGCAAGGTGGTCCGGGTCAACGACCAGGGCCAGCTGGTGCCGCTGAAGTGACCGGCCACGGCCGGTCTCAGAACCCCATCTGGTAACTCGCCGTGGCCATCAGGGTGCTGCGGCCTGTGGCCTGTTGTTGCCAGGCCACCTGCAGGCCCAGGCTCCGCTGCCGGGCGAGCCGGTAGCCGAGCCCCGCCGAGGCGTTCGCCAGCGTGCGCCGCTGCGATGGCAGTGCAGCGCTGAATCGGGTGGCCCCGGCAATGGTGCTGCTACCGCTGTAGTCGTCGATCCGGCGGTTCAGGGCGTGGTCCAGGCCCAGCCGGGCGCTCAGGGCCAGGCGCTCGTTCAGGGGGCGCTGCAGGTTCACACCCGCTGCGGCGCTGAGCGATCGGTGGGCCAGGCTGTCGAACGACAGGGGGCTTGTGGTTCCCGCATCGGCCGTTTCGGTGTAGCCGGCGGTCCGCAGCCGACCGTACCGGAGCCCCGCATACGGCGTGATCCGGCCTTGGTCGGACCACCGTGTGGTGTGGCTGGCCATCAGCTCCACCGAGTGTGATGTCATCCGGGTGCGTCCCTGGCCGGCTTCGGTCAGGTCGGTGGCGTTGCGATCGATCTCCAGCCGGTCGTGCGTCACCATGGCCGAAGCCCGCACCGTCCAGCCGGCATCCTCAGCCCCTGGATGCCATTGTCCGAACACCCCCAGCGCCGGCATCAGGGAGCGCTGTCGCAGCGATCCGGCCACCGGGCTTTCGGGTTGCCAGTCCATGAACCCGCCGTAGCGAAGCTGTGGCGACATCCGGTAGGCCAGTCCGGCCGTGGCCGTGCCCGGTCCTGCTCTGGAATCGGTCCCCTGGCTGCGGCTGCGGCTGGCGCTGACGGTCACACACAGGTTCCGCGCATCGAACCGGTTGCATTCCATGCCCAGACGCTGGGCCATGCGGCTTGACTGCAGTGCCAGCAGCCGGCCCAGTGCGTCGGCGTTCTGTGCCACGCTGGCCAGGGTGGCGCTGGCCGAAGGCGTGAGGTCGAGGTAGACGTTGCTGCCGTCGTAGCTCAATCCATAGCCCAGGGACGTGAGGCCGGCCAGATTGCTGTCCAGGGTCGCGAAGCGGCCCACAAGGCCGCCGGCCGTGAGCAGGCGGTAGCGACCCACGCGGTAGGTGCCCGCCGCCGCTTCCAGGGTCAGGCGCCCGTCGAGCGTGGCGCTGCCGCTCACCACGATCTGCTGGGCGGCGGTCGGGGTCAGCCGCCCCACCAGTTCGCCGCTGGCTGTCTGGGTGAACGGTCCGCCGAGGGTGACGGTGTCGGTGGCTCCGCGCAGGTCGATGCGGCCGCGGTTGGTCACCGAGGACGTCGTCGCGATCGCTCCCGCGCCATTGAGAGCCAGGTTCGCCCCCGGATCCACCGTGGTCAGGCCGGTGTAGGTGTTCAACGCCGTCAGGCTCAGCACGCCGGTACCGCGCACCACCACGTCGCCGGGCGCACCACCGTCGGTGATGGGAGTGGCGATGGTGAGTGTGGTGCCGGCGGCCACGTCGAACACCGGATCGCCGGCCACGGTGATCGGGTTGGTGATCGTCATGGTCTGGGTGGTGCCCAGTGCCGAGGGCACTGTGGCCGAGCCGATGAGGTTCAGGGTGCCGCTGCCCAGCGCCAGCGGGCTGTTGATCACCAGCTTGGCACCCGACAGCACGTCGATGCCGCCGGTATGGGTGTTGGTGGCGGCCAGCGTGACCGAGCCCTGTTCGGCCGTGCCCGAGTTGCGGATGGTCAGCTTGCCGGCGGTGCCGACCGTGGCGTTGCTGAAGGAGCCGCTGAAGACCGCCGTATTTCCGCGCTGATCGATGGTGCCGCCGTTGCCGGTGAGTGTGAAGTTGCCCGACACGGTGGACGATGACGCCATCTGCAGCGTGCCGCCGTCGAATGCCCGGTTCACCGAGGTGCCAACATTCGCCGATGAGTAGGTCTGGCCACTCAGGATGTTGGACGACAGCGAATAGGAACAGGCGCCGCTGCCGAAACACAGATCCCAGGTGGTGGTGCTGCCCGACAGCAGGCTCAGGCTCCAGTTCACGCCTTCGAAGGTGCCGGTGGTGTTGGCCAGGTCGGCCGCCGTGACACCCTGCAGCACCGAGCTGTAGTAATAGCCGGTGACGATGGACGATCCGGCATAAACGTCGAAGCCCATCGTGCCGCTGAACCCCAGGGGTCGGAGGCGACCGAACGAGGTGGGGCTGTTGATGATGATCGAGTAGCTGGTCGGTGCCGTGCTGATCGACAGCGGCGTGTTGCCGCCTTGTGCATTGGCCAGGTTGACCACCCGGTTGGCGATGCCCGCAGCGGTGCTGGCCGGGGTGATGGTGCCCCGGTTGATCAGGGTGGTGATCGTGCCGCCACCGCCGATGGCCGAACTGGCCACGAAATGCCCCGAACGCAGGGTCCCGTTGTTGGTCAGCAAGGTGATGGTGCCGTTGTTGCTGATCGGCACGAATCCGCTCATGGTGCGGCCGGTGCCGTTGGTGATGCTCGCCACCGTGGTCCCCGCGAGGATGTCCACCGCCGCAAAACTCTGGCCCGACGCGTTGAGGCTGCCGTTGTTGGTGATGGTCGATCCGCTGGCACCCGACGTCACGATGATGCCCTTGTCGCTGCCGAACATGGTGCCGGTGTTGGTCACGTCGGTCACCGAGTACAGCTGCAGCCCGCCCTTGCTGCGGATCGTGCCGGAGTTGGTCAACGTGACCCGTGGCGCGGTGCTCAGCAGGTACAGCGCAGTGCCGTTGGTGGTGGAGGCCTGCAGCGAACCCTGGATGGTGATGGCGGCGACGTTGACGTTGTTCACCGTCATGGCCGTACCCGCCAGACCGGTGCTGCCCACCGTGACCCCCGAATTGATGGTGATGTCTCCGTCCGCAGCGGTGAAGCCCGACGGGGTGTTGCTGGAGATGACTTGCTGGCCGAACACGGGGCCCCCGCAGAGCAGCAGGGACGCGGCAGGGACGGCGCTTAGCGACGCCATCAGAGCGCGGAAGGGTGGCATGACGGAAAGGATGTGCGAGGAAGCCGTCCATTCTGGACAGCCGTTCCGCGGTGCATGGCCCGAGGAGCGCCTGAAAACCGGCCAATTCCGGGTTGACTTCAGCGGCCTGCGTCCAGCACCCGTCGGTATTGCACCGCCTCGGCCACGTCGGCGGTCGTCACGCTCGGTGATCCGCGCAGGTCGGCCACGGTGCGGGCCACCCGCAGGCAGCGGTGCAGGCTGCGGGCGCTCCAGCCCAGCCGCCGTGCCACGCCTTGCAGGAAGGCGATGGCCGCCGCATCGGCATTCAGGTGCTCGTCCAGCCGCTGGCCCTCGAGTTGCTGGTTGGGCAGTCCCTGGCGGGCCACCGCCCGCTCGCGCGCCACGAGCACACGCTGTCGCACCGCGGCGCTGCCCTCGCCCGGCGGGCCCTGCAGCAGCTCCTGCCCGTCCAGCGCCGGCACCTCCACCTGCAGGTCGATGCGGTCGAGCAGCGGGCCGGACAGCCGCCCCTGGTAGCGCGCCACCTGCTCGGGCGTGCAGCGGCAGGGCCTGGACGGATGGCCCAGAAAGCCGCAGGGGCAGGGGTTCATGGCGGCCACCAGTTGAAAGCGGGCCGGGAACTCGCACTGCTGGGCCGCCCGCACGATGCGAATCTGTCCGGTCTCCAGCGGCTCGCGCAGCGCCTCGAGTGCCTGGCGGCCGAACTCGGGCAGCTCGTCCAGGAACAGCACGCCGTGGTGGGCGAGCGAGATCTCGCCCGGTGGGCATCGCCAGAGTTAGAGGTTTTCTACATCCAGATAACGCGCAACTTTGATCGCAAGTAGTACCTAAGTGGTGTTTTGTTGTGCGACAAGCTGATCGCTCGGAAGAGTCAACTTTATTGAATAGGTTGCCGTCCGCCCCGCTGCTGGTTCGCCTTGATCGACCTGCCTGCGAGTACTTAAGAGATGCTCGATGGACCTGTGCGATCACAGAACTATTTCCGACGCGTCATGAGCCGGACTCGGTGAGTAGCCGGCCGAGCCCGAACGTCAACTTTGCAGCGGGAGCAGTCTCCCGATGACGACTTTGTCACCGACGGCTATTGGCCGAAACCAGTCACTCCAATGGCGCCCATGCTTCAGATACAGCTACGTGATATCACGTGCTGCTGATGGCCGAGTGTGCGGAGCGATCCTTTTCTCACGGTGTAGCTGAAGCGAGCAGATTAGCCTCTTCTGCAATAGACAGCTGGCTATCGTTGATCCGCCAGTACTGGGTGGCCTGAATCGTTCCCAACTGTTGGCCGTACTTGGCGTGCAAAGCACGAGTCAGCGCATTCAATGAGTCGTAGGTTTTCCCGTCTCCGCCCCAAGTGAATCGACTGTCACCTTCGAAGGTCGCCTCGCGATCTGCAGAGGGCCCCACCCCCAACGACTTGAATGCGCCGGTGACCAGTACGACCTTGGTCCCCGGAACGAGCTTTCCGTTAGCCTCCAGCAGCAGCACGCTAGGCGGTCTTTTTGCCTTTGCTTGCTTCTTGGCAGCTTCGAGCTCTTTGGCTCTCGCTTTGACTTGATACTCCTCCGCTTGCGAGATAGGAATGATCTGATCAAAGTGCAGCGCTCGATGCTCTCCAAGATCGTAGACGCTTGCCTCAAAGCACATGATGTACATGCCAGGTACAGCCTCATCGACGGAGCCAAACTTCTCGTTCAACCAAAGAACCGTAGTCGTGATCTCTTTGTTGAACTGGCTTGAAACCAGCACGATCCTCGGGATGGGCCCAAGCTCAATATCTTCGATGCTGGATTGCCCGAGAAACCCGAGCAGCTCTGCCTCCCAAGCTTCTTTGGTCGCTTCTGGATTGGTCTTTTTGCGGTGTCGCAGTCCGGCAGCCAAGAAGTCGCCAGGATCACATACCGAAAGCATGGCTGCGTACCTGATGGCTTGAAGCTCTGCATGCGCAGCGTCGTTGTCACGCTTGAACTCGATGACGTACGGATTCTGATTCTTGTCGATCGCCAGAATATCCAATCGACGACTGCTGTCCTCCCAGTGACTGAACTCGGTTGTGATCATCAGGAGTCCAGGAAAGAACTTATCGATCTTGGAGGCGACCATGTCACGCACCTCGTTCTCGGTGTACCCCGCGTCCTTGATGGAAAGCTTCTGTACGTTCTTGGCCTTGGAGACTGTTTTATCTGGCAGGAGGAAGAAGGGCATGGTCAGGTCACTCGGTCTTTTTCGCTTGCTACGGCATCGGCTAGATGTTGAATGGCTAGGCGAGGTCGCGTGTAGCTCGTAGGTTTCAGGAGTAGGGTCAGGGTCTGCCCGCAGGCATCCAGACAAGTAGCAGGCGTCTTAGTAAGGTTCGTACAGCGAGGAGTCAGGTGCCAGGCGCTCGCAGAGGGTGTTCAATGCGCCTGCTCGCATCGCTTCGTAAATCATGCTGCCCCAACCATCACTGTGTCTATCCGCCCGAACAATGCAGTGGATGTAGTGCCGCAGCTTGATCAAGCTGACCTCACGCAGGACCTCTGCAGGACGGCGGTGGGCGTCATCAATCGGGAAATCGGGATTGAAGTCTTCACAGACAAAACCACATCCGTAAGCGCCGCTAACGAAGTCTTCGTACTCTGGTAACTCAGTGAATCGAGACCAGCCGTCTTCCGGAAGTCCAAACTCAGATCTCACACCAAAGTGCTGCAACGTGGCTTCGCGCAGCTTGGTAGTCAGCCTCAAAAAGTGCTGCGCCTGATACTCATTGACAGCCGTCCTCTTGCTACCGGCTCTTCGCTTGATCAGGGAAACAGAAGAAGACATATGCGAAGCTCCTCTTGCATCATGAAGTTCGCTCATGGCAATTCATGGCCTGTAGTGATTGCTACAAGGCGGCTGACGATTGTCCGCCGGACTCAATCCAGTCGACCACGTACTGCTTACCAGTAGGGTCATACCTGCTCAAGTGTGGAAGCCCCGCAACGAACACCGACCCCCAGGGCATTCGTGCGTCGAACCCCTTCAACTTCCAGTCGCCATGACCTGATTCCCCGCAGCGCTGCTCTCCGCCGAGACGTCCATGGAGATACGCGTAGGGCGAGAACGTCGAGTTTCCAAAGGCGACGATGAGACTGGGGCGTACGATGCCAAGCAGAGCTTCGTGCACAGGCCAACACACATCTGCCAAACCTTTGGAGACGCCACTCGCATCGCGACTCTGCATGAAGATCAGATTGGTCGCGAGGACGTCACGTGTTTGGGCCCCCAATTGGGTAATAAGCCAGTCAACTCTTCTTTGCAAGAGCGCCTTGCCCGGTTCAGGCAGTTCACGTCCGTTCTCCCAACGTTCATTCAGGTAGGCGTTTTCTTAACGTGACAACATCAACGAGATGTTCGCTTTTAGGGTTGGCCCTCCCTGCCCACCTGGATTCAGCCCGACAAGGTAGATCTTCCCTGGCTTGATCGTTTCGTGGCTGCTGTACAGCACTGTGCCGCTTCGATCCAGGTAACCGGCCAGAGCGCGGGAGGCCAAGTCTGGAAGATCGTTCTTGCTGGGCGCATGGAGTCGCATAAGTCTTCCTCTTTGAACTTGGTGGATTCATGTTCGCTGATATCGCAGGTGTCAGGTGCATTGACAAGCGCGTGGTGGCTCACAGCTTATGGATCACGGGAGGGTGCGTCTGAGTCTAAGGTTCGCGGTACCTCAACGCACCTCCGTAACTACCCCACTAACCAGCAATACCTCTGCCGGCGGCTCGTACATATCCCAGCCTGGAACAGAGAACGCCTTCTTGAAGCCCCCTCGAAAACCTGAACCATCCGGAAGTAGAGAATTCCCCCAGACGGAGTCTCTACATGAAGAAATCCAGATTCAGCGAAGCGCAGATAGTCGGCATCCTCAAGGAGGTCGAGTTGGGTGCGAAGGTCGGCGAGACGTGCA
>CALRSR020000019.1:0-62241 GCA_943370825.1 Allobosea thiooxidans | reverse complement strand
TACACCGGCGAGGTGATCCTCATCACGGCCTTCGCCGATCTGGACACCGCCATCGAAGCCCTTCGGGCCGGCGCGTCCGACTTCATCCTCAAACCCTTCCGGGTGCCGCAGATCCTGAACGCGGTCAAGCAGTGCTACGAACGGGCACGGCTCAAACGCGAGAACTTCGTGCTGCGCCGTGCCGTGGCCCATGCCCCGGGACAGGTGCCGGGCCTCATCGGTCCGTCGGCCGCCATGCAGCACCTGCGCAGCTGGATCGACCGGGTGGCGGCGGTGGACAGCACCGTGCTGCTGCAAGGCGAATCCGGCACCGGCAAGGAGCTGGTGGCACGCGAGCTGCATGCCCGCAGCAACCGGGCCGGTGGTCCTTTCGTGCCGGTGAACTGCGCCAGCGTGTCGCCCGACCTGATCGAGAGCGAGCTGTTCGGCCATGCCAAGGGCGCCTTCACCGGAGCCGCCCGCGCGCGCGACGGCCTGTTCCATTACGCGCAGGGCGGCACCCTGTTCCTGGATGAAGTGGCCGAGCTGCCTCTGTCCATCCAGGCCACGCTGCTGCGCGCCATCGAGGACCTCAAGATCCGGCCGGTGGGCAGCGAGCAGCTGGTGCCGCTGAACCTGCGGGTGGTGGCGGCCACCAACCGCCGGCTCCAGGACGAGGTGGCGGCCGGCCGCTTCCGCAAGGACCTGTACTTCCGCCTGCAGGTGGTCGATCTGGCCCTGCCGCCGCTGCGCGAACACAAGGACGACATACCGGCGCTGGTGGCCCACTTCAATGCGCTGCTGGCGCCCACGCTGGGCGTCGATCCGCTGCAGGTGAGTGCCGAGGAGATGGCCTTCCTGCAGCAGTACGACTGGCCGGGCAATGTGCGCGAGCTGCGCAACCTGATCGAGCGTTCACTGATCCTGGGCACGCTCAACGTGTCGGCGCTCTACCCGGGCAAGGCACCGGCCACCCCGCAGGTGACCGACCTGCACACCCTGGAGAAACTGCACATCCAGGCGGTGCTCGATTCGGTCCAGGGCGACAAGACCCGTGCGGCCGAGCTGCTGGGCGTGTCGCGGCGCACGCTGGAGCGCCGCGTGGCCGAATGGGGATCGGCATGAAGCGCCACCGCGCGGCGGTCACATGAGCCCGCTGCGGACGCCCGGCTGGCTGGCGGGCTCGGTGCGCAACAAGCTGCTGGCCATGGCACTGCTGCCGTTGCTGGTGGCGTTCCCGCTGCTGGTGCTGGTGCTGATGGCCTGGGGCAACACCGCCTACGACCGGCTGCTCATCACCAAGGTGCGCAGCGACCTGGCCGTGGCCAACGGCTACTTCGGGCAGGTGCTGGCCGAGGTGGGGTCCGGCACCCGAGGGGTGGCCGGCTCGCGTGCGCTGGCCGATGCCTTGCGCAGCCCGGGCCAGCGCAACGCGCTGGAGCAGCAGCTGGCGGTGGACCGTGAGCTGCTGCAGCTCGACTTCCTGGCGCTGTACGACCCTGACGGTCGGCCCCTGGCCCGCGCCTTGCCGGCCGGCCTGAGCAGCGGTGATGTGGGTCATGCCCAGGCGTCCATGCCGGCGCCGGTGATGGCGGCGGTGGACCGCACCGGCATCCACCGGCAGGCCCAGCTCATGCTGCTGGAAGCACTGGAACTGCAGGCCCTGGCACCCCACCTGATGCGGCAGATCAACATTCCGCTGGTGCCCACCCGCAATGCGGCGCCGACCGCACGCGACACCGAGACCCGCGCCATGGTCGTGCTGTCGGCGCTGCCGGTGCGCGACGCCCAGGGCCGCACCGTGGCGCTGCTGGCCGGCGGCCTGCTGCTCAACCAGAACCTGGGATTCATCGACCACATCAACCGCATCGTCTACCCGGACGACGCCCTGCCCTTCGGCAGCCGGGGCACCGCCACCCTGTTCATGGACGATGTGCGCATCACCACCAACGTGCGGCTGTTCCAGGACCAGCGGGCCATCGGCACACGGGTGTCGCAGACCGTGAGGGAGACGGTGCTGGCCGAGGGGCGCACCTGGCTGGACCGGGCCTTCGTGGTCAACGACTGGTATGTGTCGGCCTACGACCCGCTGGTCGATGCCCAGGGGCGGCGCATCGGCATGCTCTACGTGGGATTCACCGAAGCGCCCTTCACGCTGCTGCGCTACCTCATGCTGGGCGTGATCGGACTGATCTTCCTGGGCGTGATGGCCCTGTCGGCCTGGTTCTCGCTGCGCTGGGCGCGCAGCATCTTCCAGCCGGTGGAGCAGATGAACCGCACCATGCAGCGCATCGAGGACGGTCATGCCGGCGCCCGGGTGGGACCGCTGGCCGCACGCGACGAACTCGGTGCGCTGGCCGGCCACCTGGACGAGCTGCTGGACGCCATCGAGGACAAGACCGAGGCCCTGCAGCGTTGGGCCGACGAACTCGACCGCAAGGTGGCCGAACGCACGCAGGAACTGCAGGCCAGCAACGCATCCCTGCAGATGGCGCAGGCACAGCTGGTCAAGAGCGAGAAGCTGGCCGCCATCGGCCAGCTCACCGCCAGCATCGCCCACGAGATCAACAACCCGATCGCGGTGATGCAGGGCAACCTCGATCTCATGCGCGAGACCCTGGGGCCCCAGGCCGGCCATGTGAAGGACGAGCTGCTGCTGCTGGACCAGCAGGTCGAGCGCATGCGCATCATCGTGACCCAGCTGCTGCAGTACGCGCGGCCCACCGAGTTCGGCGGCTATGTGACGGCACTGGACCTCAACCGCACCGTGGCCGACTCGCTGGTGCTGGTGGCCCACCTGCTGTCGCAGACCCGCATCGTGGTGGAGCGCGACCTGCAGGCCACCCGGCCGGTGGGCATGAACCGGCAGGAGCTGCAGCAGGTGGTCATCAACCTGCTGATCAATGCCATCCAGGCCATGCCCGAGGGCGGCACGCTCACGCTGGTGACGCAGGACCAGGAGGATGGCTCGGGTGCCCGCCTGTGGGTCAAGGACCAGGGGCCTGGCCTGCCGGCCGCGGCACGCGAGCGCCTGTTCCGCCCGTTCTTCACCACCAAGAACGACGGCAACGGGCTGGGGCTGTGGATCAGCCAGGGGCTGGTGGAGCGCTACGGCGGCCACATCGAGGCCGGCAACCGCGACGACGGCCCCGGCGCCTGGTTCTGTGTGCAGCTGCTGACCGAGCCGGCGGCCACGGCACCGGCCGACACCGGCAACGGCCGGCCCGGCCTGCTGGGCAGCTGAGGGCCTCAGGCCATCATGTCGAAGCCCTGGGCCTCCACGCCGATGAAGGCCTGGGTGAACGCGCCCACGGCCGCATAGAAACGGGCCGCCGGGTGGGCGGTGACGGCATCGCACATGGCCGGCAGCCAGCTCTGCACATGGGCGGCAAAGAACTTCTGCTGCTGGGTGAGGTTGGCCACCTCGACATCGTCACCGGCGATCAGGTAGCGCATGACCTCGAAGATGTAGGACACATGGTCCTCGGTCTCGGGCATGGTCTCGTCGCGCGCCAGGCCCAGGGTGGCCAGGTCGGAGCGCAGCTGGGCCAGCGGCTTCTCGTTCAGGAAGCCGGCGATGTGGTGCGAGGCGAACAGGAACACCTCGGGCTTGCCCACGCCGCCGAACAGGCGGTCGAATTCGTCGGCCACCTGGGCGTCGGTCATGTCGCGGGCGGCCGCCACCACGCCGCGCCAGGGCTCCTCCAGGAATCCGCCGGCCGCCGGCGCCTCGGTCACGGCCACCCGCAGCTGGGCCAGCAGCTCGGGCGTGGGCGGGGCGTAGTACAGGGCAGCCAGCAGGCCATAGACCTCGGCGCGGGCGGTTTCCTCGTCGAGCGAGGAGGACACGGGGATGCGTTCCATCATGGCGTGAGTCTCAGAGGTCGGTGATGCGGGTCTCGCCCGGGTTGGTGTAGAGGTCGACCACGCGGCAGTCGCTGCACATCTTCAGGCGCTCGGCCGCCTCGCCCTTGAACATGGCATGGCCGGACAGTTTTTCCAGCATGTTCTCGATGCCCTTGAGCGTGCCGAAGGGCTTGCTGCAGCGGATGCAGCGGAACGGCTCGGCCTCGTTGACCACGCGCAGCTGCTTGCGCTGCTCGGTGAGCAGCAGGCGCGGCTGCAGGGTGATGGCATCTTCCGGGCAGGTGGTGGCACACAGGCCGCACTGCACGCAGTTCTTCTCGATGAAGCGCAGCTGCGGCCGCTCGGCATTGTCCTGCAGGGCACTGGCCGGGCAGGCGCTCACGCAGCTCAGGCACAGGGTGCAGCGGTCGCGGTCGACGGCCACCGCGCCGAACAGCGAGGGCGCCGGCAGGGCAATGGCCTCGGCCCGCTGGCCGTGGGCGGCGCTGTCCTGCAGCAGGTGATCCAGCGCCAGTTCGATGGTGGCGCGTTTCTCCGCCTGCACCGCGTAGCTGGCGCGGCGCTTGACGCCCTGGGCCTTGGGCACGGCCAGCTGGCTGTCCAGTTCGGCGGCGGTGCGGGCCTCGATCAGGCGGAAGTGGGTGCCGCTGTAACCGAGACCGTTGACGATGGCCTGGGCCAGCGCCATCTGCTCCTGCAGGGCCTGGCGGTACTGGGGCGCTTCCTCGTCGGTCATCAGCACCCACACCTGGGGAGCACCGTAGGCAAAGGCGGTGAGCCACAGGTCCAGGCCGGCGGATGCGGTGTGCCACAGCGGCAGCGGGATCACGCGGGCCGGGATGCCACGCACCTGCTCCGGCTGGAGCTGGGCAGCGCGGCCGAGCTCGTCGATGAGGGCGGCACCGCCTTCGCGGCTGTGCAGCAGCAACGCGGCGTCGGTGCCGCCGGCCTTGGCATAGGTGGCCAGCACGGTGCGCAGGCGCACACCCACTTCGCTGGCGCGGGGGTAGGCATAGGTCAGGGCACCGGTGGGGCAGACGGTGGTGCAGGCGCCGCAACCCACGCACAGGTTGGGGTTGACCACGATCTGCTGGCGATCGACCTGGCTGCTGATGGCCAGGGCCGAGCAGACCTGCACGCAGGCGTCGCAGCCCACGGTCTCGTTGCGGCCGTGGGCGCAGATCTTCTGCTTGTAGGTGAAGAACTTGGGCTTCTCGAACTCGCCCACCAGGTCGCGCAGGCGGGCGATGGTTTGCAGGCCCACGTCGCCCGTCAGTCCGCCGGGGCGGTGGAAGTAGCCCTGCGGATGCGCATGCTGGCCGAAGGCCGGTGCATCACGCAGGTCGAGCACGATGTCGAACGTGTCGTTGTGCGGGACCGGCTCGCGCTGGAAGTCGATCGCGCCCACCGCCTCGCAGGCCTTCACGCAGGCGCGGTGCGAGCTGCAGCGCGACAGGTCGATCTGGTAATCCAGGCCGATGGCGCCCTCGGGACAGGCAGCCACGCAGGCATTGCAGCGGGTGCACAGGTCGAGGTCGATGGGGTTGCCGGTGGTCCATTCCACCTGGAAGGCGCCCAGCCAGCCCTGGATGGCCGACAGCTCGCCGCCCAGCACCGGGAAACGGCGTTCCTGCTGACCCCGACCGCCGGTGGCCAGGATGGTCACGTCCAGCACGTCGCCCACCACGGCACCGATGCGTTCGGCCTCGTCCAGCGGGCCGACGATGAGCAGCCTGCCGCTGCTGCGGTAGGTGACGGTGGGCACCGGCTCCGGGTCGGGCAGGCGGGCGGCGGCCAGCAGCGCGGCCATCTTGGGCGTGGCGTCCTTGGCCTCACGGCTCCAGCCGCCGGTCTCGCGGATGTTCACGAAGCGGATCGGCCGCACATCCAGCGCCACGGCGCCTTCGGTCTGTTCGGACAGCTCGGTGAACAGACGGCTTTCCTGGGTGCAGGCCACCACCAGCTCGTCGCTGCTGCGGCAGGCACGCTGGAAGGCCGGGGCATCGCGCCGGCACAGCGTGGTGTGGACGGTCAGGTCTTCATCCAGCGCCTGGCCCAGAACGCTCGCGTTCAGGGGCATGGTCTGGTTGCAGTTGCAGATCAGCGTGGTCATCGTGGGGTGGGGGCAGTTCGGCGAGGTCGGGCTCGCCGGTGGGCGCAGCGGTGGTTCCGCTGTCGGGGGGGTTGTTCGTTGCGGCGATCGGCCCATCGGAGGCCACCGGATCGGCAGCCGCCTTCTTTTCGGCCGGATCCTCGACCAGCTTGAGGAACTGGGCGCCCACCATGCGGGCCATGTCGGCCTTGGACAGCGGGCTGGGCTGGGTGTAGTCGTCGATGTAGATGTCCAGGCCGTCCATCACATTGAAGTGCGGATCGGCGAACAGCTTCTTGACCGCCGCGTTGCGCACATCCGGCGACACATCGCGGGCCACGAAGCGGCTGAAGTCGGATTCGGGCGTGAGGCCGGCCACATCGTCCAGCGTGGGCGGCGGCGGGCGGTCTTCGGCGGGAGCGGGTGCAGCGGCGGGCGGCACCACGGCGGCCGGCGCTGCCGCAGAGGGCATGGGGCGCACGGCGGCAGCCGGCTCCGGCCGGGCAGCGGGCGGTGGCGGGTCGGCCGGCAAGGGCTCGCCGCTCTTCACCTGCTGCTTGCGCCGCGACCAGCGCGAGAAGAAGTTGTCGTCCTGGGCCATGTCAGGCTCCGGGATGGCCGCCGCCGCGGATCTTGTCGGTGCTCACCCGCACCGGCTGACCGAAGCGGTCGGTCAGCGGACGGAAGCTCTCCGGCCGCTTGCGTTTCTTGGGTTCGGGCTGGTAGGTGGCGTCCACGAAGCCGCGCAGCCAGTCCACCACCTCCTCGGGGGCCGGCACCTGGTCGACCCGCTCCTGGGCGTCCAGCCAGCGACCGGCCTCGTGGTAGCTCAGGGTGACGATCTGGGGCACCGCCATCGGCTCGCCGTCGAGCAGCCGCTCTTCGTCGGCGCGCCAGAACACCCAGAAGCAGGGATGGGGGGATTCGAGATTGAGGTAGTAACCCTCGGCATCGTCGCGGTAGAGCGTGACCCGCTGGCGGGGAAACAGCCAGTGGGTGGCGCCCTCGATGACCTGGGCCGGGTCGATGGGCTCGACCGCTTCGGGCTCATGGTGGTCTGCAGCCGGCAGCAGAGCGGTCTCGGCGGGGCTGCTGTGCAGCATCACGTCGGCCAGCACCCATCGCCATGGCTGCCAGCGGGCCATGGGGCCCTGCACCGGCTCACGGCGCATGACCACATCCACCTCGATGGCGGGACGCGGCGGCGTGCGGGTGGGGGTAAGGGTGTCGGACATACGAGGGCGACACTGTACGGCATCTGCCCCCGATCACGCACCCGGGCGGCGGCTTGACCCCAATGGCGTCAGGAGCCGGTGTCCCGCAGGGGACCCCGGCCCGGCGCGTCAGTAGGTTTCCAGGTGCAAACGGCCTTCGCGCTTGAGGGCAGCGCCCACCGTCTCCCAGTCCAGGCCGGCACCGACGGCGATGTCGCGCAGGGCCAGCACCACGCCCTCTTCCATGCTCTTGAGGCCGCACACATAGAAGTGGCTGTCGGGGTCCTTGAGCAGGGCGGCCAGATCGGCGGCACGCTCCCGCATCGCGTCCTGCACATACCGCTTGGGCTGGCCCGGCGTGCGGCTGAAGGCGAAGCTGGTGTCGATGAAGTCCTTGGGCAGGCTCTGCAGCGGCCCGAAGTACGGCAGCTCTTCCTGGGTGCGGGCACCGAAGAACAGCATCAGCTTGCCGCCCTCGACACCAGGCCCCCACGCTCCGCCGCTGCGCGGGTCGCTGCCCCCCGAGGGGGCTGCCGCGCCTTGGGACGGCCCGGCGGCGCGGCCCTCTCCCTGCTTCAAGGCCTCTGCCCGCAGGCGGCGCCGCCATTCGGTCATGGCCCGCATCGGCGCGCTGCCGGTGCCGGTGCAGATCATGACGATGTGGCTCTTCGGGTGGTTGGGCATCAGGAAGCTGGCACCGAAGGGCCCGATCACCTCCACCGTGTCGCCCACCTGCAGGTCGCACATGTAGTTGCTGGCCACGCCGCGCACCGGGTTGCCCTGATGGTCCTGCAGCACCCGCTTGATGGTCAGCGACAGGTTGTTGTGACCCGGACGTTCGCCGTTGCGCGGGCTGGCAATGCTGTACTGGCGCGCATGGTGCGGCCGGCCCGAGGCATCGGTGCCCGGCGGGACGATGCCGATGCTCTGGCCCTCCAGCACCGGGAAGGGCATGGCGCCGAAATCGAGCACGATGTGGTGGGTGTCGTAGTCGCTGCCGGCGGTCTTGCCGACCTCGGTCACGCGCAGGTTGCCCACCACGGTGGCCTTCACCGTCTTCTGCGCGGCCTTCGGCCCGTAGAGGTTGGTGTAGGCATGGGCGGCCGACCACGGGGGCACCGTGGATCCGTAGCTGGCGGCCTTGAAGGTGTCGGTGGCGGCAGGCGCCTCGGCAGCCGGAGCAGGTTCGACGGCAGCAGCGGGCTCACCCGCGTCGGCCGCCGCGCTGGCCAGCTCATCGGGCGGCAGCTCGCCCGGGAGCTCATCCCAGGTCAGCTGCTCTTCCACGCTGTAGGCGCGCACCCGCGGCATCTGCCGCCAGTTGTCGATGGAGCCGGTGGGGCACGGCGGCACGCAGGCCATGCAGAGGTTGCACTTGTCGGCATCCACCACATAGTTGCGCGAGTCGTGCGTGATCGCACCCACCGGGCAGGTGGCCTCGCAGGTGTTGCACCGGATGCAGATCTCGGGATCGATCAGGTGCTGCTGGATGACAGCGAGTTCGGCGGGTGCGTTCATGGTCGTCAGTTGAAGCGGACGTACTCGAAATTGACCGGCTGGCGGTTGATGCCCATGACCGGCGGGGCGATCCAGTTGGCGAACTGGCCCGGCTCGACCACACGGCCCATCAGGCTGGCCACATAGGCGCGGTCTTCCGGGGTGGGCAGCCATTCGCCGACCTTGGCCTGCCATTCGGCCTCGCTCACCACGCGGCCTTCCGGCGAGACCTTCACGCCCGCCAGCGAACCGATGTTGCGGTGGAAGGCCTTGTGCGGCACCGACAGGCGATGCGGCAGACCGGCCTTCTCGATCAGCTTGTTCCAGCGCTCCACGCCGCCCACGCTGTCGCGGATGTAGTCGTCGCGCAGCACTTCGTTCAGGGCGTTGAGCATGGGCACTTCGCGCTCGACCAGCTGACCGCCCTGCACTTCGAGGATCTTGTAGGTGTGACCCTTGAGCACGTGGTCGTCCTGGCGCTTGCCTTCCTCATAGCGGCCCTTGAGGCCCGAGCTGTAGAAGGTGGCGGCGTTGCTCGACTGGTCGGCACCGAACAGGTCGATGGTCACGCTGAAGTGGAAGTTCAGGTAGCGCTGGATGGTCGGCAGGTCGATCACGCCGGCGGCGCGCAGCTTGGCCGGGTCGTCGGTCTTGAGCTCGTTCATCACCTGGCAGGTGCGGTTGATGACGCGGCCCACGCCGGACTCGCCCACGAACATGTGGTGGGCTTCCTCCGTCAGCATGAACTTGGTGGTGCGGGCCAGCGGGTCGAAGGCGCTCTCGGCCAGCGCGCACAGCTGGAACTTGCCGTCGCGGTCGGTGAAGTAGGTGAACATGAAGAAGGACAGCCAGTCGGGCGTCTCTTCGTTGAAGGCTTCCAGGATGCGCGGGTTGTCCTGGCTGCCGCTGTTGCGCTGCAGCAGGGCGTCGGCTTCCTCGCGGCCGTCACGGCCGAAGTGCTTGTGCAGCAGGTAGACCATGGCCCACAGGTGGCGGCCTTCTTCCACGTTGATCTGGAACAGGTTGCGCAGGTCGTACTGGCTGGGGGCGGTCAGGCCCAGGTGGCGCTGCTGCTCGACCGATGCCGGCTCGGTATCGCCCTGGGTCACGATGATGCGGCGCAGGTTGGCGCGGTGTTCGCCGGGCACGTCCTGCCACACGTTCTCGCCCATGTGGTCACCGAAATGGATCTTGCGGTCCTTCTCGGCCGGGTTCATGAAGATGCCCCAGCGGTAGTCGGGCATCTTCACATGGCCGAACTGGGCCCAGCCCTGCGGGTCCACGCTGACCGCGGTGCGCAGGTACACATCGAAACCGTGCGAGCCCTCGGGGCCCATGTCCTTCCACCACTCCAGGTAGTTGGGCTGCCAGTGCTCCAGCGCACGCTGCAGCGTGCGGTCTTCGGACAGATTGACGTTGTTGGGGATCTTGTCGCTGTAATCGATGGCGGACATCACGGTCTCCTGCGGAACGATCTCTCGGTGGACTGTCTTGAGGTTGCGGCTGGCTCCACCGGGAAACCCACCGCACAACGTGCTGCAATCGGAACGGTTTTACACGCGGTTGAAATCAAAAGCGGCCTTGTCGCCTTTGCCGTAGACCTTGAGCGCGCCTTTTTCGCCGACGGCGTTGGGGCGGATGAAGATCCAGTTCTGCCAGGCAGTCAGGCGGCCGAAGATGCGGGTGAGCATGTTCTCCTTCTGGGCGAAGCGCAGATTGGCTTCCAGGCCGGTCAGGGCGTCGGGCGACATGGCGGCACGCTCCTCGATGGCCATGCGCACCTCGTCGGCCCAGTCGATGTCGTCGGGCGCCGAGGTGATCAGGCCCAGGGCCAGGGCGGCGTCGGCATCCAGCGGCTGGCCCACGGCGCGGCGCACCGCCTCCATCGGCTCGGTCTCTTCATAGAAACGGCGCTGCAGGCGCGACTGGCCGTTGACCATGGGCAGGTGGCCCAGGTTCATCTCGCCCAGGGTGATGCGGGGGGCCGCCTCGGGGCTGTCGGGCAGGGCCAGCATGTAGGCGCGGTCGGCGCAGAAGGCCAGTTCGGCCAGGCTGCCGGCAAAGCAGGAACCCTCCTCCACCAGCGCGAACAGGCTGCGCGAAGACACGTCCAGGCGGGCGAAGGTTCGGCGCATCAGGCCCAGCACCTCGCGGGCCAGCCAGTGGTCCTGGTGGGCCAGCAGCAGGGCGTCGGCGGCCAGCACGGCGGCGGCATCGCCTTCGGTCTTGAGCAGCCAGGTGCCGATGTCGAGCTCGTTGGTGCGCAGGTTCAGGATGGCGTCGTCCAGCTCGCGGGTCATCTGCAGCGGCCACCAGGCAGCGCCCAGAGCCTCGATGCCGGCCACATCGGTCGGCTGGGCACCGGTGGGGGCCTTGATGGTCAGCGTGGCGGTGCGCTTGCTGCGGTCGATGGCCACATTCACCCACGGGTAGGCGATGCCACCTTCGCTGACGGTGCGCTCCACGCGGGGCAGGCTGACGCCCCTGGCGCCGGCCGGGCGGTTGCTCTGCGCGGCCAGGGCCTCGGCACGTTCACGCACATGGGCGGCAAACTGCTGCGGCTTGGCGATGGAATCCACCAGGCGCCAGTCCAGCGCCTTCTTGCCGCGCACGCCTTCGCTGGTGGTGCAGAAGATGTCGGCGAGGTCGTGGCGCACATGGCGCTTGTCGGTCACGCGGGTCAGGCCGCCGGTGCCGGGCAGCACGCCCAGCAGCGGCACCTCGGGCAGGCTGACCGCGCTGCTGCGGTCATCGATCAGGACGATCTCGTCGCAGGCGAGGGCCAGTTCGTAACCGCCACCGGCGCAGGCGCCGTTCAGCGCGGCGACGAACTTCAGGCCGTTGTGCTTCGACGAATCCTCGATGCCGTTGCGGGTTTCGTTGGTGAACTTGCAGAAGTTCACCTTCCAGGCATGGCTGGAGAGGCCCAGCATGAAGATGTTGGCGCCCGAGCAGAACACGCGGTCCTTCAGGCTGGTGACCACCACGGTGCGAACTTCGGGGTGCTCGAAGCGGATGCGGTTGAGCGCATCGTGCAGCTCGATGTCCACGCCCAGGTCGTAGCTGTTGAGCTTGAGCTTGTAGCCGGGGCGGATGCCGCCGTCTTCGGCGAAGTCGGCCGCCAGCGTGGCGATGGCACCGTCGAAGCTCAGCTTCCAGTGGCGGTACTGGGAAGGGTCGGTGCGGTAGTCCACCGGTGCGATGCTGTCGGCTGCATTCATGAAGGTCTCCTCGGGCGGATGAAGCCGCCCGACAGACCGATCCCGGTCATGGGCAGCGCATGACCTGAATAATATTGCAGCCGTTTTCCGACGTCAATGCACTTTTGTGCATGTTCTGAAATAAAGATCCGGTCAGCGTCCGATCAGTGCCTTTACCTGCTCGGCGAGGGCTTCATGGGCCTGCGGCAGGCTGTAGTGGCTGGTGTTGAAGTGCAGTTCGGCCTTGGAATAGAAGGCCGAGCGGCCGGCCAGGATGCGCTTGAGGTCCTCCATGGCCTCGCGGCTCGCGGCCATGGGGCGCATGTCGCCCTGGGCGGCCACCCGGCCCATGTGGTCGCTTGGGTCGGCCTGCAGCCAGACCGTGGTGCAGTGCGAGAGCAGCAGATTGAAGTTGGCCGCGTCCGACACCAGGCCGCCGGGCGTGGCAATGACCACCTCGGGGTAGATCTGGATGGCCTCTTCGAGCGCCCGCCGCTCGTAGCGCCGGTAGGCCGGTGTGCCATACAGGGCGTGGATTTCCTCGATGCTGCAGCCGGCGAACTTCTCGATCTCGCGGCTGAGTTCGATGAAGGCGAAACCCAGCTCGTCGGCCAGCCGCTGGCCCAGCGTGGACTTGCCGGCGCCCCGCAGACCGATGAGCGCAATGCGCGTGCGGCGGCCGGCCTCGGTGCTGTCGGCACCGCCCAGCGCACCGCCGATCGCCACCCGCGCGCGGCGCAGGGCAGCCTCGTCCTGGCCGGACAGCATTTCGCGGATCAGGAGCCATTCCGGCGAGCTGGTGCTCACATCACCCAACAGTTCGGCCAGCGGGCATTGCAGGGCATCAGCCACCTGCAGCAGCACCAGGATGGAAGCGTTGCCGGTGCCGTACTCCAGATTGGCCAGATGGCGCTCGGACACATCGGCCGCCAGCGCCACCGCCTTGCGGGTCATGCCGCGGCGCGAACGCAGGGTGCGCACCCGCTCGCCCAGGGCCACGAGGAAGGGGTGGCGGGACTCCTCGGTGCCGGCTGCGGCGGAGGTGGGATTGACGGCAGGTGCGGTGTCCATGGATGGGGACCGGTGCTCGGGAAAACCCTGTGAGTCGGATACGGGAGGGTGCTCGACAAAACATGCACTTTAATGCACATTAGCCGAGCTGCAAGATAGTGCAGTTATATCGCCATTCCCGTTCCTGCGGCCAACCTGCCGCCTTTTTTGAAGCGATCCATGCCGTCCACGACCTCACCCTCCCCCCTGTTGCCCAACTTCGTGGAGGGCCGCTGGCAGACCGGCACCGGCCCCGGCCTGCCGCTGTTCGACCCGGTGCTGGGCACCGAGCTGGCCCGGGTGAGCAGCGCCGGCCTGAACCTGCCGGCGGCCTTTGCCTTCGCCCGCGAACAGGGCGGCCGTGCCCTGCGGGCCCTTTCCTACCGCGAACGCGCCGCGCTGCTCAGCGCGGTGGTGAACGTGCTGCAGGCGAAGAAGGACGACTACTACGCCATCGCCACCGCCAACTCGGGCACCGTCACCCGCGACTCGGCGGTGGACATCGACGGCGGCATCTTCACCCTGTCCACCTACGCGCGCATGGGCGAGCGCCTGGGCGATGCCCGCTGCCTGCGCGACGGCGAGCGCATCCGCCTGGGCAAGGACCCGCTGTTCCAGAGCCAGCACATCCTCACGCCCACGCCCGGCGTGGCGCTGTTCATCAATGCCTTCAACTTCCCCTCGTGGGGCCTCTGGGAAAAGGCCGCACCCGCCCTGCTGTCCGGTGTGCCGGTGATCGTGAAACCGGCCACCGCCACCGCCTGGCTCACCCAGCGCATGGTGCAGGACGTGGTGGATGCCGGCGTGCTGCCGCCCGGCGCCCTGTCGGTGGTGTGCGGTTCGTCCGCCGGCCTCATGGACTGCCTGCAGCCGTTCGACGTGATGTCGTTCACCGGCTCGGCCGAGACCGCCCGCATCATCCGCAGCCACCCGGCGGTGGCCGAACGGTCGGTGCGCTGCAACATCGAGGCCGACAGCCTCAACAGCGCCCTGCTCGACCCCGCCGCCACCGCAGGCAGCGAGGCCTTCAACCTGCTGGTGAGCGAGGTGGTGCGGGAAATGACCGTCAAGAGCGGCCAGAAATGCACCGCCATCCGCCGCATCTTCGTGCCCCGCGCGCTGTTCGATGCCACCGCCCAGGCCATCGGCGCCAAACTGAGCAAGGTGACGGTGGGCAACCCGCGCAACGACACGGTGAGGATGGGCGCGCTGGTGAGCCGCGAGCAGGCCGACAACGTGCGCGCCGGCCTGGCCCGGCTCAAGACCGAAGCCAGCGTGCTGTTCGACGGCAGCGCCGTGCCGCTGGTGGACGCCGACCCGGCCGTGGCCGCCTGCGTGGCACCCACCCTGCTGGGCTGCACCGAACCGGCCAGCGCCGACGTGCTGCACCGGGTGGAGGTGTTCGGCCCGGTGGCCACGCTCATGGCCTACGACAGCGAAGCGCAGGCTCTGGAACTCATCGCCCGTGGCGAAGGCTCGCTGGTGTGCTCGGTCTACAGCGCCGACCCGGCCTGCATTGCCCGAGTCTCGCTCGCGCTGGCGCCGATGCACGGCCGGGTGCACGCCATCAGCCCCGATGTGGCCAGCCTGCACACCGGGCACGGCAACGTCATGCCGCAATCCCTGCACGGCGGCCCGGGCCGGGCCGGCGGCGGCGAGGAACTTGGCGGCCTGCGCGCGCTGGGCTTCTACCACCGCCGCAGCGCGGTGCAGGCCAGCACCGCCGCACTCGATGCCCTTGACGCCCTGGCCGCGTACGGCCACGCTTTCCAGCACTGAGGAGACACCACCATGAGCGCCACCCCCGTCACCGCGCCGCCCGCCCGCTTCAACTTCGCCCGGCATCTGATCGAGCTCAACGCCGGCCGGGCGGGCAAGACCGCCCTCATCGACGACCAGGGACGCCTGACCTACGGCGAGCTGGCCGACCAGGTCCGGCGCTTCGCCGGCGGCCTGGCCGCCCTGGGCCTGCGGCGTGAGGAACGCGTGCTGCTGCTGGCGCACGACAGCAGCGACTGGGTGGTGGCCTTCCTGGGCTGCCTGCACGCCGGCGTGGTGCCGGTGGCGGTGAACACCCTGCTGACTGCCAAGGACTACGCCTACATGCTGGCCGACAGCCGCGCACAGGCCGCCATCGTCTCCGGCGCCCTGCTGCCCACGCTGCAGATCGCGCTGGCCGAGGGCCACCCGCTGGCGCACCTGATCGTCTCGCGCGGCACCGATCTGCCTGCCGGCGCACACGACTTTGCAGCGCTCGTGGCCCGCAGCACGCCGGCCGACGCCGCCGACACCCACGGCGAGGAATCCGCCTTCTGGCTGTATTCCAGCGGCTCCACCGGTGCTCCCAAGGGCACGTTGCACACCCAGGCCAACCTGTACTGGACCGCCGAGCTGTACGGCCGCGCGGTGCTGGGCATGAACGAGTCGGATGTGGTGTTCTCGGCCGCCAAACTGTTCTTCGCCTATGGTCTGGGCAACGCCCTGTCATTCCCGCTGAGCGTGGGCGCCACCGTGGTGCTGATGGCCGAACGGGCCACGCCGCAGGCGGTCTTCAAGCGCTTCACCGAGCAGAAGCCCACCATCTTCTGCGGCGCCCCCACCGGCTATGGCGGCATGCTCGCCAGCCCCGACCTGCCGCCGCGCTCGGCGGTGGCGCTGCGGCTGTGCTCGTCCGCCGGCGAGGCACTGCCGCAGGACATCGGTGAACGCTGGACCCGGCATTTCGGGGTGGAGATCATCGACGGCATCGGCTCCACCGAGATGCTGCACATCTTCCTCTCCAACATCCCCGGTCAGGTGCGCTACGGCACCACCGGCTTCCCCGTGCCGGGCTACACCCTGGAGCTGCGCGGCGAGGACGGCCAGCCGGTGGGCCAGCAGGCGGACGGCGCCAGCGAGATCGGCGATCTCTACATCCAGGGGCCCAGCGCTGCCCTCATGTACTGGAACAACCGCGCCAAGTCGCGCGACACGTTTCAGGGGGACTGGACCAAGAGCGGCGACAAATACGTGCGCAACGCCGACGGCAGCTACACCTACGCCGGCCGCAACGACGACATGCTCAAGGTCAGCGGCATCTATGTCAGCCCGTTCGAGGTGGAAGGCACGCTGGTGCAGCACCCGGCGGTGCTGGAAGCGGCCGTGATCGGCAAGGTGGACGCCGACGGCCTGACCAAGACCAAGGCCTTCGTGGTGCTCAAGGCCGGCCAGCAGGCCACCGAGGCCGAGCTGCAGGCCTTCGTGAAGGAGAAGCTGGCGCCCTACAAGTACCCGCGCTTCATCGAGTTCCTGCCGGACCTGCCGAAGACGGCCACCGGCAAGATCCAGCGCTTCCGGCTGCGCGAGCGCGAGCGCGAGCAGGCAGCCTGAGGCACACAGCGGGGCCGGCGGCCCCGCGCCGCATCAGGTGTCCTTGGAGATCTTGATGCTGGGGAACTTGGACGAGAAGTCCTTGGCCTTGGCCGCGATCTTGATGGCCACCTGGCGCGCCACGCCCTTGTACAGGCCGGCGATCTCGCCCTCGGGGTCGGCCACCACGGTGGGCATGCCGCTGTCGGCCTGCACCCGGATGCTCATGTTCAGCGGCAGCGCGCCCAGGTAGTCCATGCCGTACTCGGCGGCCATGTTCTTGCCACCGTCGGCACCGAAGATGTGCTCCACATGGCCGCACTTCTCGCACACGTGCACCGCCATGTTCTCCACGATGCCCAGGATGGGCACGCCCACCTTCTCGAACATCTTGATGCCCTTGCGGGCGTCCAGCAAGGCGATGTCCTGCGGGGTGGTGACGATGACCGCGCCGGTCAGCGGCACACGCTGCGAGAGGGTGAGCTGGATGTCGCCGGTGCCCGGGGGCATGTCGACGATGAGGTAGTCCAGGTCCTTCCAGTTGGTCTGGCGCAGCAGCTGCTCCAGCGCCTGGGTGGCCATGGGGCCGCGCCAGATCATGGCTTCGTCGCGGTCGATCAGGAAGCCGATCGAGATCACCTGGATGCCGTAGTTCTCCAGCGGCTCCATGGTCTGGCCGTCGGCGCTCTCGGGCCGGCCTTCCACGCCCAGCATCATGGGCTGGCTGGGGCCGTAGATGTCGGCATCGAGAATGCCGACCTTGGCGCCCTCGGCCGCCAGGGCCAGGGCCAGGTTGACCGCCGTGGTGCTCTTGCCCACGCCGCCCTTGCCGGATGCCACGGCCACGATGTTCTTCACGTTGGGCATGAGCTGCACGCCGCGCTGCACCGCATGGGCAATCACCTTGGTGGCGATGTTGACCGACACGTTCTCCACGCCGGGCACGCCCTTGGCGGCGGCGATCAGGGCCTTGCGCAGGGCCGGCATCTGGCTCTTGGCCGGGTAGCCCAGCTCGATGTCGAAGGACACGTCGCCGTCCTGCAGCTGCAGGTTCTTCAGCGCCTTGGTCGAGACGAAATCGCGCCCGGTGTTCGGGTCCTGGACAGCTTGCAATGCGGACAGCAGCGCCTGTTGATCGACGGCCATGGGGAAGAGTCTCCGGGGGAATGTGGAATGGTGCCTGGGAAGGGGGCAGGGTATCGAATGCGGCCGAGAGTCTACCGCCCCGGCCCGGGCGGGGGGATTCACACAGTCCTCGTGCGGACATCCCCCGGCCTAAAATCACGGGTTCCCCTTTTGGATCGCACCCGCCATGAGCCAGCGCCGACTGTTCGTCACCACCGCCCTGCCCTACGCCAACGGCCATTTCCACATCGGCCACATCATGGAATATATCCAGGCCGACATCTGGGTGCGTTTCCAGCGCATGCAGGGCCACGAGGTGAACTTCGTCTGTGCCGACGACGCGCATGGCGCGCCGATCATGATCGCGGCCGAAAAGGCGGGCAAGACGCCGCAGCAGTTCGTGGCCGACATCGCCGCCGGCCGGCCGCAGTACCTCAACGGCTTCCACATCGGCTTCGACAACTGGCACAGCACCGACGGACCCGAGAACCACGAACTCGCTCAGTCGGTCTACCGCGACCTCAAGGCCGCCGGCCTGATCGAGACCCGCACCATCGAGCAGTTCTTCGACCCCGAGAAGTCGATGTTCCTGCCCGACCGCTTCATCAAGGGCGAATGCCCCAAGTGCGGCGCCAAGGACCAGTACGGCGACAACTGCGAGGTCTGCGGTGCGGTCTATGCCCCGACCGAACTCAAGAACCCGTACTCGGCGCTCTCGGGCGCCACGCCGGTGCTCAAGACCTCCGACCACTTCTTCTTCAAGCTCTCCGACCCGCGCTGCCTGGAATTCCTGGCCGGCTGGACGAACAGCGGCGCGGTGCAACCCGAGGTGCTCAACAAGATCACCGAATGGATCGCGCCGGGTGAAGACGGCCAGCCGAAGATGGGTGACTGGGACATCAGCCGCGACGCACCCTACTTCGGCATCGAGATCCCGGATGCCCCGGGCAAGTACTTCTATGTCTGGCTGGACGCGCCCATCGGCTACCTGGCGTCGCTGAAGAACCTGTTCAACCGGACCGGCCGCGATTTCGACGCCTTCATGGCCGAC
Source organism: Allobosea thiooxidans (assembly GCA_943370825.1). Classification (GTDB taxonomy): domain Bacteria; phylum Pseudomonadota; class Gammaproteobacteria; order Burkholderiales; family Burkholderiaceae_C; genus Hydrogenophaga. Next base: position 43,818 of record CALRSR020000019.1, on the reverse strand, counting down.
CCGTCCACCGAGCAGTACCACTTCATCGGCAAGGACATCATCACCTTCCACACCCTGTTCTGGCCGGCCATGCTGCATTTCAGCGGCCGCAAGACGCCCGACGCGGTCTTCGTGCACGGCTTCCTCACTATCAACAACGGCGAGAAGATGAGCAAGAGCCGGGGCACCGGCCTGGACCCGCTCAAGTACCTGCAGCTCGGCATGAACCCGGAATGGCTGCGCTACTACCTGGCGGCCAAGCTGTCGGCCCGCAACGAAGACGTGGACTTCAACCGCGAGGATTTCATGCTGCGGGTCAACAGCGACCTGATCGGCAAGTTCGTCAACATCGTCTCGCGCTCGGCCGGCTTCCTGACCAAGCGCTTCGGCGGCCAGCTCACCCAGAGCTTCGACGACCAGGGCACTGCCCTGCTGGCCGACATTCGCACCGCCAGTGCCGGCATTGCTGCCCACTACGACGGCCGGGAATACGGCCGCGCCATGCGCGAGATCATGGCGCTGGCCGACCGGGTCAATGCCTACGTGGACCAGCACAAGCCCTGGGACCTGGCCAAGGACCCGGCGAACGACCCGCGCCTGCAGCAGGTGTGTTCGGTGCTGGTGAACGCCTTCACCACCCTGGCCCGTTACCTGGCGCCGGTGCTGCCCGACATCGCATCCCGCGTCCAGGCCCTCACCGGCGCGGACCTGGCCAGCTGGCACAACGCATCGCTCGTGGCCGCCATCCAGCCCTACCAGCACCTGATGCAGCGCGTGGACCCGAAGCAGCTCGACGCGCTGTTCGAGCCGCCCGCAGCACCGGTGGAAGCCACGCCGCTGCCCGGCGGCGAGGCGGTGGCCGAGACCATCACCATCGACGACTTCACCAAGGTCGATCTGCGCATCGCACAGATCGTGAACTGCGAAGCCGTGGAAGGCTCGACCAAGCTGCTGCGTCTCACGCTCGACGTGGGCGAAGGCCGGCACCGCAACGTGTTCAGCGGCATTGCCAGCATGTACAAGCCCGAAGACCTGATCGGCCAGATGACGGTGATGGTGGCCAACCTGGCCCCGCGCAAGATGAAGTTCGGCGTGAGCGAGGGCATGGTGCTGGCCGCCAGCCATGCCGACGAGAAGGCCGAGCCCGGCATCTTCGTGCTGCGGCCCTGGCCGGGCGCCAAGCCCGGCATGCGGGTGAACTGAGGCGACCGGGCGGTTACAGAGCGTTGTCCTTCACAACGCGAATCCGCCCATGACCCCCATCACCTACGTACGGAACCGTCTCGTCTCCTGCGCGTTCGCGCCGATCGAAGCCACACCCGGGGCCGACAAGCTGCCCAGGCCGCTGGCCGAGATGAAGCAGTGGCTGCATGGCCTGCCCCACATGCAGCAGCGATCCAATGAGGCCCGGCTGCTGGACCGGCTGTGCGAAGCACCGGGCCAGGCATTGGCCTGGAACGCCCCAGAGGTTGAACGGGCGCTCGGGCATTCGGTGCCCACCTCGAAAGCAGAGATCGACCAGCTCCACAGCGAATGCCTGAAGCTGCTGGACCGGCACCCGGCGCGGGGCCTCTGGACGGTCCACCTCACCACGGGCGACCGGCCCGGCGACCTGCCCGGCATCCGGCTGGCTCCGGGCGGGATGATGCTGGACTACATCAGGGAGCTGCGCCAGGGGCCGGATGGCCAGCGCCCCGGCTGACACCAGGCCGCGCTTCAACGCCGGTTCTGGATGTCCGGGTCCGGCGTGCGCAGGGTGTTCACCACCCGCATGTCGGTGTTGAACACCGCGCTGAAGATCCACATCTCGGTCGAGCTCTGCGGCTGGTACCGCCAGTCGTAGTGGGTTTCCTTCTTGAGCGCATAGGTGGTCACCTTGCGCGGCTTGCCCAGCATGCGGCGCACCTGCTCCATGGGCATGCCGGGCTGCACCCGGTCGAAGTTGGCTTCGGTCAGCACCTGTTCGATGCGGGCCAGCTTGCCGTCCGGACCAATGGTGATCATGTAGTTCACCACGCCCTCGGGCTGACGGTTGTATTCGTAGATCTGGGCGCCGTCCTCACCGTCCCACACCGCCTCGGGCTGACCGAAACGCTCCTTGACGTCGGCCTCGGTGGACACACCGGGCTCCAGTTCGGCGATGTTCTTCAGGTCGCAGGCGCCGACCAGCCCCACCGCCCCCAGCACCGCCAGTGCATTGCGGGCCAGCCGCGCTGCAGCGCCCAGCCAGCCGGTCTGTTGGTTCATCGCGAAATCCCCCTCAGGAAAGTGGCCCCAGTGTACGGTGGGGTGTACCCGGGCTTGTGACCGGACGTCACAGACCCCCCGGCTTAAAATCGTGGTCTTTCTGCCCTGCGCGAGCCCACCATGCCGTTCTTCCGCCGCCCCGACTACCAGTCCGATGCCACCCAGTTCATCGACCAGCTCAAGGCCGCCAAGCCCACGCTGGAGCAGGAGCAGCGCCAGGGCCGCGCGCTGCTGTGGGACCGCCCGGTGGACGCCGAATTCCAGGCACAGGCGCAGGCCGCCCGCGTGGCGCAGAAGCCCTACGTCTACCAGACCGAATCCGGGCTGAAGTGACCCCCCGCCCATGAGCAGCCCCGAGGTCCCCTCGCTCGACGAGGCACCGCCCGGCATCGACCAGGTGATGCCCACGGTGGTGGACCACGTGGCGCTGGCCCGGCTGTACGGCGAGCCGCTGTTCAAGCTGCCGCAGGACCTCTACATCCCGCCCGATGCGCTCCAGGTCTTCCTGGAAGCCTTCGAAGGTCCGCTGGACCTGCTGCTCTACCTCATCCGCAAGCAGAACTTCAACATCCTCGACATCCCCATGGCGGCGGTCACCCGCCAGTACCTGGCCTATGTCGAAGAAATCCGCGCCGGCAACCTCGAACTCGCCGCCGAGTACCTGCTGATGGCGGCCATGCTGATCGAGATCAAGAGCCGCATGCTGCTGCCGCCCAAGAAGGTGGCGGACGGCGAAGAAGCCGAAGACCCGCGCGCCGAGCTGGTGCGCCGCCTGCTCGAATACGAGCAGATGAAGCTGGCCGCCCACCGGCTGGCCGAGGTGCCGCAGTACGGCCGCGACTTCCTGCGCGCCGCCGTGTACGTGGAGCAGGCCCTGGTGCCGCGCTTTCCCGACGTGCACGCGGTGGACCTGCAGTCGGCCTGGCGCGACATCCTTCGCCGTGCCAGGCTGGTCCAGCACCACCGCATCAGCCGCGAGGAGCTGTCGGTGCGTGAGCACATGAGCATCGTGCTGCGCCAGCTGCAGGGCCGCCGCTTCGTCGAGTTCGGGGAGCTGTTCGATGTGAGCCGGGGCACGCCGGTGCTGGTGGTGACCTTCATCGCCATGCTGGAACTGGCCAAGGAAACCCTGATCGAGCTCACCCAGGCCGAAGCCTTCGCCCCCATTTACGTGCGGCTGGCGTATTCGCCCAGCTAGCCACCCCACACACTTCATGACCGACATCCACCGCTTCGACGTCCTCATCATCGGCAGCGGGCTGGCCGGCCTCACTGCCGCGCTGAACCTGGCCCCCACCCACCGCGTGGCGGTGATCACCAAGCGCGCCCTGCTGGACGGCTCCAGCAACTGGGCCCAGGGCGGCATTGCCGCCGTGCTGGCCGAGGGCGACAGCTATGCCTCGCATGTGGACGACACCCTGGTGGCCGGCGCCGGCCTGTGCGACCTGGAAGCCACCCAGTTCACGGTGGAAAACGCACCGGCCGCCATCAGCTGGCTGCAGGAACTGGGCGTGCCCTTCACCACCGAACACGGCGAGCTGCACCTCACCCGCGAAGGCGGCCACAGCCACCGGCGCATCGTGCACGCGGCCGATGCCACCGGTGCGGCCGTGCAGGCCACCCTGGTGGAGCGGGTGCGGCGCACGCCCAACGTCACCGTGTTCGAGCACCACATGCTGGTGGACCTGATCACCGACCGACAGCTCAGCGGCGACGGCGGCGAGCGCCGCTGCTTCGGTGCCTATGTGCTCGATACCGAAAAAGACGAGGTCATGACCTTCGAGGCCGGCCACACCGTGCTGGCCACGGGCGGGGCCGGCAAGGTCTACCTCTACACCACCAACCCCGACACCGCCACCGGCGACGGCATCGCGGCAGCCTGGCGGGCAGGCTGCCAGGTGGGCAACATGGAGTTCATCCAGTTCCATCCCACCTGCCTGTACCACCCGCATGCCAAGAGCTTCCTGATCACCGAGGCGGTGCGCGGCGAAGGCGGTCTGCTCAAGCTGCCGCCGCACCTGGGCGGCCACCGCTTCATGCCCGACCACGACCCGCGCGCCGAACTGGCCCCGCGCGACGTGGTGGCCCGCGCCATCGACTTCGAGATGAAGAAGCACGGCCTGGACTGCGTGCACCTGGACATCTCGCACCAGAGCCCCGAATTCCTGCGCGAGCATTTCCCCAACATCCTGGCCCGTTGTGCCGAGCTGGGCATCGACATCACCCGCGAGCCCATCCCGGTGGTGCCGGCCGCCCACTACACCTGCGGTGGCGTGGTCACCGACCTCAACGGCCGCACCGAGGTGGCCGGCCTGTACGCGGTGGGCGAGACCACCTGCACCGGCCTGCACGGCGCCAACCGGCTGGCCAGCAACTCGCTGGTGGAATGCATGGTGTTCGCCCAGGCCGCCGTGGCCGCCATCCGGCAGGCGCCCGCGCCGCAGCCCCCGGCCCTGCCGCTGTGGGACGACAGCCGCGTGACCGATGCCGACGAGATGGTGGTCATCTCGCACAACTGGGACGAGCTGCGCCGCTTCATGTGGGACTACGTGGGCATCGTGCGCACCAACAAGCGGCTGGAACGCGCCGCCCACCGCATCACCCTGCTGCAGCGCGAGATCCACGAGTTCTATGCCAGCTTCCATGTCACGCGCGACCTGCTGGAGCTGCGCAACCTGGTGCAGGTGGCCGACCTGATCGTCATGTCGGCCCTGCTGCGCCACGAGAGCCGTGGCCTGCACTACAGCCTGGACTACCCGGACCTGCTGCCCGAGGCCAAGCCCACCATCCTGGTGCCCCCCGGCCGCTGAAGCCGAGCCGGCATCCAGCCGCGCAGGCTGTTGAAGCAGGCCACCGCGCTGGCGCGGTCCAGATCCGCCAGGGTGAGCGTGGCCTCGCGCAGGCGGCCCTCTTCCAGCCACTGCTCACGGCCGATGCCAGGCAACAAGCCGCTGACCGCCGCCGGGGTGAGCCACTGGCCATCGATGCACAGGGCGATGTTGGCGCGGGTGCACTCGGTGAGTTCGCCGTCGGCGTTCCACAGCAGCACGTCAAAGGCACCGGCATGGCGCGCGGCAGCGGCGTCGTAGTGGGCCCGGCGGGTGGTCTTGAAACGCACGAACTCGCTGTGGGCTTCAGGCAGGGGCCGGTCGTCCAGCGTCAGCAGCACCTCGCCCGGCGTGTCGGGCATGGCCACCGCCGTGGCCTGCGGCCGGCCCTGGCGGTCCAGCGTGAGCCGCACGCGCTGCAAGCCCTGCGGGTGCGCGGCGGCCAGCGCGTCCAGGCAGGCCTGCACATCGGCGGGTTGCCAGACAAAGCCGAAATGCGCCGCCGTGCGCTGCAGGCGGGCCAGATGGCGTTCGCGGTGACGCAGCATCCCGTCCTGCAACGCCAGGGTTTCGAGCAGTTCGAACGGCGCGCTGGCGCGCTCGATGAAGGCGCGTTTGTGCTGCCACTCGCGCCATTCACCGGCGGACCGGGCATCCCAGGTGATGCCGCTGCCCACGCCGGCCTGCAGGGCTGCACCGGCCGGTGTGCCGCGGGCCAGCACGGTGCGGATGGCCACGTTGAAGGTGGCCCCACCGCCCGGGCGCAGCACGCCCACAGCGCCGCAGTACACGCCGCGGGCGTCCGGCTCGCGCTGGCGGATGTGGTGCATGGCCCGCACCTTGGGTGCGCCGGTGATCGAGCCGCACGGGAACAGCGCCTGCATCACGTCCCACAGACCGGTGCCGGCGCGCGTGGTGGCCTGCACGTCGGAGGTCATCTGCCAGACCGTGGGCAGCGGCTCCAGATGGAACAGACGGGGCACCCGCACCGAATGCGGCTCGGCCACACGCGACACGTCGTGGCGCACCAGGTCCACGATCATCACGTTCTCGGCGCGCTCCTTGGCCGAGGCCCGCAGGCCCTCCGCCGCCATGGCATCGGACGCGGCATCGGCGCCGCGCGGGGCGGTGCCCTTCATGGGACGCATGAGCAGCTGGTGGCGGTTCCAGTCAAAGAACAGCTCGGGCGAGGCACTGAGCACCTGCCAGTCGCCGCCATCGATCCAGGCCCCGAAGCCGCCCGGTTGTTCGCGGCGCAGCGCGGCCCACAGGTCCCAGGCCATGCCGGCCCTCAGGGTGCCCCGCAGCAGGGCCGTGTGGTTGACCTGGTAGACCTCGCCGTCGGCAATGGCCTGGCGCAGAGAGGCCAGATCGGCGTCGAAGCGCGCGCGGTCGTGGCCATCGTCCCAGGTGGCCTGCACCGCATCGGGCTGCCCCGTGTCGAAATCCTCAGGCGATGCCGCTGTGCGGTACACCGCGAACCAGGCCAGAGGCAGGTCCGGCTGCGGCGGATGGGTGAGCAGCGCCGCGTCGAAGGCAGCGGCCGCCTCGTAGGCCACGAAGCCCACGCACCAGTGGCCGGCCAGCGACGCGGCTTCGGCCGCCTCGATGACACCCCGCACCTCGTCCAGCGCATGGGCCTGCAGCACCTGCGCCGGCGGGCCGAACGCCCGCTGCAAGCCGGGCTGGTCCGGCAGGCCGGTGGCGGCAAAGGCTATGCAGGCGGACGGCGTGGCCCGGCTCACGCCGCGCCGATGTCGGGCACCAGGGCTCCGGCATCGTGGCCCGCCTTGTGGGCGGCGGTGAAGGCCAGCATGCGGTCGATGGGCAGGCGGGCCCTCGGGATGATGGCCGCGTCGACCTCGATGGCGTTGGCGCCGGTCTCCAGCACATGGGCCACGCCGGCCAGGCCGTTCATGGCCATCCAGGGGCAATGGGCGCAGCTCTTGCACGTGGCGCTGTTGCCGGCCGTGGGTGCCTCGATGAAGCGCTTGCCGGGGTTCTGCTGGCGCAGCATGTGCAGCATGCCCTTGTCGGTGGCCACGATGTAGCTGGGCGCGTCCAGATCGCGCGCGGCCTTCAGGATGGCCGAGGTGGATCCCACCGCATCGGCCAGGGCCACCACGTCGGCCGGGCTTTCGGGGTGCACCAGCACCTTGGCCTCGGGGTGCTCCTTCTTGAGCAGCTCCAGCTCGATGGCCTTGAACTCGTCGTGCACGATGCACGAGCCGTTCCACATCAGCATGTCGGCGCCGGTCTCGCGCTGGATGTAGCCGCCCAGGTGCTTGTCGGGCGCCCACAGGATCTTGTGGCCCTTGTCCTTGAGCGCGCGCACGATGTCCAGGGCGCAGCTGCTGGTCACCAGCCAGTCGGAGCGGGCCTTCACCGCCGCGCTGGTGTTGGCGTACACCACCACGGTGCGGTCCGGATGCTGGTCGCAGAAGGCACTGAACTCGTCGATGGGGCAGCCCAGGTCGAGCGAGCAGTTGGCATCCAGATCGGGCATGAGCACCGTCTTTTCCGGCGACAGGATCTTGGCCGTCTCGCCCATGAAGCGCACGCCCGACACCACCAGCGTGGTGGCGGCATGGTCACGGCCGAAGCGGGCCATTTCCAGCGAGTCGCTGACGATGCCGCCGGTCTCGATGGCCAGATCCTGCAGGTCCGGGTGCACGTAGTAGTGCGACACCATGACCGCGTTGCGCTCGCGCAGCAGGCGGCGGATGCGGTCCTTCAGTTCGGCCCGCTGCGTCGGGCCGGGTTCCACCGGCACTCGGGCCCAGGCGTGTTGCGTGGGGCAGGCCGGCTGTTCGTATTCGACATCGATGATGGATGCGGTCGTCATGGGTGCCCCTCGCTCAGTTCATGCGCATGGAAAAGTCGATGGCCCGCACATCCTTGGTGAGGGCCCCGATGGAGATGCGGTCCACCCCGGTTTCTGCAAGGGCGCGCACGGTGGCGAAGTTCACGCCACCGGAGATCTCCAGAATGGCACGGCCGGCGTTGCGGCGCACCGCCTCGTGCAGCGTGGGCAGGTCCATGTTGTCCAGCAGCACCATGGTGGCGCCGCAGGCCAGGGCCTCGTCGAGCTGGTCGAGTGTCTCGACCTCGATCTCCACGAAACGGGCGGCCGGCGCGGTCTCGCGCACGCGCTGCAGCACCGGGGCCACGCCGCCCGCTGCGGCGATGTGGTTTTCCTTGATCAGCACCGCATCGAACAGGCCGATGCGGTGGTTCACGCCGCCGCCGCAGGTCACGGCGTACTTCTGGGCCAGGCGCAGGCCGGGCACGGTCTTGCGGGTGTCGACGATGGCGGCGCGGGTGCCCGCCACGGCGGCCACATAGCGGGCGGTCTCGGTGGCCACGCCGCTGAGCAGCTGCAGGAAATTGAGGGCGGTGCGCTCGGCGCTCAGCAGCGCGCGGGCCTGGCCTTCGATGGTCAGCACCACCTGGTCGGCCTCGCAGCGCTGGCCCTCGCCGACCTGCCACTGCCAGGTGGCGGTGGGGTCCAGCGCGCGCAGCGCGGCCTCCACCCAGGGGGCGCCACAGATGACGGCCGATTCACGGGCCAGGATGCGGGCACTGGCGCGGCGCGCCGGGTCGACCAGGGCGGCGGTGAGGTCGCCGCTGCCCACGTCTTCCGCGAGGGCACGCGCCACGTCCTGGCGGGCCAGGGCGTCGAGGTCCTCGCGGGTGTATTCGGAGAGGTGTTTCATGAAGGCCGGAAACCGGGAAAAGCGGGCAAAAGTGCCGCGGCGGATGGACTATAGTCCCGCATTCTCGGACACCCCCACCCCCCAGAGGGTCGACCCCATGAGCAACCCCACAGCCTCCGCCCTGGCGGGCACGCCCTACGGCACGCTGCCTGCGGCCTCTCCGCTGCCGCAGCGCAAACCGGTCAGCCTGCCGCGCCTGAACGAAATGCGCGAACGCGGCGAGAAGATCACCATGCTCACCGCCTACGACGCCACCTTCGCGGCGGTGGCCGATGCGGCAGGCGTGGAATGCATCCTGATCGGCGACTCCCTGGGCATGGTGTGCCAGGGTCTCTCCAGCACCGCCGGCGTCACGCTGGAAACCATGCGCTACCACACCGAGAGCGTGGTGCGCGGCCTGCGCCGGGTGCAGGGCACGGCCTGGGTCATCGGCGATCTGCCGTTCGGCAGCTACCACGAGTCGAAGGAACAGGCCCTGCGCAGCGCTGCCGAACTGGTGCGCGCCGGAGCCCACATGATCAAGCTCGAAGGCGGCGGCTGGACCGCCGACACGGTGCGCTTCCTGGTCGAGCGCGGCATTCCGGTGTGCGCCCACCTGGGCCTTACACCGCAGACGGTACACGCCCTGGGTGGCTACCGGGTGCAGGGCCGCGACGATGCGGCCGCCCTGCAGCTCAAGCGCCATGCGCTGGAACTGCAGGATGCCGGCGCCACCATGCTGGTGCTGGAAATGGTGCCGGCGGCCCTGTCGGCCGAGATCACCCAGCAGCTGCGCAGCTGCCACACCATCGGCATCGGCGCTGGCAAGGCCACCGCCGGACAGGTGCTGGTGATGCACGACATGCTGGGCATCAACCTGGGCAAGAACCCCAAGTTCGTGCGCAACTTCATGGAAGGCGCGGCCTCGGTGCGCGATGCCATGGCCGCGTATGTGAAGGCGGTCAAGGACGGCAGCTTCCCCGACGACGCCCTGCACGCCTGGTGACATGAAAGTCGTCCACACCATCGCCGACCTGCGCTCGGCGCTGCGCCCCCACGACGCCCCTGCCCTGGTGCCCACCATGGGCAACCTGCACGACGGCCACATCGACCTGGTCCGCACCGCAAAGCCGCTGGGCGACGTGACCGTGGCCAGCATCTTCGTCAACCGGCTGCAGTTCGCGCCGCACGAAGACTTCGACACCTATCCCCGCACCCTGGACGCCGACTGTGCCCGGCTGGCAGCGGCGGGTTGCGACGTGGTGTTTGCCCCGTCCGAAAAAGACCTCTACCCCGAACCGCAGGGCTTCAAGGTGCATCCGCCGCCGGAGCTGGCCGACATCCTGGAAGGCCACTTCCGGCCCGGCTTCTTCACCGGCGTGTGCACCGTGGTCATGAAGCTGTTCCAGTGCGCGTTTGCCGAAGCCAAGGGCCGGCGCACCGCCGTGTTCGGCCAGAAGGACTACCAGCAGCAGATGGTGATCCGCCGCATGGTGGAACAGCTGGCCCTGCCCATCGACATCGTGGTGGCGCCCACACGGCGCGCCGCCGACGGTCTGGCGCTGAGTTCGCGCAACGGCTACCTGAGCGAGGCCGAACGGCTCGAGGCGGTGCAGCTGTCGCTGGCGCTGCGCGCGCTGGGCCGTGACGCGCTGGCCGCCGCCGACGGGCTGGTGCGGCACCTGCCCGCGCTGGAGGCCCGGGCCATGGAAGGCCTGGCTGCACGCGGCTGGCAGCCCGATTACCTGACGGTGCGCCGGCGTGCCGACCTGCAGCCGCCCCTGCCAGGCGACGCGCTGGTCGTGCTGGGTGCCGCCCGGCTGGGCCGCACACGGCTGATCGACAACCTGGAGATCTGACCCGCTCTGGGTCAGACCGATTCCGGCTTCGGGTCGCGCCCCATCAGCTCGGCAATCGCCTGTGCGGGTTGCAGGCGGCCCTCCAGCAGGGCCACGACGGCATCGCTGATGGGCATGTCCACCCCCAGCGCGGCCGCCCTCTGCACCACGGTGCGGGCGCTGTACACGCCCTCGGCCACATGGCCCAGCGACTCCACCGCCTGGTCCAGCGTGCGGCCTTCAGCCAGCAGGCGGCCCACCTGGCGGTTGCGGGAGAGGTCGCCGGTGGCAGTGAGCACCAGATCGCCCAGGCCGGAGAGGCCCATGAAGGTGTCGGTGCGGGCCCCCAGCGCCATGCCCAGGCGGGTCATCTCGGCCAGACCCCGGGTGATCAGGGCAGCTCGGGCGTTCAGGCCCAGCCCCAGCCCGTCACACAGGCCGGTGGCAATGGCCAGCACGTTCTTGACCGCGCCGCCCACTTCCACGCCGGCCACATCGTCGTTGGCATACACCCGCAAGGTGCTGCCATGGAAGGCCGCCACCAGAGCGTCGCGCACGGCGGCGTGTTCGCTGGCCGCCACCACCGCCGTGGGCTGGCCGCGTGCCACCTCCTGGGCAAAGCTGGGGCCGCTGAGCACGCCGCAGGCCAGGCGGGGCGCCACCTCGGCAGCAATCTCGTGCCCCAGCAGTCCGTGCGAAGCGCTGCCGGTGCGGGCCTGCTCGAAGCCCTTGCACAACCAGGCCACCGGCGCCTGCTGGTCGGCCAGCCGGGTCAGCCAGCCGCGCAGGCCGGCCATGGGCGAGGCCACCACATACAGATCGGCGCGCGGCAGATCACCGCTGGCCACGCGCAGCCCATCGGGCAGATCGATGCCGGGCAGGTAGCGGCGGTTCTGGCGGTCGGCGCTCAGCGCCTGGGCCTGGACCGCATCGCGCGCCCAGAGCGTGACCGCCCGTCCATGACGCGCGGCGCTGATGGCCAGTGCAGTGCCCCAGGCACCGGCACCCACGACGGCGATGTCCATCGCCGTGCGCTCAGCTGGTGATGATGCGCGAGCCTTCCTGCTGGGCCTGCTGCGCCTGCTGCTGCTCGTACATGGCCTGGAAGTTGATCTCGGCCAGGTGCACCGGCGGGAAGCCGGCGCGCTGCACGATGTCGGCCACGTTGCTGCGCAGGTAGGGGTAGACGATCTGCGGGCAGGCGATGCCCATGATCGGGCCCATCTGTTCCTCGGGCAGGTTGCGCACCTCGAAGATGCCGGCCTGCTTGGCTTCCACCAGGAACACCGTCTTGTCCTTGATCTTGGTCTGCACCGTGGCGGTCACGGCCACTTCGTACACGCCTTCGGCCAGCGGGGTGGCTTCCACGCCCAGCTGGATGTCGACCGAGGGTTGCTCCTGTTCCAGCAGGATGGCCGGGGAATTGGGCTGCTCCAGGGAGGCTTCCTTGAGATAGACGCGCTGGATCTGGAAAACGGGGTCGAGGTTCTCGGCCATGGTGGTGTCTCGCTGGTTCAGAAAAAGGAAAGGCCCGCCGGGGAAGTGTTCCCGCAGCGGGCACGGCGTGGATTATGTCAGTCGGCAGCCGGGCGGCAGGCTGCTGCGGTCAGGCCTGCAGCAGCGGCACCAGGCCGCCCTTGCCGTCCAGTGCGTGCAGGTCGTCGCAACCGCCCACATGGGTCTGACCGATGAAGATCTGGGGCACGCTGGTGCGGCCGGTGATCTGGGTCATGCGGGCGCGCACATCGGGCTTGCCGTCGACCACGATCTCCTCGTAGTCGGTGACGCCTCGGGCCTGCAGAAGCGCCTTGGCGCGGGTGCAGTAGGGACAGAAATCGCTGGAATAGATGGTGACTTTGGCCATGGCAGGAATGATCAGGCCTTTTCCACCGGCAGGCCGGCGCCGCGCCAGGCACCCATGCCGCCCGAGAGGGAATGCGCCTTCTCGTAACCCAGCTTGCGGGCCTCGGCCACGGCGCGGTTGGCGCGGGCGCCGGTGGGGCAGACGAAGATCACCGGCAGGTTCTTGTTCTTGACGGTGCCGGCCAGCTTGCCAGCCACCTCGTCCACCGGCACATGGCGTGCACCGATGATGTGGCCGGCGGCAAATTCGGCCTCGGTCGACACGTCCACCACCACCGCCTTTTCGCGGTTCATCAGCATGACGGCGTCGTTGGGGGCCAGGGTGCCGGCGCGCTGGCCGGAACGGACGGCCGGCCACACCAGAAATGCGCCGGACACGAATGCGGCTGCGATCAGTACCCAGTTCTCGATGAAGAAGCTCACGTGGTCACCTTTGTAGTCAAGCGCGGGATTTTAGAATGGCGGGCTGTGCCCCTGCGGCGCCCCGGTCCGCTTTCCCTCCCTCCGCCCCCAACTGCCCTGCCTGCCATGTACAAGCTCGTCCTGATCCGCCACGGCGAATCCACCTGGAACCTCGAAAACCGCTTCACCGGATGGACCGACGTGGACCTCACCCCCACCGGCGTGTCGCAGGCCATGTCGGCCGGCCAGCTGCTCAAGGCCGAGGGCTTCGATTTCGACATCGCCTACACCAGCGTGCTCAAGCGGGCCATCCACACCCTGTGGTACACGCTGGATGCCATGGACCGCACCTGGCTGCCGGTGGTCAAGAGCTGGCGCCTGAACGAACGCCACTACGGCGCCCTGCAGGGCCTGAACAAGGCCGACATGGCCGCAAAGTACGGCGACGAGCAGGTGCTGATCTGGCGCCGCAGCTACGACACCCCGCCGCCGGCACTCGATGCCGCCGATCCCCGCAGCGAGCGCAGCGACCGCCGCTACGCCCTGCTCAAGCCGGACGAGGTGCCGCTGACCGAATGCCTGAAGGACACCGTGGCCCGGGTCATCCCGTTCTGGAACGAGTCGCTGGCGCCGGCCATCAAGTCCGGCCGCCGCGTGGTGGTGGCCGCCCACGGCAACAGCATCCGGGCCCTGGTGAAGTACCTCGACGGCATCTCCGACAGCGACATCGTCAACCTCAACATCCCCAACGGCATCCCGCTGGTCTACGAGCTCGACGCCGACCTGCGCCCGATCCGCCACTACTACCTGGGTGATGCCGAAGCCGCCGCCCGCGCAGCGGCCGCCGTGGCGGCGCAGGGCAAGGCCTGAGCCGGCCATCGGGTCCGACCCGCGACAAACCCGCCGGAAACACCCGGGAACCGGGCGCCTGCAGGGGGGTCGTAGGTGTATATTGGCCCGACCAGCGGGCCATGCGGCCGCGCTCATGCGTCATTGAGGACACGAGACATGTCGAAACAGGTGGGCCAGAAGCTCAAGATTGCAGGTTGGGTGGCCGTCGGTGCGGTGGCCGGTGCCCTGACCACGGTTCAACTCCAGGCCACGGCGCGCAGCAGCCTGGCGCCGTTGCCGCTGGAGGAGCTGCAGCAGCTCGCCGCCGTGTTCGGCATGGTCAAGAGCGACTATGTGGAGCCGGTGGACGAGAAGAAGCTGATCTCCGAGGCCATTTCCGGCATGGTCAGCAGCCTTGATCCGCATTCCCAGTACTTCGACAAGAAGTCCTTCAAGGAATTCCGCGAAGGCACCAGCGGCCGCTTCGTGGGCGTGGGCATCGAGATCGGCATGGAAGACGGCCTGGTCAAGGTGGTGTCGCCCATCGAGGACTCGCCCGCCTTCCGCGCCGGCCTCAAGAGCGGTGACCTGATCACCAAGATCGACGACACGCCGGTCAAGGGCATGACCATCAACGACGCGGTCAAGATGATGCGCGGCGAGCCCCGCACCAAGGTGCTGCTGACCATCTTCCGCAAGGACGAGGACCGCACCTTCCCGGTCACCATCGTGCGCGAGGAGATCAAGACGCAGAGCGTCAAGGCGCGCAATGTGGAGCCGGGCTTCGGCTGGATCCGCGTGTCCCAGTTCCAGGAACGCACCACGGAAGACGTGGCCCGCAAGCTCGAGGAGCTCTACAAGGCCGACCCCAACATGAAGGGCCTGGTGCTCGACCTGCGCAATGATCCGGGCGGCCTGCTGCCTGCGGCCGTGGCCATCTCGGCCATGTTCCTGCCCGAAGACGTGACCGTGGTCTCCACCAACGGCCAGACCGCCGACAGCAAGATGGTCTACAAGGCCGTGCCGCAGCACTACCTCACCAGAGGCGGCCCGGACCATGTGGCCCGCCTGAACCAGGCCACGCGCGGTTTCTACAAGAAGGTGCCGATGGTGGTGCTGGTGAACGAAGGCTCTGCCTCGGCCAGCGAGATCGTGGCCGGCGCCCTGCAGGACCACAAGCGCGCCACCATCATGGGCAGCCAGACCTTCGGCAAGGGCTCGGTGCAGACGGTGCGCCCGCTCGGTCCGGACACCGGCCTGAAGCTCACCACCGCCCGCTACTACACCCCCTCCGGCAGCACCATCCAGGCCAAGGGCATCGTGCCCGACGTGATGGTGGACGAGACCCCGGAGGGCAATGTGTTTGCCGCCCTGCGCACCCGCGAGGCCGACCTGCAGAAGCACCTCATGAACGGCACCGAGGCCAAGCCGGCGCCCATGACCGATGCCCAGCGCGCCGCCGAACAGCAACGCGACCAGGAACGCGAGGCCGCCCGCAAGCGCCTGGAAGAGGAAGCCAAGAAAAACCCGAGCCAGCGCCTGGTGCCGGAGTTCGGCAGCGACAAGGACTTCCAGCTGCAGCAGGCACTCAACCAGCTCAAGGGCAAGCCGGTGCTGGTGAGCAAGACGCTGCAGGTGCGCAGCGCCGACGACAAGAAGGCCAACTGACGCACAGGCCGGCTGTTGGACGACGCCCAGCTGCTGCGCTACTCGCGGCACATCCTCCTCAACGAACTCGGGGTCGAGGGCCAGGAACGGCTCCTGGCCTCGCACGCCCTGATCGTGGGCGCCGGCGGCCTGGGCTCACCGGCGGCGCTGTACCTGGGCAGTGCCGGCGTGGGCCGCATCACGGTCGTCGATCACGACGTGGTGGACGAGACCAACCTGCAGCGGCAGATCGCCCACAACCTGGCGCGCGTGGGCCGGCCCAAGGCCGAATCGGTGCGCGAGGCCATCGCCGCCATCAACCCCGATCCGGTGGTCACCACCATCACCCAGCGGGCCGACACGGTCCTGCTGGATGCCCTGGTGGCCCAGGCCGATGTGGTGCTGGACTGCACCGACAACTTCGCCACCCGCCACGCCATCAACCGCGCCTGCGTGCGGCATGGCAGGCCGCTGGTGTCGGGAGCAGCCATCCGCATGGACGGCCAGCTCAGCGTGTACGACACCCGCGAGGCGGCCAACCCCTGCTATGCCTGCGTGTTCCCGGAAGACAGCGGCGTGGAGGAAACCCGCTGCGCCACCATGGGCGTGTTCGCGCCGCTGGTGGGCATCGTGGGCACGCTGCAGGCGGCCGAAGCACTCAAGCTGCTGGCCGGGCTGGGCTCGCGCATGGCGGGCCAGCTGCTGATGATCGACGGGCGCGACCTGGCCTTCACCCGCATCGGCATACCGGCCAACCCGGCATGCCCGGTCTGCGGCCACCGGCACTGAAGCGCATTCCGGCTCAGCGGGCCGGCAGAGGGCACGGCCCGTGCCGGCGCCGGAAATCGCGCGGAGCCTCCGGGCGTCGCTCGGCGAACACCCCGAGGCGGTCGCGACGGGCCTGCTGTTGCTGATCTGTGTACCCGTGGCGGCCACCGCCCGAAGCCCAGGCCAGCCCGTTGCGCACCAGCCAGGCGTTGAGGTCCTCGCCGTCCTGCTCGATGCGCGCCAGGCCGCGGCCGTAGGTGTCGCTGCCCCGCTCTTCCACACGCACCCGACGCTGCAGCACGCGTTCGGTCAGGGCGGTGCGGGCGGCCTCACCACCCGACTGGCAGATCTCCGGCGCGTCGATGCCCACCAGCCGCAGTTTGCGGTAGGGGCCGCCGCTCACCGGCTGCACCCAGACGGTGTCGCCGTCGGACACCCGGGTCACGCGCGCGGTGTAGCGGTCCACCCCGGCGCCGGCCACGTGCAGCGACTGCACCGCCAGGACGATGCCGACCAGCACAGTCCACGGCCTCACGGCGCCGCCTCCAGATCGCGCAGCATGCGCTCCAGCCGGGCCGAGAGCTGCTCGGTGCTCAGCCGCTCGCGCAGGCGCTCGACCATCAGCGGCAGGCTCATGGGGCTGGGCTGGGTGAGTTCCACCAGCTCCAGGCGCTGAGCGGCCATGCGCTGCAGACAGTCGCGCAGCCGGCCGATTTCCAGTTCCTGCGACAGCACCTCGCTCTCGGCCTGGCGCAGCAGCAGGTTGCCCGGGTCGTACTTGCGGAACACCTCGAAGAACAGGCCGCTGCTGGCCTGCAGCTGGCGCAGGCTGCGCGGCGCGCCGGGCTGGCCGCTGAAAACCAGCCCCGAGACGCGGGCGATCTCGCGGAAGCGCCGCTGCGCCAGTTCACCCGCGTTGAGCGAGGCCAGCACATGGTCCAGCAGGTCGTCAGCCGACAGGACCGAGCCATCGAGCAGGCGCGAGAGATCGGGCTCGTCGGCCGCGAGCAGTTCGAAGCCGTAGTCGTTGACCGAGAGGCTGAAGGTGTTGGGCTGCTCGCGCGCCAGCCGCCAGGCCAGCAGGCTGGCCAGACCCAGGTGCACATGCCGGCCGGCAAACGGGAACAGGCACAGGTGGTGGCCTTCCTTCGAGCGGAAGCGCTCCACCAGCAGGACACCGGGCCGGGGCAGGCGCGAGCGCTGGGCCTGCGTCTGCAGCATGGGGCGGGCGGCCTGCAGCTCGGGCGAGTCGAAGCGGCCCGCTTCGGCCAGCGCCATCTGCTCCAGCACCGCATCGGCGAGTTCGGTGGACAGCGGCATTTTGCCGCCCTGCCAGGTGGGTACCGCGCCCTTGTTCCGGCTGGCCTTCTTCACCCAGGCGGTCATGTCGTGCACCCGCACGAACTCCAGCAGCCGGCCAGCAAAGACGAAGCAGTCTCCCTTGTTCAGCCGCGAGATGAAGCCCTCCTCGATGCTGCCGATCGACCCGCCGTTGAGATACTTCACCCGGAGCGAGGCGTCGCTGACGATGGTGCCCACACCCCAGCGGTGGCGGCGCGCGGTGGCGCGGCCCTGCGGCGTGTCGGGCACCCGCCAGATGCCCTGCTCGTCGCGGGCCAGGCGGTGGTAGTCCGGGTAGGCAGTGAGGCTGTCGCCGCCCCGCTCGCAGAAGGCCAGGGCCCAGTCGAAAGCCTCACGCGACAGCTCGCGGTAGGCCCACGCGGTGCGCACTTCGCCGAACAGGGCGTCGGCCTCGAAACCACCGCCCAGCGCGACCGTGACCAGGTGCTGCACCAGCACGTCCAGTGGCTGGTGCGGGCTGTGGCGCGGCTCGATGCGGCCGGCCTGGGCCGCCTCGCGCACGGCGGCGGCTTCAATGAGTTCGAGCGTGTTGGTCGGCACCAGGGTGATGCGGCTGGGCCGCCCGGGCGCATGCCCGCTGCGCCCGGCGCGCTGCAGCAGCCGGGCCACACCCTTGGCCGAGCCGATCTGCAGCACCCGCTCCACCGGCAGGAAGTCCACGCCCAGGTCCAGCGACGAGGTGGCCACCACCGCCTTGAGCTGCCCGTCCTTCAGGCCGGCCTCCACCCATTCGCGCACCTCCTTGTCCAGGCTGCCGTGGTGCAGCGCCACCTGGCCGGCCCAGTCGGGGCGGTGCTGCAGCAGCAACTGGTACCAGATCTCGGCCTGGCTGCGGGTGTTGGTGAACACCAGCGCCGTGCCGGCCCCGTCCAGCTCGCGCACCACCGGCTCCTGCATGCGCGAACCCAGATGGCCCGACCAGGAATAACGTCCGGGATCGGGCGGGATCAGGGTGTCGATGCGCAGCGTTTTGTCCACACGCCCCTGCACCAGCACCGAGGGCAGCACATCGGGCAGCCCGTCGGGGCCGCACAGCACCTGCCGCGCCTCGTCGAGGTTGCCCAGCGTGGCGCTCATGCCCCAGGTGATGAGGCCCGGTTGCCAGCGGCGCAGACGGGCCAGTCCCAGCTGCACCTGCACACCGCGCTTGCTGCCGATCAGCTCATGCCATTCGTCCACCACCACGGCGCGCACACCCGCCAGTTCCTGCGGGGCCTTGTCGCGCGCCAGCAGCAGCGAGAGCGATTCGGGCGTGGTGACCAGCACGGTCGGCATGCGCCGGTCCTGGCGCGCACGTTCGGCCGGCGGCGTGTCGCCGGTGCGCTGGCCCAATGTCCAGCCAGGGGCCAGATCGGCCAGCGGCGTACGCAGGGCGGCCGCACTGTCGGCGGCCAGTGCCCGCATGGGGGTGATCCACAGCACCGTCAGCGGCGGTGCGCGGCCGGTCTCACCCTGCTCGCCCAGCAGCCGCTCCAGCAGGCCCAGCCAGACCGCGTAGGTCTTGCCGGCGCCGGTGGTGGCATGCAGCAGGCCGCTGCGGCCCTCGGCCTGGGCCGCCCACACCGCCTGCTGAAAGGCGAAGGGCTGCCAGCCACGGCTGGACATCCATGCAGTCACACGGGGCGCTGTGGCCGCAGCAGTCATTGGTAACGGGCGGCGGTGATGAACTCGTTGAAGGTCTCGCACCACACGATGACGGTGGTGTAGGCCGACAGATCGGTGCCCGGCGGCAGTGCGACCGCAAAGTTCTCGAAGGTCTTGATGTCGCCCACCCGCCGCATGGTGGACTTCAGGCGCTTGAAGTCGGCCTCGGTCTCCACAAAAGTGGGCGACAGGTAGAGCTTGTAGTCCGGCCCGGGCGCCAGGCGCCCCTGCAGCACCACCTGATCGGGACCGACCAGCACCCGGCCCTCGCCCCAGTGCAGGGCATCGCTGTCGGCCAGATCGCGGCGGAAGTCGCCCTGGAACATCGCGGTGCGTTCGGCCTGCTGCAGCACCTCGGCTGCCGGGCCGTCGGGCGCCGTGATGATGGGCAGCAGGTACACCCCCAGGCCGAAACCCAGGACCAGGGTGAGCAGATGGGACAGGAGCAGCAGGGCGGGACGTTTCATGGTGTGCACTCTCCAGAGGGGGCCCTGTGGGTCGCCCGGATGGCCCGGGTCTTACAGACCGGCCAGCCGCGCGTCCACCGCCCGCAGGCCGGCCACCGTGAGCAGGCAGGCCTGTGCCGCCTCCTGGCCCTTGGCGGCGAAGTGCTGTTGCAGGAAGCGCCGGTGTTCCACATGCTCATGGAAGTGGTGCGGCGCCTGCACCGCCGAGATCACCGGCACGCCGGTTCGCAGCTGCACGTCCATCAGCGCCTGCACCACGGTGGTGGCCACGAAGTCGTGCCGGTAGACGCCACCGTCCACCACCAGGGCGCTGCCCACCACAGCGGCGTAACGGCCGGAGGCGGCCAGGCGCTGCACATGCAGCGGGATCTCGAAGGCCCCGGGCACGTCGAACACGTCGATGCGCCCGGCCGCCACGCCGCCCCGGGCCATTTCGGCGAAAAAGGCATCGCGCGAGCGCTGCACGATGTCGGCATGCCAGCTCGCCTCCACGAAGGCAAAGCGGAGATCGGTCGGCAGCTCGGGCAGGGATACGGGGTGGGGTGCGGAAGTCATGCGGGCATTCTAGGCAGCGGCGGTGACGATCCAGCCTTCCAGCGGATCGCATTCGGGCAGGCCCCAGCGCGGGTCACCGGCCTGTCGGCGCTGCCAGGCCCAGGTGGCCTGCAGCAGGCACAGCACCGCGTCCAGCGTGTCGCCGGTGGGGTCGTCGGCCAGGGCGTCACGCTGGGCATGGCTGAGCTTGAGGCGCAGGCCGGCGGCTTGCAGCAAAGGCGGCGTGCCGTTCTCCAGTGCCTCCACCAGGGTGCGGCGGGCGATCAGGCGGTCGGGCGTCTGGCGGGCTCGGTCGTCGGCCTTGTAGCTGGTGGTGCCCAGCACGCTGCGGGCCAGCAGGCCCGGGTAGGCCTCCAGCGCCAGGCGGGTCGGGTCGCCGGGGGCGTCCACTCCCAGCAGCGTCACGCCGGCCTGGCGCAGGCGCGGCACACCCGCGTGCAGCATGAAGGCCACCGGCGGGTTGATCCATTTCATGCTGGGGCTGGATCCGGCCGGCCCGTCGGTGGCGCGGTGCGCAAACTTGCCGCCCACCGGCCGGGCATTGCAGAAGCCGGCGAAGGCATCGCGGATGGCCTCGCGCGACAGGGCCGCGTAATGGTCCATGCAGGCGGCCCAGGTGGTGGGCCAGCCCAGGGTCTGGACCAGTTCGCGAGGCAGGCCGAACGGCAGGTCGAAGCCGCCCACCCAGGGGCCGGGCTTGTGCAGGCGTTCGGCCCAGGCGTCGAGCGTGTCGAAGCGCTCCAGGCTGTCCAGCCGCACGCGGCCCCGGTCAAGGCGGCCGGTGGCCAGGGTGATCGGTTTGCGGCGCGAAGGGGCGCTGGTGAAATCGCAGCCCAGCAGCTGCGGCGAATCCATCGGGGTCATGCCCCGATCATCCCAGCCCGAGCGCGGTCACGCCGCCGGCAATGCAGATGGCCCCGCACAGCCGGGCGATCCGGTCGCCCTCGCCCAGCAGGTGCCCGCCAATGAGCGCAGCGAACAGCATGGACACCTCGCGTGCCGGTGCCACGTGCGAGATGGGCGCGTCCTTCATGGCATAGAGCACCAGCACATAAGCCACCGGGCTGATGGCGGCCACCGCCAGCGCAGCCTTCCATTGCGTGGTCCACAGGCGCCATGCCGCAGCGCGGTCGCGCAGCACCACTGGCGCCAGCAAGGCAACGCGGAAAAAGTTGCCCATGTAGTCCACCAGGATGGGCGACATCAGCAGCACCTTGACCGCATAGCCGTCCACCAGCGTGTACGACGCGATGAACACACCGGTGAGCGCACCGTAGTACAGGCCCTTGTGGATGCGGGCGCGCGCCGCCGGGTCGTGTGCGGCGCGGATCAGCCCCGGCCCGCCCGCAATCAGGAACACGCCACCCACCACACCGGCAATGCCCAGCGCACCCAGGGCGGAGATCTGCTCGCCCAGCAGCATGATCGCCGCCAGCGATGACAGCAGAGGCCCGCTGCCGCGTGCCACCGGGTAGACCACGGTCAGATCGGCACGCCGGTAGCCGCGCAGCAGCGTGACGTAATAGACCACATGGAGCACGCCGCTGATGGCCACGAAGACCCATTCGGTGGTGCCCCAGCGGGGCAGTTCCTCGCGGCCCAGCCACCAGCCCAACGGCGCCCAGATCACCATCATGATGACGGCGGTGAAGAAGGCGAAGCGCGAATCGCCGCCCGCCTTCTTGGCGACGATGTTCCAGCCGGCGTGGATGAGGCCGGCCAGGATGATCAGCAGGAAGGCGGTGGTGCTCAGGCGCGGCCGATGATGCTGGCGGTGGCCATCAGCTCCTCGAGCAGGGCCAGCGAGACGCGGCCGGACACCGCATAGGGGTCGAATTCCGGCTTCTCGGAGTACTTCAGCACGATGGACGTGTTGAGCTTGCTCAGGTTGACCGTGCCCATGGTCCAGCCACCGAAGCGGCGCTCGGTGATCTCCTCGTAGTGCAGCAGCACCACGTCGGTGTGGCGCTTGTCGCCCACGATGTGGCCGTACAGCTCGTTGACGGCCGTGCGGCCACCTTCGATGGCCTGCAGGAACACGCCGCCGCCGTAGCACAGGACGCCGGTGATGCCGTTGCCCAGGTTGTGCTGGCGGGACGATTCGAGGATGGATTCGATGGCCTTGGCGCTGTCTTTCTCGACAGCGCGGCTCACATACAGCAGGCGGACCAGCATGGTGTCTTCCGGATGAAAAGCGCGTTCAGCGCGGAATGAGCGAAAGGAATTCGCGGCGCAGGTTGGGGTCCTTCAGGAACACGCCGCGCATGACCGAGTTGATCATCTTGCTGTCCATGTCCTTCACGCCGCGCCAGGCCATGCAGTAGTGGCTGGCCTCCATGACGATGGCCAGACCGTCGGGCTGGGTCTTCTCCTGGATCAGGTCGGCCAGCTGCACGACGGCCTCTTCCTGGATCTGGGGCCGGCCCATGATCCATTCGGCCAGGCGGGCGTACTTGGACAGACCGATCACGTTGGTGTGCTCGTTGGGCATCACGCCGATCCAGATGCGGCCGATCACCGGGCAGAAGTGGTGGCTGCAGGCGCTGCGCACCGTGATCGGGCCGACGATCATCAGCTCGTTGAGGTGCTCGGCGTTCGGGAATTCGGTGACCGTGGGTCCCTTCACATAGCGGCCGTTGAACACCTCCTTGAGGTACATCTTGGCCACGCGGCGGGCGGTGTCGCCGGTGTTGTGGTCGTTCTCGGTGTCGATGACCATCGACTCCAGCACGCCCTGCATCTTGACGGTGACTTCGTCGAGCAGCTTCTCCAGCTCACCGGGCTGGATGAAGTCGGCAATGTTGTCGTTGGAGTGGAAACGGTGGCGGGCGGCCTTCAGGCGCTCGCGGATGCGGACCGACACGGGCGTGCCGTGGTCGTCCTCGGGGGCAGCTGGGTTCATGGCTTCACCGGTTTTCATGAGCATGGGCCATGCTAACACCGCCCCCCGTACCCCGGGATGACGGCTCCGGCATGCCCTCAGCGCAGCAAGGATTCGAGCTCGGGCAGCGTGCCGGCCTCGTGCAGCGGCTTGTCGGTGCGCAGGCGCAGCATGCGCGGAAAGCGCAGCGCCACCCCGCTCTTGTGGCGGCTGCTGCGGGCAATGCCCTCGAAGGCCAGCTCGAACACCAGCGTGGGACGCACGCTGCGCACCGGACCGAACTTCTCCAGCGTGGTCTTGCGGATGACCGCATCGACCGCCTTGAACACCTCGTCGGTCAGACCCGAATAGGCCTTGGTGAATGCCACCAGCTGCAGGCCGTCCGGGTCGGGCGGCTGCCGCGCCGCGATGGCGTCCACCACCGACTGTGCCTCGGCCGCATCGCGCGGGGGGCGGTTCCACACCGCAAAGGTGTAGTCGGTGTAGACCGAGGCCCGTCGCCCGTGGCCGGCCTGGGCGTAGATCAGCACGCCATCCACCGTGAGCGGGTCGATCTTCCATTTCCACCAGCCCAGGGCCTGGTCGCCCTCGGTCTGCTTGTGGCGGCCGGTGCCGTAGGTGCTGGCGCGGTGCTTGAGCATGAGGCCTTCCACACCGAGATCGCGCGAGCGCTCGCGGCACTGCGCCAGGGTGGCCCAGTCGTCCGCCGACTGCAGCGGCGACAGCCACAGCCGGGGCGACACCCAGCCCGCCAGGGCCTCCAGCGCCGCACGGCGCTGCACCAGTGGCCGACCGCGCAGATCGACACCATCCTGCTCCAGCAGGTCGTACGCCACAAAGCCCACCGGGGCCTTGGCCAGCACGGAGGCGGTGAGCTTCTGCCGGCCGATGCGCTGCTGCAGCGGGGCAAAGCCGGCGGGCCGGCCCGGTCGGTCGATGCCGGGCAGCGGCGGCAGCGATTCGTCCCAGACCACGATCTCGCCATCCACCACCGTGCCCTCGGGCCAGCCGGCCGCCAGGGCCTGCAGTTCGGGAAAGCGGTCGGTCATCAGCTCTTCCCCTCGCGACCACACCCACACCTGGCCGGCCCGCCGCACGATCTGGCCGCGGATGCCGTCGAACTTCCATTCGGCCTGCCACTGGCCGGCCGGCCCCAGTGCGCCGCCTGGGTCCTCCTGCAGCGGCTGCGCCAGGAAGAACGGATAGGGCTGGCTGGGCGCGGCATCGGCCTGTCCGGCGGGGCCGTCGGCATCGGCCGGGGCGGTGATGCGCTGCCAGTCCTCGGCCTGGGGCAGCCGGCGCCCGTCGGTGTAGCCCATCAGGCGGGCCGCCACCAGCTTGGGGTCCAGACCGGCGTGCTCGGCCACGGCCCGCTGCACCAGCAGCTTGCTCACGCCCACCCGGAAACCGCCGCCCACCAGCTTGATGAGCAGGAAGCGCGACAACGGTCCGAGCTCGCGCCACCAGGCCCGCAGCTGCGTCGCCACCAAGGTCTCGTCCTGCCCGCGCAAGGGCAGCAGGCGCTGTGACATCCAGTCGGCCAGTCCCAGGGCTTCGCCCGCTACGGCATCGGGCGGCGGCAGCACCAGCGCAATGGTCTCGGCCAGATCGCCCACCGCCTGGTACGAGGCCTCGAACAGCCATTCCGGCAGACCGGCCGCATCGGTGGCCAGCGCCTTGAGCTGCGCGGTGCGGATCAGCTGGCGCGGCTTGCCGCCCGAGAGGAAATACGCGGCCCAGGCGGCATCGGCCGCACCGACCCGACCGAAATGCCGCACCAGCGCAGCCACCTTGGCCTGGGTGGATGTGGTGGCATCGAGCTCGGCATACAGATCGGCGAAGTCCTTCACGGCGCCCCCTCGGCCGTGGTGTCGGCTCCGGCTTCTGCGCGGGTTTCTGCGCGCGTCTCGTGCTCGTCGCCGTACTCGGTCTCGAAGGCCTCGGCCTGCAGACCCTGCTCCTGCAGGTAGCGCACCAGCACCGGCACCTGACCGTGGGTGACGATGACGCGCTCGGCCCCGGTGCCGCCAATGGCCTGCAGCAGCCCGGGCCAGTCGGCGTGATCGCTCAGCACGAAACCGCGGTCGTGGCCGCCGCGCCGGCGCTGGCCGCGCACCTGCATCCAGCCGCTGGCAAAAGCGTCGCTGAAGTCGCCGAAGCGGCGGATCCAGGGCGAGCCCAGCGCACTCCCCGGGCACAGCACCAGCGCGCGGCGCAGCAGGGACTTGTCGGGCACCTCGCTGACCATCAGCGTGTCGGGCAGTGGAACGCCGGCGGCGCGGTAGCCCCGGTTGATGGGCTCCACCGCGCCATGGCAGACGATGGGCCCGGTGGCGGCGTCCAGGTTCGCAAGCAGCCGCTGCGCCTTGCCCAGGCTGTAGCAGACCAGCACGCTGGCCCGACCCGCGTCGGCATTGGCGGCCCACCACTGGTTGATGCCGGCAAAGATCTCGGCGTCCGGCCGCCAGCGGTACACCGGCAGCCCGAAGGTGGACTCGGTGATGAACACGTCGCAGCGCACCGGATCGAAAGGTGTGCAGGTGCGGTCCGGCACGGCACCGGCCGGGGTGGTGCGGTAGTCGCCGCTGGCCACCCACACCTGGCCGCCGTGCTCCAGGCGCACCTGGGCCGAGCCCAGCACATGACCGGCCGGGTGCAGCGAGATGCGCACCCCGTTGTGCTCCACCACCTCGCCATAGCCCAGCCCCTGCAGCGCGATGCCCTGCCCCAGCCGCGCCCGCAGCAGACCCTCCGACACCCCCGTGGCCAGGTAGTGCGAATGGCCGGGCCGAGCGTGGTCGGCGTGGGCATGGGTGATGACGGCACGCTCCACCCGCCGCCAGGGGTCGATGTAGAACTGGCCGGGCGGGCAGTACAGGCCCTCGGGCCGCTGCACGATGAGATCGCCGTCCATCAGTAGCGGTGTCCGGTGATGAAGAGCACGGCGCGCATGATGCCGAAGGCCATGCGGTCGAGCACACGCTGGGTCCAGGGCCGGTGGGCCAGGCTGGCTGCATCGATGGCCTGACCCGAGCTGGTGAGGATGGTGTGCAGGCAGTCGCGCAGCCGGGTGGAGAAGATCCGGTCGGTGGTCATCACGTTGGCCTCGCGCGCCAGCAGCAGCGACAGCGGGTCCAGGTTGGTCGATCCCACCGTGGCCCAGCGGCTGTCCACCACCGCCACCTTGGCATGCAGGGCGCTGGGCGCGTATTCGTGGATCTCGATGCCTTCAGCCACCAGTCGGGCGTACACCGGCCGGGCCGCGCGGTACTGCAGGAAATGCTCGTACTTGCCCTGCAGCAGCAGCCGCACCCGCACGCCCCGCTGGGCGGCCACGAGCAGTGCCTTGCGCAAGCGCCGCCCCGGGATGAAATAGGCATTGGCCAGGATGATCTCGTGCCGCGCCTCGCCGATGGCCTTGAGGTAGGCGCGTTCGATGTCGTGGCGGTGGCTCACGTTGTCGCGCAGCAGCAGCGCGGCGCGGGCGCCCTGCGCCGCCACCGGCGGGGTCTGGGTATCGTCGAACAGGCGTTCGCCTGCGTCGACGTGGCGTTCGATCTTCTGCAGCAGGCGGGTGAAGTCGCCCACCGGACGCGACTCGCGCAGTGCCTCCCAGGCGGCCTTGAACTCGCGCTGGCGCGCGCTGCGGGCGGCCTGCAGGCGCCACCACAGCGTCTCCATGGTGTCCACCATGTCGGCGACCAGCGGACCGGCCACCCGCAGGCAGAAGTCCAGGCGCGGCGCCTGCAGGCGGCCCAGGGCCACGTCGTCGCGGTCGTCGATCAGGTTGATGCCGCCACAGAATCCCACCGTGCCGTCCACCACGCACAGCTTGCGGTGCAGGCGCCGCCAGCGGCTGGGGATGAGCAGGCCCAGCCGGCCCAGCGGCGCGTAGATGCGCAGCACCACACCGGCGCGGGCCAGACGCTGCTGCCATTCCTGCGGCACCTGCGGCGTGCCCACGCCGTCGATCACCAGACGCACCGCCACGCCCCGCAGCGCCGCGCGCTCCAGCGCCTCGGCCACCCGCAGCGCCTCGCCGGCGAACTCGAAGATGTAGGTCTCCAGGTGCACCACCTGCCGGGCTGCGTCCATGGCCTCGACCAGCGCCGGGAAGAACTCGGCCCCGTTCTGCAGCAGCAGCAGCTGGTGACCGGATCGCAGCGGAACGGGCGGTCGGCTCACAGCGCCAGCTCGGCAATCAGCGGCAGGTGATCGGACATGCGGGCCCAGGCCTTGCCGTGCGGCACATGGGCCGACAGGGGACGCAGCCCCCGCGCATAGATGCGGTCCAGGTGCAGCAACGGCAACCGCGCCGGGAAAGTGGGCAGCCGGATGCCCTCGAAGGTCTTGAGGCCCAGCGCGTCCATGGGCCGCAGCAGACGGGCGCCCCAGTCGTTGAAGTCGCCGGCCACCACCAGCGGCACGTCGGCGGGCACCTCGCGCTCGATGAACGCCCCCAGCCGGGCCACCTGACGCTCGCGGCTGGCGTGGATCAGGCCCAGGTGCACCACGACCACATGCACCTCGGTGCCATCCACCAGCACGCTCACATGCAGCAGGCCGCGCTGCTCGAAACGGTGGTCGGACACGTCGGCATGACCGCTGGACACCACCGGCCAGCGGGAGAGCACCGCATTGCCGTGCTCGCCATGGCGGGTCACTGCATTGGTGCAGTAGACCGATTCGTAGCCTTCGGGAGACAGGTAGCCGGCCTGGTCCAGTTCGGGCCAGCGGGTGAAGTGCTTTTCCAGCTTGCGGTGGTGGCTGCGCACCTCCTGCAGACAGACGATGTCGGCATCGAACTGCTCGACCGCATGCGCCAGGTTGTGGATCTCCAGCCGGCGCGCCGGCCCCAGGCCCTGGACGCCCTTGTGGATGTTGTAGGTGGCCACGCGCAGCACGGTCATGCGCGGATGATGCCATTCAAACGTCATGGAAGCCTCAGGACATGCTGCGGCTTCCCCGGGCACTCAATGGCACCACAGCTTCAGGAGCGCACCATGCCCCTCGATCCCGTCCTGCATCCGGTCGATCCGGACAAGCCCCGTCGCCTCAGCTTCGTGCCGGCAGCCGATCGGCACCGCCCGCAAGCCGACCCCGGGCTCTGCCGGGAGAGCCGGCAAACGCCTCACCCGGTCCATGTCCGGTCGGGCAGTCACCGGCTCCCACCGCCCCGCCCGGCCGATCCGGACCCGGACAGCCCGTCGCCGTCTTCCACGCTCATGCTCGACGAGATCGAGGCCCGGCTGGCCAACGCCCCGCGCGACGACATCTCCGGGCTGCGCTGGATGGTCAACCTCTACCAGCGACTGCTGGACATGGTGCTCAAACAGCCCGACACGCCGGAATCCACCCGCCGGCGTCAGTGGCTGCGGCTGCGCAACCTGCAGCGCCGGCTGCGTTCAGCCACCAGCCGCCCGGCGTCGCGCCAGCTGTAGCACCGCCTCGGCATTGGACGGCGAGAAGCACCGGTCGGCCGCCTCGGTCCAGGGCAGCCAGATCTGGTCGCGGTGCTCGCGCGGGCTGAGCACCACCGGACGGGCCTGCGGCACGCACAGGCCGAACAGGCGTTCGGTGTTGTGGGTCACGCCCGGCGCGTAGCGGTGCCGCCAGCGCGGGTAGATCTCGTAGACGTTCTCAAGGGCCCAGTCGGTCAGTTCATGACCGGGGGCCTGCACGTCGATGCCGGTTTCCTCCAGCACCTCACGCGCCGCCGTGGCAGCCCAGGGTTCGTCGGGATGGTCCTTGGCGCCGGTGACCGACTGCCAGAAGCCCGGCACGTCGGCGCGCTCGATCAGCAGCACGTCCAACACCGGGGTGTGGATCACCACCAGCACGGACTGCGGCACCTTGAAGGGCGCCATGAACGGACGGTCGGACTCGTTCATGGCGTCGGCGCATCAACCCTGGCGCACAGCGTCCGGGTTGCGCAGCTTGATGTGCAGTTCGCGCAGCTGCTTCTCGTCCACCGGGCTGGGGGCCTGGGTCAGCAGGCACTGGGCGCGCTGGGTCTTGGGGAAGGCGATCACGTCACGGATCGACTCGGCACCCGTCATGAGCGTGACGATGCGGTCCAGGCCGAAGGCCAGGCCACCGTGCGGCGGGGCGCCGTACTGCAGTGCGTCCAGCAGGAAGCCGAACTTGAGCTGGGCTTCTTCCGGGGTGATCTTCAGGGCGTCAAACACCTTCTGCTGCACGGCAGCGGTGTGGATGCGGACCGAGCCGCCACCGATTTCCCAGCCGTTGAGCACCATGTCGTAGCCCTTGGCAATGCACTTCTCGGGTGCGGTGACCATCCAGTCCTCGTGACCGTCCTTGGGCGCGGTGAAGGGGTGGTGCACGGCGGTCCAGCGGTCGGCCTCCTCGTCGTGTTCGAACATCGGGAAATCCACCACCCACATCGGGGCCCAGCGGTTCTCGAACAGGCCGTTCTTCTTGCCCAGCTCGCTGTGGCCGATCTTCAGGCGCAGCGCGCCGATGGCATCGTTGACGATCTTGGCCTTGTCGGCACCGAAGAAGATGATGTCACCGTCCTTGGCGCCGGTGCGCGCCAGGATCTCGGCCACGGCCTTGTCGTGCAGGTTCTTCACGATCGGGCTCTGCAGGCCGTCGCGGCCCTTGGCCACTTCATTGACCTTGATCCAGGCCAGGCCCTTGGCGCCGTAGATCTTGACGAACTCGGTGTAGGCATCGATCTCGCTGCGGCTCATCTCGTTGCCGCCCGGCACGCACAAGGCCACCACGCGACCGTTCTTCATCTGGGCCGGTGCGCTGAAGACCTTGAAGTCCACATCGGCCATGACGTCGGTGAGTTCGGTGAATTCGAGCTTGACGCGCAGGTCGGGCTTGTCGGAGCCAAAGCGGTGCATGGCTTCGCCGTAGGCCATGACCGGAAACTCGCCCAGGTCCACACCCAGGGTGTTCTGGAACACCGTCTTGATCATGCCCTGGAACATGTCGCGGATGTCCTGCTCGGTCAGGAAGGACGTCTCGATATCGATCTGGGTGAACTCGGGCTGGCGGTCGGCGCGCAGGTCCTCGTCGCGGAAGCACTTGGTGATCTGGTAGTAGCGGTCGAAGCCGGCCACCATCAGCAGCTGCTTGAACAGCTGGGGCGACTGCGGCAGCGCGAAGAACTGGCCGTCGTGCACGCGGCTGGGCACCAGGTAGTCGCGCGCGCCCTCGGGCGTGCTCTTGGTGAGCATGGGGGTCTCGATGTCGACGAAGCCGTTGGCATCGAGGAACTTGCGCACCTCCATGGCCACCTTGTAGCGCAGCATCAGGTTGCGCTGCATGTAGGGGCGGCGCAGGTCGAGCACGCGGTGGGTCAGGCGGGTGGTCTCGGAGAGGTTGTCGTCGTCCAGCTGGAACGGAGGCGTGACCGACGGGTTGAGCACCTTGAGCTCATGGCACAGCACCTCGATCTTGCCGCTCTTGATGCTGTCGTTGGTGGTGCCCTCGGGCCGGGCGCGCACCAGGCCGATCACCTGCACGCAGAACTCGTTGCGCACGTCCTCGGCGGTCTTGAACATCTCCGCGCGGTCGGGGTCACACACCACCTGCACCGTGCCTTCGCGGTCGCGCAGGTCGATGAAGATCACGCCGCCGTGGTCGCGACGGCGGTTCACCCAGCCCGCCAGCGTGACGGTCTGGCCGAGTTGGGCTTCGGTCACCAGACCGCAGTAGATGGAGCGCATGGCCATGAGGAGCTTCTTTCGCAGAGAGGGGCGACACGGGGCCGCCCGGTTTTTCAGGTTTTGGGGATGGCGGGCAGCACGGGCGGCGTTGCAGCGTCGCGGCCGCTGCCCGGGACGATGACGCCCATGGAGACGATGTAGGTCAGGGCTTCATCCACCGTCATGGCCAGCTCGACACAGTCGCGCTGGCGCACCATGACGAAGTAGCCGCCGGTGGGGTTCGGGGTGGTCGGCACGAAGACGCTGATGAAGGCCTCGTCGTCCGCACGGGCACCGGGTTGTTCGCGCAGCGTGGTCAGCACCTGGCCCGCCGGCGTTCCGGTCAGGAACGCGATGGTCCACATGCCCTCGTGCGGCCAGCGCACCAGCACCGCCTTGCGGAAGGCATTGCCCTTTTCCGAGAACAAGGTGTCCGACACCTGCTTGACGCCGGAATAGATGGAGCGCACCACCGGAATGCGGTGCAGCAGGGCGTGCCACCAGTTCACCAGCCGGTTGCCGATGATGTTGGACGCCAGAGCGCCGATGGTCAGCACCACGGCCAGGGCGAACACCACGCCCAGACCGGGGATGTGCACGCCCAGCACCTGGTCGGGATGCCATTGGGTGGGCAGGATGCGCAGTGTCTGGTCGAGCGTGCCGACCACCCAGTCCAGCACCCACAGGGTGATGATCAGGGGCACCAGGACCAGCAGTCCCGACAGCAGCCACTTGCGCAGGGAGGGCATGCCGCTCGCTCAGGTGGACGATGTGGGGGCCGGTGCCGGGCTGGCAGCGGCCGGCGCGGCTGCCGGGGCAGGTGCCGGCGCAGCGGCAGCAGCGGCAGCACCATCGGTGGCCGGGGCCGGCGCGCCGGTGGCGCCGTTGTTGCCACCCCGGAAATCGGTCACGTACCAGCCCGAGCCCTTGAGCTGGAAACCGGCGGCGGTGAGCTGCTTGCGGAAGGTGGGCTGGCCGCAGGACGGGCAGTCGTTGAGCGGCTGATCGGAGATTTTCTGCAGGACGTCCTTGGCATGGCCGCAGGACTCGCACTTGTAGGCATAGATCGGCATGGCAGAACAGAAGGTACCTGTGGAACAACCTCACGCACCCGCGCAGGGGGTGCGTGCGGACCAAAACCCGCCATTATAAATTCGCGCCCCTTCAGAAGAGGCGGATGCGCAGGACGATCTGGGTGACGATGAGTCCGAGCACGAAACCGACGCCGCCGTAGATCAGCGTCTGCAGCAGCCGGTGGGTGCGGCGCGATTCGGTCACCAGGGCGTCGATGTCGCGCCGCAGTTCGTCCGGGCGGTGCTTGAGGTAGTCGTGCAGCAGCCGGGGAATGGCCGGCAGCAGCTTGGCGTACTGGGGCGCCTCGGCCTTGAGCTGGGCCAGCAGGCGCTGCGGGCCGACCTGCTCCAGCATCCACTGCTCCAGGAAGGGCTTGGCGGTGCTCCAGAGGTCGAGCTCGGGGTCCAGGTCGCGGCCCAGACCCTCGATGTTGAGCAGCGTCTTCTGCAGCAGCACCAGCTGCGGCTGGATCTCCACCTGGAAGCGGCGCGAGGTCTGGAACAGCCGCATCAGCACCAGGCCCAGCGAGATCTCCTTGAGCGGGCGGTCGAAGTACGGCTCGCACACCCCACGGATCGCGGCCTCCAGCTCGTCCACCCGGGTCTGGGGCGGCACCCAGCCG
This sequence comes from Allobosea thiooxidans, assembly GCA_943370825.1. Lineage (GTDB taxonomy): Bacteria > Pseudomonadota > Gammaproteobacteria > Burkholderiales > Burkholderiaceae_C > Hydrogenophaga. The sequence continues at coordinate 11,436 of CALRSR020000019.1, read as the reverse complement.
GATTCGATGTGCAGCTCGGCCACGCGGCGGTAGTCGCGGCGGAAGAAGGCAGTGAAGTTCTGCGCCAGGTATTCCTTGTCGTACTCGGTCAGCGTGCCGACGATGCCGAAATCGAGCGAGATGTAGCGCCCGAAGGTGGCCGGGTCCAGGCTGACCTGGATGTTGCCTGGGTGCATGTCGGCGTGGAAGAAGCCGTCACGGAACACCTGGGTGAAGAAGATGGTGACGCCGTCGCGCGCCAGCTTGGGGATGTCCACACCGCGCTGGCGCAGCTCCTCGACCCGGTTGATGGGGATGCCGTGCATGCGCTCCATGACCATCACCTCGGTGTGGCAGTAGTCCCAGAGCATCTCGGGAATCATGACTAGGTCGAGGCCGGCCATGTTGCGGCGCAGCTGGGCCGCATTCGACGCCTCGCGCAGCAGATCAAGCTCGTCGTGCAGGTACTTGTCGAACTCGGCCACCACCTCGCGGGGCTTCAGGCGCTTGCCGTCGGCCGACAGACGCTCCACCCAACCCGCCATCAGCCGCATCAGGCCGAGGTCCTTGTCGATCACCGGCAGCATGTTGGGGCGCAGCACCTTCACCGCCACGTCGCGGCCGGCATGGCGACCGCTGCGCAGGGTGCCGAAGTGCACCTGGGCAATGGACGCGCTGGCCACAGGCACCTGCTCGAAGTGGCTGAACACCTGGTCAAGCGGTCGGCCGAAGGCGCGTTCGATGGTGGCCACCGCCACAGCGCTGGGGAACGGCGGCACGCGGTCCTGCAGGCGGGCCAGTTCGTCGGCAATGTCCGGCGGCAGCAGGTCCCGGCGGGTGGACAGCACCTGCCCGAACTTCACGAAGATCGGACCCAGCCGCTCCAGTGCCTCACGCAGGCGCTGCCCGCGCGGGGCATCGAGTTTGCGGCCCAGCGTGACGACCCGGGCGAGCACACGGATCCACGGGTGGCGGAAACTGGAGAGCACCAGTTCGTCCAGGCCGTGCCGCAGCACGACCCAGACGATGAAGACACCGCGCACGTAGCGCGTCATGGGGCGGTCCCGCCGCCGGGCGGGCGCGGCAGGCGCTCCAGGAAGGCCCGCAGGGCGGTGACCGCACCGGCCGCAAACCGGCCCAGGGTGTGGGCCGGCGCATCACCGATGAGGCGGGCCAGGTCTTCCTCCACGTCCCAGCGCACGTTGTCCACCAGCCAGGCCACCTCGGCCGCCAGCTGCACATCGCCCTGGATGTCCACCGCCGGCTTCTGGCCGACCATCAGCGACTGGGCCACCGCCAGCGGCGAGGGCTGGACCAGGGTCATGGTGAGTTCGGGTCGGGTATCGGGCGAAGCACGTTCCAGCAGCCCGGCGGCCGTGGGCGCCAGCAGCAGGCTGATGTCGTTCCAGCGCACCAGCATGGCCTTGCCCTTCTGGCGCCGCAGCCGGTCGGTGGCGGCGGGTTCCTGCTGCAGCACATGGTTGAGGAACAGCACCACACGGTTCTGGACCTCATCCACCACCCACAGCGGCGGGCGCAGGGCTTCGAGCAGGCCGGTCAAAGGGTGGCTGTCGGCGCGGGGGCCGGACGAAAAAACGGGTGGTTCATCTTTCATGACCACCCGATTCTGACGGATAAACCCCGGGCGTCCGTGACGCCGGGGCAAAGCGGCGGGGCTTACTGCAGGGCCTGCACCCCGGCCACCAGCCAGCCACCCGGACCCTGCTGCGGCCGGGTGATGTTCCAGACCTCGCGGAACGGGTTCGGGCCGGAAGACGCTTCCTCGCGGATCAGGCCGGAGAACTCCACGCTGGCCATGTAAACGCCGTCAACTTCCTCGATACCGAGCAGCTGGGCATCCAGCATGACCACCTCGGTCTTGTTGGGCTGACCGGCACCCTGCTGCTCGCGCTCGGCCAGCTGGGCCTGGATCTGGGTCAGCATGTCGTCGGTCATCATGGCGCGCAGGGCCGGGATGTCGGCGCGGTCCCAGGCGTCCTGCAGGTTGATGAAGTTGGCCTTGGATGCCTTGAGGAAGCCGTCGGCATCGAAACCGGCCGGAATGCCCCAGCTCTGCCGGCCCGACAGGGCCGAGCCGATCATCGAGCCGCCCTGGCTGCCGCCCAGCGGCTCCAGACCGACGGGAGCGCTGCGTTCCCAGGGGCGGGCCGAGGCGTCGTTGCCCACGTTCTGCGGGCTGTACGAACGCGGTGCCAGCGGCTCGGCCACCGGGCTGCGGCCGGCACCCTGGTAGGCCAGGCCACCGGCGGCCGGCGTGGCTGCGCCGGCACGGCGGCGCATCACGGCACCGATGACCACCATGATCACCAGGGCCAGCAGGGCGAAGAGCAGGAACTGGGCAAAAGCCTCACCGAAACCCAGGGCCGAAGCCAGCCAGGCCAGGCCCAGGCCGGCGGCCAGGCCGCCCAGCATGGCGCCCCAGGGACGCTTGGGCGCGGCCGCAGCCGGTGCGGCAGTGGCCGGACGGGCTGCTGCGGTCTGGCTGGGCGCGGTGGCCGGGGCAGCCTGCGTGGGCGCCTGCGCCGGCTGGGCGGGCGCCGTGCTGCGCTGGGTCACGTTGCCGGACTGCTTGCCGAGGGACGAGCCGCCCCCCAGCCGCTTGGCCCAGACCTCGGTGGATCCCACCGCCATGGTGATGGCCAGCAGGGTGGCCCAGATCTTCTGTTTCATGTATGCCTCCGTGGGTGAATGTCTGCTTCGCCGCCTCAGCATTTGATGCCCACATGCAGCGCCACCACCCCGGCTGTGAGGTTGTGGACATCGACATGACCGAAACCGGCGGTTTTCATCATCTGTCTGAGCGTTTCCTGGTCGGGGTGCATGCGGATCGACTCGGCCAGGTAGCGGTAACTCTCCGCATCGTTGGCCACGAATTGACCCAGCTTGGGCAGGATGTTGAAGGAATACCAGTCGTACGCCTTTTCCAGAGGCTTGGCGACCCGGGAAAACTCCAACACCAGCAATTTGCCCCCCGGCTTGAGCGTGCGATGCATTTCGGCCAGCGCAAGTTCCTTGTGGGTCATGTTGCGCAGACCGAAAGCCACGGTGACGATGTCGAAGCTGGCATCGGCGAACGGCAGCTTCTCGGCGTCGCAGACCATGGTGGGCAGCACCAGACCGTGGTCGAGCAGGCGGGCGCGGCCTTCGCGCAGCATGGCCTCGTTGATGTCGGTGTGCACCACCCGACCGGTCGGACCCACCTTGCGGGCCAGCGCCATCGACAGGTCGCCGGTGCCGCCGGCGATGTCCAGCGCCTGCTGGCCGGGCTGGGGGTTGGCCACGGTGATGGTGTAGCGCTTCCAGAGCCGGTGCAGGCCGGCCGACATCAGGTCGTTCATGACGTCGTAGCGCGGGGCGACCGAATCGAACACGCCGCGCACGCGCTGCGCCTTCTCGCGTTCGTCGACGGTCTGGAATCCGAAATGGGTCTTGGCCATGGGCACCTGGGGGATCAGTGGCTGCCGCAGCTGTGGCCGGCCTTCTCGGGCATGGGCGCGTCGCGGTGGGTGCCGGCGGCCTGCAGACGGGCCTCGTAATCGGCCCACAGCTCGGCCTGGCGGTCGCCCAGGAAATACAGGTAGTCCCAGGAGAAGATGCCGGAGTCGTGCCCGTCGGTGAAGGTGGGCTGGATGGCGTAGTTGCCCACCGGGTCGAGTGCCAGGATGCCGACATCCCGCTTGCCGGTCTGCAGCGTTTCCTGACCGGGACCGTGCCCCTGCACCTCGGCCGACGGCGAGTACACGCGCATCAGCTCGAACGGGATGCGGAAGCTCTTGCCGTCGGAGAAGGCAATTTCCATCACTTTCGATGCGTTGTGCACCGTGATGTCCTGCGGGGTCGGGGTGTCTTTGTTGAGTCCAGCCATGTTCTTCCCTTGGAGAGGTGCGGTCTTCAGACCAGCACGCGTTCGATGCCGCCCTGGTTGGCCTGGGCCACATAGGTGGGCAGCCAGTGCTCGCCCAGGATCTGGCGGGCCATCTCGACGACGATGTAATCGGCTTCCAGCAGACCGCTCTTGAGGTCGTCCTGGTAGCGGTTGAGGCCCTGCAGGCAGCTCGGGCACGAGGTGAGGATCTTGACGTTGTCGTTCATGCCGACCGTGCCGTTGGCGCGCAGCGCGGCCTCACCCTTCTGCAGTTCCTCTTCCTTGCGGAAGCGGATCTGGGTGGAGATGTCGGGCCGGGTCACGCCCAGGGTGCCCGACTCGCCGCAGCAGCGCTTGCTCTCGATCACGTTGTCGCCCACCAGGGCGCGCACCGTCTTCATGGGCTCCTGCTGCTTCATGGGGCTGTGGCAGGGATCGTGATAGAGGTAGCCGCCCTGGCCCTGGGGCAGGGTCACGCCCTTTTCCAGCAGGTATTCATGGATGTCGACAATCCGGCAGCCCGGGAAGATCTTGTCGAATTCATAGCCCTGCAGCTGGTCGTAGCAGGTGCCGCAGCTGACCACCACCGTCTTGATGTCCAGGTAGTTCAGCGTGTTGGCCACGCGGTGGAACAGCACCCGGTTGTCGGTGATGATCTTCTCGGCCTTGTCGAACTGGCCCGAGCCGCGCTGCGGGTAGCCGCAGCACAGGTAGCCCGGCGGCAGCACGGTCTGCACGCCGGCATGCCACAGCATGGCCTGGGTGGCCAGACCCACCTGGCTGAACAGGCGTTCCGAGCCGCAGCCCGGGAAATAGAACACCGCCTCGGTGTCGGAGGTGGTCTTCTGCGGGTCGCGGATGATGGGAACGTAGTTCTTGTCCTCGATGTCCAGCAGGGCACGGGCCGTCTTCTTGGGCAGGCCGCCGGGCATCTTCTTGTTGATGAAGTGGATCACCTGCTCCTTGACCGGCGCGGCGCGCAGCGTGGCCGGCGGGGCGCTGGTCTGCTGGCGGGCCAGACCCTGCAGCAGGTTGTTGGCCAGGCGCTGGGCCTTGAAGCCCACATCGACCATGGCTGATCGCATCACCTTGATGGTCTCGGGATTGGTGGCATTCAGGAAGAACATGGCGGCCGCGTTGCCGGGCCGGAAGCTCTTCTGGCCCATCTTGCGCAGCAAATTGCGCATGTTCATGGTGACATCGCCGAAGTCGATCTTCACCGGGCACGGGGTGTAGCACTTGTGGCAGACCGTGCAGTGGTCGGCCACGTCCTCGAACTCCTCCCAGTGCTGGATGCTGATGCCCCGGCGGGTCTGTTCCTCGTACAGGAAGGCCTCGATCAGCAGCGAGGTGGCCAGGATCTTGTTGCGCGGGCTGTAGAGCAGGTTGGCGCGCGGCACATGGGTGGCGCACACCGGCTTGCACTTGCCGCAGCGCAGGCAGTCCTTGACCGAATCGGCGATGGCGCCGATGTCGCTCTGCTGCATGATCAGCGACTCGTGCCCCATCAGGCCGAAGCTGGGGGTGTAGGCATGGGCCAGGTCGGCGCTGCGCACGTTGGCGTCGCCGGTGGGCTGGCGCAGCAGCTTGCCCTTGTTGAAGCGGCCTTCCGGATCGACCTGGGCCTTGTAGTCGGCAAAGGGCTTGAGCTCGGCGTCGGTCAGAAATTCCAGCTTGGTGATGCCGATGCCGTGCTCGCCCGAGATCACGCCGTCCAGGCTGCGGGCCAGGGTCATGATGCGCGCCACCGCCTCGTGCGCGGTCTGCAGCATGGCGTAGTCGTCGCTGTTGACCGGGATGTTGGTGTGCACGTTGCCGTCGCCGGCGTGCATGTGCAGCGCCACCCACACGCGGCCCTTGAGCACGCGCTGGTGGATGGCCTGGCATTCGGTCAGGATGGCGCCGAAGGCCGATCCGCTGAAGATCTGCTGCAGCGGGGCGCGGATCTGGGTCTTCCAGCTGGCGCGCAGGGTGTGGTCCTGCAGCTGCGGGAACAGCGCATCGACCCGGGCCAGCCAGCCGGCCCACAGCTCGCGCACGTCGCGCACCAGGGCCAGCGCCTGCTGCACCCGGTCTTCCAGCAGCTCGGCACTGGGGATGTCGCTGGCATCGTCGGTCTTGCCCAGCGGCAGATTGCCTTTGGTGAAGAAGGCTTCCAGCGCGTCGGCCAGGGCAATCTTGTTGCGCAGCGACAGCTCGATGTTGATGCGCTCGATGCCTTCGGTGTACTCGCCCATGCGGGGCAGCGGGATCACCACGTCCTCGTTGATCTTGAAGGCGTTGGTGTGCTTGCTGATGGCCGCCGTGCGCTTGCGGTCGAGCCAGAACTTCTTGCGCGCCTCGGCGCTGATGGCCACGAAGCCTTCACCGCTGCGGCTGTTGGCGATGCGGATGACCTCGCTGGTGGCGCGCGCCACGGCGTCGGGGTCGTCGCCCACGATGTCGCCGATCAGCACCATCTTGGGCAGACCGCCGTTGCCCTTCTTGCTCTTGGTCGCGTAGCCCACCGCTTTCAGGTAGCGGTCGTCCAGGTGTTCCAGGCCGGCCAGCAGCACGCCCGAGCGCTTCTGCTCGGCGAACATGAAGTCCTTGATCTCGACGATGCTGGGCACGCCGTCCTTGGGGTTGCCGAAGAACTCCAGGCACACGGTGCGGGTGTGCGCCGGCATGCGGTGCACCAGCCAGCGGGCGCTGGTGATCAGGCCGTCGCAGCCTTCCTTCTGGATGCCGGGCAGCCCCGAGAGGAACTTGTCGGTCACGTCCTTGCCCAGGCCTTCCTTGCGGAAGGTCCGGCCGGGAATGCTCAGCGTCTCGGTGCGCACCGGGGTGCGGCCATCGGCCTCGAAGTAGCGCAGCTCGAAGGTGGCGACTTCAGCGTCATGGATCTTGCCGCGGTTGTGATCCAGTCGGGTCACCTCCAGCCACTGGGCCTGCGGCGTGACCATGCGCCAGCTGATCAGGTTGTCCAGCGCCGTGCCCCACAGCACCGCCTTCTTGCCGCCGGCGTTCATGGCGATGTTGCCGCCAATGCAGGACGCCTCGGCGCTGGTGGGATCGACCGCGAACACATGCCCGGCGCGCTCGGCCGCATCGGCCACGCGCTGGGTGACCACGCCGGCTTCGGTCCAGATGGTGGGCAGCTTCTCGTCGTGGCCCGGCACCGTGACCCATTCGACCTCGGTCATGGCTTCGAGCTTTTCGGTGTTGATGACCGCGCTCTTCCAGGTCAGCGGAATGGCGCCGCCGGTGTAGCCGGTGCCGCCCCCGCGCGGGATGATGGTCAGGCCCAGCTCCACGCAACCCTTGACCATGCCGGCCATCTCGGCCTCGGTGTCGGGCGTGAGCACCACAAAGGGATACTCCACGCGCCAGTCGGTGGCATCGGTCACGTGCGACACGCGCGACAGGCCGTCGAACTTGATGTTGTCCTTGGCGGTGAGCTTGCGCAGCGCCCGGGTGGCGCGCTGACGCAGGTCGGCCATGTCCTCGAAGGAACGAGCAAAACGCTCGACCGCGCCCCGCGCGGCCTGCAGCAGTTCGGCCACCATGGCGTCGCGCACGGCGTCGTCGGCCGAACGGCGCTTCTGCACCTCGGTCAGGCGGTGGTTCAGGGCGTCGACCAGCTGGCTGCGGCGCTTGGGGCTGGAGAGCAGGTCGTCCTGCAGGTAAGGGTTGCGCTGCACCACCCAGATGTCGCCCAGCACCTCGTACAGCATGCGCGCCGACCGGCCGGTGCGGCGCTCGCCGCGCAGTCCGTCCAGCAAGGCCCAGGCACGCTCGCCCAGCAGCCGGATCACGATCTCGCGGTCGGACAGGGAGGTGTAGTTGTACGGAATCTCGCGCAGGCGCGGCGCATCGTCGGTGGCGTGGGCGAGAAGCGGGAGCGGGGTCGGTGCGTTCATGGGGGCGGCCGCCTGGGGGCTGCTGAGAGTAACGTGCGATGGTACCTGAGGGCCCATGGCCGCACGGGCCAAAGGGCCGGCAGAATGCGGCCATGCACGACCTGCCGACAGCCTGGCCTTACCCGCGATGGATCGCCCACCGTGGGGCCGGCCGGCTGGCCCCCGAGAACACCCTGTCCGCTTTCCGGCTCGGCGCCGCCCACGGATACCGCATGCTGGAATGCGACGTGCGGCTGAGCGCCGACGGCGTGCCCTTCCTGCTGCACGACGACACGCTGGACCGGACGACCAGCGGGCAGGGGCCGGCCGGTGATCGACCCTGGGGCGATCTGGCCGTTCTGGATGCCGGCGCCTGGCATTCCATCGAATTCGCGGGCGAGCGTCTGCCCACCCTGGCCGACGTGGCGGCGTTCAGCCTGGGCCAGCCCGGTGGCCACTGGGTCAATCTGGAGATCAAGCCCAGCCCGGGCACGGCCGAGCTCACCGGCCGGGTGGTGGCACGCGAAGCGCAGCGGCTGTGGTCGGACCGGCCAGACCAGCAGCCGCTGCTCAGTTCGTTCCAGCCCGAAGCGCTGGCCGGGGCGCTGGCGGCTGCACCGTCGCTGCCCAGGGGCCTGCTGGTGAGCCAGCTGCCGGATCCAGCCTCGGATGGCACGCCGATCGACGCTCCTTGGCTGGACACGGCTGCCAAACTGGCCTGCACCGCCGTGGTGCTCCAGCACCGGTTGTGGACGGCTGCCCGGGTGGCCCTGGCCCGTGCGGCAGGGCTGCGTTGCCTCACGTACACCGTGAACGAGCCGGACGAAGCCCGGCGCCTGCTGGACCTGGGGCTGGACGGACTGATCACCGACCGGGTGGACCGGTTCGACCCGGCTGCGCCCTGAATCAGCGGCCGCGCAACCACCAGCCAGCCGTGCCCTGGGCCAGCACCAGGGCGGCGTAGGTCAGCATCTTCCCGTCGCGCCCGAACACGAACAGACCGGCCAGCAGCACGGCCGCCCCCACGCCCACCAGAACCAAGACCTGTCCGAGCGGTCGAAAGCGGGGTGACGTGCGGGTGCGCAGGGCCAGCCAGAGCACACCGGCCACCGCCAGCGCCGGAAACAGGAATCCGATCACGTGTTCCGTTAACAGCCAAAGTGTCATATAAAGTTGACAGTCCTCGTTCGGGGACGAAATTTATAATCGAAGCATGTCTGTCTGGACCCTGGGAATCAACCACAACACCGCGCCGCTCGACCTGCGTGGCCGGTTCGCGTTCGCCATCGACCAGATCCAGCCGACCCTGCAGACCCTGCGCAGCAGCCTGCCCCGGCAACCCGAGGCCACGCTGCTGTCCACCTGCAACCGCACCGAACTGTACGGCGCCGGCGACCACGCCATTGTGGAACCGACGCTGGAGTGGCTGGCCCAGACAGGCGGGGTGAGCCCCCACGTGCTGCGCGAACATGCCTATGTGCTGCGTGACGACCAGGCCGCCCGCCACGCGTTCCGGGTGGCCAGCGGCCTCGACAGCATGGTGCTGGGTGAAGCGCAGATCCTGGGTCAGATGAAGGACGCGGTGCGCGCCGCCGACGAAGCCGGCGCCCTGGGTTCCACCCTGCACCAGCTGTTCCAGCGCTCCTTCGCGGTGGCCAAACAGGTCCGCACCTCCACCGAGATCGGCGCCCATTCCATCAGCATGACCGCAGCGGCCGTTCGGCTGGCCTCGCAGCTGTTCGAAGACCTCAAGGAAACCCGCGTGCTGTTCGTCGGCGCCGGCGAGATGATCGAACTCGCCGCCACCCACTTCGCCGCGCGCACGCCCCGCTCCATGGCCATTGCCAACCGCACGCTCGAGCGCGGCGAGGCCCTGGCCAGCCGCTTCGGCGCCCAGGTGATGCGCCTGGCCGAAATCCCCGACCGGCTGCACGAGTTCGACGCCGTCATCAGCTGCACCGCCAGCACCCTGCCCATCATCGGTCTGGGCGCCGTGGAACGCGCACTCAAGAAACGCCGCCACCGTCCCATGTTCATGGTCGATCTGGCCGTGCCGCGCGACATCGAGGCCGAGGTGAAAGACCTGGGCGACGTCTACCTCTACACCGTGGACGATCTGGCCACCGTGGTGCAGACCGGGCGCGACCAGCGACAGGCCGCCGTGGCCCAGGCCGAGGCCATCATCGACGCGGGCGTGCTGAGTTTCATGCACTGGATGGAACAGCGCGACCCGGCCCACGGTGTGGTGCCGCTGATCCAGCAGATCAATGCCCAGGCCGATGCCTGGCGCCAGGCCGAGATGGCCCGGGCGCGCCGGCTGCTGGCCAAGGGCGCGCCGGTCGAGGTGGTGATGGAGGCCCTGGCCAAGGGCCTGACCCAGAAGATGCTGCACGGCACCCTGGCCGAGCTGCATGCCGGCGACGCTGCCTCCCGCGCGGCCACCGCCCAGACCGTCTCCCGCCTGTTCCTGCGCGAAGGCACGCCGCCGCGCGACGCCGCCTAGCCGGCCCCTGGGCCACCCTGCGCGCTCTGCGGGCTGCCCACGCAGCCCGGTTCCTGCCCCATGAAACCCTTCGTCCGTGACACCCTGCTGCGCCAGCGTGCGCGCCTGCACGAGCTCGACGCCCTGCTCTCGGCGCCGGACGTGGTGAACGACATCGCCCGCTTCCGCCAGCTCAGCCGCGAACACGCCGACCTGGGCGAACTCGTGGCCGTGTTCGACCGGCACCAGCAGCGCGAGGCCGACCTCGTGGCCGCCCAGGAACTGCTGGCCGATCCCGACATGGCCGACATGGCGCAGGAGGAAATCGCCGCGTGTGATGACGACCTGCAGGCACTCGATGCCGAGCTGCAGCAGCTGTTGCTGCCCCGCGACCCGGACGACGAACGCCCGGCTTTCGTGGAAATCCGGGCCGGCACCGGCGGCGACGAATCGGCCCTGTTTGCCGGCGATCTGGCCCGCATGTACACCCGCTATGCCGACCGCCAGGGCTGGCGCACCGAGCTGGTGAGCGAATCGCCAGGCGAGGTGGGCGGCTACAAGGAAGTGGTGCTGCGCATCGAGGGCCCGGGCGCGTACGGACGGCTGCGTTTCGAATCCGGTGGTCACCGGGTGCAGCGGGTGCCCGCCACCGAGACACAGGGCCGCATCCACACCAGCGCCGCCACCGTGGCCGTGATGCCCGAGCCCGATGAAGCCCAGGCCATCGAGCTCAACCCGGCCGAGCTGCGCATCGACACCTTCAGGGCCAGCGGCGCCGGCGGTCAGCACATCAACAAGACCGATTCGGCGGTGCGGGTGACCCACCTGCCCACCGGCATCACCGCCGAATGCCAGGACGGCCGCTCCCAGCACAGCAACAAGGCCAAGGCGCTGCAGGTGCTCACCGCCCGCCTGCGCGAGAAGGACCGCAGCGAACGCGCCGCCCGCGAGGCCGCCACCCGCAAGGGCCTGATCGGCAGCGGCGACCGCAGCGACCGCATCCGCACCTACAACTTCCCCCAGGGCCGGCTCACCGATCACCGCATCAACCTCACGGTGTACAAGCTGCTGGCCGTCATGGAGGGCGAACTGGACGACGTGATCCACGCCCTGCTGGTGGCCCGGGGCGCCGAACTGCTGGCCGAACTGGAGGCAGCGCCACGATGAACCTGGAGCAGACCCTCCGCTCGCTCATGGCCCGGGGGCTG
>CALRSR020000018.1:0-63035 GCA_943370825.1 Allobosea thiooxidans | reverse complement strand
TGTTCGACAACCTGCAGGAAGTTCGTGACATGACAGCCGATTGGCTGCACCGCTACAACCACCACCGACCCCATGAAGCTCTCGGCCGAATCCCTCCGGTCGAGTACCGTGTCAAACTGTTCCCCAACCTCTACTTCTGACTGGCTCAGTAATTCGAGGGGAGTTCATTCTGGATAAAGCTTTCGGCGACCCCTCGTGCACGAAGCGCATCAGCCGTTCGGTGTTCTGCCGCCCCCCAGCCGGAGCCAAAGTCTCCAAAAATGGTGTAGCTGCGATGAAAACCCAAAGTGGAGTCGCGCTCCATGACCCGTTGCTCGCCCATGATGAAGGGAAGAGTGCATGCGCTGGCGCAGTTATCACGGACCACCGTCGATTTCAGACCCATCGCCCGAACCACTTCCGCCAGGCCGAAGCCTTCAATCACCAAGCCTCCAGGGCTGCTTAGAACGAGCTCATTCACTTCCGGATGCTGGGCAAACGCCTCGCGCAGAGCTCGCGTGCTTCCAATACCGATCGGACCTTGAAGCAGCAGACGGGAAGCGGATCCATCGGCACGTCGATCGTCTACGGTCATGAGTACCGGGGGATCTCCTGTCACGTAGATCGCCCACCAAGTTCGGACCAACTCCTGAGTGCTACCTGCTGTGGATCCCAGCATGAATGCTGACGCAGCCAGGTTGGTCGCCACCAGTGCCGTAGTCAGCCAAGGATTGAACCCATCGCCGCTACGCCTCACACCGCTTCTTATCGCACCGACCGCCCAGCCCACGTTGAACAGGACTGCCCATGCCGAGAGCAGGATAGCGATCCATGCCCAGAAGATATAGCGGTTATCAACGTCATAGGCCTTGGCATCTACCCAGCCGGAAAGTGCAAGGGCGGCAGCTGATATCGAGGTCCCCACGACTATGATCGTCTTTAATCCCCAGCGTCCACTAGTGAGTGGCCAGTCCCGAGGATCCAGCCAACGACCAATCCGTCGAAGGAGATGATTCTCTTGTGGATCGGGGTCACTACCGAATTGATCCCGAGCCGTTTGAAATCCCGGCTTTTCCTGAGCGCGTGACATCAGAGGGGTTCGAGAAGTCGCGGTGGCTTGTGGACCTTGGTAGTCCTGCCAGCCACAGCGCTTGCGTGCTGGCGCGAGGATCGTCGAATCAATCCATGCAGTCAGCTTCAGTGTGGAGATGTTGCTACTTTTCGCAGTGATCCATTTGAAAGCGCTGGCCTCAATGTACGGATCGGATGACGGGGGGATCGTCCTCACCATACCAGGGTGGCGTTCGGCCAAACCAGCCCCCGGAGGCAAACCCGGCACCCACTGCCGCAGGTCTTCCACGCGCAACCAGATCCTGCTGTCGATGGCCTCTGCGATATGCAAACTGTGGTGGCTGTATCTTGCAGTCCACGTGCGCTCTACATCGATGGCGGCTAGGTTGGCTCTTCTCGGCATGGAGGAATTCGATGCTTCATGGGTGAATCAGTCGCAAGAAAGGTGTCCAGAGCAAATCGCGCAGATCCAAGATGAACAGCAAATGACGGACACCACTGTGGGTGTGAACCGTTCTTGCGAGCGTATGCTCGACCGGTAGGCGGCCCGACGGATCAAATCTTGTACCGGACAGGGGCCCGCTCTCTCTCCTCAATGAGCTTGGATATGACCTCGCCGGTCACGCCCTCATCCTTCATGTTGATGGTCAGCATGATCCTCCGCGCCTCGTTAAATCGTCCTTGCTCCCTGAGCAACTCAGCCAAGGTCAAAGCGCCAAAGTCGTATGGAGAACCGCCGCCGTGTGATGTGAAAATCTCGGTGAGCCGCTCCATGTTTCGATACTGAAGGTCTGACGGCTCGAAAACTGGACAGGTGAAGGGATTGTTCTCAGGCCTACGGTAGGTAAGTCGCTCGCGCCCGCAAATCTTGTCCCACCAGGTCCTGCGATCCGGGTTAGCAGCCTCCCACGCAGTCTTGGAAGCAGACTCTTCCGCGTCTCGATGTTCACGGTACTTTCGCCGGTAAGGATGGTTGAGATATCGCCAACAACCTACCCTAGCGGCAACCTCGATCTCTTCGCTCTCGGCCTCTTCGAGGCAGTGGATCAATGCTTCCTCGGGGACGTGATCAATGCGCGGCAAATCGCTGCTCTCGGCTGTCTTGACTTCAAGCAGCTGCTTCAACAGCACGAAGCGCCCGCACCTGCAGCGACGAAGGCCGACGTCATTCGGCATCGGAGAGTCCTGTCGCCAACCGTCGGTCCAATATTCAAAAGCCGAGAAGTTCATCGAGACATACCGAGGCGCGGCATACCACTCACCGCAACACGGTGATGCCATCACCCGAACTCCTTTGACAATAGTCACCTTCACCCCCTCCGATTACTGCGACTGTAGTTCGTCATCGTTTACAGCAATCTTTAGCTTAAACTCATCGCTGATAGAGATCGATGTTCACGATCTCAGGTGACTGTTAATTAGATTTGTCATCTCAAACATGCTCACCTGGCGGCTCCCAAATATTTTCAGCAGCTTTCGATCAACTTTTATCACCCGCTTATTGACGTCATCCTGAAGCCGATGCTTCTTTATATATTCCCAAATTTTTTTGGTCACTTCTGTTCGAGGGAGCGGATCGCGACCAACGATCGCAGCGAGGGCTGGCGAAGGGGTTAGAGGGGCCATGAATGCTGCGTTCGGCGTCCTTCTGCCATTCTTTATGTTGTCAGCCGCGAATCGCACCCAATTAATCCCCTTCCCAAGATCCGAGAACGATTCTTTGAGCCACTCAATATCTGAAAGCCATCGCTCTTTTGCCCCAGGCTTCTCTGTTCCCTGAAGTCTCGCAAGCCAAAACAAATGACTGACAATCGCCTCCAGGCGATCGGACGTGTTGCGTTGCCCCCAACGAAGATCTCCTTGCGCCTGCCTCTCTGGGTCAAGGCTCTCTTGTTTGATCGACTTCCGCAGGATGCTGCGTCGCTGTTTTTCAGTCAATGCATCCTCAGCGACGGTATATCCCATTGCACGCAGAGGTGATACCGCCTCCAAATCTCCCATCGCCCGATGCTCTGGCTCTCTGTCGATGTTGTTTCCTGATTGTTGATAAATTGGTTGGATTTTTTCGAAAGATGCATCCGAAGGCAGATGCTCTGATAGCGCCGATCTGCGCATCGCCTCACTTGGACCATTTGAATCCTCAGGCAGGGATTCATATACTGCGTCCAGCGCCGTATAAGCCAGAGCATGCACCAAGCCAACACCCATCCCATCGGGAATTTTTTCGGCAGTATTTCGAACGGCCTCAATAATTCCGTCTATCAGATCATCATTCTTGATGCCAGGCCAGTTACCATCTTGTCTCACCATTTGCTCAAAGAAGTCGGTTAGTTCTTTGGTGAAAATTGATCTTACCTTGGCCTCGCTTCCAGAGCGATATCGATGATTGTCAGATTTCATTGGAGCCCCCTTTGAACGACCGCCACTTTGCGAACATGAACATGGCAGAGAGTCTATATCGGATTTTCCTCGGGATTTGTCCGGGATTTGTCCGGGATTTGTCCGCCATAAGGCTGGGCATTCTAGTCAGTCCAATCATGAAAGCCTATGCGACGGATGCTTCGGATGACCATCTCGAAACTGCGTTTCTTGGCTAACTGGAGGGCGAGAACGCCAACCCAGAGCTCAGTTATGTCGATCTGGCGCTTACGCACCACGTCCTGAAAGATGTCATCGCCAGAAACCTCTTACACCTCAGCGGCGTGAGCCAGTTGTGCAAGCCGTCCTGGCCGAGCAAGGTGTTGGGCGAGGGACGTGACTGCCAGGCCAGCGACCTAGCCGGGTCTGCGCTGCGCGACCGGCCCGTTGCTTGCGACCAGGGAGACAGTACGCACGGCTGCCTTGACTGCTGTATCGAACATGAGTTCAAGCGTTACCGCGTGCAGGATCCACCCATTCCTGATCGATCCGCCACATTGGTAGGTTTGGGCCGTAAAGGCCGAACAGGTCACTTCGCTCGAGTAATGCGGCATTTGGGTCCCGCTACGTTTTTGCGTTGCGCAAGCTCTTTTATTCAGTCGGTAAATTTCTTATCATGGCGCGTGACTAGCAAGCAATGGCTTATTTCTTGGATCGGCAACGCCGATCACCAAGCTTCCGAATGTGCTTCCGCCTCCGGATTGGGCCCAATCGCTACAGCGCTGCGCCATGCGCCGAGGTTTGATCGGGTCTGCCTGCTGACCAACTATCCTCATGAGCGCAGTGCCGCCTACTGCGCGTGGCTGGAGCAGCGCTGCGGTTATGAGGACGCTGCCGTGGACCTGCAGGAGATTAGCCTTCGTAGCCCGATCGACTACGCGTCCATCTATGACGAGGTCAGCAAACACCTCAAGGACCTTAACCTTCCCCGGCAAGACGTCGAACTCACCTTTCATCTGAGTCCTGGCACCCCCGCCATGGCAGCAATTTGGATCATGCTGGCGAAGACCCGCTTCCCTGCCAAATTGATTCAGACCTCAAAGGAGCATGGCCTGGAGTCGGTGGACTTCCCGTTCGATCTGGCCAACGACTTCCTGCCCGAGTTCCTGCGGCGCAGTGGGGAACGGATTGAGCGCTTGGCCCAAGGTCCCACAGAGGGCGCTCCGGAGTTCAGCAAGATCCTTCATCAGAGTAACGCTGTGCGCCAGCAGGTACTACTCGCCCGTCGGATCGCCGCCCACGATGTACCCGTCCTCATTCTTGGCGAGACCGGCACTGGCAAGGAGCTCTTTGCTGAAGCCATCTGTGCCGCCAGCGAGCGCGCAGACAAGCCCTTCGTGGCCGTCAATTGCGGGGCCATAGCACCCGAGCTAGCCAATTCCGAGCTCTTCGGTCACGTAAAGGGGGCTTTTACTGGTGCGGTTGCCGCTCGCAAGGGGCATTTCCAGGAAGCCAACGGCGGCACCCTGTTCCTCGACGAGGTGGGTGACCTACCACTCGAAACCCAGGTGCGACTCCTGCGCGCTTTGCAGGCAAAGGAAGTCACGCCGCTCGGAGACTCAAAGCCGGTCAAAGTCGATGTTCGAATCATTGCTGCGACACACCGAGACTTGGCAGCGGATGTTGCCTCTGGCCGCTTCCGAGAAGACCTGTTCCACCGCCTGGCCGTTGGAATCCTCCGCCTCCCACCGCTTCGGGAGCGCGATGGCGACACCGACCTGCTCGCGGATACGTTCCTGGCCCAGATCAACGCCGACGCGCAGGGCAAACCAGAAGTACAAGAGAAGAAACTTTCTGTCAGTGCAAGAAAACTTCTCTCGCAACATTCTTGGCCAGGCAATATCCGTGAGCTATACCACACGCTGCTACGGGCCGTGATCTGGTCTTCTGGCCCAGTGATTCAAGCGGAAGACCTGCAGGCAGCGCTACTCCAGATCCACCCTGCCGACCGAAATCCTTTCAGTCGACCGTTGGCGCAAGGCGTTGATTTGCAAGAACTTTTGGACGAGATCTCACGCGACTACATTGCCAAAGCGCTCAGGCAAACTGGTGATCGCAAGACTGCTGCCGCCAAGATGCTCGGCTTCGCCAATCACCAGACGTTGGGCAACTGGATGAGGCGCCTAGGCCTGGAAACGCAGGAACAACACGACTAGGGAGGCTGGCATGGCTTTCGCAAAACAAGAGGCATGAATGCCCCGAAAGCCAGTCAGATGTCGATGCAAGACATCAAATCGCTGAACTTTGAGCCACTCCGAGTGGCCTATCCCGAGCTCGCCAATATGGGCGGGTACGCGGAGCACTACGCCCACTCCGACCCGGAGAGTGCGCTGGTGAAGTTGCGCAACTTTGCCGAACGTCTTGTCGACCGGCTCTATTTGAAGCTCAAACTCGAGCGTGTCCCGCAATCCAATTTTGTGGACTTGCTGCACAACGCCGGCTTCAAGGCGATTGCCCAGCCTCTGGTTCTGGACAAGTTGCACCTGCTGCGTCGCCTGGGCAACCGGGGCGCGCACGGCGAGGATGTCGAGGCAGCAGACGCCGTTCGTTGTGTTCAAGAGGCTTGGCAGCTCGCCCGGTGGCTCCATGTGACCTTCTTGGGTGGAAAGGTCGAAGACTTCTCTGAGTTCAAGCAGCCCCCGGTCGAAGGCATCGACAGCAAGGCAGAGTTCAAACGCAAGGCCAAAGCGCTGGCGGAGGAGAACAGCCTCAAAGAAGAGCGACTGAAGCAAGCACTGGAAGAGCTGGCAGCCTTGCGCGCCGCCGATCGACAGACCAGTCCTACAACTGCCGGCAGCATGCCGCCATCCGCTGAAGCGCTGCAGCGAGTCGGCCAAGCGTCGGCGCAGGTGGTGAGCCAGCTGCGCTTCACCGAGGACAACACCCGCAAATGGCTGATTGATCGAGATCTGCGCATGGCCGGCTGGGATGTCCCGCCCGACACTACCAGCAACGATTCAGTGGGCCAAGAGGTCGAAGTCCCGCACCAGCCCACCGCCACCGGCAAGGGCTATTGCGACTACGTGCTCTGGGACGACAACGGCAAGCCGCTGGCGGTCGTGGAAGCCAAAAAGACGCTGGTTGATGCCCGCGCCGGGCAGGAGCAGGCCAAGCTTTACGCAGACGCACTGGAGAAGGTTCACGGCCAGCGGCCGAAGATCTTCTATACCAACGGCCACGACATCTGGGTGTGGGACGACGCCGGTGGTTACCCTCCTCGATCGGTGTTTGGCTTCTATTCCAAAGACACACTGCAGTACAGAGTGGGGTTCCAGCGCAAAGAGAAGCTGGACCTGCTGAAAGACGTTCGTCCGGACGCCAAAATCGCCGGCTACCTGCATCAACTCGAAAGCATCACCCGCGTCGCTGAGCGCTTCATGCAGCGCCACCGCCGCGCCCTGATCGTCCAAGCGACTGGCACGGGCAAGACCCGTGTCGCAATTGCCCTGGCTAAGCTGTTGATCGACGCTCGCTGGGTCAAGCGCGTGCTCTTCCTGTGCGACCGCAAGGAGCTGCGAAAACAGGCCAAGAACGCGTTCAACGATTTCGTCCAGGAGCCCATTTACGTCATCGGCCAGGCCAACGACGTTGGCAAGATGGATGCACGCATCTACATCGGCATCTACCAGGGCTTGATCAACGACTACGAGTCGTTCGACGTTGGATTCTTCGACTTGATCATTGCTGACGAATCCCATCGCTCTATCTACAACCTGTACGGCGACCTCTTCAAATATTTCGACGCCATTCAAGTGGGCTTGACCGCCACGCCGGTCGAGATGGTCAGCCGCAGCACCTGCCGGCTGTTCGGCTGCGACTACAAGCTGCCTACCGCCAACTACCCGCTGGAGCAGGCCATCGCTGACCGAAAGCTGGTTCCGTTCCGCGTCGTTGCTCACACCACCAAGTTCCTGCGTGAAGGCATCAAGGCGGCACACCTCACGGACGAACAGATTGCTCAGCTTGAAGACCAAGGCATCGACCCAAATACCCTGGAGTTCGATGCCAGGGAAATTGACGACGCCGTCTTCAACAAGGACACCAACCGCGTCATCCTGCGCAACCTGATGGACAACGGACTGCGCGATTCTGACGGCCAGCTGCCCGGCAAGAGCATCGTCTTCGCCCGCAACATCGACCACGCCCGACTACTGGCTGAACTGTTCGATGAGATGTACCCGCAGTTCGCCGGCAAGTTCTGCCGTGTCATCCACTCCAAGGAGGCACGGGCCGAGGAGCTGATCGACCAGTTCAAGGAGCCGAAAGGTGACCTGCGCATAGCTGTCTCGGTAGATATGCTGGACACGGGCATCGACGTCCCCGAGGTGGTGAATCTTGTGTTCGCCAAGCCGGTCAAGAGCAAGGTCAAGTTCTGGCAAATGATCGGGCGCGGCACGCGTCTCTGCAAAGACCTGTTTGGTCCAGGTCAGGACAAGAGCGAGTTCCTGATCTTCGATCACTGGGGCAACTTCGCATTCCACGACCTGAACACGGACGAGGTGGAGCCCTCCATTCCCAAGCCGCTCACCCAGCGGCGGTACGAGGCCCGTATCGAGCTGGCGGCCCTTGCGTTGGCACGTTCCGATCTACAGGCTTTCGACCTGTTGGCCCAGCAACTACAGCAAGACGCAGCAGCTCTGCCCGATGGAGCGATTTTCGTTCGCGAAAACTGGCAGGCCGTGCAGCAAGCGCGCGACGCCCAGCTCATTCATCAATTCGCGCCTGTCACCCGGCAGCTGCTGACCGAGACGGTGGCGCCCCTGATGAGCGCCCTGGATGTGCGCGGTCAGGGTGACGCCTTGCGCTGGGACCTGCTGCTTTCCAAGGCCCAAGCTGCGGCGATTGCCGAGCCGGGTAAGCCCAACCCAGAACGCGAGGCGATCTTGGAGTGGTTGGACCGGTTGCCGCCGCACCTGAACCCCGTGCGCGCCAAGGCCAACGAACTCAAGACCATGCGCTCCGACGCCTTCTGGCAGCAGCCAACCTTCGGCCGTTTGGACGCCATAAGGGAGGCGCTGCGCAGCATCATTGACCTCGCTGATGCTCCGATCAAGCCGCCGCCCTCGCCCACGACCATACTGGACGTACGGGAAGATGCTGCGGAATACCGGGTTGAGCACCGCTCCACCAACGTCAAGTCGGTTGACTTCATCATCTACCGCAAGGCCGTTCAAGCCGCGTTGGAGCCGCTGTTCGCGACCGACCCCGTGCTGCAAAAGGTCCGTCGCGGTGAGCCCGTCACACAAGAAGAGTTGAACCAGCTCAACAGCTTGCTGCATACCCGCAACCCCAATGTGGACCTGGCCACGCTGCGGGAGTTCTACCCAGATACCGCAGTGCCACTGGCCCACATCCTGCGGGCCATCGTGGGCCTGGACCATGAAGCGGTGGATGCCAAGTTCACAGCCTTTGCCCAAAACCATGCACTGACCAGCCAGCAGCTGCGCTTTCTGGCCATGTTGAAGGACCACATCCGCCAGTTCGGCGCCATTGCGGTGGCGCAACTTTTCGAGGCACCTTTCAACATCCTCCATGCCGAGGGCTTGGGCGGCGTTTTCCCCAATCAGAATCAACTCGACGAAGTGGTGGAGCTGGTGCGTGCCTTCGGAGAACCCTTGCAGGCACCGACAGTTCCATGAAGACCATCACGTCGTACGACCAACTCGACAAGCTGGGCCGTGTGCGCTTGTCGCCAAACTTCTACATGCGCGATTTCCTGTTCAGTGAAATTGCAGCATGGCACAGTGGCGTGGCGGTTGATGGGGTCCCACTGCAGCTTCGCAACGTGCCGGATTACCCGGAAATCGCAATTGAGGCTGGCAAGCAACTCTGCAATTTGCTTCTAGAGCCGCTGCAGGCCACCTTCGGGCGCATCGCCATTCGCTCAGGCTATAGGTCGCCAACTGTCAACGCATTTGGCAATGCCAAGGGTCTTAACTGCGGCAGCAACGAGGCGAACTACGGAGCCCATATTTGGGACTACCCCGACGCAGTGAGACAGGAATTGGGAGCGATGGCCTGCATCATCGTTCCGTGGCAACACGATCGTCTGCCAGACCACCCTTGGACCGAGATGGCGTGGTGGATCCATGACCAGCTGCCCTACAGCACGCTGCAGTTCTTCGCATCAGGCGCCTTCAACATCGGCTGGCAGGAAACGCCTCAGCGAGTGATACGCAGCACTGTCGCACCGCCGAAACTCACCGCACCGGGCATGCCGAAGCATGAGGGATTTCACCCCGATGAATACCCTGGCTATCCCGAGCTCAAACTTACCGCGCCCCAACCATAAGAGAAGACACCATGATCACAGGGCCCCTCAAGAGCCGCATCGACAGCCTCTGGACCGATTTCTGGACCGGTGGCATCACCAACCCGCTGACGGTGATCGAACAAATCACCTTCCTGATGTACAGCCGCCTGCTGGACATGAAGGAGCGGGCTGATGAAAAGCGGGCATCGCTGACCGGTCAGCCTTTTGCACGCCGCTTCGGTGACGATGAGCAAGACTGCCGCTGGGAAACCTGGCGCCATTACGGCAGCGAGAAGATGCTGCCGCATGTGCGTGACCGCGTGTTCCCGCACTTCCGCCGCCTGGCCGAGCGCAGCACTGGCGCCAACAGCATGTTTGCGTCCTTCATGAAGGACGCGCAACTGATGATCCAGAAGGAGACTCTGCTCTCCAAAGCAGTTGCCTCGGTGCAGGACCTCCCCCTGGAGCGTGGTGACACCAAGGGCGATCTCTACGAGTACCTGCTCAGCAAGCTCACCACTGCCGGAATCAACGGCCAGTTCCGCACGCCGCGGCACATCATCCGCCTGATGGTGGAGCTGATGCAACCCCAGCCTACCGACCGGATCTGCGACCCCTCCTGCGGTACCGCCGGCTTCTTGGTCGAGGCGTACGATTACCTGCTGCGCGAGCACACCAGCGACGCTGGCAAGCATGTAGAGATGGTGGACGGTGAGGAGCACATCACCTACAGCGGTGACCTGCTCTCGCAGCAAGGCCATCGTGCGCATGTGGACAGCGACATGTTCCACGCCTACGACTTCGACGCCACCATGCTGCGCATCGCCAGCATGAACCTGGTGATGCACGGCGTGGGCGAGCCCGATGTGCACTACCAAGACACGCTGAGCCAGAGCTTCGAGGAGCGCCACCCCAAGGGATCCAAGGGGGCGTTCGACCTCATCCTGGCCAACCCACCGTTCAAGGGCAGCCTGGACGAGCAGGACGTGGCGCCAGACCTGCTGCGCGTGGTCAAGACCAAGAAGACCGAGCTGCTTTTCATCGCGCTCATCCTGCGCATGCTCAAGGTCGGTGGCCGCAGCGCCACCATCGTGCCGGACGGCGTGCTGTTCGGCTCCAGCAAGGCCCATGTGCAGCTCCGCCAGCACCTAATCGAGAGCAACCAGCTGGAAGCAGTGATCTCGCTGCCCTCCGGTGTGTTCAAGCCCTATGCCGGTGTCTCCACCGCCATCATCATCTTTGCCAAGGGCGGCAAGACGGAGAACGTGTTTTTCTACGACGTGCAGTCTGATGGCTTCACGCTTGACGACAAGCGGACGCAGATTGGTGATGGCAAGGGGGACTTGCTGGATGTACTGGCGAAGTATCAGCAATGGTGTGAGGGCAGCATCAAGCTCGAAGATCGAACTGCGAAGGCATTCGAGATTTCGGTAGACGACGTGCGAGCGCAGGGCTACGACCTGTCGATCAATCGATACCTCGTCAAACCGCAGGAGGTGCGGATCGCAGTCGACCCGCGAAAGATCCTCGGTGACCTCATTGAGCTTGAGGCGGAGATCCAAAGGGACTTGATTGATCTGAACGGTATGCTGAAATGATCCAGAGGAGCTGGATTCCCTTAGAGGAAGTCATCGCGCGAAGGAACGGATCTGTAGATCCTGCCAAGTTCCCTGACGAAGTCTTCGAGCTGCTGAGTATCCCTGCATTTGATGCGGGGCACCCGGAAGTCGTGCGAGGCCGAGACATCGGCTCAAGCAAGCAAGTAGTGCAACCAGGTGACGTACTGCTGTCAAAGATCGTCCCGCACATTCGGCGGGCATGGGTGGTCAGCCCCACGACATCGCACCGGCTCATTGCATCTGGCGAGTGGATCGTATTCAGAGACGAGCGCTTCCTGCCCGGCTACCTCAAGCATCTGCTCACCTCTGATGGATTCCATCAGCAGTTCATGCAAACTGTTTCAGGCGTTGGGGGATCGCTACTACGAGCGCGCCCAGCAGAGGTCGCCAAGATTCGGGTGTCTGTGCTCAGCAAAGTTGAGCAACAGCGCATCGCCACAATCCTCGACAAGGCCGACAGCCTGCGCCGCAAACGCCAGCAGGCCACCCGGCTGGCAGATGAGTTTGTCCAATCGTTGTTCTTCACCACTTTCGGGGACGTCGACACAAACACTCACGGCTGGGACGTGTGCCGGCTGGAGGATCTGGCACTACAAGTCACGGACGGGGAGCATCAAACCCCGCGTCGCTCAGCAGATGGGATCAAACTGCTTTCTGCGCGGAACGTGCAGAACGGCTTTCTCGCGCTGACTGATGTTGACTACGTTCCGGCAGACGAATTCGAGCGAATCCGTCGTCGTTGTGAGCCCCGGCGAGGAGACATCCTGATTTCTTGCTCAGGAACGATTGGGCGTGTCGCTGCTGTCTCGACGGACGAGCCCATGGCCCTGGTCCGTAGTGTCGCCTTGGTCAGGCCAGACACAAGGCGCGTCCACACGACATTCCTTGAGCACTACTTGCGATCGACGACTATGCAACGACGCATGGCGGCAGCTTCAAAGTCTTCTGCACAGGCGAACCTATTCCAAGGTCCCATTCGAGCACTGCCTGTCTTGCTGCCGCCCATGCCCCTTCAAATTGATTTTGAGAAGCGGCTACTCGGCATGCTGTCGTGGAGCAGGAAGGCTGCAGACTCAGCTGGAATGATCCTTGACCTTAGCAAGTCGCTCCAAAGCAAATACTTGGCTTCTCAGGCCGCGCTATGAGCTCAATCATCCGGTCAATTGCACTACAGAATTTCAAGGGCTTCTCAAGTGAGGTCCGGATCGAGCTTCGCCCCATTACCCTGCTCTTCGGCGCAAACAGCGCCGGCAAGAGCAGCGTGCTGCAGGCGCTTCAGTACATGCGTGAAATCCTGGAGCGGCAGAACGTCAATGCCGATCGGACTTTGCAGGGCGGCGAGGCGGTGGATCTGGGTGGCTTTCTAAATCTGGTCAACGGCCGAGATCCGCAGAAGCAGATCGAGATCGCGGTCGAGATGGAACTTGGTCTGTCGTCCATCCCGGAACTGGTGCCAGACGCCTTCGAGGACTGGCAGACGACAGACGAGCAGGTCTGGTGGATGTACGACACCCTGCAGAACATCCGCCGCTCCGTGAAGACTGTTGCCATCCGCCTGAGCATCGGGTGGAACGAGCAGCGCGAGCAGCCCATCGTCCAGGGCTACGAGATCGCCACGAACGGTGAGTGGTGCCTTCGCATCACCTCCAGCCGTGATGGCCGTGATGCGCAGATGCGCATCAACCACGCGAATCCGATCTTCATGGTCGACGCACCAGATGGCGACGAGTTGCTGTCGTTGCTGGACGATTTCGTCAACCCGGAGGATCTGGCGCAGCCTGTCGAAAGCCCCGTGGCGAACGCGGCACCCAGCTTGCCCGGCAAGACGTCGATCCTGTCGTCGCTGTTCAGCGCCGTTCAGGAAGCCGGCATGGAGCGCCCTGGCGACGGCCTGCGCGCCTGGCTCACGGGCTTTCGCGGGGCGCTGCCACGCCTCGACCGGATGCTGTTCATCCCCGCGCCGGGCGCCAAAGGGGCGGAGAACGTCTATATGGTGCGCGAGTTCACCGCGTTCCTGTCGTGGCTGAGCGTGGGGCCCGCCTTGCTGCTTCGCGAGCAGTTGGGCCAGATGCGCTACATCGGCCCACTGCGGCGCATTCCGCCTCGCGGCCTGGAGGTGTCACTCACCAAGAGCGACTCTGCCTGGTCCGATGGCATGGCCGCGTGGGAGACGCTGGTCACCGGAAGCCAGGACTTGGTGGAGCGTGTGAGCGACTGGATGCAGTCGCCCGCTAAACTGGGCACGGGCTACGCCGTCACCCAGAAGGCCTACCAGGAGTTCGATCCGAACCACCCGGTGCCTCAGCCCGTCGGCCCCATCCGCAAGCGCGCGCAGCTGGTGGACGGCGCTGGTCTGACCTTGCAGCCGCAAGATGTGGGCGTTGGCATCTCGCAGGTGCTGCCGGTGGTTGTAGCGGCACAAGACGGCTCAGCCAGCGTGGTGTGCATCGAGCAACCCGAGCTGCACATCCACCCCGCCGTCCAGGTGGGCCTGGGTGACCTGTTCATCGATGGCGCGGTGCACCAAGGGCTGTCGTACCTCATCGAGACGCATAGCGAGCACCTGATCCTGCGTCTGCTGCGCCGCATCCGCGAAGCCGCGGAAATGACCAGCAAGGTGATTGATCAGCCGCTGTCGCCCGCCTTGATCGGTGTCTACTGCCTCAGCAAGAGCAACGGTGCGGTAACCATCGACGAGATCCCAGTAACCAAGGAAGGTGACTTCGCCAAGCCCTGGCCGCAGGGCTTCTTCGACGAACGTGGTGCGGAGCTATTCTGATGTTCAAGGAGATCGCTGTGGATCCGGCTGCAGTCGCAGCCTCCTACCTGCAGTTCAATCACATCATCGACAGGTTTGGCATCCCCGAGGGGCGTTTGATCGCGGCCTTCCCGAGCAAGTGGAAGCGCCTTGTGTACGAGGCTGCGAGCGCTCAGCTCAAGGGTCATCTCGATCTGAAGAGGATTGAAGAGCGATTACGCAAACTACCTCAAACCGCCCTCCTGTCGAGAGAGCGGCCGGGGCAAGGCTGTGCTGAGGACTGGGTTCGTGCTGCCATAGAAGAGCATCGACGCCTTCCATTTGATGCCGTCGTCGCGGCTCCGGACGTCGGAGAGCCCGGCTTTCTGCAGCCAGCTGACGTTTCTGTAGAACACCCTAGCTTTGCAACCAACCGGCAGTGGCATGTAAGGCGCGATGCTGCGTCGATGGCTGATTGCTGCGGTCCCCTGTGGTCCAGCTCGTCTCATATAAAGCTGGTCGATCCGCACTTTGATGCCTCATCAAGGCGATTCAAGCGCCCGTTCTTGGAGTTCATGCGGCGCGCCAGGCCGGGCTCGTTGGTCGACATCTTTCGGGGCGATCAGATCGACATTCAGCAGTACCTGAATGGTGTTCAACGCGCACTTGCAGAGACAGCACCTGAAGGCATCGTTCTACGCCTGTTCATTCGCCCGCATTATCCGATGCACAACCGCTTCGTCCTGAGCGATGTGGGAGGCGTCTCTTTCCAGATCGGTCTTGACGACGATGCAACGGGTGAGCGCCCTGAGGACATTGTGACCGTCTTGCAGAACGACGTCTGGTCACGCGAATGGACTACGTACGCCGGTGATGACTGCCTGATCCGGCTAAACCTTTAGATCATCCAAAGCAGGGAGGTGAAAGATATGGCAGCGAAGACTGCTCGCTTTCAAGTTGATTCCAGGTTGGCTCGGCTGCTTAGCCAGGAGTACCCGTCGACGGAGAAGGCGCTCAAGGAGCTGGTCGACAACGCATGGGATGCAGACGCCGAGAACGTGTGGATCTCGCTGCCTGCGCCGATGACCGATACCCCCATCGTCATTGCGGATGACGGCTCGGGCATGACGCGAGCCGAGCTCGAATCACACTACCTGGCCATCGCCAAAGACCGGCGCGAACATCGCGGAGAGAGAACTGCAGGGAAGCAGCGCCTGGTGAAAGGGCGCAAGGGGATCGGTAAGTTCGCAGGCCTCATGGCTGCCGCGGAGATGACGCTCGAGACCTGCACACGCGGGACGCTCAGCCGCTTCACGCTTCGAATGAAGGATCTGGCTGGCGTCGAAGACATCGAACACCTTCCCATCCAGATCGAGACCGAACGCTGCGCCCCTGACTCACACGGCACAACCATCAAGTTTCACTCCCTGCACGGTGAGCTTGCTTTCCCCGACGCAGGCAGGATGCGGCAAGTGCTGATCTTCGAGTACGGACGATCTGCAGACTTCACCGTGCACGTAGATGGAAAACCGCTCGGCGTCGACGATGTGGCCGGCACGTACTCCAACCAGAGCATGGAAGTCCCGGGAGTCGGCTCTGTCCACCTGCGGTTCGCAATCGCTGACGAGCGGTCGGCGCAGCGACAGGCCGGCCTCGTGGTTCGAGTCGATGGCAAGGTTGTGGGGAAGCCATCGTTCTTCGGCCTCGAAGAGCGGGAGGACTTTCCGCAGAAGTTGAAATCCAAGCTCTACGGCGAGGTGCAGGCGGACGGCCTGCGTTACCACGTGACCGCTGGCTGGGACAGTGTGATCGAGAACAGCAGTTTGCTGGCTGCAGTCACCGAACAGGTCCAGCCCATCCTGATCGCTGCATACAAGGAGCGATACAGCCGCGAGATCCAGCTGGCGCAGGCGCGGATCAACCGGGCGATCAAGGACAGACTGGCTGCGATGCCGGAGCACCGCCGGGAGTTCGCCGACAAGGCGGTGCGCCGAACTCTGGAGCGCTTTTATGGCGAAGAACCGAGCAAGCTGGAGCAGTATGTTCATGTGTTGCTCGATGCCATTGAGCATGCAGAGTACGGCGCCGTCCTGTCACACATCCATGATGCCGCGCGCCGGGATGTCGTCGCCATCTCGGCGGCGCTTGACGAGTTCGGCATGGCCGACATGGCCACGCTGGTCACGCAAGCCAGGGCGCGGATGCAGTTCCTTGACGAGTTGGAAGCACTCGCGCGAAACCTCGAGACGCGCGAGGCCGAGATGCACAAAGCCATCGAGCGCAACCTGTGGATCCTGGGCACGACCTACACCTTCTTCCGCTCCAACCAGACGCTCAAGCGAACCGTTGTGGAGGCGCTGGGCCGAAAGTACGAGGGTGCCAAGGCGCTTGAGCGCCCAGACCTGCTGCTGAACGAGGATCTCAACGGCACATGCCTGCTGATCGAGTTCAAGCGTCCGTCGCACGCCCTGAACCACGACGACTACCTCCAGGCCATCAGCTATCGGCATGAACTGTCGAAGCACATGTCCAAACCGATTGAGGTGCTGCTGATGGGCGGGCGCCGGTCAGCTGATTTCCCGATGTCACAACGGGAGGCAGGGGTTAAGGCCTTCACCTTTACCGACGTCATTTCTTCGGCGCGAAGAGCGATCGAGTGGCAGCTCTTGGTGGATCGTTGAGTTTGGCACTCAGCCCGCCAAGCCAGAGATTGCAAAATAGTTTGTATCAATGTAATGTTTATTACTTTTTTGGCAATCTCAAGATGGATGGCTGTCGCGCAAGCCATTGATTCATAACGAGTGTCGTACTTGGCACGCAACTCGCGTTATTTGAAGTGAAGGCGCTCTCGCGGTGGGATCGCTCAGATCAACGCGACCGACCACTCGGTTGCAACCTCGAAAGGAATGACGATGGCACGCAAGGTTTTCTACAGCTTTCACTACAACCCGGACAACTGGCGCGCCTCCCAAGTCCGCAATATTGGCGCCATCGAGGGCAACCAGCCCGCGAAAGACAACGACTGGGAAACCATCACGAAGGGCGGCGACAAAGCCATCGAGAAGTGGATCGCCGACCAGATGAGCGGCCGTAGCTGCGTGGTGGTTCTGATCGGTGCGGGCACTGCCGACCGGAAGTGGATCAACCACGAGATCGTCAAGGGCTGGAACGACGGCAAGGGCGTGCTTGGCATCTACGTGCACAACCTGAAGAACAGCGAAGGCAAGACGAGCTCGAAGGGCTCGAACCCCTTCGATCACGTAACGCTTAATGCCAGCGGCGCCAAGTTGTCGACGATCGTGAAGGCCTATGACCCGCCTGGCTTTACCAGTACGGATGTCTACGCCCACATCAAGAACAACCTGGAATCCTGGATCGAGGCGGCGATCGCGATCAGGGCGAAGTACTGATCAAGTGCAAACACAGAGGGAGTAGAGGAGATGGCCGTCGTAACGATTGAGAAGTTCATTGAGGACTTCACTAATGAACTGCGCGAACGAAACGTCGCCATCTTTGCCGGCGCCGGCATGTCCGTCGACGCTGGATTCGTCAACTGGAAGGGACTCTTGAAGCCGCTCGCAGATGAGCTCAATCTGGACGTCGAGCGGGAGCACGACCTCGTCAAGATCGCGCAGTATCACGTGAACCATCACGGGAGCAATCGGAACGATCTCACCAATGCCATCTTGAATGGCTTCTCCAGCAAGCAGACCAGGGTCACGGACAACCATCGAATCTTGGCGCGACTGCCGATCGAGACATTTTGGACGACCAACTACGACACCACGATCGAGGATGCCCTGCGAGCGTCCGGCAAAAGCCCCGACGTAAAGCACGATCCAAAGCAGTTGCTGCAGACGCTGCACGGAAGGAATGCCGTTGTTTACAAGATGCATGGCGACGTGGCGCATGCGAATGAAGCTGTGCTGTGCAAAGCCGACTACGAGACTTATCACTTATCGCGAGCAGACTTCCTGACAGCTTTGGCTGGAGACCTGCTTTCCAAGATGTTCCTGTTCATTGGGTTCAGTTTCTCGGACCCGAACCTCGACTACGTTCTGGGTCGTCTCCACACCAGACATGGCAGCCACTTGCGCAAGCACTACTGCTTTGTTCGCAAGGAGAAGAAGGAGGCGGCCGACAAGGAGGGAGACTTCGAGTACCGCAAGGCGAAGCAGGAGTACTTCATCAGCGACCTCCAGCGTTACAACATTAGGGCGGTGCTCGTAGAAGAATACGAAGACATCACCGCCGTTCTAAGGCGGGTGGAAGCTCGGTACAAGTCCAAGACAATCTTCGTTTCTGGCGCCGCCCACACCTATGGGAACAAAATTACGAGCGATCAGGCCCTGGGCTTCGTCCACACGCTCAGCAAGAGTCTCGTGAAGCAGAAGTTCCGCCTGGTGACAGGTCTAGGCCTCGGAATTGGCAGCACCGTCGTGGATGGTGCCCTGCAACAGATCTACTGGGAAGAGCGACGCACAATTACCGATGAGTTGGTGATTCGTCCGTTCCCGCAATCTAGTGAAGGTCAGAAGTTGTGGCGAGCGTACCGCGAGGATCTGCTTGAATTCGCCGGCTTGGCCGTGTTTATGTTCGGCAACAAGTTGGCGGGCGACCCACCTACTGTGGTTCCTTCCAACGGAATGCTGGAGGAGTTCGACATTGCCGTGAGCAAAGGCCTGCGGGTGCTTCCACTTGGCTTTACGGGGTTTGTTGCGATGGATCTGTGGAACAAGGTCAAGGCTGACTTTGACAGCTTCTATCCCGGCGCTGGAGCGCGATTCAAGACGCTATTCGAGCAACTCGGCGACGAGAACGTTGACATTGAACTTCAGGAGCGTGCCGTGGCTGAAGCGTTGCAGATCCTGCAGCAGATGTAGCGGTGCGCAAGCCGACATGTGACGAGACTCGCAATTCCGCTCAATGCGGCGACACAAGCGCCGCGCGCGGTGTCAGTCTCGGCACCGGGACTCAGACAGACTTTTACTTAGGGAGCTTCGATCATGGCACTTGCCAAATTCCGCGAAGACATCGTGTCTCGCTTCCACCAGGCCACGGTGATTCGCGCCAAAGAGCATGACGCTTTGCTGGCGACCGAGGCTGAGCCCAAGGGCGCACCAACCAAGCTGAAAGGCTTTGCTGCACCGGAACCTCGGCCGCTGCCGGTGATTGTGCTTGCAGACACCAGCGGCAGCATGTCGGTCAACGGAAAAATTGACGCTTTGAACGAAGCGCTCAAGACCATGATCCTGAGCTTTGGCGGGGAAAGTCGCCTGCGTGCGGAGATTCAAGTGGGTCTGATCACTTTCGGGGGTGAGGCTGCTCAATCCCACGTGCCTTTGGTAGGCGCCAACCGAATCGAGGGTGTGGAGGCGCTGTGCGCACAGGGGCGCACGCCCATGGGCTCAGCTTTTGCGATGGCACGCCAGTGGCTGGAAGACAAGGACATAGTCCCGTCGCGGGCCTACAGGCCGGTCTTGGTGCTGGTTTCCGACGGAGCGCCCACGGACGACTGGCAAGGTCCCTTGGAGTCTTTGAAGGCCAGTGAACGGGGGCAGAAGGCCACACGCTTCGCCCTGGCGATTGGTGCAGATGCCGACCGGGCCATGCTGCGCCAGTTCACAAATGACCTAGAGGCGCCGGTGTTCGAAGCCGACGGCGCACGCGACATCGTCAAGTTCTTCCGTGCGGTCACGATGAGCGTGGTGGCTCGCTCCACAAGTGGATCGCCCAACACAGCCCAGCCCCTGAACGTGGGCGACGACCTCGAGGATGACCTCGATCTGGACGCGCTCTGAATGCTGAGCGCCGTCGGTACTTCTGTGATCGGTCCAGCCCATGCCGAAGCAGGTGAGCCAAGCCAAGACGCTTGCGGAGTTCGCGGTTGGCGTGGCGGATGGATTGCCTGCGTTGCCGATGGGCTGGGCAGTCGGTCCCAGAGCGGCATAGGGGCACGGTATGCAGTGCGTGCGGCGCACCAGGTGCTGCGCCGCGAGCCCAATCACCAACGGGAGATGCGGGAACTGACGACGCGCATCTACCGAGCCTGGCTGCGTGCTGTAGGGCCGGAGCGTGCCGACGCTGCAGCCACCACGCTGCTCATCGCAGCCTGTACCGCCCAGGGGAAGGTGCGGACATGGCAGTTGGGCGACGGCATGGTCTTGGTCCGATCGCACGGCCAAGTGCGTGTGTTGACACCGCCGAGAAGCGGCTTCGGAAACGAGACGCGCGCTATGGGCATCGATAAAGGCTGGAGCGCATGGTCTACACATGAGTTTGTACTGAGCCAGCCGGGCGACCAGGTGATCCTGATGACCGATGGCGTGGCTGATGACCTGGACGATCGGTCCTTGCACGCCTTCCCGCAGGCTCTGCATCGCCACCTGTCTGGCCTGAGCCGCCGAAAGGCCCGACGGTGGCTGACTCACGAACTGACGCATTGGGGCACGCCAGGCCATTCAGACGACAAGAGCCTGGCGCTGATATTCAAGAGGGGGAGATGACATGGCAATGGCTGGGCGTGAACCAACCCAGACGCACGAGCCCGTGCGCGAACAGAAGGTCTTCGATGACCGTGGGGGCGAGTACACATTGGGCGAGCGCCTCTCCAAAGGCGGTCAGGGGACGATCGTCCGTATCAAGGGGAACCCCCGCCAGATCGTGAAGCTGGCTAACGCCAAAGCGAGCGACCCAGCTACGGTGGCGTGGGCGCGACAGGTGGCACGCATCCGTTACCTGCCGGTTCAGGATTACGACCTTCCTGTGGTTATGCCGTTGGCCTATATCAACAAGCCACGGCCTGGCTATGTCATGGAGCTGATGGAAGGCTTGGTGCCGCTCGAGTCGCTCATGACGGAGTTCGACGAGGCCATGCGAGAAGGACGCGAGCTGCAAGGCTTCGTACAGACGGGTGGCTTGGGGCGCCGTCTGGCCCTTTTGGCGCGACTCGCCCGAGTGCTCGCTTCTTTGCACGGCTTGGGCATCGCGCATGGCGATCTTTCGCCCAGGAACATCTTTGTCTCCAGCACGCACGCCAATGCCCAGGTGTGGCTCATTGACGTGGACAACCTTTGTTACGCGGTACGCAACAGCAGCCTGCAGATCTATACGCCGGACTACGGTGCGCCCGAACTGCTGCGGGGAGACATGGGCGTCAGCACTTACACGGATGTTTGGAGCTTTGCGGTCATCGCCTTCCAGCTGCTGACGCACCTGCATCCGCTCAAGAGCGGCATGCTGATCGATGAAGACGCCGAGCTTGAAGCGGAGGCCTTGAAAGGTGGATATCCGTGGATCGATCACCCTGACGACGAACGGAATCGAGCGGAGTCGGGCTTGGATCGGGCCCTCGTGTGCACGCCGGAATTGCAGCGCTTGTTCGACCAGTGCTTTCGCCAAGGTCTGAACGACCCGGCCGAGCGCCCCGTGATGGCCGAGTGGGCAGAGGCGTTCGAGGCTGCCGCAGCGATACAGGTCCGTTGCGATCACCACGAGCAATGCTGTGGCGGCACCTTCTATTGGAACCCAGCGCGCCATTGCCCATTCTGTGCACAGGTCGCACCAGAGGATCACCAGGTTTTGCTCCGCCACTTTGTGGTGGCCGCCAAAGAAGACTTGCCCGAGAACGCAAAACCAATGAACCGATTGATCGCTTCAGGTTGGCAACAGGTGCTCAACGTCGGGCGCGGCGAGCTTCGCCTTGCGCCGCCGGGCAGTGCCGAGCATGCCCGAGCCGAGCCATTCATCGGGTTCAGTTTGGCGGGACGGCAGCTCTCGTTGATCCCTAATGGCGGCATGCCTCTGGCTCTCCAGTGGCGTGGTGCCCGCTTGGCCCAGCCGCTGCGGGCACGCCATGACCTGCCTCGAAGCGGGCAGACCTACCTCCTCCATGTCGGCGACCGTCGCGTCACGCACGAGGCTTGGGGATTTGAGTGGTGAGAAGATGAAGCTGAGCGAATCACCTTTTCTCTCATCCGAGGTCCTCACAGCAAGAGTGGGTGACGGATCTGCACCAGCCGCGGCGTGGACGGCGGGGGCTTCTGTCTTGCTGAGCGCGGAAGCCGACGCTTGGATCCTGACCCAAGGGCAGAACTTGGCCTACCTGGAGCTCACATCTGGCTCCAAGGACCTGGATCAACGTGCCACGAACCCCGAGACCCGATGGGTTCTGCAGGACGCCCGGAAAGGTCAGGTCAGGGTGCGCTATTTCACGCCCCAGAAGACGCTGGTGCTGCCGGGGCTAGACATCCTCATCGACACCCGCGCTGTCGACCAAATGCGGCAATCGGGCCACATCGATTCAGATGACATCGCTGTGGCTGCTGCGTGGTTGAGCGAGGAGTTCGTGTGCAGGGATCCGCTGGACGGTACCTGCATGATGTTCCTGGCGATTTATGGATCGGACCGGAAGGGCCAAGTGCAGTTGGTCGGCAAGAGATTCGCCCTGGACCTTCGCGAAGACTCGCACGGCGCGCTTTGGTTCGAACGGCTGGCCCGACGTCCACGGGCAGTGGAGCAACCGTTCACGCTGCTGTTGGCAGAGGTTCGAATCACGGATGCGGCTGCCGATGTGAAACCCGATGGCTCCCGCCAAGCAGACACATTGCGAGCCGCCGCGACGACGCCGGGTGGCTACTTGGACCTGTGGCGACTCTACGGGCAACGTGAGTGGGACCGCACCCTTCGTCGAGGCGCCCAAATCCAAGCGGTGCAGTACACCCGTGTGGTGCCGGTCAGCGCCGAGGGCGGCGGCTGGATCCTGCAGGGAGATACGACGCTGCTGCAGGCGTTCTGGAAGCGTTGGCAAGAGGAGACCGACGGCTCGGAACTGGCCGAAGTGGGCGAGACACCGCCAGACTGGAGTGCCGAGCGCGATCTCGAGGCTCCCGTGAGCAGGAAGAGGTCGCCGATCAAAGGCCCAATCTCTTTGGGCCAGAGCGGACTTGTACTCGACACCCAGGACCGTGAGCCCCCGTGCCCTGGCTACGTGTACCTCTCCTTGGCCGGGCACCGGACACAGCATCTCCGTCGGATTCGTGCACGCCAAAGCATCGAGGGTGGGTATGGCGTGCCGGGCCTGAGCGCTTTGTTGCTGGACATTCCTCTCCCGCGGGTAAGGGCCTCAACCCTGCAGCCGCTAACGCGCCACGTCCGCGAGACCTTTCATCAGGGTCGCCCGACGGACAGGCAGATCCAGGCCTTGGATGTGGCCCTGAACACGCCAGACGTGGCGCTCATCATTGGCCCGCCAGGTACGGGCAAGACCCAGGTGATCGCAGCACTGGAGCGGCGGCTGTCGGAGCTGAACGAAGGACAGGTCATTGCACAGGAGGTGCTGATCTCCAGCTTCCAGCACGACGCCGTTGAGAACGCGCTCGGCAGGACCCGCGTCTACGGACTGCCTGCGATCAAGGTTGGAGGCCGGCAAGACCAGGCCGGTGAGGATCCGCTGGCGGCATGGATGCACGAACAGGAAGCTTCCGTCAGCGGGGTTCTTGCCGAGTTGAAGCAAGCGCACCCGCACTACCACGCCTTCTCCGACTTGCAGACCCTCACACGCAACCTGCTGATGTTGGGGTCCCCGCCAGAGCGCCGGGCAGCCGATCTTGATGCGCTCGCCGGGCGGCTGGACGAGGTGGAGCGCCATGGCCAGATTCGGATGACTTACGAGTGGCGCCAGCGCTGGAGCAGCCTGCGGGCCAGGGGCGTAGGTGTCGGGGGCGGTGCGACGGTCCCTGCTGAGCGCAGGTTGGAGCTTCGGCGGACCGTACGCGCACTGCGCACGGACGCTATGTCCTTCAAGGACGACGGTCCAGAGCGTGCATCGAGCTTGCTAAACAGGGCCTCGAACTATCCGGGCTGGCTACAGCCTGAGGAACTGGCCACGCTCGAAGATGCTGAGTTGGCCCTTGAGGCTAACGAGATGCTGCTACTGGCTCTGGAGAGTCTGCAGATGCGGCTCCTCGATCGTCTGATGGACGAGCGAAGGTCGCTGGCCCAACGCAATCAGCTTCCTGAAGAGTTACGGGATTTGCTGAAGGAACTTCAAGCTCAGCTGGCGACGGCAGTGGTCAACTCCGACTGGGGCTCGGTTGCAGCCATTGAGCGGTACCAGGAGGCGCTGGAGGTTCAACCTCGGCGAGTCCGGCAAGCTGTGGAGACCTACAGCAGTGTCGTTGGAGCCACCTGCCAGCAAGCGGTCAGTCGGCAGATGGCGCTCCTCAAAGACGTAAGCGAAGACGCCATTTCCGGGCTTCGTTTCGGCAGCGTGGTGGTTGATGAGGCGGCACGTGCGAACCCGCTGGATCTGTTCATCCCGATGGCTCTGGCTCGGCGTCGGGTTGTTCTGGTAGGTGATCCACGGCAGTTGCCTCATCTGCTGGACGCCGAGATCGAGGAAGAGATCCGAACTGAACGCGGCGACCAAGTGGCGAGCGCCACCTACCAGCAAAGCTTGTTTGAAAGGCTGTGGCGCCAGTTTGAGCGCCGCAAGGCCATCGATGGGATCAACCGTGTGGTGATGCTGGATCAGCAATTCCGTATGCATCCCAGGCTGGGCGACTTTGTCAGCAAGCACTTTTATGAGAAGGCGGGCCTCGGGCGCGTCCACTCGGGAAGACCAGCGTCAGACTTCACGCTCACCTTGCCTGACTTCGGGGGCGCAGTCGCTGCTTGGGTCGATGTGCCGGCGTCAGAGGGATTGGAAGGGCGTCCATCTGCAGGAAGCCGTACCCGTGTTCGAGATGCAGAGTCCAAGCGAATCGCGTCGCTGGTGAAGCGCCTACTCCAACAGCTGCCGGCGAACGCCAGCATTGGGGTCATCACCTTCTACTCGGGCCAGCGAGACGCCATTTGCAAGGCCTTGAGCAGTGGCCAACAGCCGGTGACGGAGTGGATCGATGGCGCCTGGCGGCCCCGTGAGCCCTTTGCTCAACTGCCCAACGGTGGCGAGCGCTTCCGCGTTGGGACAGTTGACGCCTTTCAGGGCAAGGAATTCGACGTCGTTTTGCTCTCTACTGTTCGTTCAAACTCGAGGCAGGTTGAAATTCCTTCGCCCGAAGCGGAGACGGCTGAGCGCGATCGCTTCGAATCGCAGGCTAGCAGCCGCTATGGCCACCTCCGCACACCGAATCGCCTCAATGTGGCAATGAGCCGCCAGCGCCGAATGCTCATTGCAGTAGGCGAGCGCGCCATGTTTGAAGGCCCTATTGCAGAGGCGTGCGTGCCCGAAATGCACGCATTCCTCGCCTTCTGTGACGAGGAGGCGCGCCGTGGCTGAGACCTACCTGCTCTGGGGACGTCGGGCCGGGGCGCGTCATGCCGATCTGCTGTGGCCGGTTGAGATTCACGCTGTTCAGGTGCCCGCATTGGGTGTGGAGATCAATCTGTTTCAGGAGGTGCTGCTGCGCTTACTGCAGACGGGCGTCAAGGATCTGGACGAGTTAGCCAAGCTTTCGGCATTGGACCGACAGTTGGTGGCGTTCATCCTGGCGAAAGAACTGCAGCCATACCGTTGGATCGACCATCGATTCGACCTGACTGAGGACGGCGTGGCCGCTTTGGAAGGCCGCACTCCTGCGGCCGGTGCGGAACTGGTGATGTTCGCGTTCTGGGACTTGGTGTCGGCCCGCTGGATGCCCTTCTTGAGTGAGCGTCCTCCGGAGATCTTCCCTGTGGATGAGGCGGCGCAGCGCCCTCGCTTTCTGGTTGATCGTGATTCAGGACGCCAGGTCTCGCCGTATGTCTTGCGCCGGCCCAAGGGAGAACGGACGGCGCAACGAGAGGCGCTTGCACCAGCACTCAAGCAGTTCCAGCGTGAGCATGCCCGCGACGACAAAGTTGCCGCGGACTATTCGGCGCTGCAGTTCCTTGGCGATGCGCCACAAGTCGGGCTTGTTTGGGTTCAGGCATTCGCGGTTGATGGGGACCTGCACCCTTGGCTTGTGACTAACCCGTTCTACCCAGATCGGCCCGACAGAGCCATGCGCGAAGCACTGGTGGAGCTGGTTCAATGGGAACCACGGTTGCAGGATTGGCTGGGGCAGCGGCTTGCTCTTCGTATTGATGAACAAGACCTGCATGACGACGAGTTGGGAGGGACTTTGCGCCTGGAGTCGCAGGTGTCTGAGCTCATCCCGCCGAGTCAGGATGCCGCAGTGGAACTGATCAGGGACTACACGGCCAGGGTCTTGCGGTTGGTCCAGCGGCTGCGAAGCAGTGCGGTCGCGCTGCCAGAGGACCTGTCCAGTGCTGTGGTGCACAGCGGGAGTTGCTTGGAGGCCTTGCTGCAGTGGATGTTGCTGCGCTGGCCTGCTGATGCAGCGGAGTGGCCGGATCGCTGGGACCGAAGAGAGCTGAAAGGTTGGTTGGCGGCGCTTCCGCTCGCCACCCAGCTCAGCGGGGATTGCGTTCGGGCGTTGGAGTCGCAGTCGAGCAAGACCGTATTGCAAGCGGCTTCAAGCCGCAATCAACCAATGAAGGCGCTGCTGGTCGCTGCGCTCTTGTCCACCCACCAGCACGAATCGCATCCGCTCCGACGAGCTCCGATCAACGCACTGGACTGGAACTTGGTAGGCCTGCGCAACAAGGGCGGACACGCCACGAGTGTCCGCCTCCAGAGAGACCCAGTACTCGACTTCGCAGAGATGTCCCTTCGTTGGGTCGAGCTCTTCAAGAATCACTATTAACTTCAGCAAGATGTCGAAGAAGCACAAAAGCCCTCCCCCATCTCGTCCAGGAGCGCAGGGCGCAACAGCACCAGCCGGAGCCCTCACAAGGCTATTGGCGACTCAGCAAGCAGCCAGCCCTTTGCTGGGTGACCGGGTTCCGACCTGGAATGAGGCGGAGGTGTTGGCCCTTCGCGATGCGTTCGCGCCTGAGCAGCGGAGCCGCTTCGATGCCGTCATCGAGAACCAGCTGTGCGCACTGGGGAAGGCGATGCAGGATGCGCGTCAAGCAGCATCGCACCGTGAGGAAGAAGCCGCCGCGAAGCTTCAACAACTGAATCAACAAGAGCAGGAGCAGCGAGCCTCTCTGGACGCTGCGAAGGCCAAGCTGAATGAGCAGCAGAAGGAGATGGAGGCCCGTAGCGTGGAGCTGGACCAGTTGCAGGCAAGCTTGCGGCCTCGGGAGCTACACGTTGAGCAGAAAGAGCGTGCACTTGCCAAGCTTCAGCTAGATCTGGACGCGAAGGAAGATCTACTGAGGCAGGGGCTCGTGCAAGAGGAAGTGTCCATGCTCCGGTCGGTCAAGGCTCAGTTGGCGCAATTGCGGCATGAGCGAGACACGCTGAAGCTGTCAATTGATGCTGAGCATGAGCAGCTGATGGAAGCGGCGCGGCGAGACGCTGCTCGAATCGTCGAAGAGGCGATGTCTCTGAAGACGCATTGGGAGCAACGGATCGCCGATATTTCAACGCGGGACGCGGAACTCGAAAAGGCTGACTCGCTTCTATCGGAGCGCGAGAAGCGCCTGCAGGCCCGACGCCAGTCGCTCGCAAGCGAGGTGCAGGCGCGCGTAGACGAGATAGTGGCAGACAGTCGTGCTGACAAGGAGCGTATCAAGGCGCAACTCGATCAGGCCAATGGCGAGATCCAACGCCTCGAGACAGCGTTGAACAGCTTGCGAGAGGCCCAGCGGCGATCTGGAGGAGATCCGGCACGCTTGGCGGCTGAACTGCGACAAGCAAATGAGCAACTTGGTCAACGCGAAGAGGAGCTGACGCAGCTTCGAGCCTCTCTGGAGCGAGGAGACCCAGTGGCACTGAAGAAGCGTGCCGATGACCTGCACGAACAATTGACCCAAAGGCAAGCCGAGCTTGCCGCATTGCACGCCGAGAAGCATCGCTGGGAGCTGTCGGTCATTGAACGTCAGAGCTGGGAGCGGACGCGTCTGGTGATGGAAAGCAGTCGCCGACTCTTGGACGAGCAGGTTCAGCAGCTGCAAAGCCAAGTCAATGATCTGACCAATCGGCAACAGGCTGCATCCATCTTCCCCGAGTTGGACCGGATGGATCGGGAGTTCACCATTCCGGTCCACACCGAGCCTGTCAAGGACCTGAAGAAGTTCACTACTGACCTACGCAGCGCGATGTCTTACGCGGGCGAGCGCGGAGTGCTGAAGTTCCGGGAGCAAGATGTGCAACTCTTTGTGGGTGGGCTGGCGATGAGCCAGTTGCACATCCTTCAGGGCATCAGCGGCACCGGCAAGACAAGCCTGGCGACAGCCTTCGCTAAGGCTATCGGCGCGGATCTAACGGTGATTGCCGTGCAGGCAGGTTGGCGCGAGCGCGCCGATCTCCTCGGCTACTTCAACGCTTTCGACCGAAAGTTCTACGAGCTCAAGACGCTGCAGGCCATCTATCGGGCTCAAACACCGCAAGACCAGGATAGGCTGCATGTGGTGCTGCTGGACGAGATGAACCTGTCCCGGCCAGAGCAGTACTTTGCCGACTTCTTGTCCGCCCTGGAGGGAGAGGGAGTGGCGCGCAACATCCGGCTTGTGGACAACCGGATCGAGAACGCACCACGGGCCTTGATCGACGGACGCGATCTGGCATTGCCCAAGAATGTCTGGTTCATCGGGACAGCCAACCAAGATGAGACGACGAACGCGTTCGCGGACAAGACCTACGACCGATCGTTTGTGATGGAAGTTCATCGACCGGGAGGCGATATCGCCGACGCGAAACGTCCGTCCCGCAAGCGGACTGTGTCAGTTGGCAGCCTGCTGACTGCGTTCGATGACGCTGAGGCTGCTGCTGGCGACCGTAGCCGGACGCAACTGGCAAAGCTGAATGAGAGCAGCTTGGCCGGCACCTTGGCGGGCGAGTTCACGACTGGGTGGGGTTCACGTCTGGAGCGTCAATGGCAGCGGTTTGTGCCAGTGGTCGTCGCTGCGGGCGGAGACGAGGAGCTGGCGATCGACCACCTGCTTCACACAAGGGTCATCCGTGATGGAAAGGTGACCGGCCGCCACGACATCACGCAACAACAACTGGAGTCGGTGGCTGAGGATCTGCAGGAATTGTGGACGGACCTGGAGCTATCCGGTCAACCACAGAACTGCCTCGATGCCTTGGAGCGCGACAAGCGACGTTTGGAGCGCGGCGGGTGAAAGTCTACGACCTCCTAACCGGCAAGGAAGTTGACCTTCCCAGCGCTGCGATTCCAAGTGGCCGATATCGCGTAACTCAACCCTGTCTCCTCAACGGTGAGGTCAAGCTCTCGAGCGGCGCCATCCTGTGGAGAACAGGACAGGGCACCGCATCGCTGGCTCCGGAGGACCAACCCAACCAACGAGTGTCCATTCGATTTGCACATGCACCCGGGCAGTCGACGGCGCACGATGTCATTCACCTGTCGATTGATGCAGTTGTCGAGTCATGGTCCCCAGAGGTTGATGACACCCACTTGCCCTCGCCATTGCTTCCCGCTGTGCTCCGGGATCGTATGGAATTGAAGTCTCCCGAGCCTGAACTGGAACGAGCGTTGGCGACGGGTCAGTGGGACGAAATCTCCGTCCGACCCAGGCTTGACATGCACTTCGTGCCGGAAACGTTGCCTGTTGCCCGTGCCAAGCGTGTGCAGGCCTCGGCGGTGGAACATCTCTCGCAGCACTCAGAGCTATGGGCGCGGCGCAGCATCAGTGGTGTTGTGCCCTCAAAGGTACTGGCGAGGGTGTCTGAGGACGACTATTCGATCTACGAGAACGTTGTCTTTGCGCGCCTTCTGGACCGCTGTGCGTACTGGTTGAACGGACGCATCGCAGAAGTCCGCACGATCGCAGACGGCCAAAGCACGGCGAGTCAGTTTGAGAAGAGCGATGAAAGACACCGGCTGCTCATAAAACGAATCTGTGCCTTGTGGGGGGAGGCATGGTTCAGCGAAGCAGAAGACACTCAGGCAACGCGTGAGACGTTGGAGCGATTGCAGCAGATGAGGTCCCACGTTGAGCGGCTCCGGAGTGCAGGCGTTTACAAGCGTGTGCCGCGCTCGGCCAAGGTGCCGCTACGGCTACGTCCGACCAACATCTTCCAGTACGACGGGCGCTACCGAGAGTTACGGCCGCTTTGGGATGCCTTTGCTTCCGCAGTAACCGCGGATCGCGTCACCGAATCGGACCGATACCAATCGGTCGCGGCGAGGCACGCTGCTTTTCGCAAGTACGTGCTCCTATTGCTGTGTCATGCACTACGCGATATGGGGGCAACCAGGGTCAACGGTACCAGACTCAGTTTCCGCGTCGGACCATGGGATCTCGAGATAGATGCCGAAGGAATCGGAGAGGTCCGTATCAAGATACTTGCCTGTGGTGCGTTGCTGCAATCGAGAACTTTGGCGATCTTCTTGGCCAAGGAAGACGAAGCGGTGTGCCGAGACACGAATCGATCCCCCTTCCACGCTGTTGATTTGACGACCGCAAGCGCAATCGGAGGCGGAGACGAAGACCCTGGAACCCTGAACCCGTTTAGGTTCTTTTCTGTCGAGCGCATTCGCCATATCTTGGAGAGGGATCTCTGCGCGCTTTTCCTTGAGCAGTTTCCGCCTACCGTCGGACGAGTGCCTCGCCACGTGCTCGAAAGATTAAGTGATGCTGAGGTTGATGTCTTCAGACCAGAGGGCGACAAGATGGTGGTCTTGCCAAGCGGGAAAGCGCCAGCTGCAGCCCAATACAGGTGGGTCTCTGACGCGTGCGTAGGTCATCCAGAGACCGAGTCCCGTTTGAAGTATGCAATCGGTCTCGGTCAGTGGTTGATTCGTTGCCGCGCATGTGGGGTCAATGCAGGTTGGCAGAACATGGCGGCGGATGAACGTGCGTTGCGTCTTGTCTGTCCGTCATGCCGACTGGAGACCACACTGAGGACATCGCCTGCTCGAAGCATGAGGACTCGGTTTCTTGACTGGGAGGCCGGCTTCGAGCTTTGTGGTGCCGTTGAGGTTGATATTTCGCCCTGAGGGCAGGGGAAAGAGTGATTGTTCTTCGCCCACTGCGATCAGCGACCGCTTACAGCTTCAAGCAGCCCTCCAGCGATGACCGCCTCAGGCTGAGAGCAGTCCATCAGGGCAAGGCTAGTCAAAGACTGCCCCAAACCAAGAGCTGACGGAGCGCAATCTTTTTATTTAGGGCAGCAGGCCCAACGTCGAGGCCCAACAACCATCTCGGCAGCGATTACTCATAAGTCTGCCGACTAGCTCGAGCGGAGATACATCGCCTGCGACTCGTGCGCCTGGTTCGCCGTGGTCGACCTTGCTCTCCTTTGCTGCTCGACCCACCTGCGGCACAGCGATGTTGTATGTCACACGGGCTGCTAGTCAGTTCGTCACCCTCCCCGAGAAGTCGTATCCTTCTGCGTACCGAGGGCCGATCAGTCTATCCTCGAGTACTAAGAGCTAAATGGACAAGGGGGTGAACCTTGGACACTCGCATCCCGAATTGCGCGGATCTTGCTCGGGCTGTCGCTCTCGATCCGGCCATGCTGTCGAACGCCGTCAGAGCGGTCGCCTACGTTCGGATGTCGACCGACCAACAAGAGCTCTCGATAGGCACTCAGCTTGAGACCATCTCAAGGTATGCCGAAGTAAATCAGATGCAGCTCGTGCGCGTCTACGAAGACGCAGCCAAGAGCGGCCTGCAGATAGGCAACCGGTCAGGTATGAAGCAGCTCTTGCGTGATGTGATGGATGAGCCGCGTGACTTTGATGTTGTGCTTGTCAACGACGTAAGCCGGTGGGGTCGATTTCAGGACAGCGATGCAGCCGCGTACTACGAGTACACATGCAGACTTCACGGAGCGGAGGTGATCTATGTGAGTGAGCCGTTTGGGAACCATCTGGATCCAATGACGGCTTTGCTCAAGGCGCTGAAACGAACG
The DNA here is from genome assembly GCA_943370825.1 of Allobosea thiooxidans. Taxonomy (GTDB): domain Bacteria; phylum Pseudomonadota; class Gammaproteobacteria; order Burkholderiales; family Burkholderiaceae_C; genus Hydrogenophaga. The sequence goes on along the minus strand of CALRSR020000018.1, from coordinate 31,083 downwards.
ATGGCGGCAGAGTATGCGCGTGAACTGGGTATCAAATGCCGCAACGGCCAAGACCGTGCGATTCGGCTCGGATACCAGATGGGCAGCTTACCTTGTATCGGCTTTCGAAGACTCGCCGTCTCGAAGGACGGGGAGGCAAGGCTGCTGAAGCACAAGCAGCGCAAGTCCATGCAGAGCGAGCGAATTCGATGGATTCATGGACCCGAGGAAGAGCTTGAGCTTGTCCGCCGAATCTTTCGGCTTTACGCGACACCTGGAGCATCCGTTCCTGCAGTGGTATCCATCTTGGCGAGCGAGGGTATCCGGACACCTCGAGACGGTGCATACACGCAATCTATCGTCAGCAACCTGCTGCGCTGTGAAGCGTTTGCAGGTGACTTTGTCTGGGGGAAGGAGCGCTACAAGGCCGGGAGGCTTGAGCGAAAAAGGGAGCTCACTAGAGCATCACTAGGTCTCGACCCGGTCGTGGATCCCGAGTTGTGGCGCCAAGTCCAAGACAAGCTGTGGCACCGGCGGAGACTTCGTCGCGATAAGGAGGAACTCCTGAAGTGCTTGCGTGATAGCTTGGCGAAGCACCCGGATATGACCACTCTCGACCTTGAAGCCATGGGTTTGCCGTCCCGGCGTGCTTACTCCAACGCGTTTGGTTCGGTATCTAGAGCGCTCGCACTCGCAGGCAGAGACCCAATGGTTGTCCGCGCGGTGCATGAACGCAGGAAGGTGCTGGGTCGCAAGGTGGGTGACCAGATTCAGCGGGATGTGGCCGAACAAGTTCGACTCGGTGGTCTCGACTGCAAGGTTCATCCCCGCAGTCGATTGATGATTGTTGGCGGTACAACGAGGGTACGCTTGCAGTTCGTGTGGCCGCGGGTCATCGACGGAACTACTCACTGGCACACCTTCAAGCGGGACATCCCTGCTTCTGATTTTGTTCTACTGGCGCTGATGGACGCTGGACCGGTTGTCAATGAGTTCCAGCTACAGGAAGTCGCCTTGTACAAACAGCGCCCAATGTGGATCCGGACTTTGCCAGCCGAGAAAGTCACTGTGATCAGGAATGTTGACTCTCTTGTCTCTGCTATTCGTGACGCTCATTCGACCAAGCTTGCTCACGCCTGATTCGAGTAGGCCGTCAATGAAGGTGGTTTTGCTTGTCCTCGCTGAGCTCTAGAAGCATCTGCTCGACTACGTGCTCTGCGAGTGAGGCGGCAGCTCGCTGCCAGCACCAGTCCAGTGGCATATCCTCCAGATCTATATCCTCGAATGCTTGGACGAGACGGTCCTCGAGTGTCCTGCGATCTCTGGCTAGGGTGGCCGCGTCAACGGATAACGCCATCTTGGTCCTCTCAAGCCAAAGCGTCGACAAGAGGTGCTCTAGCTGAGCCTCCAGCTGGTGTAGGTCTAGCTTGGAAAGCTTCATGTCCCCAGTTCACTCAGCTGTGTGTTGACTCGGTTGTTCACCCGTGAGTTTGCTCCACAAGCTCCGACCCAGCCAAGCTACAGAGCTGCCGTCCTCTTCGATAACGGTCGCTGATGTTGTGCGCTTCCTGGTGTGTAGACGGCAGCTGCTTGGCGTGGACCGTAAGGTCAGCTCCCAGACCCGCCTCGCAGCACTGGTTCGACAGTAGTCCTGAATCTGCCGCAGGCAAGCCCGTCCTGCCCCACACGATCATTCTCAACAAGCAAACCGCGTGACAAGCGCAATAGATGGACCGTCATGCGTGTCTATCAGCTGCGTTGGAGCCATGCCAGCTCCCCACCTTCAAGCTGGCCTGCGCGGTCGCATCTCGGTAAGCCCAACGGTCCCTTCTTGTCCTGTTGACTTGCGTCCAAGGCGTAGCCGAGAGCCTATTCCGCTAGGGCGCGTGGAGGTGCTTAGCTAAACGCAATTTGCGCTTAAACACCAGCTCAAATAACTAAAGAAGTAATTTTGACATGATCAATATAACCAAAGTACATTACATCGACCTACTCCTGCCGCGCGCCAGCTTTCTTACTCGATCCACATGTCCAACCTAGTGCCAGGCCATCGCCATCCAGGCGTGCTTAGTCCTCGGATGTTTCAGGACAGATTCGGGGTTGGAGTGAAGGACTGGGCGAAGGTCCGGGGATATGAGCCAAAGCTTGTGTATGCCGTGTTGTCCGGCTCGCGCAAGTGCCTGCGCGGTGACAGCTTGCGCATCGCCAAGGAACTAGGGCTAAAGCCCTGAGCCATCGGCGGCCCAGAAAGCCGCTGACACAACGGGCCGCGCTGTGAATGCGCGGACAGAAAGAAAAGCGCCTCCCAACGGGAGGCGCTTTCTTGACTACAGGTCCAAGGGGCGGAATCCCTAAACCTGCTTTACAGCGGTTGTCCACTGTCTATCGCCGACACAGTGTAGATGCGCTTCCAAGTGCAGGGCAACTTCTTTTTTGTTGAAAACCCGCAGGCTTCAATTGAGCGGGAAGGAGGAAACGCCCATGCATCGGCAAGTTACGAGATCGACCATGGCTGAGGACATGAAGTGGCGAGACGCTACCTTCGACATGCCTCCAGCTCGACTAGTCGCAGGACGATCAAGACCCACACAGCGCAGCAGGATCCAAGATCCCACCGGGAGGGAGCACATCTGCGAGGGCGGCAATGAGCTGACAGCAGCGGTGCTTCTCAATCACTTGTGCCGGCTTGGTCTTGTTCGCCGATACAAGTTTCAGCCCTTCAACCTCCAAGACTTCGGTGGCGAATCTGGCTACCCAGATCTGTTGGTGGAGTTGCGCACATCAGAGCTGTTCGTGGTGGAGGTTAAGTCCGCGAAGTTTCTGACAGCTGAGTATCTCGACAAGTACCGTGCTCGCGAGCGCGAACTGCTCGCTCTAGGCATACCCACTGTTCTCTGGACGGACAAGAAAGCCGCACAGGCTATCGGAGCGCTTACCCACAGCGCACGCAATAACCTGCTTGATCTAGACCGCTGCTCCCGAATTGTTGCCGCGGATGAGGTCCTCGCGCGATTGCGTGACGGCGTCAGCCGTAGCCGCGTGCGACTGACTCAACTGCTCACAGATACCGGAGCAACTTGGGAAGAACTTATGTATGCCTGGGCACACAACTACGTGCGGGCCCCAATCGAGGAGACATTGCATGAAACCACGATCTTCACTGAGGCTGCTTCCCCTGGCAGCTACCGCAGTTACTTTGACGCAAGGTCAGGTTCTGCAGTCTGGTGGGACCGCCTTCCGAATCTCACACTTGACTGATGGATTTGCGATCCTTGAGCACCTTGAAACTACTGAGCGCAAGCGAGTACCACTTGTCGAGCTCCACAGGGCACTAACAGAAGGGCATGTCTCAATCGAGGAGCAGCGTGCATCAGTGTTAGCCCATGACCCTGTCTTAAGCGACAGCTTCAAGACCCGAGCCGTTTCGCAAGCGCAATCAACGCACCTGAACGCTAAGCTGCGGTGGCTGGATGCTCTAGAGCGCGCTGGAGTTGAACCGAACCCCAGGAGTACCAGGGCAAGAGCCACTCACGCCCTTCTGCTCCAGGGAGCATTGGCCGACGCAGCCCCGTTTAGCTTGCGCACTCTTCAGCGGGCAAAAAAGTTACTCGATCTGTCAGGTGGCAATGCATTAGCTGTCCTCCCGCGCTTCGACAAGCGAGGTGGTGCAGGGAAGCCGCGCACAGATGATGCAGCAGAGATCATCCTCAACCAAGCAGTGGAGCTTGCGAAGGCCTCACCTCATCTGAAAGCCACGACCGAGGTTTACCAGGAAATCTACGCCGCCGTACGCGCTGAAGAACAACGGACGGGAACCAAGATTAAGGCGCCATCGTTGAGCACAGTGAGGCGACGCCTTGAGCTTGCTGTGACCAAGTACGAGCGTGATCAGAAACTACTTGGAACCAAAGAAGCAAATCGCAGGTACAGGAATGCCTATCCAAGGAAACAGGCAGACAGACCATACCTGGAAGTACAGATCGACGACACGGACACCGGAGTCTTTCTGATTGATGACAGGACAGGTTTGCCTATCGGACGGGCCAACCTGACGGTGGGGATCGATACATACGACCTGATACCGCATGGACTGGTGGTTGGGCCGGATCCGCGCTCTGCTCAGTCTGCAGTGGACTGCATCCTTGATGGGCTGCTTCCCAAGGATCCAGGCAGACCTGAGTACCGAGAGCTTGCGAACAAGTGGATTGGCTACGGGCGAGCAGCGAACTATGTCATGGATAACCCGCCCCAGAACCATGCCGAACAGCTACTGGCGCTGCAAGTGAAGCTAAACATGCCGATGAGCTGGGCGAAACCCTACACGCCAACGGAAAAAACATGTGTGGAGCATTTCAACCACATCCTGAAGACGAAATGTCTTCCTAGGCTCCCTGGATGGTCGAGTGGAGAAGTGCGAAACGACTCAGTCAAAAACGGCATGAGTCATGCAGTGATGACGGCATCCGACTTCAGGCGCCACATCACGCAATGGATCGTTGAGGTCTATCTCAACGATCCAGGAAGTGACGGGTTGACACCATTGCAGCGTCGTGCGCGGTCGTTGAATCCTGCGCCGCCGGTCATGACCCTCACGCACGCAGAGTTGCGGACTCTTCGAATGATTCCACAAGAGGCTCGGTTCAGGGACAGCGGAGGACTCCTCGTCCTACAGCTTCGCTACAACAACGAACAGCTTGAGAGACTGCGCAGGCGGATCGGAAAGAACGGGCTCGTAAAGATTTTTCTTGATCCGGACGACCTGACACACATTGCCGTCGAGGAGCCGACAACAAAAGCGGTGTTCCTAGTTTCGTGCCAAGAGAGTAACGGTTACGCGTCATTCCTATCCGTGAGGCAGCAGAAACAGATCCTCAAGATGGCAAGAGAGATGGGGCTGAAGAACCCGAGCATCAGTGATTGCGTGGAGGCCAGGAACCGGCTGTCTGAAGTGGTGGCAGAGATGCGACAAAGCACCAAGCTTCGGGTCAGGCAGAAAGCCAATCGGATCGGTGTTCAACCAATACCAAGCTCCCCATCCACCCCCGCATCACCACACCAGCCTACAAGCTACATAGAGCCTGAGACTCTGATGACGGACGCCGAGTACAAGCTGGCGCAACTGGACGGCATTGATATCAGTGACCTTGAGTGGGAGGCCAGATGATCGTAGGCAACCCAGTACCGCCAGACAAAGCGCGATGGAGAGGGGCAAGTCGGGAGATGAGAGATGCCTGGAGGCGAGAAATGTTCATACCCCACCCAAAGATCCGTCAGGCTTTGGATGCGATGCATGATCGCATTCAAGCTACAGGGCGACACGGAGCATCTACCGGAATTTTCGTCGTTGGCGACCCTGGATCAGGGAAGACCAGGCTTGCCTCCCATATGCGCGACGTTATTGCAGCAATGCCATCGGAGCCAACGCCTAACGCCGATCACATTCCAGTGATTCTGGTGAAGTGTCCAGAGTTGTCTACGCGCAAGCAACTGGCACTTCAGGTGCTTGCAGCTATGGGCGCAGCGACACCAAGAAGCAGGACATATTCCGATCTGATTCACCAGATCGCCAAGATATCTCGCCCGACGAAGCTGAAGGTGATCATCATTGATGACGTACAGGACCTTCTGCGCAGTCGATCCAGGAACGGCGCGCGAGAAACAGCCGTTGCCCTTCGGGACCTTTTCGATCTTCTGAGTGTGACGATCGTACTTTTGGGAACGCCTGAGTCGATTCAAATAATCCAGGACAACATCCAGCTACGTAAGAGGATCCCCTACCGGCATCAGCTCCCTTACTTTGATATGGAGGGCGAGCACGAGATGCAGCAGTTCAAGAAGCTTGTACATGAGCTAGAGAAGTGGCTGCCGGTTGCCGAGGCATCCGACCTGACCTCCTCTGAAATGCTGCTTCGTCTGTCCAGGGCCTCCCATGGCATCTTTCAGTTCCTGCTAGACCTACTAGACCGCGCAGTCACAGAAGCAATGCGCGATGGGGTGGAGTCAATAGACAGACAACATCTGGCCAAAGCATTCGAGTGGGTCTTTGGTGCGGCGCTCTCAAGCGCCAATCCGTTCACGATCGACAAAAAGGAGCTGCGCGCCCTGGACAGACCTGAGGAGCCGTTCCATGCTTGGGCTTAGGCTCCATTACCGTCCAGAGGTGTGTGATGGTGAGTCTTGGTTCGGCTATCTGCTCAGGGTCGCAAACGAGAACGGGTTTGGTGGGATCTCCTCGCTGGCGGCGCTGCTTGGTCAGACGCCAGAGCGACTTTTCAGTACCCATCCCGCCGAAACTCTTGCGCGGCTCAGCCTCTCCGGATCTGATACCAGCGGGGCAGTGGCGGCAGGCAACCGCGGCTACTTCAAGATGCGGACAAGGGTCTGTCCAGAGTGTCTGCGTACAGACCCAACGCCCTTCTTGCGGGCTGCATGGGATAGCCCGTTAGTGCTTGTCTGCCACATTCATAACATCATCCTGACTGACCAGTGCCCGAGCTGTGCAAGACCCGTCAAGTACGGCCGCCCTAGCCTAGAAAAGTGTCGCTGTGGACGAATGCTGGAGTCATGGCCGAGTAGGCGCGCTATGCCCTGGGTGCATGAAATGTATGAACTCATGGGCTGTGCTGACCTCGTCAGCTCGTCTCGTGTGACCTTCGACACGATTCGCTCGCAAGAGAATGAATACGCTGGTGCTCTCTGCCGCCTAAGCCGAGAGACGCCATCTAGAGCAGGTGAGGGAAGGGTTCCGCGATTCAAGTTTGTCGGAAGCGAGCATCTCCCGGCACTCAGGCGCGTCTTTGGCGATGGAGCTCATTCGGTGTTCGAACGTTTGGCTTCTCTCCAGGGTAGGGGAGTTCAGCGGGAGGATGCAGGTGTAGTTCCGAACACTCAGGTGGCGGCTATCTGGATTCAGATCCAGCGCGATCGCGCCCAAGCACGCACTCTTGGCAGGCGCCCAACGCCTGTAGGCGGCTTAGCGGGTTATGTGTCCAAGCGCTTCATCATGAAAGCCACGAAGCTGCACCCCACAGCAATCGACTATCTAGTGGCTTCCGGATTGCTCAGAGGGGTACGGATCAATGATCGACTCCCCCAGTTTCCAAACGCTGTCCTGGTTCCTGACGCTGAGTTCCAAGCTCTGCTGGCCTTGTTGAACCGCACCATGAGCATCAAGGAGGCGTCTCACTTTGCGCAGACTGATGTGTCCACCATCAGAGCTCTGGGGAGGGCAGGTGTTCTTCGGACTTTTCGTCTTGGTCGTGCAGCCTATGTTTTTAGGGTGGACGTTGCCGACTTGTCGCGCCTGATCAATGACCTGATACGTATTGGGGTGCGCTATAGGCAAGCTCCCGAGGCACTACTTGACCTCTCTGTGGCGATCAACATGTGCTGGAAGCGCGCACCGTCGAGGCTGTACCAGCTGATTGAGGATCTGCGCTCTAGGCGCCTGAAGGTAGTCGTCGTTCGCAGTAACCCGATCTATCTTGGAGATGTCTTCGTGCTCGCTGCTGAGCTGCAGACTTGGATGGACGAAGGCGAGGGACTATGCAATGTCCGCGATGACCCGCTTTCTTGTTAGACCACCACCTCTACCAGGGGAGTCGCTGTCGTCCTGGCGGCAACGTCTCGGTTGGGAAAACGGATACCGCCTGTATCCCGTCAAAGACGAGCGAACCAGACGTACCGACCCCGATCTACAGGTCAGTGAGGCTGAAGCGCGTTGGCTTGAATCGTTATCCATGATCAGGCAAGACAAGATTCACGAACTCACTCTCCGAGGTTCCAAGCTTGTATCTAGCGGCAGAGTTCGCCATCCCATATGGGTCGTTCCCTGTCGAACCCAGAAAACCGGCCGATGGGGGTCAGGTGTTTGCCCCGCGTGCTTGGAAGAAGACGAGGTTCCTTACATGCGCCTCGTATGGCGCCTCGGCTACGTAGTTGCCTGCCCTCTACACCGCAGATGGCTGATCGACGCCTGCCCGACGTGCAAGCGCGCTCCATGGCCTACCGGAAATGGGGTTGCTCGTAGCCTCCATACAGGCCATACATCCCATGCTTACTGTTGGTCATGCGGATTCGACCTGCGCGTTGCAGCGTCGCTAGATGACACCGCACATGAGCTTCCCGAGGACACACTCCTGACCTTGCGCGCCCATCTGGCAGCTGCAGTGGACGAGATCACCAATGATGAAGCTCTACTCAAGGGGCTTCGCGAGTTATGCCAGTTGCAGATCCGACTCAAGCGAACTTGTGAAGCTCACAAGGAACACATGGTCGAGTTGATGCCAATCGAGGAAAGGCGCGAAGCCATCGTTCGAGTCTTCGAATGGCTTCAAGATTTTCCAGTTGGACTCCAGGCGGCAGCTGAAGCGCACGCCTTCAGCCGTACGAACTTCAATGGCAGATACGGCCTCATACCAGCGTGGCTACGAAAGGTCGTTGACCATGAACTGGCCAAGCAGAAGCGAAGGCTTACCAGCTGAGGAGCACGCGTATATCTCTGTTGTTCTTCGTAGCTTTCGTCCGTAGACCACGAACACACCTCCGAAGCAACTAAGACCAACTCGGTCGGACTAGTTCCACCTTTGAGAACTAACTAGTGCAGTCTGTTCGCCACGAGGTGATTGGCGCTCCAATCTTTCAAGAAGTGCAGGATCAAGCGACGCAGCTCTCGGGCGTTCAGCGGAACTCCTTCATATACGTGTCGTGGCGGAACGGGAAGCACTTTTGGAGGTAGGCCCCATTCCCTCTCAATATCCGCAAGGATCCCCCCAACGAGCACGTGCTTGTCTGCGTCGCTGGGCGACGGCATATGGATCACCGTGAACCGGGAAAGCAGTGGTCTGGGGACTGATCCAAGGCTGTTGGCAGTTGCCCAGAAGCTCAACCGGCTCAGATCACACTCGGTTTGCAGGAAGTTATCTCGCCACCTCTTCGCGGACTCTGGCTCTAGCAAACCCAGCAGTACGGAGGGAACAGCGGGGCTGTTAAGTGACCTGCTGGAGCACTTGTCTAGTTCGTCCAGGAGCACCATTGCGCTGGCGGTTTGATATCGAAGGATCATGTTCAGCAGGGGTGAAGGTTCTCCGCCTGCCCATCCGCGCGACGTGCCGGTGAATGGCTTGCTGTCGTTCAGGCCTCCCAATGCAATCGGCATGAACGGCAAGTTCAGCAGTTCGGACAGTCGTCGCACTAAGCGAGTTTTGCCGCAGCCTGGGGCTCCAACCAGAAGTACTGGACTGAGATGGAGAGTCCGAACACCGAAGAGACTACGCGTTTGCAGCATGGCAGACAACTCGTCTACGACTGAGCCAGCCCAAGGGAACTCTCTGGCGAGCTTATCCAGTACCTGACGCACGCAATCGACTGGGGGCATCTTTGCCAGAGTCACAGGCTGGCACAGTACCTCGTACCGCCGCACGGTTTCCTTGTCTTCGCGGTTGGAGGGTTCAGCGATCTCGCCAAGGACGACTCGTAATTGGAGAGCGTCTTCTGTCTCGTCGGTGTTGAGCAGGTCCTTTTGGCTGGTTCTTGAAATCGATCTGCTTGCTGCGAGGTGCTCGAAGCCTCGAAGGTGCAGTTCGATCGCCCTGAGCAGGTAACCGTCTGAGTAGAGTTTCGCCTCGGTACTCATGTCAACCGCTGCGATGCGTTCAGCTAGGGCGAGCCAGAGTCCAGAGCCAATGCTTCGGAAGAAGTCCGCTCTATCGAGATCCGATCTCAGCCGACCACTACCAACCTCATTACAAGCCAGGAGCGCAATGGCGCGAATTGTGGACTTGCAGTCCTCGGTGTTCCAAGCCGCAAGAGACCCTCGATGTTCGGCCTCTTGCGCAAGTTCAATGCATTTGAGCAAGAGCTCTGCTGATTCATCTGGCAGTCTTGCCTTGCGGCCTGTGCTACCGATTTCCGCAGGGTGCGTTCTAAGAAGTGGAAGTCTTCTGACACCAGCCAGTTGAATTGGGGTTCGCCAGAGTTTGTCGTCGACCTCGATATCGGACAGCGCCAGCTCGCTAGTGGCTAGCGCCTCCAGTAGGCGAGGACTGCGACTGGTACGGGCAGTAGCCGAAAGCCACTCCTGCGTGAACTGCTTGGCTGTACGCGTATCAAGTCCCAGCGTACTCAGCTTCTCCAGGACTTCAACGGAGAGCTGTACGTGCCGCTCGCTACCAGGCCGCGTTTTTAAGGTCTTCCTGACCAGAAGATGGAAGTCTCTGTAAGTCTGAGGTGCACAGTCCACGCCGGCTGCGATCCTCAATAGGGGGTGCCGAAAATGTGTGTGTCCCCTGGGACTGGAGCGCGAAGCCTCGCTGGCAGGCGCCGAATCTTCATCAACCATGGCTTTCTCCAAAGAAAGTGATGGTTGCGGTGCAGGCCGAGCACAGTGCAGGGCGGTCGGAGAGCAACCCCCGATGCGAATCCGAAGACCCGCGCCCAAAGGCTAGTGGCCTACTCTCGACAACGCAAGCAGATGTTTGTTGACTCCGACGAACGTTGAATTTGCGATGTCGGAAATTCACAAGAGTCGTCGAAAAGACGTTCTCTATGAAGCTGCTGGCCGCTTCTACTCAGTGAGTACCCGAGGCCTCAAGCCAGCAACGCGCTGCTAACTTCGACGTGTCGATGTATGCAACTTTGAAGCTGGCGCCTCTAAGTCACTGTTCTGCCTAGGATTCCGATACGCGGTTATCTGACGCTGCCCACCCGGCCGGGGCGGCGAGCCCCCGCCCACCAGGGCCACCGAACTGGCGCTGTGGTGCGGCGCCAGCGTGGGCCGCACACCCCAGCGCGCTGGGTCGAATCGCCCGGCCAGCGAGGCCACGGCAGCGGTTTCCAGGGCGGCGTCGGTGTCCAGTGGCGGCAGCAGGCCTGCCAGCCGCCGGGCCAGCATGGATTTGCCCGACCCCGGCGGCCCCACCATCAGCAGGCTGTGGCCACCGGCGGCCGCCACCTCCAGCGCTCGGCGGGCGGCCATCTGCCCCCGCACATCGGACAGGTCCGGCCCGCCGGGGTCCGAGGCGAGCGGGAGCGGCATGCGCCGTGACCAGCCGGCCGGCGCTGCACCATCTTCGTGCACCGGTGGGTCGGCATCGCTGACGGGGGCAAAGCGTTGCACCACATCGCGCAGGTGCTGCGCCTGCCAGACCTGGGCATGGGGCACCAGGGCCGCCTCGTCGGCGCTGCCGGGCGGCAGCACCAGGCGCGCACCGGTGTGGGCGGTGGCCAGGGCCATGGCCAGGGCGCCGCGCACCGGGCGCAGCTCGCCGCCCAGGGACAGCTCGCCGGCAAACTCCCAGCCGGTCAGTGCGGTGGCGTCCACCTGCCCGCTGGCGGCCAGGATGCCCAGGGCAATGGGCAGGTCGAAGCGGCCGGAGTCCTTGGGCAGGTCGGCCGGCGCCAGGTTTACCGTGATGCGGCGGCTGGAGGGGAATTCCAGGCCCGCGTTGGCAATGGCCGAGCGCACCCGCTCGCGCGCCTCCTTCACCTCGGTGTCGGCCAGGCCCACCAGCGTGAAGCTGGGCAGGCCGTTGGCCAGATGCACCTCCACGCACACCTGCCGCGCCTGCAGCCCCACCAGCGCGCGGCTGTGCACCAACGACAAACCCATGGAACGTCCTTTCCCGCTTCTGGTGCGCCCGCCCGCCATCGGCCCGGTGTCGGGCGGCCCGGCGGGCACGTTATTGGTGCATCCGGGCGACTGGGCCCGGCAACGCCGGTGCATGACCGGGGTCGGCATGGTAGGCAGCGGTGCTGCCGGCACACCCGCTGGGGTATGCGGCGGACGTTACGGTTGGTTGCGGCTGGCACGGTCCGTGCTTGGGTGTCCCGGCGATTGATCAGCGCCCGTGGAGTTCCCGCGGTGCACTCAGCAACATGCGGCGCCGCAACCCCCGGGACGGCACCCTCCAGAACCCAAGAGGAAACACAGCATGAAAATGGTTTCAGCCATCATCAAACCGTTCAAGCTGGACGAGGTGCGCGAGGCACTGTCCGGCATGGGCGTGCAAGGCATCACCGTGACCGAGGTCAAGGGCTTCGGTCGCCAGAAGGGCCACACCGAGCTGTACCGCGGTGCCGAGTACGTGGTGGACTTCCTGCCCAAGGTCAAGGTCGAGGCGGCCGTGGCCGACGAGCTGGTCGACCGCGTCATCGAAGCCATCGAAGGTGCCGCCCGCACCGGAAAGATCGGCGACGGAAAGATCTTCGTCACCAACCTCGAACAGGTGATCCGCATCCGCACCGGCGAGACCGGCAAGGAAGCGCTCTGATTCCCGCCATCGAACCCGAAAGAAGACCGACATGAAAAAACTGATCGCTTCCCTCCTGCTGGGCGCGGGCCTGGCATTCGGTGGCCTGGGCGCCATCGCCCAGACCGCCGCTCCGGCTGCCGACGCACCGGCCGCTGCTGCACCCGCTGCCGCAGCCCCTGCGGCTGAAGCCCCGGCCCCGGCCGCTGCGGCTGCCCCTGCTGCGGCCGAAGCTGCTGCCCCGGCCGCTCCCGAGGCCCCCAAAGAGACCGTCGACAAGGGTGACGTCACCTGGATGATGATCTCCACCATTCTGGTGATCCTGATGGTCGTGCCTGGCCTGGCCCTGTTCTACGGCGGCCTGGTCCGCAGCAAGAACATGCTGTCGGTGCTGATGCAGGTCATGGTCGTGTTCTCGCTGATCTCGGTGCTGTGGGCCGTCTACGGTTACAGCCTGGCGTTCGGCGGCGAGGGCCTGATCATCGGCAACCTCAGCAAGGTGTTCCTGCTGGGCGTCACGACCGAATCGCTGGCCGCGACCTTCACGCCCGGCGTGATGATCCCCGAGTACATCTTCATCGCCTTCCAGGCCACCTTCGCCGGCATCACCTGCGCGCTGATCGTGGGCTCGTTCGCCGAGCGCATCAAGTTCTCGGCCGTGCTGCTGTTCTCCGCCCTGTGGTTCACCTTCAGCTACCTGCCGATCGCCCACATGGTGTGGGGTGCCGGTGGTTACCTGTTCGGCAAGGGCGCCCTGGACTTCGCCGGCGGCACCGTGGTGCACATCAACGCCGCCATGGCCGGCCTGGTCGGTGCCTACCTGATCGGCAAGCGCATTGGCTACGGCAAGGAAGCCATGGCCCCGCACAGCCTGACCCTGACCATGGTCGGCGCCTCGCTGCTGTGGGTGGGCTGGTTCGGCTTCAACGCCGGCTCCAACCTGGAAGCCAACGGCGGCACGACCCTGGCCTTCATCAACACCCTGTTCGCCACCGCCGCCGCCGTGCTGGCCTGGTGCGTGGGTGAAGCCCTGGGCAAAGGCAAGGCTTCGATGCTGGGTGCTGCATCCGGCGCCGTGGCCGGCCTGGTGGCCATCACCCCGGCCTGCGGCACCGTGGGCCCCATGGGCGCCATCATCATCGGTCTGGTCTCCGGCTTCCTGTGCCTGTGGGGCGTGACCGGCCTGAAGAAGATGCTGGGTGCCGACGACTCGCTGGACGTGTTCGGTGTGCACGGCGTGGGCGGCATCGTCGGTGCCCTGCTGACCGGCGTGTTCTCTGCCGCTTCCCTGGGTGGCGTCAAGGCCGACGGCTACAGCATCGGCAGCCAGATGATCGTCCAGGCCGAAGGCGTGGTGATCACCATGGTGTGGTCGGCAGTGGTGGCCTTCATCTGCTACAAGATCGCCGACATGGTGGTGGGCCTGCGCGTCACCGAAGAAGCCGAGCGCGAAGGTCTGGACATCTCCTCGCACGGCGAGACCGCCTACAACCGCTGATCGAACCTCCCCGGTCGGGCTTCGGCCCGATCCCGGAAGGCTCTCTGGAACCCGCGTGGCGATACCGCCCGCGGGTTTCGTCTTTGGGGGCTGCCTAGCATGCGGCGGCGGCCAGACCGGCCGCCTAACCCTGGAGACACCGCATGATCTTTCCCGTTCCGTCGGCTGCCGCCTTGACCGCCGCCTTGCTCCTGGCAGCCGCCATGTCGGCCACAGCCGCCGACAAGGAGGCGCCGAAGAAGAAGCCGTCCCGCGTGACCTTCGTGAAATCCAGCTCGGCAGAGACCCCCAGCGAGCGCGAACGCCGACTCATCCGCGAATGCCGGGGCCGGCCGGACGCCGGGGCCTGTCTGGGCTATGCCCGCTGATTTGCAGCCCCGCGTGCAAAAAATTCAAGGCCGGTGCGGAGGGTGCCCGCTACCATGCCGGCCATGTTGTCCACTCCCCCCGACCATCCGGGCGAGCTGATCGAGCGCATCCGCGCCGCTGCCGCCGACCGCACCGTGCTGCGCCTGCAGGGCGGCGGCACCAAGGCTTTCCTGGCCGAACCCGCCCCGGGTGAGGAACTGAGCACCACCGGCTACGCCGGCATCATCAGCCACGAGCCTTCCGAGCTGGTGGTCACCGTCAAGGCCGGCACGCCGCTGGCCGAGCTGGAATCGGTGCTGGCCTCGGCCGGGCAGTCGCTGGCCTTCGAGCCGCCCCACTTCGGCCCTGGTGCCACCGTGGGCGGTGCGGTGGCGGCCGGTCTGGCCGGGCCGGCGCGGGCCACGGTGGGCGGTGCGCGCGACTATGTGCTGGGCGTGCGGCTCATCAACGGCAAGGGCGAGCTGCTCACCTTCGGTGGGCAGGTCATGAAGAACGTGGCCGGTTACGACGTCAGCCGCGCCCTGGCCGGCAGCCGGGGCCAGCTCGGCGTGATCGCCGAGGTGAGTCTGAAGGTGCTGCCGGTGGCGCCGGCCGAAGCCACCCTGGTGTTCCCGCTGGCCCAGCACGATGCGCTGGAGCAGCTGCACCGCTGGGGCGGTCAGCCCCTGCCCCTGAATGCGTCCTGCTGGGTGCGCGACGACACGGCGCCCGGTGCCCCCGAGCTGCTGTTCGTGCGACTGCGGGGCGCGGTGGCGGCGGTGGACGCGGCCATGGCCCGCATGACCCGCGAAGCCGGCGGCCAGCGCATCGACGATGCCCAGGCCCGTGCCGACTGGGCCGCCTGCCGTGAGCAGACCTTGCCGTTCTTCACCGCACCGTCGCCGGCCCATGGCCTGTGGCGTGTCTCGGTGCCCCAGACCGCGCCCGTGCTGGACCTGCCCGGGCCGGTCATGGTGGAGTGGCAGGGCGCGCAGCGCTGGTGCTGGGCGCCGGTGGAGCAGGCCGCTGCCATCCGCGCCACGGCGCGCGCGGCCGGCGGCCATGCCAGCCTGTTCCGTGCACCGGCCACCGGTGCGGCCGGCGTGCCCCGCGAGGACGCGGCCGAGCCCGCGGTGGCCGCCATCCAGGCCCGGCTGCGCGCCGAGTTCGATCCCGCCGGCATCTTCTCGCCGCTTGCCGGCTGAGCCCCATCATGCAAACCCACCTCTCCCCCGAATTCGCTCAGCGCGCCGACGGCAAGGCCGCCGAGGCCATCCTGCGCAAGTGCGTGCACTGCGGCTTCTGCACCGCGACCTGCCCGACCTACCAGCTGCTGGGCGACGAGCTGGACGGCCCGCGCGGCCGCATCTACCTGATCAAGCAGGTGCTCGAAGGCGCCGAGCCCACCCGCAAGACCCAGCAGCACCTGGACCGCTGCCTGACCTGCCGCAACTGCGAGACCACCTGCCCCAGCGGTGTGGACTACGGTCATCTGGTGGACATCGGCCGCGCCATCGTGGACGAGAAGGTCGAGCGCCCCACCGGTGAACGCGCGGTGCGCTGGCTCCTGAAGGAAGGTTTGCCCTCGCCGCTGTTCGGCCCGGCCATGAAGCTGGGCCAGGCGGTGCGCGGTCTGCTGCCGGACTCGCTCAAGGCCAAGGTGCCCGCCCCCCGCCCGGCCGGCCAGTGGCCCACCGCCACCCATGCCCGTCGCGTGCTCATGCTGGGCGGCTGCGTGCAGCCGGCCATGGCGCCCAGCATCAACGCGGCCACCGCCCGCGTGCTCGATGCTGCGGGCATCCAGACCGTGATCGCGCCCGAGGCCGGCTGCTGCGGCGCGGTGAAGTACCACCTCAACGACCAGGACGGTGCCCGCATCCAGATGCGCGCCAACATCGACGCCTGGTGGCCGCATGTCGAGCAGGGCGTGGAAGCCATCGTCATGAATGCTTCGGGCTGCGGTGTGACCGTCAAGGAATACGGCCACATCCTGCAGGACGATCCGACCTACGCGGCCAGGGCGGCGCGCATCAGCGAACTCACCCGTGACCTGTCCGAGCTGCTGCCCACCCTGGTGCCGGCGCTGCGCGAGCGCGTGAAACGCCCGGCCGCCGACCGGGTGATCGGCTTTCACCCGCCCTGCACCCTGCAGCATGGCCAGAAGCTCAAGGGCGGCGTGGAGCAGCACCTGGGCGAGCTGGGTTTCACCGTGGCCGTGGCCCGCAACGAAGCCCACCTGTGCTGCGGCTCGGCCGGCACCTACTCGGTGCTCAACCCCGACATCGCCTACACCCTGCGCGACCGCAAGCTCGGCCACCTGAACGAGCTGAAGCCGGCGGTGATCGCCAGCGCCAACATCGGCTGCATCACCCACCTGCAGAGCGGCACCGAGACCCCGGTGCGCCACTGGGTCGAACTGCTGGACGAAGCCCTGACCGCGTGAGCGGCGCCCGCCCATGATCCCCGCCCTGGCCACCCTGCTCGTGTTCCAGCTGATGGGCGAGGTGGTGGTCATGTCGCTGGGGCTGCCGGTGCCCGGGCCGGTGGTCGGGCTGGCCCTGCTGCTCACGCTGCTGGTGCTGCGCCCGGCCACGATCACCGGCATCAAGCCCACGGTGCAGGGGCTGCTGCAGCACCTCTCGCTGCTCTTCGTGCCGGCCGCCGTGGGTGTGATGCAGCACCTGCAGCGCCTGGGCGACGAGGCCCTGGCCATCGGCGTGGCGCTGGTGACCAGCACCCTGGTGTGCATGGCGGTGTCGGCCTGGACCATGGTCTGGCTGATGAAGCGAATGGAGCGGGATTCATGAGCCCGCTGGCCGACGTCTGGGTCTATCTTTCGACCACGCCGCTGCTGGGGCTGGCGCTCACGCTGCTGGTCTACCACGGGGCTTTTCTGGTCTACCAGCGTGTCGGCTTCAACCCGCTGGCCAACCCGGTGGCCATCGCGGTGCTGGTGCTGGCCACGCTGCTGTGGGTCACCGGTACGCCGTACGCCACTTATTTCGAAGGTGCGCAGTTCGTGCACTTCCTGCTCGGGCCGGCCACGGTGGCGCTGGCCGTGCCGCTGTTCGAGCAGCTGCCCCGGCTCAAGCGCCTGTGGCTGCCGCTGCTGGGTGCGCTGGTGGCCGGCTCGGTGGCCGCAGCGGTGAGCGCGGTGCTGGTGGGCTGGGCGCTGGGCGCCTCGCGCGCCACCCTGGCCTCGCTGGCGCCCAAGTCGGTCACCTCGCCGGTGGCCATGGGCATCGCCGAGAAGATCGGCGGCATCCCGTCCCTCACGGCGGTGCTGGTGGCCGCCACCGGCATCATCGGCGCGGCCAGCGCCCGCAGCCTGTTCAATGCCATGCGCATCCACGACCCGACGGTGCGCGGCTTTGCCCTGGGCACGGCGGCCCACGGCATCGGCACGGCGCGGGCGTTTCAGGTGAGCGACGAGATGGGCGCCTTCGCCGGTCTGGCCATGGGCCTGAGCGCTCTGTTCAGCGCGGTGGCCCTGCCGTTGCTGGGCGGGCTGCTGCTGCGCTGGCTCTGAGGCGGCAGTCCCGCGTCAGGCGGCCAGCGCAGCCTCGATGTCGGCCGCCAGCTTCGCCGGCGCGTCCTGCGGCGCATAGCGGCGGATCACCTGACCGTCGCGCCCGACCAGGAACTTGGTGAAGTTCCACTTGATGGCCTTGCTGCCCAGCAGGCCCGGTGCCTCGGCGGTGAGCCAGCGGTACAGCGGGTGGGCATCCGCCCCGTTGACATCGATCTTGGCCATCATGGGAAAGCTCACGCCGAAGTTGCGCTGGCAGAAGGTGGCGATCTCCTCGTTGCTGCCCGGGTCCTGGCTGCCGAACTGGTTGCACGGGAAACCCAGCACCACAAGGCCGCGCTCGCCGTAGGTGCGGTGCAGCTCTTCCAGACCGCCGAACTGCGGCGTGAAGCCGCAGGCGCTGGCCGTGTTCACGATGAGCAGGGGCTTGCCCTTGAACTCGCCCAGCGAGACGGTGCGCCCGTCGATGGTGGTGGCTTCGAAGTCGTGGATGGTGGGCATGGAAGGCTCCTGAGTGTGGCGTGCGCGCGCCGGGTTGCCGGCAAAAGTGACACCATCGTAGTAGCCGGCGGTCCGGCACGGCATACTCCCTGGGGATAGTTAGGTGGCCCGCAGGGTCGCCCACACCAGGAGACATTCCGTGCCGCTTCAGTACACCGTGGCGCTGGTGGGGTTCCCCCCGGCCGAGGTGACCACGCTGTCGTCGTTTTTCCGCATGGCTGCCCGCCGCCCGCCCGCCTATGTGGTGCAGGACGAGCCGCGCACCGCCGACCTGCTGCTGGTCAACGCCGACCACCCCCGGGCCATCGGTGCGGTGCGCCGCGCTGCCCTGCCGGCCAAGGTGATGCTGATCGGCCAGGCCGACGGCGGCACCGGCTGGCCACTGCAGGCGCGTCCGGTCAGGCTGGTGCCGCTGCTGGGCGCCATGGACGCGGTGATGAACCCGCCGGCGCCGTTGCAGATCGAGCCGCAGTTCGTGCCGGAACCCGAGACCCAGCCCCCGCGCGAGTTCGCCAGCACCGACGTGATGTCGCCACGGGAGTTCGTGAACACCGACGTCATGCCGCCCCAGGCGCTGCAGTCCCGCTTCCACCCCCAGAGCAGCGTCATGCCGGAGGTGCCCCGTGGCGAGGCGCTGCTGGTCGCACAAAGCCTGGTGGAGGGCCGCATCCTGCTCAAGCGATTCCGCCAGTACGGGCTGGAGATGGACTGGTGCCGCGAACCGCAGCAGGCCCAGGCCATGATGAACGCCCATCCCTATCGGCTGGTGGTGATCGACCGCGTGCTGGGCGAGCCCGACAGCCTGGCCCTGTGCCGCATGGCCAAGCAGCGCAAGCCGCAGACCCCGGTGGTGGTGATGTTCGCCACCACGGTGGGCAGCATGGAGCGCATGAAGGCCGGTCTGGCCGGCGCCGACGCCTACCTGTCGCGTTCGGTGTCCGAGGGCGAGCTGCAGCGCCTGCTGGTGCGGCACGACCTGGCCGAAGAGGGCGGGTTCCAGGCGACGAACTTCGGCGAGTTCTGACGCACGGGTTCAGCCGTGCGTCATCGGCAGATGCACGGGTTCAGCCGTGCAGGTCGTCCCGGCGGGCGATCTCCAGCAGCCGCTCCAGCTCCACCGCATGGTGTTGCTGGTTGTGCTGGTGCCACTTGGCGATCAGCCACATGGTGCCGGCCACCAGCACGCCGAAGGCGGTGATGGCGGCAAACGCCGACAGACCCATGCCGGTGGAGGCGGCATACATGGCGCCCAGCCCCAGGATGCAGGCCTGTTCGTTGAAGTTCTGCACCGCGATCGACCGGCCCGCGCCCATGAGGTTGTGGCCCCGGTGCTGCAGCAGCGCATTCATGGGCACCACCAGGAAACCGCCCAGGCCACCCAGCAGCACCAGGAAAGGCGCGGCCACCCAGACGTTGTCGATGAAGTTCATCAGGATCACCAGCAGGCCCATGCCGATGCCCAGGGGCATGACGCGGGTGGCCTGGTCCAGGCGCATCTTCATGGAGGCGATCACCGCGCCCACGGCGGTGCCGATGGCCACCACGCCCACCAGACCCGAGGCCTGCGTGGTGCCGTAGCCCAGTGCCGCCGCCGCCCAGGCCAGCACGATGTAGCGCAGGTTGCCGCTCACCCCCCAGAACAGGGTGGTGGTGGCCAGCGAGATCTGGCCCAGACGGTCGCGCCACAGGCGCATGTTGCAGCGCCAGAAATCGGGCAGCAGCGCCAGCGGGTTGGCCGGCATGGGGCGCGGCGTGACGCCGGTCAGCGGGATGCGCAGGTTGAAAGCCGCTGCGGCGGCATAGACGAACACCAGGGTGGCGATCGCGGCCTCGGCCGGCAGATCAATGTGGGTGTCGAAGCCCGGCAGGTCGATGGACAGCAGCAGGGCCGACAGCATCGGGCCGACCAGCTGGCCGCCCAGCAGCACGCCCAGGATGATGGAGGCGATGGTCAGGCCCTCGATCCAGCCGTTGGCCTTGACCAGCTGCGAGGGCGGCAGCAGCTCGGTGAGGATGCCGTACTTGGCCGGCGAATAGGCCGCTGCACCCAGGCCCACCACGGTGTAGGCGAGCAACGGGTGGGTGCCGAAGAGCATCAGCAGGCAGCCCACGATCTTGATCGCGTTGCTGATGAACATCACCTGGCCCTTGGGCCTGGCGTCGGCAAAGGCGCCCACGAAGGGCGCCAGCACCACGTAGAAGAAGGCGAAGAGGGGCACCAGGGCGGCGCTCTGCCACTCGGGCGCCTGGCGGGAACGCAGCAGCTCGATGGCGGCCACGAACAGCGCGTTGTCAGCCAGGGAGCTGAAGAACTGCGCCGTCATGATGGTGTAGAAGCCGCGCTTCATGGCAATGATTTGGGTTGTCAGGTCCGCGGCTGGGGACGGCGCCCACCGGTCTGGGCCGGCGTTTTATGCCACAGTGTGGCGAGCAAACCGATTGTCTCCGGATGTATCCGGGGGTTATAGCACGGCCCCCTCGGGCTTCTCCACGTGCCCCTCCTGCCTGCCGACCCATGCCGCGTCCCATCTCCGCCACCATCCACACCGCCGCCCTGCGCCACAACCTGCAACGCGCCCGCGATTGCGCCCCCGACGCCCGGGTCTGGGCGGTGGTCAAGGCCAACGCCTACGGCCACGGCATCGAGAACGCCTTCGAGGCCCTGCGCGGCGCCGACGGCTTTGCCCTGCTGGATCTGGACGAGGCACAGCGCATCCGCGACCTGGGCTGGCGCGGCCCGGTGCTGCTGCTCGAAGGCACGTTCGAGCCGCGCGACCTGGAGCTGTGCTCCCGCCTGGGCCTGTGGCACGCGGTGCACTGCACCGAGCAGATCGACTGGCTGGCCGCGCACAAGACGCAGGCGCCGCACCGCGTTTTCCTCAAGCTCAACTCCGGCATGAACCGGCTGGGCTTCACGCCCGATGCCTACCGCAGCGCCTGGACCCGCTTGAATGCCCTGCCGCAGGTGGACGAGATTTCGCTCATGACCCACTTCAGCGATGCCGACGGCCCGCGCGGCATCGACCACCAGCTGGCGGTGTTCGAGCAGGTCACGGCCGACCTGCCGGGCGAGCGCACCCTGTGCAACAGCGCGGCCATCCTGCGCCACGCCAACCGCCCGCTGCGCGGGGAAGGCGTGCAGACCCTGGCGGCCGACTGGGTGCGCGAGGGCATCTCGCTCTACGGTGGCGCGCCCGACCATCCCGAGCACACGGCGGCCCACTGGAACCTGCAGCCGGCCATGACCCTGGCCACCCGGGTGATCGGCGTGCAGCAGCTGCAGGCGGGCGACACCGTGGGCTATGGCTCCACCTTCACCGCCGAACAACCCATGCGCATCGGCGTGGTGGCCTGCGGCTACGCCGACGGCTACCCGCGCCACGCCTCCACCGGCACCCCGGTGCTGATCGACGGGCAACGCAGCCGCATCGTGGGCCGGGTCAGCATGGACATGATCACCGTGGACCTGACGGACCTCCCGGGTGCCGGCATCGGCAGCGAGGCGGTGATGTGGGGCCGCAGCCAGGTGCAGCCACAGACGGTGCTCACCGCCGACGAGGTGGCGGCGAGTGCCGGCACCATCTCCTATGAACTCACCTGCGGCGTGGCGCGGCGGGTGCCATTCGTGGTGGACTGAAGTCCCTCCGGTTCAGCGCCCGGTGGTCCGTCCCGGGGAACAGTCGGCAAAGCCGTAACGCTCGCAGAACGGGTTGCCCCGCACCGGCAGCCAGGCCGGGATGTCGTGGAAGTCGCGGGCCACCTGGGCCAGCACCTGGTCGCGGAACGGCTGGAAGCGGAAGCCCTGGCCATCGACCACCCAGAAGTCCACACCATGCAGGCTCAGGCGCTGCACGCTGATGCGGTCGAAGTAGGGCTCGAAGTCGGCGCGCACCGGCTCGTCGTACAGGAACACGCGGATCGGCTGGCCGTCGTAGCGGCGGAAGTCGATGATCTGGTCATCCTGCCGCGCATGGTGGCGACCCGGCCCGAACACCGGAACGTACTGCCGGTGGTGGTAGGCCAGCATGGCAGCCGGGTTGTAGGTGCGGGCCATCAGCGTGGCGCCGGCCGGCAGGTCCGACTGCAGCGCGGCCACGATGGCCGGCGTCTCGCGCAGGAACACCGCGCGGTCGTAGAGCCGATCCAGCGGCGCGTGGGTCCACCAGGCCAGCGGCGCCCAGGCGATCAGGCCCACCGCCAGCAGGTGCGGCACCGACAGGGCCAGCGTGGCCCACCACGACGTCTTGAGCGCCGGTGCCGGCAGGCGCAGGCCGGCCCACACCACGAACACCGGCACGAAGCCCAGCACCCAGTGCAGGCCCACGGTGCGGCGCAGGCTCACCAACAGGAACAGCGCCAGCGGAAACATCCACAGCACGGCCGCCACCTTGAGCGCCCGGGGCGACACGCCGTCGGCACCCCGGGCGCGGGCGCCTTGCCACAGCAGCCAGGGCGTGAGCAGGTAAGCCGCCATGCCCAGGTAGGTGGCCACGGTGCGCCACGACCAGGCCGAGCCTTCATTGCGGTTGAAGACATTGAACATCACGTTGCTCCAGCCGTGGAAGGCGTTGAAGCCGATGTTCAGCGCGATGCCGGGCAGCGCCCCTGCAAACACCACGAAGGGCGCCCAGGCGCGCTCGCGCCGCCAGCCCCAGGCATGGGCCGCATAGGCAAAACCCAGCAGGGCTGCGAAGTACTTGGACAGGAAGGCCAGCCCCAGCAGCACGCCGCACAGCAGGTACCAGCGGGCCGACGCAGCGGTGGCGGCATCGGCCCGGAAATAGGCCCAGACCGACAGCGCCATGAACAGGATCAGGGGCGTGTCGGTGGTGACCAGCACGAACATCCAGCTCCAGGGCATCGCCAGGTACACCGCGCCGGCCAGCCAGGCGCTGCTCTCGCGCGCGGCGGGCAGGTGGCGGCGCAGCACATCGACGATGCCCAGCGCGATCAGGCTGGTCACCAGCAGCGTGGCGCTGCGCAGCACCAGGGGCGAGTCGCCGGCCAGTCGCAGCAGCGCGATCAGCCAGCCCACCATGGGCGGGTGGTCGGAGTAGCCCCAGGCCGGGAACACGCCCCACTGGTAGAAGAAGGCCTCGTCCCCGCTCATGGGGAAGGTGGCGGCCAGCAGCAGCTTGAGCAGCAGCGTGCCGACGAAGGTGAGCGCGAACAGCCGGCGGGCGGCGGGGAGCGAGGTGTCGTTCAGGGGCATCGACCGGGGTCCTTCAGGCATCGAGTGCCAGCAGCCAGACGCCCGCCACGATCAGGCCGCAGCCAGCCAGCCGGGTCCAGGAAAACGGCTCGCCCAGCCAGGTGATGCCCAGCACCAGCGTGACCACGAAGCCCAGGCTCACCAGCGGGTAGGCCAGGCTCACGTCCAGCCGCGAGAGCACCCACAGCCACAGCACCGCGCTGGCCCCGTACAGGCCCAGGCCCAGCCACACCAGCGGGCTGGACAGTGCGTGCAGGTAGGTGCCGGCCACATCGGCGCCGGCCGATCCGGAGCCGACTGCCATGCCGCGCTTCATCACCAGCTGCGCGGCCGACGAGAGCAGCACGCAGAACACGGCCAGGGCCAGGGGGAGGGTCTTCATGCGCGGGCTCCAGGCGTCAGGAGAGGTGGGGCAGGCCGTGGGTGGCCAGCGTGCCGATCAGGCCCATGGCCAGCAGGGTCAGCCAGCTGAAGCGGTCGCGCAGGGCGAACTGCAGCGGGTCTTCGCCGACCAGCTCGCGCCGGCCGGTCTTGAGCCAGATGCGCATGAGCCACAGCAGCAGCACCGGTGCGGCGGCCCACAGCCAGTCGGGGTGGGCGTAGAGCGCGCGGCTGTTCTGACTGTCGATGTAGAGCGACAGCACCAGCACCGCCATGAAGCCGGCCGACAGCCCCATGGCGCGCAGCGAGGGCAGGTCGCTGGCCTGGTAGCCGCGCCCCGGCGCCAGGATGGTGCTGTCGTCCACCAGCTCTTCCAGTTCGGCGCAGCGCTTGACCAGCGCCAGGCTCAGGAACAGGAAGATGGAGATGGCCAGCAGCCAGTTGGACAGATCGACCCCGGTGGCCACCGCCCCCGCGCCGATGCGCAGTGTGTACAGGGCGGAGAGCACCAGCACGTCGATCAGCGCCAGGCGCTTGAGGCGCACCGAATAGGCCAGCGTGGTCACGGTGTAGAGCAGCAGCAGCGCAGTGAAACCGGCCGACACCGACGCCGCCAGCACGAAGGCCGCCACCAGCATGACCAGCCCCAGCACCACGGCGGTGGCAATGCCCATGCGGCCGGCTGCCAGCGGTCGGTGGCGCTTGATGCGGTGCACCCGGTCGCTGGGCAGGTCCAGCAGATCGTTGACCAGGTAGGTGGCCGAGGCGCACAGGCCGAAAGCCACGAAGGCCAGCAGCGCCTGCAGCCAGGCTTGCGGTTCCATCGAATGGGCCGCCAGCAGCGGCACGAAGATCAGCGCGTTCTTGGCCCACTGCTTGAGGCGGATGGCCTTGAGCACCGTGCGCAGCGACAGCGGTTCGCGGGCGAACACGCGGGCCTGCGGATGGTCGGCACGCAGCGCCTGCAGCACGTTGGCCGGAGCGTTCACCGCCCAGGCTTCGGCCGCGCCGTCCCACACCGGCAGGTCGTCGCGGCTGTTGCCCACATAGGCCCAGCGCTCGAAGCCCAGGCCGCGCGCGTGCCGTTCGATGGCCTGGCGCTTGGCGGTACGGCTCAGGTTGGGTCCACCGGCTTCGGTGCCCAGCACATCGGTGAAGCAGCCCAGGTGCTCGGCCGCGGCGCGCACGGTGCGGACGTCGGAGGCGCTGGCCAGCACCACGGTGCGGCCCCTGGCGCGTTCGGCCCGCAGCACCTCGATCAGGTCGTCCCGCCAGGGCAGGGTGGCCGGGTCGGGTGTCACATGGTCGCCCAGCTGCCGCTTGAGGGCGGCCTTGCCGCCGGCCAGCCACAGCGGCAGCTGCAGCAGCGTCAGCGGGGTCTGCCGCGCCAGCCGCATGACCGACTCGTGCAGCGTGTCGCTGGGCGTGAGCGTGCCGTCGAGATCGACATACAGCGGCAGCAGGTCGGTGGAGGTGGAGGCGGTCAAGCGGGCGGTCCGTCGGAGGGAGCCGCGATTTTAGGCGGCGACCACCCGGCGCCGGTCACACGGCAGGTCACATGCCGAGCCAGGGGCGCACGCGCTCCAGACCGCTGTTCAACAGGTCCAGCGCCACATGGCCCAGCGAGGCGGTGTAGGCCAGGGCGGCCACGCCCACCACGCTGGAGGCCAGCAGGGCGATGCCGTCGCGCGCCATCCAGCCCAGGCTCAGCAGGATCAGGCTGATGCTGGGCAGCAC
This sequence comes from Allobosea thiooxidans, assembly GCA_943370825.1. Classification (GTDB taxonomy): domain Bacteria; phylum Pseudomonadota; class Gammaproteobacteria; order Burkholderiales; family Burkholderiaceae_C; genus Hydrogenophaga. The sequence goes on along the minus strand of CALRSR020000018.1, from coordinate 5,650 downwards.
ATTGCCGAAGGGCAGCGGCAGGAAGATGACCCCGGCCATCAGCACGATCCAGCCGCTCCACAGCACCCGGGTGCCGCCATGGCTCCACACCGCCCAGCGCGGACGCAGCCAGCGGTGCGCGCGCTCGTAGGTCCAGGCCAGGCCGTGCAGGCAGCGCCGGGTCCAGGTCTCGTTGAGGGTCAGGTCGCCCACGCGGCGGGGCAGGGGGAATTCGTCGTGGCCACGCAGCCAGGCCCAGGCCAGCGCGACGATGGCAAAGCTCAGCACGGTGCCGGCGCCGGCAATCGGGATGACGGTGAGCGCCGACATCAGCATCAGCAGCACAGCGGTGGAGGCGTCGCCGTGCAGCTGCACCAGCTCGCGCACATTGAGCTTCAGGTCGGGCGACTGCGCATGCTGGTCGGCCGCTTCGCGCAGCCGGCGCGCCAGGGGTTCGCTCATGCCGGGCGCGGGCCGGACACCCGGCTGCTCAGCCAGTGCAGCCCACCGCAGACCACCAGCAGGGTGATCAGGCCGATGCCCCAGCCGATCCACACCAGGGCACTCACCCAGCCGCCCAGACCGTCGATGGACGGCAGCACCTGCGAGAGCCACTGCACCACATCCAGCCACATGAGCTGCAGGCCCTGGATCCAGGCCGGGTCGATCCACAGTGCAGCCCAGGCCGGGATCGGCCACTGGCCGATGGTGGTGGCGGCCTGGGTGGCCTCACCCGAGGCCACGGCCCCGATCAGCCACTGCGCCAGTCCGGCCGACAGGGCGGCCAGACCGGTCCAGATCAGCGCCAGCAGGGCAAAGGCGGCCCAGATGAGGGTCTTCATGCGGTTTCTCCGTGGTTCATGCCTCCACAGACTGTGATTGTCCGACAGAGTTCCTCGGACTCACCAGCACCGCATCGCCTTCGCGCAGGCCGAGCTGGTGGAAGGCAGCCGTGGCCAGCCGGGCCTCGATGAGTTCGCGCTCGCCGTGCGAGGGCTCCAGCTCCAGCCGGACCACCGGGTCGAGCACCAGGGCGCGGCGCAGGGTGGCGGTGACCGCGCCGGCCGGTACCGGCTGTCCGGGGACATGGCGCTGCACCTGCAGCTCGTGCGGGCGCAGCGGCCGGGTGCCGTCGCCCACCAGGGGCACGCCGCCGAGGAAGCTGGCCACGAACGGGGTGGCCGGGTGTTCCCAGACCTCGCGCGGACTGCCCACCTGTTCGATGCGGCCGTGGTTCATGAGCACCACGCGGTCGGCCACTTCCAGGGCTTCCTCCTGGTCGTGGGTGACGAAGATGCTGGTCACATGCAGCTCGTCGTGCAGGCGGCGCAGCCAGCGGCGCAGTTCCTTGCGCACCTGGGCGTCGAGTGCGCCGAAAGGTTCGTCGAGCAGCAGCACCTGCGGCTCCACCGCCAGCGCGCGGGCCAGGGCGATGCGCTGGCGCTGGCCACCCGAGAGCTGCGAGGGGTAGCGGTCGGCCAGCCAGTCCAGCTGCACCAGGCTCAGCAGTTCATGCACCTTGGCCTGGATCTGCTTTTCGCTCGGGCGCTCGCGGCGCGGCTTGACCCGCAGGCCGAAGGCCACGTTGTCGGCCACCGTCATGTGGCGGAACAGCGCATAGTGCTGGAACACGAAGCCCACGCCGCGTTCGCGCACATGCTTGTCGGTGGCGTCCTCGCCGCTGAACAGGATGCTGCCGGCGTCGGCCGTCTCCAGGCCGGCGATGATGCGCAGCAGCGTGGTCTTGCCGCAGCCCGAAGGACCCAGCAGGGCCAGCAGCTCGCCCGAGCCGATGTCCAGGTTGATGTTGTTCAGCGCATGGAAAGTGCCGAAATGCTTGGAGATGTTCTGGATGGCGATGCTCATGGCGCTTCCTTCAGGATCAGGGTGGCCGGCGACGGACGCTCCGGCGGCAGCTCGGCGGCGGCGCGCAGTTCGCGCTCGTGCCGCCATTCGATGACGCTCTTGATGACCAGGGTGACGATGGCCAGCAGGGCCAGCAGCGAGGCCACGGCAAAGGCCGCCACCGACTGGTACTCGTTGTAGAGGACTTCCACGTGCAGCGGCATGGTGTTGGTCTGGCCGCGGATGTGGCCCGAGACCACCGACACCGCGCCGAACTCGCCCATGGCCCGCGCGTTGCACAGGATCACGCCGTACAGCAGGCCCCACTTGATGTTGGGCAGGGTGACGAGCCAGAAGGTCTGCCAGCCGCTGGCGCCCAGCACCTGGGCGGCCTGCTCCTCCTCGTTGCCCTGGGCCTGCATCAGCGGGATCAGCTCGCGTGCGATGAAGGGAAAGGTCACGAAGGTGGTGGCCAGGATGATGCCGGGCACCGCGAAGATGATCCGGATGTCGTGCTCGGCCAGCCACGGGCCTAGCCAGCCCTGGGCGCCGAACACCAGCACATAGATCAGGCCTGCCACGACCGGCGAGACCGAGAACGGCAGGTCGATCAGCGTGGTCAGGAAGGCCTTGCCCTTGAAGTCGAACTTGGCAATGGCCCAGGCCGCCGACACGCCGAAGATCAGGTTGAGCGGCACCGCGATGGCGGCGGTGATGAGGGTCAGGCGGATGGCGGCCCAGGCGTCGGGTTCCTTGAGCGCCTCGAGGTAGGCGCCCCAGCCCTTGCGCAGTGCCTCGGTGAACACGGCGGCCAGCGGCAGCACCAGGAACAGGGCCATGAAGCCCAGGGCCAGTGCCACCAGGGTGATGCGCACCGCGCGCGATTCGGTGGTCTTGATGCTCATGCCGGGGCTCCCGAGCGGCGGCGCTGCCAGGCCTGCAGGCCGTTGATGATCAGCAGCAGGATGAAGGAAATGCCCAGCATGACGGTGGCCACGGCGGTGGCGCCAGCGTAGTCGTACTGCTCGAGCTTGCCGATGATGATCAGCGGCGTGATCTCGGACACCATGGGCACGTTGCCGGCAATGAAGATCACCGAGCCGTATTCGCCCACCGCGCGGGCAAACGCCATGGCAAAGCCGGTCAGCAGGGCCGGGCCGATGGTGGGCAGGATGACGCGGGCAAAGGTCTGCCAGCGGGTGGCGCCCAGGCACATGGCGGCTTCTTCGAGTTCCTTCTCGGCGTCTTCGAGCACCGGCTGCACCGTGCGCACCACGAAGGGCAGGCCGATGAAGATGAGGGCGATCACCACGCCGGCCGGCTGGAAGGCCAGCTGGATGCCCAGCGGCTCCAGGTACTGGCCGATCCAGCCGTTGCCGGCCAGCAGCGCGGTCAGCGAGATGCCGGCCACGGCGGTGGGCAGGGCAAACGGCAGGTCCACCAGGGCGTCGGCGATCTTCTTGCCCGGGAACTGGTAGCGCACCAGCACCCATGCCACCAGCAGGCCGGCAAACACGTTGAACACCGCAGCGATCAGCGAGGCGCCGAAGGTCAGCCGGTACGAGGCCATCACGCGCGGCGAGGTGACGGCTTCCACAAACTGCACCCAGGTCAGCGAGAAGGTCTTGAACAGCAGTGCCGACAGGGGAATCAGCACGATCAGGAACAGGTAGAACAGCGTGTACCCGAGCGTGAGGTGGAAGCCCGGCAGCACGCGCCGCGTGGCGCGTCGGCCCGCAGGGGCTGTGCTGGCAGGAAGTGTGGCGGTGTGCATGAAGGGGTCCTGATGCGAGGGCTGCCACGGATCCGGCTGTGCCGGTCCGTGGGCAGCGCCCCCTGGAGGGGGTCGCGCGCAGCGCGGCGGGGGTGCTTACCGGTTGGTGTAGAGGGCGTCGAACTTGCCGCCGTCGTTGAAGTGCACCTTCTGCGCCTCGGCCAGCGAGCCGAAGTACTGCTCCACGGTGAACAGCTTGATCGGCTTGAAGGCGCTGGCGTACTTTTTCAGCACCGCCTCGTTGCGCGGGCGGATGTTGTGCTTGGCTGCGATCTCCTGGCCTTCGGGGCTGTAGAGGTAATCGAGGTAAGCCTTGGCCAGGGCGCCGCTGCCCTTCTTGGCGGCGGTGCGCTCGACCACGGCGACCGGGTTCTCGGCCACGATGCTGGCGCTGGGGTGGATGGCATCGACCTTGCCGGCGCCGAACTCGCGATCGACCGACACCACCTCGGACTCGAAGGTCACCAGCACGTCGCCGATGTTGCGCTGCAGGAAGACGCCGGTGGCATCACGACCGCCACGGGCCAGCACCGGCACGTTCTTGTAGAGCTTGCTCACGAACTCGGCGGCCTGCTCGTCGGTGCCGCCGGTGCTGCGCACATAGCCCCAGGCGGCCAGGTAGGCCATGCGGCCGTTGCCGCCGGTCTTGGGGTTGACCACCACCACCTGCACGCCGGGCTTGATCAGGTCGGGCCAGTCCTTGATGTTCTTGGGGTTGCCGTTGCGCACCAGGAACAGCATGGTGCTGGTGGTGGGGGCGGCGTTGTTGGGGAATTTCTGGCGCCAGTCCTTGGCCACCACACCCTTGTCGGCCAGGAAGTCGACATCGGTGGTGGTGTTGAAGCTCACCACATCGGCTTCCAGGCCGTCGGCCACGGCGCGGGCTTGTGCGCTCGAGCCGGCATGCGACTGGTTCAGCGTGATGTCCTGGCCGGTGGTCTTCTTGTGGTGGGCCGCGAAGGCGGCGTTGAAGTCCTTGTAGAACTCGCGGGACACGTCATACGAGACATTGAGCAGGGTGGTCTGGGCCTGTGCGATGCCGGCGATGCCGAAGGCCAGAGCGGCCAGGGTGGAGCGGAGGGCGGTGTTCATGGCGGGTTGGGCGGTGGGGTGGGGGCAGGTTCGGGAAGGGTGTGGATTCTGGGTGTGAGCCTTCAGATCACAAACGACAGATTTCTTGTTTCCATATGACCGTCAGGCATGAGTGGCCTCCTTGCGCGGCGGTGTCGGCAGCGGCGCCAGCAGCGACTGCAGCAGACCCAGGCCCAGCGGCCACGGTCCGTGGCCCGAGTCCACATTGATGTGGCCGGCGTTGTTCAGCCGCACGAACTCGCTGCCCCAGGCGCGGGCATAGGCGCCGGCCAGACGGACCGGGCAGAAGGGGTCGTTGCTGCTGGCCACCACCAGGCTGCGGAAGGGCAGTGGCTGGTAGGGCACCGGCGCAAAGTCGGCCAGGATGCCCCGGCGCTCCGGGTCGGCCGGGGCCACCAGCAGGGCCGCGCCGATGTGCTGCATGACGGCCGGCGGCAGGTGCGCGGTGGCGATGCAGCCCAGGCTGTGGGCGACCACCACCACCGGTCCGCCCTGGGCAGCGGCTTCGGTCACGGTCTGCGTGACCCGCTCCACCCAGGCTTCCCGCCGGGGAGACACCCAGTCGTCCTGTTCCACCCGCCGTGCGTTGGGCAGCTGTTCGGCCCACAGGCTTTGCCAGTGGCCGGGCCCGGAATTGCGCCAGCCGGGCACGATGACGATGGGCTGCACGGTCGGTTGTCCCGTCGATCGCCCCATCACTTGCGGGTGTAGATCTGGTCGAAGGTGCCGCCGTCGGCGAAGTGCACCTTGGACGCCTGGGTCCAGCCGCCGAAGGCGTCGTCGATCTTGAACAGGTTGATCTTGGGCAGCTGCTAGGGCGTGTTAACACTAATAGCAATTACTAAGCCGGCGACAGACACTCTCGGGTATGGAAATCACGCCCGAACAATTCGCCACCATCGAGCACTGTCTGCCCAGGCAGCGCGGCAATGTCAGTCTGAGCAACCTGCAGGTGGTCAA
>CALRSR020000017.1:0-66276 GCA_943370825.1 Allobosea thiooxidans | reverse complement strand
CATGGTCGTGGATACGTCCGAATCCCACACAGCGCGAACCTGAACCAGTTGTGCCTGCAACCGGGGTGCCAGCGCCCTGGGCAACATCAACTCCAACTCCAAGGCTGCAACCCATATTGCATCAACGTCCGTTGGGTTTGATCTGGGGTATGGCTGGCGAGAACACTATGCCCAGCAGCATCCGTGGTCTTTGTCATCCCATCAAACGCCGATGCTCGCTGGCACTTCAACGGTGAGTCCCAATGTGGAGATCTTTCTGTTACAGAGGATGATGCGTACCGGTCGCGCTAAGCAGGTCGATAGTTCGCAATAGCGCTGTGGGATCTGCAACACCAGCGCCCGCAATGTCCATTGCACTGCCATGCCCAACAGTTGACAGCACAACGTCAGCACCAATGCTCAGGGCGCTTGCACCTTTAGGGGCAAGAAGTTTGACTGGAATATGACCCTGGTCATGGAAGATCGCAACGTATAGACCGTGCTGGCGGCGACTCAGTAGCTCATCGGCGCCGATTGGATCGCTTACCAAGTAACCTTCCTGACGGAGCCTATTCACTGCAGGAACAGTCAAGGCCTTGTCCTCGGGGCCAAATAGACCACCCTCTGATGCGTGCGGATTGATTCCGAACATTCCAACGGTGAGCAGATCGCTGCCGATTCTCTCACTAGCCGCAACACCGCATCTTGTGGCCGCGCAGATCAAGTCAACCGTCAACCGATCGAGCGCATCGCGAACGCTTTCATGCAGAGTGACATGGACGATACGTAGTCCACCGCCCACGAGCATCAGAAACACTTCGCTCGATGCTAGGCCGCACACACGCGCAAGCAGCGAGGGATAGCCACTAAATGGAATGCCCGCCAATGAAACCGCCGTCTCATGATGAGGGCAGGCAATGACTGCATCGCATTCACCGGCCTGCGTCGCGAGAATGGCTGCTGTTGCACTTGCCACTGCAGAGGCTCCAGCCGCTGCATTCACCTCGCCTGGGCGTGCCGATTCAGAGTCCAAAGAGCCAGCCTCTTTATGGCGGACTGATGCCAGCAATTTGGTCATGCCTAGGCGTTCCGCTGTGGCATGCAACACATCCCCAGGACCGAACACCGTGAAGCGGAACAGGCTGGCCGCAGGCTGGGCGGCCAGCGCTTTTAGCGCAATCTCCGGTCCGATCCCGTTGGGATCACCCAAGGCCAGAGCAATGCGGTTGGGGACGCTCATGCGGGCTTGTACTTTGCGATTAGTGCCCTCGCACCTGCCAACAGCCTCTCACCGTCGGCCCCACGCCGGTTCATATCCTGCACCCATTCGGCAGCGATATCGCCGGTGAGTTTGATGAACTCCTGCGTCTCTGCATCTGTGAACACGTGCACCTTATTGCCCCGGTCGGTTGCCGCCTTGCGACTAACAGGATCGACGTCCTGCTGCACTTTTCCGAACCATACCGATGTCTCGACGCCAGAGTTGTCGTCGATGACCTTGCGCAGGTCAGCGGGTAGTGAGGCGTAGCGTGCCTTGTTCATCACCATTACGAAAGCGGTGTTGTATAGAGCAGGCTTTCCCGGCGCGAACTCGCTGTGATGCTGCGCAAGCTCATGCATCTTCACTGAGGTAATCACTTCCCATGGCAGTGCCGCACCGTCGATGACCCCCTTGGAGATGGCGTCAGGAATCTGGGGCAGCGGCATGCCCACCGCAGTGGCACCGGCGGCATTGAGTAGTTTGGTGGCCTGGCGAGTCGGGCCGCGCATCTTGAGACCGCGAAGGTCAGCCGCGCGCAGGATGGGCTTGCTGCGCGAGTGCAGAACGCCCGGTCCGTGCGTGTGAAAGGCCAACGGTTGCACATCCTTGAATTCGCCAGCGGCGTAGGTCTGCAAATACTCCCAGGCAGCACGCGAAGCTCCAACAGCGTCGTGGGTCATGAAGGGCAACTCGAACACCTCGGTGCGCGGGAAGCGCCCTGGGGTGTTTCCCGCCAGCGTCCAGACGATGTCAACTACGCCGTCGCGAGCTTGGTCGAACAGTTGCTGGGGTGTACCGCCTAGCTGCATGGCCGGATAACCTTCAAACTTGATTCGCCCGCCCGATGATTGCTCGACCTTGGCCATCCATGCTTTGTGTGCGTTGAGATACACATTGGACGTTGGCGCCATGAAGGTATGAAACTTGAGCGTCACGGTCTGCTGTGCGAAGGCGCCCAGTCCGGGCGCGCCGACGGTAGCCGCAATGGCGGCTGACTTCAGAACGGTTCTTCGGTACATATAGGTTGTCTCCATGAAGTTGAGGGCAAAACCATCCCTCTCCATTGCGCACGGGATGCCGTGGCCGGTCCGGGGGATGAGGTCGGACCAGAGCGTTATGTGTGGGGGTTCTGTCAGGCCGGGCTGGCTTGTGATACGAATTTGGTGATCAGGTAGCCATCGAAGGTTTCGCTGCCTCCCTCGCTTCCAATGCCGCTGTCCTTGACGCCGCCAAAGGGCGTTTCGGCGAGCGTGATGCCGAAGTGGTTGACGTTGACCATACCCACCTCGAGGTCGTTGACCACGCGGGTGGAGGTCTTGATGGAGTTGGTGAACACGAAGCCCGTGAGGCCGAAGGGCAGCGCATTGGCGCGGCGCAGCACCTCGTCGGTGTCCCGAAAGCGCGTGAAAGGCGCCAGCGGGCCGAAGGACTCTTCAACCATCACCCGCGCGTCGTCGGGCACGTCGGTGAGCACAGTGGGCGGGAAGAAGTGGCCGGCACCCGGCAGGCGCTGGCCGCCGCAGGCCACTCGGGCACCCCGTTCCAGGGCATCGCTCACAAAGCCGTCCATTGCATCGACACGGCGCGCATGCGCGAGCGGGCCCATCTGCGTGTTCTCGGCCAGCCCGTCGCCCACCTTGAGGCTGCCGTATATGGCCGTGAAGCGCTCCAGGAACTGTTCGTAGACGCCTTCCTGAATGTAGAAGCGGCTGGGCGCAATGCAGAGTTGCCCGGCGTTGCGCGCCTTGAAGCGCGCGAGCAACTGGGCCGCGGCCTCCACGTCGGCGTCCTCGAAGACGATCACCGGCGCGTGGCCGCCAAGCTCCATGGTGATGCGCTTCATGTGCGCGCCTGCCAGCGCGGCGAGCTGTTTTCCCACCGGCACGGAACCGGTGAACGACACCTTGCGCGAGATCGGCGAGGCGATGAGGTGATGCGACACCTGCGCAGGATCGCCCCAGACCACGTTCAGCACACCCGGCGGCAGGCCGGCGTCGTGGAACAGGCGGGCCAGTGCCACTACGGCGCTGGGCGAGTCTTCCGGTCCCTTGAGCACCAACGTGCAGCCCGCGCCGATGGCGGCGCACATCTTGCGGATGGCCTGGTTGAAGGGAAAGTTCCAGGGTGTGAAGGCCACGCACACGCCCACCGGCTCGCGCAGAACCATCTGGCGCACGTGCGGCTGGCGCGGCGGGATCACGCGGCCGTAGATGCGGCGGCATTCCTCCGCGTGCCACTCCGCGTGTTCGGCGCAGGTGTTGACCTCGAGCATGGCCTCGGCCAGGGGTTTGCCCTGGTCGAGCGTGAGCTCTCGTGCGATCTGCTGCGCGCGTTCGCGCGTGAGCTCGGCCACACGGCGCAGGATCTTCGATCGCTCAAGCGGCGACGACTGCCGCCACGTGGCGAAGGCGCGTTGGGCTGCCTGCAGCGCACGGTCCAGGTCATCGATGCGCGCGTGCGGCAGCGAGCCGATCCGCTGGCCAGTAGCGGGGTTGACGATGTCCTGGTGGCGGCGGTCGCCACCGGTGATGAACTCGCCGTCGATGTAGAGGTAGGAGGGCCCGTAGGCGGTGTCGGTCATGTGAGGACTGGCTCGCTGGCTCAGATGAAGACCGATCCGCCATCGACGGCGATGGTCTGGCCGGTGATGAAGCCCGCGCCATCGCTGGCGAGAAACAGCAGTGCGCCCACCAGGTCTTCGGGCACCTGGTCGCGCTGCAGCGACCGGCTGGTCTTGCGCACCACGTCGCCCATCTGGCTGTGCAGGTCGTTCTGCAGCACGCCGTCGCTCAGCGTGAAGCCGGGCGAGATGGCGTTGACGGTGATGTTGTCCTTGCCCAGCTCACGCGCCAGCGAGCGCGTGAAGGCAACGACCGCGCCCTTGCTGGCCACGTAGTGCAGCAGGTTGGGCGTGCCCTTGTTGATCGTGGTCGATGCGATGTTGACGATGCGGCCGAAGCCGTTGCGGCGCATCGCGGGCACCGCGGCCTTTGCGCACATGAAGGGCCCCAGGGTGTTGACCTCCATCACCCGCATCCATTCCTCGTTCGGGATCTGCTCGAACGGCCGCATCGCCAGCGTGGTGAACAGACCCGCGTTGTTCACCAGCACATCGAGCCGGCCGAAGGTGTTGACCGCCTTGTCGACCATGGCCTGCACGGCGACCGGGTTGACCACATCGGTGTCGGCGCCGATCGCCTGATGGCCTTCGGCAACCAGGCGTTGTGCGGCGTCTTCAGCGCCGCGTAGGTCGGCGATGACCACGCGGTGGCCGGCTTGCGCCAGGGCCTTCGAGAAGGCGAAACCGATGCCGCTGGCGCCGCCAGTGACCGCAATGACGCGGGAGGGGTTGCTCATGTCTTGTCTTTCCTGAAGTGCGGGAGGTGGGAAGGGGAGGACTCAGGCGAGGGCGAGCGTCGCCTCTGTCAATGCCTTGCGCGCGCGCATGTGGGCACTGGGGTCGTTGAGGGATTCGACCGCGACGAGCTGGCCATCGCGCCAGCGTTGCGCGGAGAAACGGCCGCTGTCCGGATCGCCGTCGATCCGGGCCTCGTCGTCAGGGCGCGCCAGGCCGGCGATCTGCAGGCGGCAGGCGCCTTGCTCGCTCCAGAACCAAGGCAGCTTGTCGTACGGTGCGCCGGCCGCGCCGGTGCCGCTGCGCAACCGGGCAGCGATGTGACGCGCCTGATCGACCGCGGCCTGGACCGATTCGATGCGCACGCGCTCCCCGCGCCAGGGAAAGTTTGCGCAGTCGCCCAGCGCGGAGATTGCGGGGTCAGCGGTGAGCAGTTGTTCGTCGACCGCGATGCCGTTGTCGGTGGCGAGGCCGGCGTCGCGTGCCAGCTGGTCGTTCGGCGTAACGCCGATCGCGATCACCACGAGATCGGCGGCAATGCGTTCGCCATGGGCCAATTGCACGGCCTGCACCTGACCATTGTCGCCGTGACCGCCTTCAAAACCCGCGAGCCGCGCACCGAAATGCAGCCGCGCGCCTTGCGACACATGCCAATCGCTCAAGTACTGTGCCATGCGCGCCGACAGCGCGCGCTGCAAGGGCCGCTCGGCCGCTTCGATGACATCTATCTCCCGCCCGAGAGCGCGTGCCACAGCCGCCAGTTCGAGACCGATAAAGCCCGCACCCACTACGGCGATGCGCTGCGCATGCCCGATTCGTTCGCGCAGGGCTTGCGCGTCGGCCAGGGTTCGCAGCCCGAACAAGCCCTTGAGCGAGGCGCCGGGCACATCGGGCCAGCGCACGCGCGCCCCGGTGGCCAGCACCAGGTGGTCGTAGGGTAGTGCCTGGCCATTGCTCAGGCGCACGCAATGTGCGGCGCGATCGATGGCCTCGACGCGCACGGGCGACAGCACCTCCAGGCGCAGGCGCTCATAGAGGGCCGCGGGCCGCAGAAGCAGCCCTTCGACGGTGACGGTGCCCTTGAGGAATGCCTTGGACAGCGGCGGGCGCTGGTAGGGCAGGCCGGGCTCATCGCCCACCATCGTGATGGGTCCTTCATGCCCGGCTTCGCGCAGCGAGGCCGCGAGCTGGAAGCCGCCCTGACCGGTGCCGACGATGACGATGCGCGAGGCCATCACACCTGGCGTTCGGGGATGTTGACCACGAGCGTTTCCATGCCCGGGGCAAGCACCAGCTGGCAACTGAGGCGGCTGTTGTCGCGCCGTTCACTCGCGGCACTGGCGAGCATGGCGTCCTCCACCTCGCTGACCGGCGGCAAACCGGCGAGCGAACCTTCGTCGACATAGACGTGGCAGGTGGCGCACATGGCCGATCCGCCGCACTCGGCCACGATGCCGGGAACGCCATGTGCCATGGCGGTGGCCATGACGGTGCTGCCGACGTCGGCGGTGATGGTCTGTCGCGAGCCGTCGGGCTGAACGTAAACGATGCTGGGCATGGGGGTGTCCTTGGGTTCTGCGGATGGGCGGTTCAGTGAACGGCGGCGAGCGAAGGCTCCACCGACACAGGCAGGGACTTGAGGCCGCGCACGGTGTTGTTGAAGTGCAGCACGGGTTCGCCTTCGCGGTGAATGCGGGCCACACGGCGCGCCAGCGCGGTGAGCAGCACCTCGCCCTCCAGGCGCGCCATCATCTGGCCGGCGCAGCCGTGGATGCCGGCGCCGAAGCCGGTGTGGCCGGTGGCCCGGCGGGTGATGTCGAAGGTGTCGGCGCCGGGCCAGCGGCGCGGGTCGCGGTTGGCCGATGCGATGAACACGGCCACCTTCTGTTCCGGCTGCAGCGTGATGCCGTCCACCTCCACCGCTTGCGTGGTGGTGCGGTAGAAGGAATGGAAGGTCGGGTCGTAGCGCAACACTTCCTCCAGTGCCTGGCGCGCCAGCGAGGGGTTCTCGTGCAGCAGCGCCCATTGCTCCGGATGCGCGGTGAAGCTGAGCATGGCATTGCAGAGGGTGAAGATCGTGGTGTCCAACCCGGCCGAGAGCAGCGTGCGCACCAGCATGCTTGCCTCTTCGTGCGTGATCTCGCCATCGTCGGCGGCAGCGTAGAGCTGTGCGCCCAGGCCGTCCGTGGTGAGCGCTTCGCGGCGGCACACCTGGGCGATCCAGTTCACCGCTTCGCCCGAGGTCTTCATGCGCTCGTGGAAGCGTTCGTTGATCGGACCGAAGCCGTTGAACACCATGTCGCCGTAGGGCAGCAGGTGCTCGCGTCCCTCGGCGGGCAGGCCCACCGCATCGCCGAAGGACTTGGTCGGGAAGGCCTCGCACAGCTCGCGGGCGATGTCGAAGGAGCCGCGCTCCACCAGTTCATCGACCATGCGCGCGGCCACGGCTTCGAAGGTGGAACGCAGCCGGCCGATGGAGGCAGGCGAGAGCACGCGAGCCACCACCTTGCGGGTGCGGCCGTGGTTCGGCGGATCGGCCTCCAGGATGATGCTGGGCTTGCGCCAGGGCGTTTCGGTGTGGAAGTTGGCCAGACCGACGCCGGCGCTGGAGCAGAACAGGTCGGGCTTGGACAGCACCGCATGCACCTGCTCGTGGCGCGCGACAGCCAGTGCTCCATAGCGCTCCAGCCACACCCACGGGCCCGCCTCGCGCAGTCGCTCGTAGTGCGGGTAGGGGTTGGCCAGCACGGCGCTGTCGTAAGGGTCGAAGTCGCTGACGGGAACTCCGCTATAGGGGTTGGCGTGCATCGTGGGTCTCCTGTGGGTTCAGTCGGCGAGGGCGGCCGCGGGGCGCGTGGCCACGGCAAAGGCGTCGCAGAAAAAGGCGTCGGATGAAAGGCCGCGCAAGGCGGTGAAATCGTGGCGCGCGGCGGCCACCATGGGCGGTGCGCCACAGGCGTACACAACATGCGCCGCCAGGCTGGCGTGGTCGGCCAGCACCGCCTCGTGCACGAGACCGGTGCGCCCCTGCCAACCGTCGCCCGCGGTGGGTTCGGAGATCACCGGCTCGAACCGGATGCCGCGGGTTGCCGCCCAACCGCGCGCGAGATCCAGCAGGTACAGGTCGCGCGGCGTGCGCGCGCCCCAGTAGAGGCTGATGTCGCGCTGCAGGCCGCGGCGGAACGCGTCTTCCAGCATCGACTTGAGGGGGGCGAAGCCGGTGCCGCTGGCCAGCATCACCACCGGTCCTTCGTGCTGCTCGCGCCAGTGGAAGTCGCCGTGCGGGAGTTCCACCTCGACCGTGTCGCCCGCGGCAAGCCCGCCGGAGAGGCATTGCGAGAACGCGCCATCGGGCAGCACGCGGATGTGCAGTTCGGCACCGTCGTTCTGGTGCGGTGGGTTGGCCATCGAGTAGCTGCGGCGCTGGCCATCGGGCAGCAGCACCTGCAGGTACTGGCCGGCCTGAAAGCGCACCTTCTCGCCCGCCGGGAACCGCAGCTTCATGCGCACCACGTCGCTGGCTAGCCAGTCCAGCCGCATCACGCGCGCGGCCACGCGGCGGCGCGCCAGCGGATCGATGCGCGTGAGCTTGCTCGGCTCGATGACCAGGTCGCTCAAGGGCCGGGCCTGGCAGAACAGGGCCATCCCTTGTGCGCGCTCGGCATCGCTGAGCGCGTGGTCGCCGGCGCGGCCCGGGGCCACGCGGCCCGACAGCACACGGCCTTTGCAACTGGCGCACACACCGGCGTTGCACGAATAGGGCAGCTCCCAGCCGGCCTGGCGCACCGCCTCCAGCACCGACTGGTCTTCTGCGCAGGCAATGGGTTCGTCGAGCCCGACCACCTGAATGCGGTAGGACATGCTCACAGCGGAATCGCCAGCAGGGTGTCGATGGCGTGGCTGTCGCACACCACGTCGCGCTGCGCGATGCGCAACTCGCCGTCGGCGTCGATGACGAGTCGGTCGATGTAGCGTCCGCTGGCGAACACGCTGGTTTCGCCGGTGCGCATGATTCGAAACACGAGGAACGGTGTTTCGCAATGGCGGCCCTGGGGCGTTTCGTCAAGCAGGGCCGGCATGCCGAGCAGGTGCCGGTAGCGCTGGCGTTCGTACACGTTGGCCCGGCGCAGCGAGAGGATTCGATCGCCGAGCATGGCGCGCGAGTCGGCGTAGATCAGCGCAGCCGACAGGCCCTGGCGGTGGTTGTCCTCGGTGGTGACGCGGTAGAGGCAGTCCTCGGTGAAGAAGCCGGGCCAGTCTTCCAGGTGGTCGTTGTCGATGCAGCGCGCGTAGTGCGCGTTCAGTTGCATCACGGCTTGCGTGTCGATGGTGTTGTTCATGACCGCGCTCATGCCGAAGGACCTTCCATGTGGGCGCGGTAAGCCTTCCAGAAGCCACGCACCGAGGCTTCGGTGGTGCGGCTGGTCTGCGTGTGCACGCTCTCGCCACCCATTTCCACCACGGCGTTGTCGTCTTGCGCGGTGGCAATGCCGCGTTGCACGAAGCCGCCCACCGCGCCGTCTTCCATCGAGACGAAGCCCGCCGGCCCGATCAGGTTGCTCTGCTTGTGGCGCATGGTGCGCAGCTCGGGGGTGTCATCGGCGAAGCCGAGATAGGTCCAGTTGAGCGCGGTGCTGTCCACACCTTCGGGCAGCACCTGGCGCACGGCGATGGTGTTCTGGATCTGCGCGAGCACGAAGCCCGGGAACACCGAGAGGATCTGCAGCGTCACGCCGTCGCCGAACTCGTCCACGCCCTTGAGCAGGCTGGTGTCGGCCAGACGGAAGTCGTCCTTCTCGGATCGCAGTTCTTCCTTGTCGTAGTCCTGGCCCTTGTCGCTGCCCGGGTCGATGGCGGAGAAGCTGATGTGGTTGCCGCCGCACTCGCTGACGATCACGCCGCCTTTCTGCGACAGCCGGTTGAGGCGGAAGGTCGTGAAGAACACATGCAGCAGGCTGGCGTGGTAAGTATCGCGTACGTTCTCCACGTAGAGCTTCCAGTTGTTGGGCAGGGCCTGCTTGAAGCGTCCCAGCACCTCCACCGGCTTGTGCAGCACCCGGGCGATGCCGCGCGCGATCTCGGGACCGAGGTAGTCCTCAAGGTCGGGCACGTCCTCGCTGGCGCTGCCGAACACCAGGCCGCAGTAGACGGCCGTGCGCAGCTTGCGCGGGCTGTGGCTCTTCATGCAGAAGGACGGGTCCATGCCGCCCTGGCCGTTGACGCCGTTCTGGAAGGCGATGCCCTTGAGGTTGCCCTGGCAGTCGTAGCGCCACGCGTGGTAGACGCACTGGAAGTCCGTGGCGTGGCCACTGTCTTCCAGCACGATGAGTGCGCCGCGGTGCGAGCAACGGTTCTCGAAGGCGTAGATCTCGCCGTCGGTGTCGCGTGCCACCACCACCGGCATGCGCCCGAGGAAGGTGGTGCGGAAGTCACCCGGCTGGGGCAGCTCGGCTTCCAGGCAGAGGTAGTTCCAGGTCGCGCCTTCGAAGATGCGTTGCTGCTCGGCGGTAGCCAGGTCCTGGTCCTGGTACACGCGATAGGGGATGCGCGTGAGCGAGGGAGACGGCCAGAACCGCAGCGGAGCGGTCTCCGGGGTGCTGGCGGGATGAGGGGCATTCATGGCATTGGTGGTTCGAATACCGAACCATTTGTCGTTCAGTGAACATAACTGTATTTTTCGGCTTTCACGAGGTCAACCAAATCCGGTAAAGTTTTCGCATACCGAACAAAACAAACGGAAAGGCAGGACCGCATGGACAGTGAAGTGCGCGACGGCGTCGACAAGGAGTACGTGATGGGCCTGGAGAAAGGTCTGTTGCTGATCGAGGCCTTCGGGGTGAGCAACGCGCCCATGACGCTGAGCCAGGCGGCAGAAATCACCGGCCACTCGAAGGCGTCCACACGCCGCCTTTTGCTGACCCTGGTGAAGCTGGGTTACGCGCGCTGCGATGGACGAATGTTCTCTCTAGAGCCGCGAACATTGCGGCTCGTGCACGCCTACGTGCACTCCACTCCGCTCACCAAGGTCGCCCAGCCTATTCTCGAGTTCACCAGTGAGCGGGCCCGCGAGTCAGCATCGCTGGCCGTGCTGGACTCGCAGTTCGTCGTTTTCGTAGCTCGTTCAACGCGACGGAGAAGTCTTTCATTTGGGCTAGGGATTGGCGCGCGCCTGCCAGCCTACTGCTCGGCCACAGGACGGGTACTGATGTCCTCTCTCAGCGATGTGGAGATCACCTACCGGCTTGGGCGCATGGCAAGACCAGCACTCACACCCCACACCAAGACCGAGCCGGAAGCGATCCTTGAAGACATACGCTGGATTCGAAAGTACGGCTTCTCTGTCAATGATCAAGAGTTAGAGTTGGGTTTGCGATCGATTGCGGTACCTGTACGCAATGGGAGTGGTGAATTGGTCGCTGCAATCAGTCTATCGGTTACGACATCGCGCATGTCACTGGACGACATGGTGAACAAGTTGCTTCCTGAGCTTGAGGTCGCACGGCGTACATTCGAATCTCAACTGTCATGATCTTCTAGGGCAAGACTCGTTACTCAGTTCACCGCAAGACGTGACCTGCTCAACTTTTTCGGCCCGATCATTCCTGTAAGACGGCTCGGTTGGGAATGGGCGGATTGTGCAGGCTATGCTGCTTGAACTCGTGTGGGGTGAGGTAGTCCAGGCTGCTGTGGGGCCGCACCGTGTTGTAGTGATGCCGCTAAGCCTCGATGATCACCGCGGCTTCCCTGCGTGACCTGAACCACTCCAGGGACAGACACTTATCGCGCAGCTTGCCGTTGAAGCTCTCGTCGGCGCCGTTCTGCCAAGGCTTGCCCGGATCGCTCATGGCAGTGGCGATACCCGCCTGCGAGATCCACTCCAGGATCGCATGGCTGACGAATTCAGGGCCATTGTCCGAACGCATGAACAGCGGCGCGCCGTGGATGCTGACCAGGCGAGAGAGCACCTCCACCACCCGGCGCGAATGGATGGAGCCGGCCACATCGATCGCCAGGCACTCGCGCGTGTACTCGTCGATCATGGGCGAGCGCATGACGGCCGAGCTGGTGCTCTCGGCACTCAACGTGGCGCTGACCCAGCGCAAGCCGCAAGCCGTCATCCATCACAGCGACCAAGGCAGCCAGTACACCAGCCTGGCCTTCGGCGAGCGCTGCCGTCAGATGGGCGTTAGGCAACGGAAATCCATCAATCGGGAGCGTGACCAAGCTGTCTAAGACCGGCCAAGTTGTCCCACTCCACCCACGCTTCGCAAATGCGATCGCCCTCAACCCGATAGATGGCGATGTAGGTGGCATCCATCACCTTGCCACTTGGGGGGAACGGCCCCATCTGTCCGGTCTGCGTCCCTCGAAACCGATGGCGAACCGCAACCTTGTCCTCATCGGCGAAGATGTCCTCGATGTACTCGACTGCGTCCGGAAAGGTCACAAACTCCTGGCGCAAGTACTGAACCAGATCACGAGCGCTCTTGACGCCCATCGCGCCCGCGGCCGTGCTGTGCCTCGTGAAGGTCGGGGAAACAACACGTTCGAGCGCAGCCCAGTCTTGAGCGTTGATGGCCGCAACGAACGCGCGAACTACAGTCTTGGAGCGGGACGACATGTCGAGAACAGACAGGTGAACAGAAAACCCGGGCGGGCGGGAGTATCGCGTGTTTCCAGAATAACCGCACAGGATCCTTGCGAGCGCTCAACGAGCCAAGCACACCCATTCAATCGGCAATGCACTTTGCACGCTTCACATCGCAAACATGTGGCGGGCTTTGCAGTCCTTACGGTTTGGCCTCCAGGACGAGGTTGAATGGGGTTTGGGCGGCGACCTTGACACTGCTGAAACCACCAGCCTTCACAACCTGAGTCAAACGCGCCGGCCCCGCCTAGGCTCCAAGCGCAACCCGCCCTTGCTTCAAAGCACATGGGGGTACATTGGCTTCCCTTGTAGACGATATCGAGAATGAATCTTCTTTCTTCAGAACCGGCAGGGCCAAGGGGCAGTTACCGGCAGGCCGCCTGGGTCAATTCAGCCTTGCGAGTCGGTTCCAGTTTTGGGTCACGAGCCCCCTCAATGCAGCCAAGCACTCGTAGTGGAATAAGCCTCAAGACTGCCCAACAGATCACGAGGCAGATCAGCGACCAGCACCCTCACACCACCTCGGCGAACTGCCGCCGCGGTTGCTTCGATCGTCGCCTGGTAAATCTCGCGGGCGCTCAAGTGCGCCACTGCGATGATGAGCTGTCGGTCCACATGGTCCAGCGTCATTCCGACACTTGCCAATGCGCTTCTGACTACCGATCTCGCCACCTGGATGGCCTGCTCTGCATCCGGCATGAAGATGAAGAACTCTTTCATGCGGGATCGAAGCGTTGCCGGTACAAGCCACGGGTAATTGGCAGTGGCTATCCAGGACACCTGACTCGCGTCGATCTCCAGATTGAGACTGATGTCCCGCACCCTCGCGGCTGATATCGGCTCCAGCAATGAGTGGAGCACCGAGGTCGGTGAGGTCAGGACTCCCGAAGAGACGCTCGTACTATTGGCCTTATCCAACTCGTCCAGAATGACCACCGGGTTGGCATAGTCCCCCAGTGCCAGCAACTCGAACACCAGCCCGAATCGTGAGTTGCTCCAGCTCATGTCCGATCCCAGCAAAGCTGCCGAAGTCTCTGCCTGGTCCATGGGGTTGCGACGTACAGGCACGCCCAGGACATCAGCCAGTGCCTCGCAGAAATGGGTTTTCCCGACCCCAGGTGGGCCATTTAAAAGCATGGGCGGGAGCCGCGCAGCGGGCCGGCCCGGGTTGAGCTCCCGACTGCGCTTTTGCAGCTCCACATGGTTCACCACGAAATCGATCACTTCACCAAAGTGCGGGAGAGCCTCCTTCAGATCCAGCATCGCCTTGAATGACCGCGGTAACCCAACCAAGCGCAGAGGTCCTTTCAGCTCCAGGGCCTGGCCGATGGACTCATTGCGCTTGTGAAGGTCCGAGTCCACCGACTGCGTGACGCCCGCCATACGCTCAATATCTTCCGGACGAAACACCTGCAGGCGCAGGTTGGGCGAGACGTTCTGCATGCTCGCGCAGAACCTCTCGGGATCACCCGTCAGACCCACTTTCTTAATCAGCGCGTCACGCTTGGCCTGCTGGGCTTGGGCAGCTGCGGCAGCGGCTTCCGCCTCCTTACGCTTTCGACGCTCTTCGTCTTTGACTTCACTTTCCGCATAACGCTGCTCTGCAGCTCGCCTGCGCGCCTCCTCCTTGGCAAGCCGCTCCTCCTCAAACCGGTCATCCCGGTCCTGCTCGTACGCTTGCGCCCGGTACTGGGGCAACAATAGTTGATTCTTGTCCTGATCGTCGTCCACCCACGAGCAGGGTACGAAGTGCTCATCGGTGAGCAATCGGCTACGTCCGGGTGCTGTCGGGTGGGTGAAGTCCGCAGGCAGGCGGGCGGACTGAGCGGCTTGAACCCCCTCTTCCGGCATTTCGTTTCCAGCCCCTTGGGAACTGCGCTCAGTTGAAGATGTTGACGATGCCCGACTTGAGTCTGCATCGAACCGCACCGCGGTGTGATCTGCGCCCTTGTTCAGGGCTTCTTGATGGCCTTGATCGGTCATGTCAGCTCTCTCTGGATCACTTGAGCGCGCGCAGCTTGTTGTAGTGGCTGATTCGGATCGCCTCGAGCTGGGGAGGAACTCCCCGGGGGCCGAAGCGGCGACCAACCTGACCTTTCTCGATGAAGGACAGCGCGACCTCCGCTTCCGGACGCTTACGCACCAGGTAGGCGCGAAGCCGCTGAAGAACCAGAAGAGCCTTGGGGCCGGCGTAGTTCAGCGTATAGACCTGTCGGTTGTGGCCGATACGGCGCTTGACCTCATGGATTGGGGCCGTGACACCGACACATGAGCGAAAGTGCTCCAGCGTTTGGAGACAGTTCTGCGTGACCTGAACGACCAGCCGGTAGTTGGCGTTTCGGTCCGGGTAGGTCTGCCGCACGATGGCCACGCAACCGTCACCGTCAAGCATGCCGGCTGCCCAGGAGAGGCTAGGACACGGCCAAGGGATGGATCGGTCTTGATAAGCCCGGCGCTCGTGATCCGGGATCCGGACAGCGTCGCGATTCAACTGCGCAGGTACGTAGCCAAACAGCTGTGGCTGGTCATCGCAGACGGTGTCGGCGTTCCCACTGGCTTCGTGTTCGCTGGCTAGCTCCTTCTCGCCCGGGAGAGCCGCAGGCCCCTCCTGGTCGAACTCCGGTCGTTTATCGACGGATGCTTCCCGATCACCACCTACATGAGCATCCTGCGCGACCTCATCGTTCGCAGCGCAGGCGGACTGTGTCGACGTTACCCCCGTGCTGATCGATCCTGAGCATTCCTGACCCTGGACTGGAACCAAAACCAGTTCCACCTTGCCATGACTCATGCGAGCACTGGCTTCGCTGCGCGCGAGCTGGATCGCGTCTGAGAACTCTCGCGCCATGGCGCAGAAGTCCGGGCTAATGGGGTTCTTGCTCAGCGGGCCGCGACGGCTGTCGAGGCGGTATTCGAGCAGCACCGCATCACTCAGGAGCTGCTGCAGCCAGATACCTTCTTGGTTGGAGGCTTGACCGGGCGGCTCGTACCCAGCAGATCGTTCGAGAGCCAGGTTGGAGAGCCGGCTGTCCTCAGCTTGCTGAGTTGCCTGGATGAATCGACCCAGAATTCGGCGCAGTTTGAGCAGGGTCATCGGGTGAGCCACGCGCTCAGCGGAGTGTGCGACTGGCATCGTTGACCCCAAGTCTTTCTCATTGGCTGCCTTTGAAGCGCCAGCAGCCCTTGAACACGTGGGCACTTTCCCGAGATCTGCGATCAGGCAAGCCAGGCGGACCAGCGAGACCTGGTCCTGGTTCATTCCGCTAGCCTGTACCTGCTCGAAGGCGACCAAGCCTACTGCCAAGGGATGCGCGACGACACCCGCATGAACCGAAGGCATCATGTCAATCAGACTTCGCTCGATGGTGGGAATCGAGATCGCAGCCATCGCAAACGCCTGATGCGATGGCTTGAGACTCAGGATGGCATGCTGCAGATCTGCCGCGACCGCACCGGGCAGTTCAAGGTGATCAAGCATCCACGGGCCTGTACCCTTGCCGCAGCGGGGCTGGTCAATGCCCGTCACCATCAGCGCATCCGGCGGCATGCCTGGGATGCTCCCCTCCCAGGTTTTGACGGCCTGGATCCATTTGACCCGGGATTGCCGCTTGGGGGGAGCATTGATAGTGGCAGTGGCAGCCCCACCATTTTCCCGTTGGACCAGGGGCAGCACCAGCGACTGGTCGCCGCTACCGAGCAGCGCGATGGAGAGCCTGGCCGGGCGCTGAGGACTCATCGCCCCTGCCTTGTTCATATACGGTCCCACAGGCCCCATCGGAAAGCTTGGGCTGATGAGCGTGTTCATCCGGAAAACGGAGCCCGGCTCAGCCAGTTCACCGAGCAGATTGGGCATCTCATCACCGGGCTTGACCTGGTAAGGAACAAAGGCGCCCTCCTCTCCTTCGTTGCTTCCGGCTTCGCCTTGACAGCTGGCAGCGCCTCGGACCGGCTGATTCGATGCCTCGTTCGCCGCCTGGTTGCGCAGGCGTGCTGCCAGCTGCTCACGGATCTCCCGATCGAAATCACCGATCTCCTTGGACAGCTTGGCCAGCAGTTCCATCCCAGGCATCGGGTTCTGACTAGGGTTTCCGGTGTTCTCTGCCTTAGCGGATCGGTCAGCGCCGTTCTCGCTACCGGAGCTGGCACCGCCGTTGGGCGAATGGTTGTTGAGGATGTGGCGATTGGTGTTCATGGTTTTGGTCTTTCCTGTTGCTCGGACGGGAGCAGTGCTGGGTCGAAAGTGCGGCCCATCCAAGGAGTTGCTGCGTCGGGTCAGGCAAAGCTCCGCCTGACCGGTGCAGCGGACGCTTTGGTCCGGCCGGTGTGAACTGGCTATGGGTTACGGGTGGCTAGGGGTGAACGGCGATGCGTTCAGTGGTTTTTGCCCATGGCTCCTGGCGGCATGACTTGTCAGCCCTGCTTGAGGAACGGGGGCAGTGGCGGTAGTGCGAACAAGGCAGTTAACTCCACATCAGAGATGTACTGAGGACCTGGTCGTTTCGGCGCTCCAGCAGTCGATGAATCCCTGCTTCGCTTCCGTGCTGGCAGGATCTGAAGCTCCTGTTCACCATCCGCAGCCTTCTGGTGGGGAACGGCGGCTCCCGCCTGGGACGCTTTGGGGCACTGGTGCGAATCTTCCTCAGATGCCTCGTTGGCAGCTGGCCGACTTGAAATCGGTTCATCACCTCGCTGATGCTCGGCAGGAAGCATGGCCACATCCTCGGGCAGTCGGATCACCAGCCCTTGGACTGGGGCTACTGAGATGTGCTGCTTCAGAAGTCGCTCCATCGCAGATCCGTCGCGGCGGGTCAGGTTGGGCACATACCGGCTGTACACCCGAAACAGCATCTCAGTGCTGGTGTGGCCCAACTGGCGCGCGATCCATTCCGGAGCCTCGCCGGCGGCGAGCCACAGAGTCGCTGCCGTATGGCGCATCTGGTAAGCCCTGCGATGCGGGATGTCCAGATGCCGCAGCAAGGGCGACCAGACTCGGTTGAGGAAGTTCTGGTTGTCGATCGGCTCGCCCTTACGGTTGCAGAACACGAAATCCGAGATCTTTCCTGTGGCCTTGAACTGCTCCTGCAAAGCGTCGAACACTAGGTCAGTCATCTGGATGTCCCGCACGCTGCCGTCCGTCTTGAGCTCATCCTCTTCCTTCATCACGATGGATTCGCGCACCAGGATCAGCCGGCGCTCGAAGTCAACGTACTTCCACTTCAGACCATGGACCTCTCCGGTGCGCATGCCGGTGAAGAAACGCAAGGTGAAATAGCTGCGGTAGTCCACCCGCACGGTGGTGAGGATCTTCTGGACCTCCTCCAGCGTGAAGGGCATGACGTCGCTGCGCTTCATCTTCAGCGGCTTGATGTTGCGAAACGCAGAAGTAAACTCGAAGCGGTCGGCCGCCTCGTTGAGGATCTGCCGCAGCGGCTTCATCACGGAGTTGATGCGACGGTTGGACAGCGTGGAGAGGCTTTTGCGGGCGGGTACTTTGGCGAGTGATGCCCGAAAGGCCAGAACGTCTGCCTTGGTGATGTGGCCGACCTCTTTCTCCCCGAAGTAGGGGATCAGGTACTGGTCCAAAGATCCACGCTGCGTGACGCGGTAGCTGCGGCGCCAGGACACTTCCGACTCGGCGAACCACATGTCGGCGAAGTCCTTGAAGCAAGGTGTGCCGCTGCGGGTCGAGGGCTGGATTGCTTTTACGTCGTTGCTCGAAGCTTCGGAGTCCGTTTGACCGTGTTTGGCCTGAAGCGGCTTACCGAAAGTCTTCTCGTAGTCGAATGTGCCGAGGGCGATTTCGCCTTCGATGCGCTCGAGTGCCTTTTGCAGACGTTTGCGGTTCATCGGCGTGTCCGCTAGAGCGGTGTACTCGCGCAGACGTTGTCCGGCATATCGGAAGTCGAGGAACAGCGTGCCCTTGCTGTCGAGGCGGCGAATACTACCCATGGAGCATGCCTCCATTGGCCAGCGGAATCGTGGCCGAGCCGCCCGATGAAGCCATCGCCATATCGGCTTCGATGTGCTCCCAGATGTAGAGCGTCTTGCGACCACCGAAGGGGCGAATGTAGTGCCGCCCTTCGATGAGAACGCTGTCCTTTAGCCGATCGCGGATCGTTCGACTGTCGTACTTGATCCGAGCGGATAGCTCGTCCGTGGTGAGGTAGGTCGCTGTAGACACTGGTCACTCCTTTCATCCAATGCGACAATTCAGATGTCAAAAACGCTCGATGGATCGTTTTTTGTCATCTTGGACGACATTATGGACGCCTAAATGCCACTGTCAAGTGCTTTTTTGCATCCTGAGTGAAAAAAAGACACGGAGAGTGATGTGATCAAGTGCCACCTGTCCCGCCTGATGGGGGAGCGAAAGCTCAAGATCAGTGATGTTGCGCGGGACACCGGCCTTCACCGGAACACCATTACGCTTCTGTATCAGGAGACTGCGACCAGGGTCGATCTCGACGCCGTCAACGCGCTCTGCAAATACTTCAACGTCGGTGTCGACGATCTGTTTGAGTACGTGCCGGACGACGCGTAAGCCAGATCAAATTCAGGAGCAAGTAGCCGGTAGACAACGCAAAGGGGAGGGAGCTAGTTTGACGTCACGTCTACGCCGCATGCTGCTGGTCAACACACGCACCAGCGGCAACGCCACTTCGGCCAGCATCAATCAGATCGATCCACGGGATGGAGCGTCCATCACCGGCGAGAACGCGGTGGGCAAGACCACGACGCTGGAACTCTTCCCATTATTCTTCGGGACTCTGCCTAGCCAGATTACAGAAACCGTGGGCGGTCGAGAGCCGATGCTCAAGTTCGTGCTGCCTATGCCCTACAGCGCGATCGTCTTCGAGTACCAGCGTGGCAGCGATGAACAGCACGACGTGCGTTGCGCCGTGCTTCGCCGGGGTGACAACGATCATCGCCCGGTATACCGCTTCGTCAACTGCGGGTTTCGCGAAGAGGCCTTCCTGCGCACCAACGAAGAGGGACGGCAGATCTTCTGCGACGACGGGCAGATGCGCGACGCATACATCGCCATGGGGGCTCAGTGCTCCAAGCTGCTCGACATCGCCGAGTACCGAGCGGTGATCCTGGGGACCGAGGCTCGCACGCAGGACGCCAAGGAGCTGCGACGCCTGAGCACTGTCTATGGCTTTGGCTCGCGCCTGACCAACCTGGATCGCCTTATCGCGGCTGTGGCCAAGGAAAAGCTGGACTTCAAGGACTTCGTACGCCTGGCCATCACCATCGTGCAGGAGCGGTTGAGCACCCATGGGGACGCACCGAGCCGCCAGAAGGTCACCCTGCGGCAGAGCAAAGACCAGATCGCCAACTGGTTGCGTGATCGCGGTGCCCTGGAAAAGGCCTTCAGCATGGAGAAGGAAGTAGACCTGCTGCGGGAGGCCCTGGAGCAGCTCAGCAATGCCGAGGCATCGCTTCGGGCCGTGCGACAGGAGGTGGCGCCGGCTCTCAAGTTGCGTCGGGAAAAGCTCTTGGTCACCACTGACGCACTGAAAGGGGCGCGAGGGGCACTGAACGAGCACAACACCAAGAGCCAGAGGGCCGCCGATTCCCTTCTGGCCGCGGCCGAGCAAGCCAGCTTCGCACACAACGATGCACTCAACAAGGTGCGTGCTGAAGAGGCCCGCAGGAACTCATTGCATCTGAGCGAGGTGAAGGACTGGGCCAATGCCCTCGAGCGTGTGGAGCAGATGCAGGTGGATCTGCGCCACCTCGAGGCCAGCGCGGACGAGATGTCGGGCAAGTCCTCCAGTATCGAGCGCAAGTTCGCCGAGTTGATCGGCGAGGCGAACGACGCGGCCAGGGATGCGGCAGCGACGATCCGTGCGTCGAAAGAAGATGTGAGGTCCCGATCGGACGTCGAGGCCGATGGCCTTCGAAAGGCAGCAGCGGACCAGCAGGCCGCTTTGGCCGCTGAACTCAGTGATATTGAGGCTGAACTCAAGCCCCGAATCGAAGAGCTAGTAGACGAGCGGGCGACGCTTCAGGCCCAGGTCGCGGCTGCCCAGCCAAGTCAAGCGGCCGGCCAGGAGCTCAAGGCAGCCCAGGACGCCCAGTTCAATGCCATACAGTGGCTCGCCGATGTTAGAAGCGCACGCGCATCGGCCGAAACGGCGTGGGAACGCGCCTTGCGCGAGCAGCAAGATGCTGAGCGCAGCGTCGATGCGGCGCAGCAACGCCTTAACGAGGCCGCAGCACGCATGACGCAAGCCCAGGCGCGCCTAACCCCCGCCGACGGCACGCTGCTGAGCGTTTTGCGAGCAAGCCCCGACGACGCCTGGAAAAGAGGCATCGCCAAAATCCTTGACCCAGCCTTGCTCTCGCGCACTGACCTCTCACCCACGCACAGCCCTGGCGCGGATCAGGAGGTGGTGTATGGCTGGCAGCTCAACACCACTCCAATCTCCCAGCCAGACTGGTCTGACGACGAACAGCTTCGCGAGGCCCTCGCGCACGCTGAAGGGGTTCACTCTGCGGCAAAGGCCCGGCTTTCAGAAGCCAAACAGGCACTCGGCACGGCCGCCCAGACTCTGGAAGCCACGAGGAAGGCCAGGAGCGAGGCCGAAGGTGAACTGGCCGTTGCACAGAACCGCCTCGACAAGGCGAAACACGAAGCCAAGGCGGCCAGCGATAGATGCGATCAGGAGATCGCTGAGATCAAACGAAATGGAGCCGCCCTCGTCAAAAAGGTTGGCGAAAAGCTCGCCGCACTGCGCCTTCAACTCGAGAGTTCCCAGAAGGGGAACCGCTCGGATCGTGAGCAGGTGGGAAAGGACCTCGATGCCCAACTTGCTCAGCTCAGGGCCCGCACCACGCAGGCCATAGATTCCATCGAAGGTCGCGCACTTGAAGCCCTTTCCAAAGGCAAGGCAAGCGTCGACGCGCTACAGGCCCAGCGTGATGCCGATCTGAAGGCGGAGGGCGTCGATCCTGTTGTGCTTGCCGCACGTCGAAGTGACGCTAGGGCGCTCAAGGAGGAGATCAAGCGCATCCTCGAGCGACGCCCCACGGTTGAACTGTGGCGCCAGTGGCTCAATGAAGGCGGCGACCAGATCCTCGCCAACCTCAGAACGGCCGCCACGATGACGGAAGCGGCTCGGACCAAGGCCCAGGTCGACCTGTCGGCCCACGAGAAGAAGGCCAAGCAGGAGGGGGCTGCGCTCGCCGAGGAGGTTGGCCGCCTGGAGTCGCTCGAGCGCCTGCTAAACGAAGAAGTCAGCGCCCTGGTGGTCATCCTGGAGGAGCTCGGCCTTAGCGAGACGACCTCCCGGGAGCCCGAGCCCGACTTGCGCCTGGATGAGCTGCGCTTGCGCCTGAATCGCGCCCGAGCGCATGTCGAAGACATCGAGATCTTGGTGCGCCGGCGTCACGGCCCCATCCGCGATCAACTCATTGGCCAAGCCAGCTCTGTTGCCGAGTACGTCCAGCAAAGCCTGGACGCATTGCCTACTGACATGACACCCATGGGGCGTGCGGCCGAGCTCTGCACCATCTACGCCGGCCTGCGCCGCCAAGTGCTGCCCAACGTCATCAACGATGTCACAACCATCCTGAACCAAGTACGCCAGTTTCGCGGGGTGATCTCGCGCTTCGAGAGTGAGGTTCGGAACTTCAACAAGGAGTTCCAGAAGGGTCTGAACGTTGCACAGTTTCACCGCATCGAGAGCCTGAAGGTCGAGATCGTCTCCAACTTCGGCGAAATCTCCTTCATGCGGGAGATCGATGCTATCGACCGCGTCGCGCGTGAGCATGAGACAAGTCTGGCGGTCAACGACCGCTCCCAGCTGCCGTCGGCTGATACGGCTGCCGCGCTCACCAAGTTCCTGGAGCTTCTGCGCCAGGACTCGACAGTCGAGCTCGATCTGGCCGCCCACGTGGACTTGAAGGGCAGCGTAACTGTCAACGGGCAAACGCGTCATTTCAGCCGCCCGGCCGACCTGGAGCACATCTCCTCCACCGGCATCAACGCGATCATCCTGATCAGCCTCCTGGTGGGCATGCTCAACATGATCCGGGGCGAAAACGACATCTACATCCCTTGGATCAGCGACGAGGTGGGCAAGTTCGACCCTGGCAACTTCAAGGGCCTTATGGACACCTTGCGCGAGAACCGCATCGATCCCGTGACGGCCTCCCCCACCCTCACCCACGCCGAGTTCCGGCACTTCGCCCGGCGCTATGTCTTCAAGGACCGCGGCTCGATCGGGCTCTTTGCGCCGGCGGCGCGCCCCGCACGCAAAGCTGTAGCTACGACGTCGGAAGCTGGCCATGAAGCCTGAGACTCTCGCCACCCTGCTCGCCGGCAACTTCGTTTGCCAGTACGCCTTCCCAGTGGCCTACGCGGACCTGGTGGAGCTTGGCGAGGCCGAGAAGGTTGATCAGTGGTTGCAGAGCCTGGACCGGCGTCTGGCGCGCCTGGGCGATGACGGGGCCTTCTTCGTAGCGCCACTGCAGGTGCACACCAATGAGCAGGTGGCCAAGGTCAAGACCGACCTGGCGCGTTTTCGGGACGTCTACGGGCTGCTCGTGGAGATGCTCAACCTGGTTCGCCTAACCAAGGACGGGTTTCGCGGAGTTCCAGGCGAATACGTGCAGCTCGCCGAGATACTGCTGAAGGTCAACGAGGACACCACACTGGTGAGCCGCCTGCGTGAGTTGCGCATCCCGGGGGCGGATGCCCGGCTCTCCAACAACGAGTTGCTGCGCAAGATGCTCGAGCGCCTGCGGACCGAAGGCTATTTGATCGTCTCAAACGCCTCCACGGAGACCTACCAGATCACGGGCAAGGTCGATCATCTGCATGCCGTCATGCAGTACCTGGTAGAAAACGTACCCGAACTTACCGACACCGCTCTGCCCGATGCGGACGCCGCCGAGGACGACGACGAGGATGGTCAGGTGGATCTGCTTCGCGCAGCCGCGGCAGATGTCGGCCGCAAGGGAGCCTCGGGTGAGTGAGCCGCTCAACCCGATCCAGCAGCTGCTTAAGGCACTGTCGGACCATAGCGACTTGGTGAGCGAGGCAATCCGTGGTCCAGTCTCCACCGGTGGCAAGCGCAACAAGGGGGTAGAGACCCTCATCCGCATGCGTGCGCTCATGCCGGTGGACGAGGACACGTACTACCTCAATCCACTGCTTCGTGAGTTCATCGGCGACTACGTCGTCAGCAGCTACGGGGCTTTCCGTCAGCTCGCCCAACTGGATACGCCCATCCGGCAGCTGCGCCAGGACTTCGACAGCCTGCGCGACTTCCGTCGTGAAGGTTCGGAGCGCGACGCTGACCGGGCCATGGACAGGCTGGACCAGGCGGTGGTACGAATCGGCTTCCTCATGGACCAGAACCTGCTGATGCTGGGCGCCAAGGTGACGACGAACTTCGGTGACGTCGAGTCCGTCGCAGGCAAGATCCGTGAGAACAGCTTCTATTACAAGGAGATCGGCCGCTTCAGCCGCCAGATCGTGACCCTGGACGCACGGGTCCAGGAGATGGCGAACGAAGCGATCGGCCTGCACCTGCCCGAGGTACGTCGTCTGCTCAACGTGCGCATCCTCTCCCGCTTGGCCGACTGGACCGCCCGCATCGGCGACATCCAGCGTGTTGTCTCCAAGAACCTGTTCTCGCTACGCCAGATGGAGCAGCGCCAGCGAAACCTGGCCAACGTGGCTTTGTGGCTGTCCAAGAACCGGATGAGTGAGGGCTTCGAGCTCGAAGTGAAGCCGGAGGTCGCTGCCAAGCTGGCCACCCCGGAGGGTCTGCTCACCACCTGGAACGTGGACGTCGCGGACAACGACCCCGTGGTCACCGATGGTGTGCGCTCTGCAGCCAGGCGACTTCCACCCGTCACCACAGCGCCCAAACCCGAGCCCCTCGTGTCACCCGAGGTGATCGCCACCTCGCAGGCGATGGTCGAACCCGTCGTCGAACCGATCGATGAACTCATCGATGCATACGTTGACTTCATACGGGCCAACCCTGAAATCAACGCCCCTCAAGTCGCGTCCCTCCTGCAATGGCGCGAGCGCTATGGGGCGGCCTATGATTTGGAAGACTCGGTGACGGACGAGGAATGGTTGCTCTACGCCTGCGCGCAGATCGCATCCGCCGGGCTGCAAGTCGACGTCCTCGCTCGAGCTCGTGCACATGGCGAGTTCAACGACTTCTTCACGGATGCCTACGCGCATATCGCGAACAATCCTCACGCAACTACCCCCCTGACTTCAGGCGCGGCGTCGCTGAGTTCATGAGTTACACCTCCCACGAGATCGCCTTCCTGCAGGACCTGGTGGCCAAGGGTTCAGGGCAAAAGGCCGCCTCCTCCACCTCGAGGTCACTCGGCCAGCACTACGGCATGGGCCAGCACATTGGAAGCCGGTTCACCTTCACCGAGGCGGACTCCGCCCGGGCGCGCCAGATGCTCGTCAACGCCAGTATCCCGATCGAGCCACCGAGCACTGGACTACGGCGAGCAGAGGCCGCGCGGAACAACCCAGCCAGGGAGAAGGCCGGCACGCTGGCCCCTCATGAGGACTCCATCGCCGTAAAGGCCGCCCACGGACACTGCGATCTCGACGGCCATCCCGTGGCCACCCAGGGCTACCAGGTGCTCACTCTGGTGCAGGCACTCAACGTGCGCGCCGACGTTCTGCTCGTAGTGGAGAACCTAGAAAGCCTGCGCTTTCTCGAGCGCAATCGATGGATCGACTACGAGGGCAAGGCTGTACTGGCGGTATTCCGCGGGGACCGGACTTTAAGGACCGACGTTGTCGCGCGCTTCATCGAAAGCAGTAGCGCGACCGTCTGGGCCTACTTTGACTTCGATCCTGCGGGCCTAGGCATGTCCGCAAAGCTCCCGCGACTGCAAAGAATCTTGCTTCCCCCGGAAGCAGCGCTTACGAGTGCAGCGCGCAACGCAAACCAAGTACACCTGTACGCAGATCAAGCCGGCCAATGGAGTCGAGCCCTAACGTCCGACAAGCGACCAATGGTGCTGCGACCATGGGCGCTACTGAGGCAGCTTCGTGTCGGATTAGCTCAAGAATTGATGGACATACTTTGAATACGTTCGAACCGGGACGCACACAGCAAGTGACTGCTCAAGGGCTTGTTTGCAGCGTTCTCGGACACTGGCCCTCAATGCCAGAACGGCTGATCACGGCCAAAAGCAGCCGGTGGGGTGCTTCCGAAGCGGACGTTCAACGTTCGAGCTAAGCAGGTGACGACGGCAAGACGCCAGGCCCAGTCTGACGACAATTCAGCGCGTACCGCCAGGCCGGGCCTGGTGGCCTGCCGTTGGCGCTCCGCTTGAGCGAGGGGCTAGGAACCCGCTCGCTGTTTGGCAGATGTGAGTCTTCCACGCTGCTTCTGCCATATAGCTTCGATATCCATCTCTTCCATCGCTACGCGGAGAGGATCCAAGGCCTTCTTCGAGTAGCCCTTGTGAAGGCTGTAATATCTTGACATAGAGGAGGATCCGGACCTTGTCCTTGTACTTAGCGCTCAAGACCGTCAAGTCCGAAGAAGACGTTAAAGACGCGTACATCAAAGCCCTTGACCTGAAGTCGTACACGAAGGGTCTTATCGATATCCAGACGAAGGAGATCTGGTTCGAAGCCAAGGACACTGGGAAGCACAGCACGTACGCCCAGTTCACGCAGCTGCTGCACTACGTTCAGGTAGCCCTGAACAAGGGCGAGGACATCCCGCCGTTCCTCGCCGTCATTGACACCGAGAAGGCGGCCATCATGAAGTCGTCCGATGTCCTGCCGTTCCTGGCAAAGAAGACGGTCAAGTGGGGGAAGTCGGCGTCAAAGTACACGCAGGAAGCGCTAGAGGAAATCAGCGCGCACATTGGCACGTACTTCGTTTCGTTTCGCCTCGCCACGAATGAAGCGGAGTTCATTCAGACAGTCAAGACGGCAATCAAATCAGGCGACATCGTACGGACACAGATCACGCCGGACAACCTGAAGCAGGTGTTTGACAAGTGGGTGTCGTTCATCGGCAAGGAGGTCGAAGGCGTCAACGAAGCCGACTACACCCTGCTGTTCTATGCGGACGTGATGCACGACGGGAGGGTGTCCACGTACAAGGACCTCCCGGCCAGCCTCGCGCAAGTTGACGGTCAGCCGGCATTCATCCTGCACGGTAAGCTGCATAGGCTTGGCAACAAGGAGGGCTACCGGCGCTTCTGGGCCATTTACAACCGCCCGCCCAAAGCCGATTATCGGGACTACCTTCTGGAGCGCCGCGACAGCTTGATTCCTCTGGACGAGCGGATGTTCAAGGGCGCGTACTACACGGCGCTATCCACCGTCGACAAGGCATATGACCAGCTTACCGAGGCCCTCGGCCCGAACTGGCAGAAGAACTACATCGTGTGGGACATGTGCTGCGGCGTAGGCAACCTAGAAGTCAAGCACAGCAATCCGCGCAATGTGTTCATGAGCACGCTCGACGAGGCGGATCTCCTCATGATGAAGTCGACTAAGACGTTGCCCGCGGCAACGAAGTTCCAGTACGACTACCTGAACGACGATATCGCTGATGACGGGACCATCGACTACGCGCTGACAAACAAGGTGCCCCAGGCACTGCGTGACGCTATTGCGGACGGCAAGAAGATTCTTGCGCTCATCAATCCGCCGTACGCCGAGGCGATGAACGCTGGAGCAACACGGGGCAGCGGAGACGCGTCGGCCAAGGAGAAGGTCGCGGCGACGAAGATGAGCGCCACGATGAACGGCTACGGCTACGCTAGCCGCGAGTTGTTCGTCCAGTTCCTGGTGCGCATTGCGCGTGAAATTCCGAACGTCACCATTGCGTGTTTCAGCAAGATGAAGCACATCGTGGCACCCAACTTCGAGCCGTTCCGCGAAAAATGGAACGCCCACTACCTGGGCGGCTTCATCATCCATAGCAAGGCGTTTGAGGGGCTGAAGGGCGACTTCCCAATCGGGTTCTTGATTTGGAGAATGCTACCCGGTGGGACGAAGGCCCCCAGACTCTCGGCGATTTACACCGAGGTCATTGACAAGAACGCTAAGCCCATCGGCGCCAAGACGTTCCGCGTTGTCGCGGCCAACCGACTGCTAGGAGACTGGATTACGCGGGCCAAGCCGAATGACACGCCCGCGCTGCCGCTGAGCAAAGCTATGACCCCCGGATCTGAGACCGCGAAGGACCTCCGGGGCGAATGGTGGGCGGACGATGCCATTGGTGGCCTTATCTCACTCGGCTCGGACGTGCAGCACAGCATGCAAACGGCGCTGCTGTCCTCCACTTATTGCAGCGCAGGCGGGCTGATTGTCACGAAGGGGAACATTGATCAAATCGGTGTTGTGTTCACGGTTCGCCGCATCGTCAAGCACAGCTGGCGGAACGACCGCGACCAGTTCACAGCACCGACTCAGGCGCTCACTGCCGAGTTCATTGGCGATTGCCTAGTCTGGGCACTGTTCAACAACGGCAACCAGACTGTCGGCGCCGGTGGCATCAAGTGGCGTGGCCAGCAATGGAATCTTGTTAACCACTTCATCCCGTACACCGAAGACGAAGTCGGGGCGCCAGGCCCGTTCGAGTCGGACTTCATGCAGAAGCACCTGGCGGCCAAGAAGCTGTCAGCCGAAGCGAAAGAGGTGCTTACCCATGGCAAGGCGCTGTGGCAGGTCTACTTCGCGCATACCGACCCTCACAGCGTACGAAGGGAATGGATGTTGAATCGAAGCGATGTCGGCTGGCACCAAATTCGCAACGTCCTGGCAGCCCGAAACTCAAGCGGCGACTTTGCGCCTGTAAGCTTTGACAATTTCCTGAAGGCCTACGCGGCGCTAGGCGAAAAGATTCGACCCGACGTCTACAACTTTGGATTCCTCCAACGAGACGACTAGCAAAGAAGAAGGGTTCTAGACGGGCTGTAACCTCACACCATGTGCCGGGATGCGACCCAAGCGCAAGTCGCCATGAGTCTGACCAACCTGTTGGAGCTCGAATACAGGGCCGATAGCAGTTACCCCAGAGCGCCTAGTTCTGGCTAGGAGTAGCCTGCAAGTGCGGGCTGGGTGACTGGCAGCTACGGCTGTGGAGCCTAACGCCATACTTCACGGTCAGCTCAAGACTGGGACCGGTCGGTCAGGTTTGCGCTTCCACTGTAGGCAGTTGCCGTTAGCCGACATTGCGCAACGGGCGCGAAGAGCGATCGTCAGGTTTATTAAGGGCGAATTCCCGCAAGGGCTGGCGACGGCGGCCGCTCCCCCCGCTCCACCGACGGAGGCGTGGTACGTGCTTCGGAATCTCGATACCAGCGTGCCTTGGCACAAGAGGCCATGCTGCATCGCGAAAGCGCTGCATGGCGTTTACTACCCCGGGGAACTCGTGCGCAAGCAAGTCTCTCGCGAACACGCCGAAGTAGCTTTGATGGCGGCGCAAGCGAACGGCGTGTGTGGTAAGTACGCTTCGATGACAACCGGAGGGGACTCTTAGCAGCAGGTCGTTGTGGGTCCGATTGGAGGCGAAGGAGATCAACTTCGACCAAAGCTGTATGTGTATACAGATTTACGAGGTCGGGCAGGTCGGTACCTTCCCCGCATGAAGCTCACCTCGGCCGGTGAGCCTCGATCGACCTCTCTCAAAGAGGATTGCCACTGGCAACTCCAGTGCCAGTGCCACAGAGCCCTGCTTTTTGGGGCTCTTCGCATTTCTCCACCTTCTAGTTTGGCACTATGCGCCGGCAGAACATCGACAAGTTCAACGAACTCGGCCTAGAAGCCCGCGGCGGGATCATTTGGGAGGATGACTTCCCGAATTCCGGAGCTTCTCCTCAGAAAGGAGTATGACAAGCGCTCCCCTCGGATCGAATTGGCGATCAGTACTGCAGAGCTCGCAGTATCATCATCGGAGCCGTCTTAGGGAGTGGTCGCAGTGAAAATTGACATTCACACGCACACCAGGAAGTGCAAATCTGGCGATGCACCGACGAGAGAGATTTCGCCGGATGATTTCTGTGAAGCCATCCTCTCGACAGACGTCCGAGTGGTTGCGATCACGAACCACAATGTGTTCGACCTCTCCCAGTTCGAGGCCATTCAATTGCGGATGGGAAACGACGCACAGGTCTGGCCTGGCGTGGAGCTCGACGTGTATGACGAGCACGGCAGGGGTCACCTGCTAGTGATTACCTCGCCCAAGCACGCCGCCCAGCTTTCTGACGCAGTCATCGACCTGACTAAGGGGCAAACGCCAGACTCGTTCAAGGTGACTATCCCGGACGTTCTCAAGACGTTCGACGCGATGGAACCGCTGTATGTCGCCCACTACAAGCAGAAGCGACCGAGCGTTTCAGACGACATGCTCGCCGTCCTAGAGCAAGGGACGAAGAATAAGTGGGCCATCATTAAAGAAGTGAGCAATGCCATCTCGGCCGGCATCCACATTTCGCATGGTCGGGCCTCCATCTACGGCTCCGATGTCCACGACTGGTCGAAGTATGTCGACGGCGCCCGTGAACTGCCCGACTTGCGCCTCCCGATCGACTCCTTCGAGCATTTCTGCCTGCTCCTGAGGAAGGACCCGAACACCATCAACACCGTACTGGACCGCAAAACCTCAGAGGACCTAACGCTGGTTCCGTTCGATGATGGCAAACCGCTCACGATTAAGGTCTTCAACGACATCAACATCATCTTCGGGCCGAAGGGGACCGGGAAATCCTGCATCCTCAGCGCGATCGCGAAGCACTACTCCAAGAGCGGCATCGATGCGAAGGTGTACGAATCCGCAAGTGACCGCATTAACGACCTCTTCGACGTCAAGGGCAAGTCCCTGACGATCAACCTCAACCCGCTCAACATCAACTACTGCACCGACGAGATCCAGTTGCTCCGCACCGCGGTCGAGATGGACGTCACGGGTACAACCAAGTTCAAGATCTACTTCGAGAGCGCCGCGTCTAACAAGAACGCGAAGAAAATCTTGCTGAAGGACATCGATACGGAGGAAGAGGGAGACGCAGCTCGGAACTTTTCCAAGTACCACGAGACCGGGCTCAAGATCGACGATTTCATTGATCTCGTCGCCACTGACCCCTTGATCGAGAAGGAACTGACAACTGAGGAGTTCGCAGACCTGAACCGAATCCTGACCGTCCTTCTTCAGCGCCTCCACGGGAAGGAGTGGCTGGGGTTTGTGGGTTGGAAAGAGGCCAGCCTGCTCAATTCAGCGATCACCAAATTCCGCAAGGAGGTCGCGCGAAAAACTGGCTCCCCTGACAAGCCTACGACGACCGGCTTTCGGGACTATGCCCTGAACCGGGTCAGGATAGCGGTCAGCGCCCGCGCGATTGCCAAAAGCTTGAACACGAAGATTCCGAGCGAGGAGGAGGTGGTCGGTGACCTTGGTTCCGGCAAAGGGCAGTTGAAGTTTGTGACTGAGTACGTCTTTCAGAACGGCAAGGTCACCGACGCCGCCATGACCAATCTGGGGAATGTGAAAAAGGGGTGCCAGAAGAAGTTTGCGAATGCCGTGGTGGCCGTCATGAAGTCCGTGTTCTCCGACGACCTGTTCCACAGAATCGCAGAACTGAACGACATCGAGGACGTCGACGACATCAAAAGCGTCTACGAGATGCTGCTGTTCAAGCGGTACTTCACGCTGGACGACTTTCCGTATGTACCGTCCAGTGGCGAGTCGTCAATGGTGATGCTCCAGAAGGAGCTCGGGACGGACAAAGACATCTACATCCTCGACGAGCCGGAGAGAAGCCTGGGCAACGAGTACATCAACGATGTGATCGTTCCCCTTATCAAGGAGCGCGCGAGGTCAGGCCGCAGGATCTTTATCTCGACTCACGACGCGAACATCGCCGTGAGAACGCTTCCATATTGCTCGATCTATCGGAACCACGGGCAGGCGGGGTATGGCACCTTCGTCGGAAACCCCTTCTCGAACAACCTCGTGAATGTTTCGAACCCGAGCGACCTGCTTGACTGGAAGGTTGTAAGCATGCGCACGCTGGAAGGCGGCAAGGAAGCTTTTGGAGAGAGAGGGAAGATCTATGGTAACGCTTGATGCTACTGTCGACTGCGTCGAAGAGAAGTACTTCATCAAGATTAATGTCGAGGGTACGCCGGTAACCATCCCGCTGTCTGACGACAGCCCGAACGCGGTCAAGAGCGCGTTCAACAAGCTCATACAGCGGATCAGGCTCGGCGAGTTCACCATCAAGCTCGACAAGGTCGGTGAAGACCTATTCTCCATGGTCGCGAACGAGTACCTCACTCAGCTGAATCGTGAGATTCAAGAGGTGCGGAGCCAGATGAAGGAATACGGGCTTGTGAAAGAAGCTGAAGCAGAATAGTTCTGACACCCTCGGCGTGACCGCTTCGCCCGGTTGCCGTCCTTTGCAGTTGTCCAAGAGGGGGCTGAAGGACCGCGTTGAAGCCGAGACCTTGCACTTGGCGCTATCCGCCGACCGACCGCAACCGTCTAGGTTTGTTCGACACCTGCCCGAGTGCCGCACGCGCAACGTGATGCCCGCAAGGAAGGGCAGGTGTTGAACAAGCCTCGAGGGAGGAAACCGCGGCGAGAGCAGCGGTGACGGTTCGCGCTATGGCGATTGCGTGTGCGCGGTGGCGCGCTGGTGCTGCGTTCGAATGCGCTGCCGGCTCTCGCTGACCGGTCGATTGCGGGTCATTGCGGTCAAAGCCTCCTTCGCCAGGATCGCGCAGGAACAAGGGAGCGGCGTTGCCACGCGCCGAAGACGAGCCACCCTGGGCGACGCGTGAAGCGCCGTCGAACCAGAGGTGCGCAAATCTCTCAGAATATTCATGGCGTGGCCTGAAGGGGTGGCGCGCGAATGGTCTCGCCGCGCGCGAGGGTCAGCACGATCGTCATGGCGTGGCCGCATGAGGGCAGACGAAGATCGGTCGCTCTTCGCCCTGTACGTCCTCGCTGGGTGTTGAGTCCTGCAGATCTGGCACAGGCACGTGCAGCAACTGGCGGGCCAGTGCCAGGCATGCGGTCCGGTTGCCATTGGCCA
This sequence comes from Allobosea thiooxidans, assembly GCA_943370825.1. Classification (GTDB taxonomy): domain Bacteria; phylum Pseudomonadota; class Gammaproteobacteria; order Burkholderiales; family Burkholderiaceae_C; genus Hydrogenophaga. The sequence continues at coordinate 33,972 of CALRSR020000017.1, read as the reverse complement.
ACAGCCCGTAGTGGCGGATGCGGTGGAAGCCTGCGGGCAGCACGTGCAACAGAAAGCGCCGCATGAACTCGCCCGCAGCGAGCGTCATCGTCTTGTGGCGTGTGCGACCCTTGTCGCGATAGTCCTTCCAGCGGAAGGTCACGCCGCGCTCATCGAGCGCGATGAGGCGGCTGTTGGAGATGGCCACCCGGTGCGTGTAGCGAGAAAGGTAGGCCAGCACCGACTCGGGTCCGGCGAACGGACGCTTGGCATAGACCACCCACTCGCATTGGTGCAGCGGCGCGAGCCAGCGCGCGAATGCCGCGGCTTGGGCTAGGGGCGCGTGCTCACCGAAGAACTGCAGCCGGGCATCGCGATGCGCCTGCTGCAGCGCTTCCAGGAAACGCCGCCGGAACAACCGGGAGAGCACACGCACCGGCAGGAAGAACCCGTGACGGCAGGCGATCCAGTGCTCGCCGTCCCGCGCCACGCCACCACCAGGAACGATGCCGTGGACGTGTGGGTGATGTGTAAGTGCTGAGCCCCAGGTGTGCAGCACCAGCGTGACACCCAGGCGAGCACCCAGGTGCTTCGGATCGGCACCAATGGTCAGAAGGGTCTGTGCGGCGATATCGAACAGCAGGCCGTAGACCACCTCCTTGTTGAAGTACGCGATCTCGGCGATGGGCGCTGGCAGTGTGAAGACCACGTGGTAGTACTCCACTGGCAGCAGATCGACGGTGCGCGCCTGCAGCCAACGCCGCGCTGCGCTGGATTGGCACTTCGGGCAGTGGCGGTTGCGGCAGGAGTTGTAGGCGATCTGATCGGTGCCACACCCCTCGCAGCGCAAGACATGCCCTCCCAGTGCCGCGCTGCGGCACTGCTCAATGGCCGACATGGCCTTGAGTTGGGCGAGGCTCAGGTGGCCGCGCTGAGCCAGACGCCAGGCAGGTCCATGGAGGCGGAAGATGTCGGCGACTTCCAGGGCTTGCTGCCCCATGGCCGCAGGCCTAGGGCGAAGGCAGCATCTCCAGCGGGCTGATCACCGCGCGCAGCACTTCGGTGGCCACATGGGTGTACAGGGCGGTGGTCTCCAGCCGCTTGTGACCCAGCAGCACCTGGATCACCCGGATATCGACCTTCTGCTCCAGCAGGTGCGTGGCAAAGCTGTGACGCAGCGTGTGCATCGACACCCGCTTGTCGATGTGGGCGGCGTCCGCGGCCAGGTGGATCGCGCGGTTGAGTTGCCGCGTGGACAACGCGTCCATGGGATTGAGCCCGGGGAACAGCCAACCGCCGGGCAGCATCTTGCCCTGCGCATGCCCAACCCGCCACCAGGCGCGCAGCCGCTCAAGCAGCACGGGCGAGAGCATGGCGTAGCGGTCCTTGCGGCCCTTGCCTTGCTCCACGCGCAGCGTCATGCGCTCACTGTCGATATCGCTGACCCTGAGCGCGCACACTTCGCTGGCGCGCAGGCCCGCGCCATAGGCCACAGACAGCGCCGCTTGGTACTTGGCGTTCGGTGCGGCGGCGATCAGGCGGGCCACTTCGTCGCAGCTCAGCACCACGGGTATCGGACGTGGCTGGTGCACGGGTTGCACCTTGACCAGCAGCTCGGCGTGACCCAGGGTCACATCGAAGAAGAACTTCAGGCCGCTGAGCGTGGCGTTGATGGTCGGCGGGGCGGTGCCGGTCTCGACCATGTGCAGCTGGAAGGACCGAAGATCCTCGGCAGTGGCCGTGTCCGGCGATCGCTTGAGATAGGCAGCGAGCCTGCGCACGGCGCGGATGTAGTGGATCTGGGTCTTGCCGTTGAACTTGCGCATGCGCATGTCGTCGATCATGCGTTGGCGCAGCGGTGAGACGGAGGACGTCAGTGAGCTCATGGTTCAACTCCTGTCGAAGAGCGAGGCGGATTGCCTCGCCCATCAACATGGCAGAACCAGCGACGAAACGAATAGCCACGATGCTGACGGAGCGGCTACCGCGCGAGCGGTTTAGTCCAACGCTGCGTAGCCGTCCTCTACACCTTTGCGATGGTCTCGCAGACAACCGAACTGACGTGTAGGGGTCCCATCATGGGTCTCCTTCAGAGCCAACCAGACTCGGTATCCCGCTTGCTGCGGGCACGCCCGCCCTAGCGCCGCAGCCGCAGATGGTGGGCGTCTTCGCTCTTGCGCACTTCGACCACCGCCTCCAGGGCCTTGAGCATTTCGCCGAATCCGGCGTAGCCGAAGTCTTTAGGGTCGAAGGTGGGGTCCAGCCGCTTGATCAGTGGCAGCACGTTGGCTTTGTTCACCCAGGGCTCGCCCGTGGATTCGGACAGCAGGTGGAGGGCGCGGCGTAGCAGGTCGGCGGCGGGGTTGGCCGGAGGTGTGGTGGCCGCTTCAGGGGCATCGCCCTTCTTGCTGTCGCCCAGGGTCTCCGGCTCGATGAGGCTGTCGTAGAAGCGGAATTCGTGGCAGCTCTTGGCCCAGTGCTTGTTGGTGTTCTTGCGGTTGCCAATGCCGATCAGTGTGCGTCCAGCGGCCTTGATCTTCTGCGCAACGGGCATGTAGTCGCTGTCTCCGCCCACGACGATGACTGTCCTGATGTGAGCGAAACGGCTGAGATCCTCGGTGGCATCGAGGCAGAGCTTGATGTCGGCGCCATTTTTTGCGGAAGCCCCCGGCGGAAATAGCTGGATTAGCTCGACCGAGCCCTGAAGCAGGGCATCACGGTACCGACCGAAGTACTGCCAGTTGCCGTAAGCGCGATTGATGGCGACCGGCCCGAACGAGGCGCCGAGTTCAACCAGGGCCTGGACATCGATTAAAGGTTCTTGAACCTTGAAGCGATTGTCTTGCTTCGCATACGCACCTTCGCCGTATTTGGCCTCCATGAGGCCGGCGTGCAGATTCTCGAAGTCCCAGTACAGGGCGACAGATCCGCTTTCGCCGTTATCGTTCGTTCGCACAGTTTTCCCCCTCCCAGTCGTGATGCAGTCATCGTAATGCCCGTGGGTAGAGTTAATTGACTGGGGAGTGGGAATACCGCCGCGACGTCAGGATCCATGGCACCAGCACATCACAAGAAGGAATTCGTCGGGTCGGGATGTTCACGCTGCGGGACGCTCAAACAACCGCAACCGAGACGAAGTGGCATGCCAGCACGGAGGACGCGGTAGGTCCTGATTGCGGCCCGAGCATCGCGAGGATGGTCTTCGTCAAAACGGTGGTTCTCCCCGCCTGTACCGTTCTAAGGCGACCACCCGGGCCTGCCTCTCAGGCCAAAGAGCGATGGTCGTACCCGAGGCAAAACCACATCACGCGGATTCCGCTGGGCCAGCAGTGGGCCAGTTGCGGGCCACAGCAAATCGCGAAGCAGCTCGAAGACCATCGCCTCAGTGCCCAAGCTGGCCCACTAACAGCGCGCTGCCGGGGAGGGGCAGCGCCTCAACTACATGTTCGCCCTACGCTTAGATGCGCGTAAGTCATTGATTTGGCGCGGCTGGCGGGGATCGAACCCACGACCCTCGGCTTCGGAGGCCGATACTCTATCCACTGAGCTACAGCCGCGTGCTGTACGGAGACCAGTCGTCATTTTGCAGCTTGGCACTCCGATGACGACAACCTTCGGAGGCCAATACTCTATCCACTGAGCTACAGCCGCGTCGTGGCGCATTCTACCAGCCCGCCCCCGGCCGCCCGGGAACCTTTGGACCGCTGGCTATAATCGAAGGTTGTCCGCCGGCCCAGACCGGCCTGAACCGCCACCCCCCTGAGGACACCATGAGCGACCACGCGCACGAATCCCATACCGGCCCCATCAAGACGCCCACCCAGCTGATGTGGACGTCCTTTTTTGCCTTTGTCGTGCCGGTGTTCCTGATCATCGGTCTGGTGTATTTCGTGACTTCCGGCAACAAGCCCGCCGCCGGCGCCGTGGACATGGAGCAGGCCGTGGCCAAGCGCATCCAGCCCATCGGCACGGTCGAGCTGCGCGATGCCAACCGTCCGCTGGCCGACGGCATCACCGTGTACAAGGCCCAGTGCGCAGCGTGCCACGACGCCGGTCTGGCCGGTGCGCCCAAGTTCGGTGACGCTGGCGCCTGGTCGGCCCGCATCGCCACCGGCTACGAGGCCCTGCTGACCTCGGCCCTCAAGGGCAAGGGCGCCATGGGCGCCCAGGGCGGCGGCGCCTACACCGACGTGGAAATCGGCCGCGCCGTGGTGCATCTGGCCAACGCGGCCGGCGGCAAGTTCGAGGTGCCAGCCGCTCCGGCAGCGCCCGCTGCCGCTCCGGCCGCCGCTGCCCCGGCTGCTGCCCCCGCCCCGGTGGCGGCTGCAGCCGCCGCTGCCCCTGCTCCTGCGCCAGCGGCTGCCACCACCGTGGCTGCTTCTGCCAACGGCGAAGCGCTGTACAAGCAGGCCTGCATGGCCTGCCACGTGGCCGGTGTGGCCGGTGCACCCAAGTTCGGCGACAAGGCCGCATGGGCGCCGCGCCTGGCGCTGGGCGTCGACGGCCTGACCGCCAGCGTGATCAAGGGCAAGGGTGCCATGCCTCCCAAGGGCGGCGCCGCCGCCGCGTCGGACGCCGACATCAAGGCCGCCGTCGTCTACATGGTTGACGCGGTCAAGTAATCGGTACTGCCTCCACCCTGAAAGCCGGTCCCTGACCGGCTTTTTTCATGCCCGGTGCACATGCCGGGCGGCGGGGCTCTGCACATAGCCGAACCGCTCGGGCAAATCGGCGGCCTGCACCGCCTGCAGTGACCACAGGCCGGATTCGATGCGATCGGCCACCGCCAGCATGTCGGCGCCATCGACCAGCGCCACACCGGCATCGGTCTCGAGATACACCCGCCCCTGCTCGTCCTGCAGCACCCCGCCGACCGACAAGGGTGCGCCCGTGTGGGAACACACCGATCCATCGGGCATGAGCCTGGCGATCCACGGCGTGGCTTCCAGCTCCACGAACACCCGCTGCGGTCCATTCTGGAAGTACCACTGACCCGCCTCGTCGGCCAGGTAGTTGCGCTCGATGAAGCCGATCAGCTTCTCGTGGGTGAGCAGCGAACCCTTGCTGGCCGGAAACGGCCCGGCCGCCTGGACGCGGTCGTCGCGCATGTACCAGCGTCCCCGTCGGTCCAGCCCCAGCCAGCCGTAGCAATGCGGCACGCCGGGCCACTTGGCCAACGCTGCCTTGACGATGTCATCCATCGGCCACTCCCGTTCCAGCATGCTGCAGCAGCCAGCCACCCACGGCGGCCGGCATCGCCACCACATGGCCTGGCCAGCCCAGGGGCGCTGCGGATTCCACAAAGCCCACATGCCCACCCTGACGTGGCTGCCACAAGGTGACCCAGGGGCCTACTTCTGCCGCCACCGGCAGCGAGCGGGCCGGGATGAACGGGTCGTTGATGGCGTTGAGCGCCAGGGCCGGAATGCGGATGTCGGCCAGCAATGGTTTGGCCGACGCGCGATGCCAGTAGTCGTCGGTCCCTGCAAAGCCGTGCAGGGGGCCGGTGAAGATGTTGTCGAAGGCGTGCAGGTCGCGCGCCTTGAGCAACGCGTCGCGGTCGAACAGCCCCGGGAACTGGTCCAGCTTGGCCAAGGCCTTGGGCACCATGGTCGACAGGAACACCCGCGTATACACCAGCCGGTTGAAGCCGCGCCCGATGGCATGGCCGCTGGCGGCCAGATCGAGCGGCGAACAGACCGACGCGACCGCCTTGACCCTGCGGGCCGCCATCCCGCCGTGCTCGGCCGCCCATCGCATCAGGGCGTTGCCGCCGAGCGAGATGCCCACCGCGATCACCGATCGCCCCGGGTAGCCCTGCTGCATGCGGCCCAGCATCCAGTCGATTTCTTCGTGGTCACCGGAGTGGTACGCGCGGGGCGCCCGGTTCAGTTCGCCGGAACAACCCCGGAAATGGGGCATGGCCATGGCCAGGCCCTGGTCCCGCGCCCAGCAGGCGAACGCCTGAACATAGGCGCTGTCGGACGACCCCTCCAGGCCATGGAACACCACCAGCAGCGGCGCGCCATCGGGCGCCACGTGGTCGGCATGGTCCACATCGACGAAATCGCCGTCTGGCGTGGTCCATCGCTCCCGGCGAAAGCGCGGCGGCGGTCCGTGGTGCGCGCGCGCCGCCAGGGCTGCCCACAGGGTCTGGGCATTGCCGCCAGGCAGCCACCACGGCGCGCGGTACGGCCAATCCATCGACATCAGTGCAGCACGGGTCGATGCGGCGCGATGTCGGGCAGCTCGGCCCGCGATCCTGGGCTGGCATGGTGCGCCACCATGCGCCAGCCTTTGGCCGTCTTGATGTAGACGTTGGTGGCCAGCACCCAGGCCACGCGCGGCCCATCGTCGGACATCACCGACACCCGCTCCACCACGCTGTGCACGCTGCAGTGGCTGCTGTCGATGCGGTGCTTCTTCTCCGGCACGGCCATCACGGCGCCGTGGGCGAACATGGCCTCGAAGGTGGTGCGGATGGCCTCATGGCCGATCAGGCGCGGGCCTCCCGGGTGCACGCACACGACCTCGTCCTCATCGGCCCAGCAGGCCATCAGGCGTTCGATGTCGGCGTGCTGCAGGGCGTCGTAGAACGCGGCTTCGGTGTCGTCCGGTGTGCCCGGAGGCAGTTTCGGTTTCGGCATGGGCGGTATTGTGCCGCCGATGCGAACGGGCAGGCAGGAAAGCCGCCGGCGCTCAGGCCTTGGGCTCTGACCTGTCACTGGACCGCTCGACGCGGATCCGGTTGTTCATGACCACATTGAGCTCCTGCTGCAGCACCCGGTTCATCTGGGCGAAGGTGCGCAGCTTGCGGGTGGTCTCGCGCAGCCGGTCGGACATGCGTTTGGTGATGGCCAGCAGCAGCCGGGCCCCCACGCCCGGCTCGTCGCGCAGCAGGCGCATCAGCGCCGTGCGGGTGAGGATGCCGACCGTGATGTCGGTGTTGGCAGTGCAGGTGGCCGAGCGGGGCGAGCCATCGATCACACCCATTTCTCCCAGCAGGCTGCCCGGGCCGATGATGGTCACCACCATGCTGTCCCCTGCTCCCGGCAGCTCGTTCTCGACCGCAATGTCGCCCGAGAGCAGCAGCAGCATGTAATCGTTGTAGCGGGCCTCGCCTTCCTGGATGACGATGGTGCCGGCCTTGAAGCGCTTGGGCTTCATGTAGGCCACCACACGTGCGGCATCGGCCAGGCTGAGATCCGCCAGGGCCGAAGGCGTCACCAGCAGGTGCGCCGCAGCTTCCTCTGCGGGCAGATGGGAGACGTCGAATTCGGATGTCATGCGCTGTCGGGTGTGATAAGCCCCACATGGTAGGGGGCCCCGCGCCGCGTGTGCAGCAGGCACCAACAAAAAGACCGGCCTTGGCCGGTCTTTTTGCTCACTTGCCCGGAGGGCTGTGGATCACTTCTTCTGGCGGTACTTGCGCAGCGCCGCGATCTGGGCCGCCATGACGGCCAGTTCGGACGTGGCCTTGGCCAGATCGATGTCGCTCTTGGCGTTCTTCAGCGCTTCCTCGGCCTGGGCGCGGGCTTCGCTGGCCTTGGCTTCGTCCAGGTCATGGCCGCGGATGGCGGTGTCGGACAGCACGGTGATGCAGTCTGGCTGCACTTCCAGAATGCCGCCGGCCACGAAGACGAACTCTTCGCCGCCGTCGGCCTTCTCGATGCGCACGGCACCGGGCTTGATGCGGGTGATCAGCGGGATGTGGCCGGGCAGGATGCCCAGCTCACCGGCTTCACCCGGCAGGGCCACGAACTTGGCCTCGCCCGAGAAGATGGACTCTTCGGCGCTGACCACATCGACGTGGATGGTGCTCATAGGGACTCCTGTGAAAGATGGATGGGACCTCGGAACCGGACCCGCTCAGCGCGGGCCCGTTGCCGGATCTCAGGCCATCTTCTTGGCCTTCTCGAAGGCTTCGTCGATGGTGCCGACCATGTAGAAGGCCTGCTCGGGCAGGTGATCGCACTCACCGGCGGTGATCATCTTGAAACCACGGATGGTTTCCGACAGCGGCACGTACTTGCCGGGCGAGCCGGTGAACACCTCGGCCACGTGGAACGGCTGCGACAGGAAACGCTGGATCTTGCGGGCGCGGGCCACGGCCAGCTTGTCTTCCGGTGCCAGTTCGTCCATGCCCAGAATGGCGATGATGTCGCGCAGTTCCTTGTAGCGCTGCAGGGTGCCCTGCACCGAGCGGGCCACTTCGTAGTGCTCCTGACCCACCACCAGCGGGTCGAGCTGGCGGCTGGTGGAATCCAGCGGATCCACGGCGGGGTAGATGCCCAGTGCAGCGATGTCACGCGACAGCACCACGGTGGAGTCCAGGTGGGCGAAGGTGGTGGCAGGCGACGGGTCGGTCAGGTCGTCGGCGGGCACGTACACGGCCTGGATCGAGGTGATGGAGCCCACCTTGGTGGAGGTGATGCGCTCCTGCAGGCGACCCATCTCTTCGGCCAGCGTCGGCTGGTAGCCCACGGCGGAAGGCATGCGGCCCAGCAGGGCGGACACTTCGGTACCGGCCAGGGTGTAGCGGTAGATGTTGTCCACGAAGAACAGCACGTCACGGCCTTCGTCGCGGAACGACTCGGCAATGGTCAGACCGGTCAGGGCCACGCGCAGACGGTTGCCCGGCGGCTCGTTCATCTGGCCGTAGACCATGGCCACTTTCGACTCGGGCAGGTTCTCCAGGTTCACGACGCCGGAGTCGGCCATCTCGTGATAGAAGTCGTTGCCCTCGCGGGTGCGCTCACCCACGCCGGCGAACACCGAAAGACCGGAGTGGGCCTTGGCGATGTTGTTGATGAGTTCCATCATGTTCACGGTCTTGCCCACACCGGCGCCACCGAACAGGCCCACCTTGCCGCCCTTGGCGAACGGGCACACCAGGTCGATCACCTTGATGCCGGTCTCCAGCAGTTCCTGCGACGGGCTCAGCTCGTCGTAGGCTGGGGCCTTGCGGTGGATGGAAGCGGTCAGTTCCTGGCTCACCGGACCGCGCTCGTCGATGGGCGTGCCCAGCACGTCCATGATGCGACCCAGGGTGGCCTTGCCGACCGGCACGGTGATGGGGGCGTTGGTGTTGGTCACGACCATGCCGCGACGCAGACCGTCGGACGAGCCCAGGGCGATGGTACGCACCACGCCGTCACCGAGCTGCTGCTGGACTTCCAGCGTCAGGGCCGAGCCCTCCATTTTCAGGGCGTCGTAGACGCGCGGCATCTTGTCGCGGGGGAATTCCACGTCCACGACGGCGCCAATGCACTGGACGATCTTGCCTTGTACTTGAGACATGATGGGTACCTTCTGTTTTCTCTGGATTCGGTAGGACGTCGTCGGTATCAGACAGCGGCTGCGCCGGCGACGATTTCCGACAGCTCTTTGGTGATGCCGGCCTGGCGCGTCTTGTTGTAGACCAGCTTGAGTTCGCTGATGACGTTGCCGGCGTTGTCGGTGGCGGCCTTCATGGCCACCATGCGGGCCGACTGCTCGGACGCCATGTTCTCGGCCACGGCCTGGTAGACCTGGGCTTCCACGTAACGCAGCAGCAGGTCGTCGATGACAGCCTGGGCATCGGGTTCGTAGACATAGTCCCAGTCGCGGCCGGTGTTGCCCTCCTGCAGGTCGCTGGCCTTCAGGGGCAGCAGCTGCTCGACCACGGCCTCCTGCTTCATCGTGTTGATGAAGCGGGTGTAGCAGACCGAGACCGAGTTGATGCGGCCTTCGGTGTAGGCGTCGAGCAGTACCTTGACGGGGCCGATCAGCTTGTCGAGGTGCGGGGTGTCGCCCAGCGAGGTCACGCTGGACACCACCTTGGCACCGACCCGGTTCATGAAGCCGAGACCCTTGTTGCCGATGGCGACCACCTGGGCGTCCTGGCCCTTGGCCTGCAGGGCCTTGAGCTCGTTGGTCACCGCACGCAGCACGTTGGTGTTGAGACCACCGCACAGCCCCTTGTCGGTCGTGACGACGACAAAACCAGCGGTCTTGGCATCGTTGACCTGCATGAACGGGTGCACGTACTCCGGGTTGGCCTTGCTCAGGTTGCCGGCGATCTGCCGCACCTTCTCGGCGTAAGGCCGGGCCGCACGCATGCGGTCCTGCGCCTTGCGCATCTTGGAAGCGGCGACCATTTCCATGGCTTTGGTGATCTTCTTGGTGTTCTCCACCGATTTGATCTTGCCGCGGATTTCCTTGCCTGCTGCCATTGCTGCTCCTTTATCGGGTCAATGGACGGCTCAGTACGTGCCGGTCTTCTTGAACTCGGCGATGGCAGCGGACAGCTGGGCTTCGGCTTCCTTGTCCTTGTCCAGCGCCTTGCCGCCTTCCATCTTCTGCAGCAGGGCAGCGTGCTTGTCCTTCAGGAAAGCATGCAGACCGGCTTCGAAAGACAGCACCTTCTTGACCTCGACGTCGTCCAGGTAGCCCTTGTTCACGGCGAACAGCGAAGCAGCCATCAGGGAGATCGACAGCGGGCTGTACTGGGCCTGCTTGAGCAGTTCGGTCACGCGGGCACCGCGGTCGAGCTGCTTGCGGGTGGCTTCATCCAGGTCGGAGGCGAACTGCGCAAAAGCAGCCAGTTCACGGTACTGGGCCAGGTCGGTACGGATACCACCGGACTGCTTCTTGATCAGGTCGGTCTGTGCAGCACCACCCACGCGGGACACCGAGATACCGGCGTTGATGGCGGGACGGATACCGGCGTTGAACAGGTTGGTTTCCAGGAAGATCTGACCGTCGGTGATCGAGATCACGTTGGTCGGCACGAAGGCGGACACGTCGCCGGCCTGGGTCTCGATGATGGGCAGTGCGGTCAGCGAGCCGGTCTTGCCCTTGACTTCACCCTTGGTGAAGGCTTCGACGTAATCGGCGTTCACACGGGCTGCGCGCTCGAGCAGACGGCTGTGGAGGTAGAACACGTCGCCGGGGTAGGCTTCGCGGCCCGGGGGACGGCGCAGCAGCAGCGACACCTGACGGTAGGCCACGGCCTGCTTGGACAGGTCGTCGTACACGATCAGGGCGTCCTGACCACGGTCGCGGAAGTACTCGCCCATGGTGCAGCCGGCGTAGGCCGACAGGTACTGCATGGCGGCCGATTCGGAGGCCGATGCGGCCACCACGATGGTGTAGTCCATGGCACCGGCCTGCTCCAGGGCGCGCACCACGTTCTTGATCGACGACGCCTTCTGACCGATGGCGACGTAGATGCAGGTCATGTTCTGACCCTTCTGGTTGATGATGGCATCGATGGCCACGGCGGTCTTGCCGGTCTGGCGGTCACCGATGATCAGCTCGCGCTGGCCACGGCCGACGGGCACCATCGAGTCGATCGACTTCAGGCCGGTCTGCACCGGCTGGTCCACCGATTTGCGGGCGATCACGCCCGGGGCGACCTTCTCGATCACGTCGGTCAGCTTGGCATTGATCGGACCCTTGCCGTCGATGGGCTGGCCCAGGGCGTTGACCACACGGCCGATCAGTTCGGGACCGACCGGCACTTCCAGAATGCGGCCGGTGCACTTGACCGTGTCGCCTTCGGAGATGTGCTCGTACTCACCCAGGATCACGGCGCCGACCGAGTCGCGCTCGAGGTTCAGGGCCAGGCCAAAGGAGGGCACGCCGTCCTTGTTGGCGGGGAATTCCAGCATTTCACCCTGCATCACGTCCGACAGGCCGTGCACGCGCACGATGCCGTCGGTCACGGACACCACGGTGCCCTGGTTGCGTACGTCGGCAGAAGCGGCCAGGCCCTCGATGCGGGACTTGATCAGTTCGGAGATTTCGGCGGGATTGAGTTGCATGACTCTTTCCTTCTTTCGTTAGGGGTTTGCGCGCCTGAGGATCGGCATTAAGCCGTCAGGGCAACTTTCATCTGTTCCAGGCGGGCTTTCACCGAAGTGTCGAGCACCTCGTCGCCCACCACGACGCGAATGCCGCCGATGAGCTCGGGCTGCAGTTCGACCTGGAGGTTGAGTTTGCGGCCGAAGCGCTTCTCCAGCACGCCGGACAGATCCGCCAAAGCGGCCGCGTCCAGCGGGAAGGCACTGTGAACCACGGCATCAAAGGCACCCTGCTGTGCGTTCTTCAGCGCACGGAACTGGGCAGCGATTTCGGGCAGCACCGCCAGGCGACCGTTCTCGATGACGGTCCGCAGGAAGTTCTGACCGATGCCATCGAGGGCCGACTTCATCACGCCGGTCACCAGGCCATACACCTGGTCGACGGTGGACTTGGGGTTGTCGGCGAACTGGCGCAGCTGCTCGTTGGCAGCCACGGCAGCCAGCTCGTCCAGCCAGGCGGTTGCGCCGGCTGCACCGTTGCCGGTGGCCTTGAACAGCGCTTCCGCGTAGGGGCGGGCAATGGTGGCGATTTCAGCCATGGTTGTCCTTTGATTGCCGTGGGGCAGTGGATCAGAGTTCGGTCTTCAGGCGGTTCAGGAGGTCGGCATGCACGCTGGCATTGACTTCCTTGCGCAGGATCTGCTCCGCACCCTTGACGGCCAGTGCGGCCACCTGCTCGCGCAGCTGTTCGCGGGCCTTGACCACCTGGGCTTCCGCTTCCTGGCGGGCAGCCGCCACGATCTTGGCCGCCTCGTCGGTGGCGCGGGCCTTGGCTTCCTCGATGAGGGCCTGGGCACGGCGCTCGGCGTCGGCCAGACGGGTGGCGGACTCGTTGCGCGATTTGCTCAACTCCTCTTCAACCCGCTTGTTGGCCACGGCCAGCTCGGACTTGGCCTTTTCGGAGGCAGCAAGACCTTCGGAAATCTTCGCGGCACGCTCATCCAGGGCTTTGGCGATCGGGGGCCACACGAATTTCATCGTGAACCACACCAGGATCGCAAAGACGATGGCCTGCGCAAAGAGGGTTGCATTGATGTTCATCGCAACGCCTTTCTGTGTGTTGACAAGAGTGGTGACGCTCCGGCTGCCAGGAGGCCTGGGATCACGGGCGTGCGGCCATGGCCATCACGCCCCCCGGGCCCGCCTGGGCAGCGAACCCGATTACAGGGTGAACGGGTTGGCGAATGCGAACAGCAGCGCGATGGCCACGCCGATCAGGAAGGCGGCGTCGATCAGACCGGCCAGAATGAACATCTTGGTCTGCAGGTCGTTCATCAGCTCGGGCTGACGGGCCGACGATTCGAGGAATTTGCCGCCCATCAGTGCAATACCGATGGAGGCGCCGATGGCGCCCAGACCGACGATGAGACCGCAAGCCAGTGCGACAAGACCCAGAACGTTTTCCATGATGACTCCTAGTTGATGGAAGTGAGTTGAGAAAGGAAAGAAACGAGAGATACCCCAGCGCGTCCGAGAACGGTCGCGTCAGTGAGCGTCATGCGCTTGACCCAGATAGATCAGGGCCAGCATCATGAAGATGAACGCCTGCAGGACGATGACCAGAATGTGGAACAGCGTCCAGATCGTGCCGGCGATCAGGTGTCCGACGAAGAAGAGTCCACCGCCGAGCGAGAGGGTGGCGTATGCACCCAGCAGCGCGATCAGCATGAACACCAGCTCACCCGCGAACATGTTGCCAAACAACCGCATGCCGTGCGAAACCGTCTTCGCCACGAACTCGATCATCTGCATCAGGAAGTTCACCACACCCAGCAGCACCGCCCAGAGCGGGTTCTTGCTGGTGCCGAAGGGGGCGCACACCAGTTCGTGCGTCCAGCCACCCAGGCCCTTGATCTTGATGTTGTAGAACAGGCAGAGGAGCAGCACCGAGACCGACAGACCCAGGGTGGTCGACAGGTCGGCGGTGGGCACCACACGCAGGTAATCGGGGTAACCCAGGGCCGGACCGGCGGTGTGCCAGATCTGGGGCAGCAGGTCGACCGGCAGCATGTCCATGAAGTTCATCATGAAGATCCAGACGAACACGGTCAGCGCCATCGGGGCAACCAGCTTGCGGCTCTGCGCATTGTGAATGACCGACTTGGCCTGCTGGTCGACCATCTCGACCAGCATCTCGACGGCCGCCTGGAAGCGACCCGGCACGCCAGCCGTGGCGTTGCGTGCGGCCAGCCACAGCACGAACACGGTGAGCAGACCCAGCACGCTGCTGACCACCACCGAGTCGATGTTGATCACGGAGAAATCGACGATGGATTTCTGCTTGACGTTGGTCAGGTGGACCAGGTGGTGGCGAATGTATTCGCCCGGGGTCAGAGTACCTTCAGCAGCCATGTTCGTTTTACCGATGGTCAGAGGACGGCGGTTGCCCGCTCGCCCTCAACGTTGAGCACGCGATCTGCGGGACTGGATCCAGAAACCCAGCCAGTAGACCTTGAGAACCAGCACCAGACCGATCAACAGACCGGGCCAGTTGAGGTCAGGCACCACCCACCTCGCCGCCACCAACATGGCCGTGGCGAGAAGGATCTTGACGCCTTCCCAGAAGAAGAAACCCGCCAGAGCGGCCTGCGCCACACCTGACAGGGATCGGGCCATCGCGCTGGACGTCATGCCCCAGGCCATCAGGACCGAGGGCAGCGCCACCGCGCAGGCACCATACAAAACCGACATCGACACGGACACCGACCGGGTGATCAGCGCCGCCACTACCGTCAGGCCCAGCGCCATCAGGCACTGAACCGCCACCAGACGCCAGGGCGATAGCACTGGCTGGGTGGACCGCCACTGCTGCGCCTGTTCGCGCGTCAGCGGCTTGAATTCGGGTTCCTGCACCCCATCTTCTTCATCGGTCAGCGCTGGCGGGTACGACGTGCGGTGTTGCATGTTCGTGCCCACGAGTTACAGACGGGTTACGAAGGTGTCCGGGTTGCAAAGCCATTGATTATACGTAGAAACCCGATGGGTCCGTCAAGGCTGCACAGGGGCCTGTGCACCCCACCCCGGCAGGCATCTCTCCACGGCTCTGACAGGCCTCGCCCGCCGATAATCAGCGCCTCCGTCCGGAAGCCCCATGAACATCCCGCCCGAGCAGTCCCTGATCGAATACCCCTGTCACTTCCCCATCAAGGTGATGGGCGCAAACGTGGAGGGTTTTCTGGCGGCCATGGTGCACGTGGCCACCGCTTTCGACGCCGGGTTCGACGCTTCCACGGTCGAGCAGCGCCCCAGCAAGGCCGGCAATTACCTGGGCCTGACCCTCTCGGTGCGCGTGACCAGCCGCGAACAGCTCGACGAGCTCTACCGCACCCTGACCAGCCACCCCATGGTCAAGGTGGTGCTCTGAGCGGCCCGACCATGGAGCTGCGGTGGCTGGGGCGGGTGGATTACCTGCCCACCTTCGATGCCATGCAGGCCTTCACGGCGCAGCGCGGCCCATCATCGCCGGACGAACTGTGGATCTGCGAACACGCGCCGGTGTTCACCCAGGGACTGGCCGGACGGGCGGACCATCTGCTGGCGCCCGGCGACATTCCGGTGGTGCCCACCAACCGGGGCGGGCAGGTCACCTTCCACGGACCGGGCCAGGTGGTGGCCTACCCGCTGATCGATCTGCAGCGCGCAGGGTACTTCGTCAAGGAATACGTCTACCGGGTGGAAGAGGCCGTGATCCGCACGCTTGACCAATTCGGCGTCACCGGCCACCGGGTGGCCGGCGCACCGGGCATCTATGTGCGACTGGACGACCCCTTCGGCCATGCACGGCTTCCGCAGGCGCCCAGCCGCCGCGAACCCGGCAGCCCGCCGCCCGAGCCGGACTTCACCGGCGTGGGCAAGATCGCCGCACTGGGCATCAAGGTGAGCCGGCACTGCACGTACCATGGTGTGGCCCTGAACGTGGCCATGGACCTGGAGCCCTTTCTGCGCATCAACCCTTGTGGCTATGCGGGTCTGCCGACGGTGGACCTTTCTACAATCGGTGTCTCTGTTTCCTGGGACGATGTGGCCCGCGTGCTGAGCCAGAAGCTCATGGCAACGCTGGGTTCCTGAAGTCCCTGCAACCCTGCGGCCACGAGCCGCCGACTGGCCATGAGCAGCCCTTCCAACCCGTCTGCACCGACCGTCCGCGAAGCCGCACCGGCCGCCACCTACGATCCCACCGCCAAGCAGAAAAGCCAGGCCAAGACGGCGCGCATCCCGATCAAGATCGCACCGGCCGAGGTGCTCAAGAAGCCCGAGTGGATCCGCGTGAAGGCCGGCAGCCCCAGCACCCGCTTCTACGAGATCAAGGACATCCTGCGCACCAACAAGCTGGTCACCGTGTGCGAGGAAGCCAGCTGCCCCAACATCGGCGAATGCTTCGGCAAGGGCACGGCCACCTTCATGATCATGGGCGACAAGTGCACCCGCCGCTGCCCGTTCTGCGACGTGGGCCACGGACGCCCCGATCCGCTGGATGTCGACGAACCGCTCAATCTGGCGAAGACGATTGCCCAGCTCAAGCTGAAGTACGTGGTGATCACCAGCGTCGACCGTGACGACCTGCGCGACGGCGGCGCCGGCCATTTCGTGGAGTGCATCCGCAAGACGCGCGAGCTGTCGCCCGAAACCACCATCGAGGTGCTGGTGCCCGACTTCCGCGGCCGCGACGACCGCGCACTCGACATCCTCAAGGCCGCCCCGCCCGACGTGATGAACCACAACCTGGAAACCGTGCCGCGCCTGTACAAGGAAGCGCGTCCGGGCTCCGACTACGCCTTCAGCCTGAACCTGCTCAAGAAGTTCAAGGCCCTCTTCCCCCACGTGCCCACCAAGAGCGGCCTGATGGTCGGCTTGGGCGAGACCGACGAGGAAATCCTGCAGACCATGCAGGACATGCGCGACCACCACATCGACATGCTCACCATCGGTCAGTACCTGGCCCCCAGCGGCCATCACCTGCCGGTGCGCCGCTATGTGCACCCGGACACCTTCAAGATGTTCGAAGCCAAGGCCTACGAGATGGGTTTCACCCACGCTGCCGTGGGCGCCATGGTGCGCAGCAGCTACCACGCCGACCAGCAGGCCCATGGCGTGCTGGAATCCCTGGTCAAGTGACATGGCCAGCCACGCGCACGACCACCTGAGCGTGCGCGCTTACGGCGCCTCCCACGGCAGCCACGACCACGATCACTTCCAGATCCTGATCGGTCTGGACGGCGTGCTGGAGCTCGAAGTGGCCGGGCGCGGACGCCGCATCGGCGCAGGGCAAGGCTGCGTGGTGCCGCCCGGCGAGCGACACGATTTCGAATCGCGCACCGGCGCCCGCTGTCTGGTGCTGGACAGCCACGCTCATGGCTGGGCCGGCGTGCAACCCCATCCCGGCAGCGCCACCTGGGGGCTGGCCCGCTACCTGGCCGATGCCTGCCGGCGGGCACTGCCGCAGGCGCAGCAGGTCGGCCCCGGGCTGCTGCTGGAGAGCTGGAGCGCCGATGCCGACACGGTGCCCCGCGTGCAGCGCACGCCACGTCCCATCGACTGGGCCGATCTGGCCGACTGGGCACGCGCCCGCTGGGCACACGACCGGCTGGAGGTGGCAGACCTCGCCCGCCAGGTGCACCTGAGCCCGGCGCAGTTCTCGGCCCGCTGCCGCAGCGAGCTGGGCCAGAGCACGCAGCAGTGGTTGCGCCAGCTGCAGCTGGACCAGGCCGAGGCGCTGCGTGCGCAGGGGCTGGGCATGGCCCAGGTGGCCCGGCTCAGCGGGTACCGCTCGCCGTCGGCACTGACCGCCGCCCTGCGCCGACGGGTCACCTGACCGGCCGCCCTGCCCGGCCACGGCGCCTGACCCGCGTTGCACGACGGTCGACCCGCATCGCGCGACGATGCGCTCGGCGATGATCGGGGCATGAATTCAGCCAACCTGCTGGCCCTGTGTGCCATCGCGCTGTGGGCGTCGCTCGCGGCACTGGGCGTGTCGCTGGCCCATGTTCCGCCCTTCCTGCTGACCGGCCTGTCCTTGCTGATGGGCAGCCTGATTGCCTTGCCGCTCTCGCGCTTCGACCTGCGCCAGTGGCGGGTGCCCCCGACCACACTGGCCCTGGGGGTGTACGGACTGTTCGTGTACCACTTCCTGCTGTTCATCGCGCTGCGCCATGCGCCGCCGGTGCAGGCCAATCTGGTGAATTACCTGTGGCCTCTGGGCATCGTGGTGATGGCGCCGCTGTTCCTGCGTGGCGTGACGCTGTCCGCCCGACACATCGTGGCCGCGCTGGTGGGATTTGCCGGCGCCGCGCTGGCCATCCTGGGCGGCAGCGGCCAGGGCGGGGGCACCGGCGTGGTCTGGGCCTGGGGTTATGTGCCGGCACTCATGGCGGCCTTCATCTGGGCCAGCTACTCGCTGCTGACGCGGCGGGTGGCGGCCTTCCCCACCGCCGCCATCGGCAGCTTTGCGGTGGTGTCGGGCCTGCTGTCGCTGCTGTGCCATGCCCTGCTGGAGCCGGCGGCCGACCTGGGTGCGGGCGACCTGCTGCTCATTGCCTTGCTGGGTCTGGGTCCGTTGGGCGGCGCCTTCTTTCTGTGGGATGCGGCCCTCAAGCGCGGCGATCCGCGCCAGATCGGCGTGCTGAGTTTCCTCACGCCGCTCCTGTCCACCCTGGTGCTGCTGGCGGTGCGCGGCGAGAAGCCCAGCCTGAGCGTGGCCGCTGCGGCGGTGATGATCATCGGCGCGGCCATCGTGGCCACCCGCACGCCGGCCGGGGGCGGCCCGGGCAGCAGTTAGTCGCGCAGCAGCGTGGCCGGGTCGTCGGCCGCGAGCACCCGCTGTGCCCAGACTTCCAGCTTGGCCGTGTCGCTGCGCAGGATCTGCTGCTTGACCTGCAGGATCTGCGAGGGGTGCATGGAAAAGCTGCGCAGGCCCATGCCCAGCAGCAGCCGGGTCATGGCGACGTCACCCGCCATCTCGCCACAGACGCTCACGCTCTTGCCTTGCGCCCTGCCATGGGCAATGGTGCCGGCCACCAGCTGCAGCACGGCCGGGTGCATGGGGTCGTAGAGGTGCGACACCGCCTCGTCGGCCCGGTCGATGGCCAGGGTGTACTGGATCAGGTCGTTGGTGCCGATGGACAGAAAGTCAAAGTGCCGCAGGAACATCGGGACGGTGAGCGCGGCAGCCGGTATCTCGATCATGGCACCCAGCTTCACCACGCCGAAAGGCTGGCAGGCTGCATCCAGCTGGTCGCGGGCTTTCTGCACCAGCGCCAGCGTCTGGCGGATCTCGGTGGCATGGGCCAGCATGGGGATGAGCAGGTTGACCGGCCCATGCGCGGAGGCCCGCAGGATGGCACGCAGCTGCTCCAGGAACATGGCCGGGTCGGCCAGGCTCCAGCGGATGGCGCGCAGGCCCAGGGCCGGATTCAGGTGGTCGTCGCTGCGGGCGCTGTTGCGGTCCAGCGGCTTGTCGGCACCCACATCGACGGTGCGGATGGTCACCGGCAGGCCCTGCATGCCCTCCACCGCCGCGCGGTAGGCCCGGTACTGCTCCTCTTCGTCGGGCAGATGGCCATTGCGACCCATGAACAGGAATTCGCTGCGGAACAGGCCCACACCCACCGCGCCGGCCTTGAGCGCCGCCACCGCGTCGGAAGGCTGCTCGATGTTGGCCAGCAGCTCGATGGTCTGACCGTCCAGCGTGACCGCAGGCGTGTGCTTGAGCCGTGACAGGCGCTCGCGCTCGATCTCGCCCTGGCGCTGCTTGAAGCCGTACTCGGCCAGCACGATGGGCGAAGGATCGACCACCACCACACCCGCGTCGCCGTCGATGACCACCCAGTCGTCCTGGTTGATCAGGTGGCTGGCCGAGCGCGCGCCCACCACGGCGGGAATGTCCATGCTGCGGGCCACGATGGCGGTGTGGCTGGTCTTGCCGCCCACGTCGGTCACGAAGCCGGCGAACACGCTCTGCTTGAACTGCAGCATGTCGGCCGGCGACAGGTCGTGCGCGATCAGCACCAGCGGCTCGTCGCCGCCACTCTGACGCGGTCCGCCGGGCTGCCCGGGCAGGCCCATGGGCGACTCGCCGCCGCGCATCACCCGCAGCATGCGCTCGACCACCTGCTCCAGATCGGCCTTGCGCTCGCGCAGGTAGGGGTCCTCCATCTCGTCGAACTGGCGGGCGATCACCTCCAGCTGCGTGGTCAGTGCCCATTCGGCGTTGTAGCGGCGCTCGGTGATCCAGTGCTTCACGCCGCTGGTGAGCTGCTCGTCCTGCAGCAGCATCAGGTGCACATCGAGCAGTGCGGTGAGTTCGGGGTGGGCGTCGGCCGGTCCGAGATCGTGCAGGCCCTGCTGGACCCGGGCAATGTCTTCCGACACCACATCGCGGGCACGGCGCAGGCGCTGGATCTCGGCGTCGATCTGGTCGGGCTGCACGAAGTAGTGCGCCACATCCACGCGGCTGGAGGCCACGATGACCGCCCGCCCGATGGCCACGCCCCGGGACACCGCCAGGCCGTGCACGCTGAAGGTCATTCGCCCTCGCCGAACTTGTCGTTGATGAGGGCCACGATGGCGTCCATGGCGGCCTGCTCGTCGGCGCCGCTGGTCTCGATGTCGACCGTGCTGCCGATGCCGGCGGCCAGCATCATGACGCCCATGATGCTCTTGGCGTTCACACGTCGGTCGCCGCGGGACATGAACACGTCGCAGGCAAAGCTGCCGGCCAGCTTGGTGAGCTTGGCAGAGGCCCGGGCATGCAGGCCGAGCTTATTGCTGATGGTCGCGGTGGTCTTGATCATGGGTCGAGCGGCGGGCCTGGTTCTGGGGTGCGGTGACGGCCACCTGGATGACGCCCTGGGTGGCACCCACCAGGGCCCGGGTGACCAGGGCATCGAGCGATTCGTGGCGGTACGACACGGTGCGCAGCAGCATGGGCAGGTTCACGCCGGTGATGAGCTTGGTGCTCACGCCGTCCACCAGCTTCTGTGCCACGTTGCAGGGGGTGGCGCCGAAGACGTCGGTCAGCACCAGGGTCTGCTTGAGGCCGGTCTGGCGCACCAGCATGCGGGCCTGGGCCAGCGACTCTTCCGGGGGCACGTTGGGCTGCACGTCCAGGGCCACCACCGCATCGCTGGCATCGGGAAACACATGCAGCACGCACTGCCGCAAGGCCGATGCGAGCGGCGCGTGGGCCACGATGAGAATGCCGTTCATGTCGCGCAGTTTAGCGGCCCTACCGGCGCCAGGCCCGCCAGAAACGGGCATAGGCCAGCACACAGGCCAGCGCGAACACCAGGATGGCGGCGCGGAAACGGTCGGGCTCGGACCAGCCGGTCAGGCTGAAAGCGTCGATGAGCAGGCCGATGGCCCACTGGACCAGAAAGACCCCCAGGAAGATGGCCAGGTTGAAGGCCGACAGTCCACGGCCGGCGGCCTGCGGCGGCAGCGCCATGGCGATGGCGGGCTGCGACAGCGTGACCACCGTGCTGGTGGTGCAGAACAGCGCCCACATGACCCAGCCGGCCTGCCCGCCCATGACCACGATGGAGAGCAGCAGCAACAGGCTCAGCGGCTGTCCCCAGGCAATCAGGTCTTCGGACCGGATCTTGTACCGCGCCAGATGGGGCGACACCAGACCCCAGAGCCAGAAGGCGGCGAGCATGGCCAGGTTGATGCCGAACAGGCCGGCCGCCGCCTGGGCCGGGGTCTGCCCGCCCACCTGGACCATCCAGGGGCCGGCCCACAGCGTCTGCACCGCGATCATGCCGCCGTAGTTCACCAGCCCCAGCGGCAGCAGCTGCTGGAAGTAAGGATGCCGCCACACGATGCCGTAGCCTGGCGCCACCGCATGGATCGAGCCCGGATCGGGCTCTTCTGCAGGCTGCCGCCAGGCCGGCGCCGTCAGCGCCAGCACCGCCATGCACAACAGCGTGGCCGCCGCCAGCGCCCAGAACAGCCCGCGCCAGCCGACATGGGGCAACAGCCACTGCACCGGCAGGGTGGAGGCGACCATGCCCAGCGAGCCGGTCATCAGCATCCAGGAATTGGCCCTCAGCTGGGTGGCAGGATCGAGCCAGCGCCGAAATCCGGTCAGCGGCGCCATCAGGCAGGCACTCACCCCCATGCCCAACAGCACCCGCGAGGCCAGCAGACCGGCAAAGCTCCCGGCCATGGCAAAGGCGGCACAGCCCAGCACCGCCATGACCAGGAATCCCAGCACCACCCGACGCGGTCCGTGCCGGTCCAGCCAGTGGCCCATGGGCAGCTGGGTCAGGGCAAAGCCGAAGAAGTACCCGCCGGCCAGCAGGCCCAGATCACTGGCGCTGAGATCGAACTCCGCACTCAGCGTGGGTGACAGCGTGGCCGTGACCGCCCGCATCAGGGCCGAGAAGAAATAGGTCAGCGCAAACGCCAGGAACACCAGCACCGCCACGCGGGTGCTCAGGCGGTCATCGTGACCGACCGGTGTGGCCGTCACGGTGGACCCCGCAGCGCTCATGGCAGCTGCAGGCCTTCGAAGAAGGTGACGCTTTCCTCCCGGCCGATGCCGGCGCCGTAGATGGCAGCCTGATAGACGCGGGTGCCCTTGACCAGGTAGAGCACCCGGGCCTGCGTGGCGCTGCCGTCGTGGCGCACCCCCTGCACCTCCAGGCCTTCGGTGCGGTCGGCTCCAGGCACGGTCTGGGTCCAGGAACGGGCGGCATCGGGCGCGGCCTTCAGGCTGACGAGCGAGGCGGCACGCCACTGGACCAGCGCAGCCGGCACGCGCTCGGCGTTGCCCAGATCGGCCCAGGACAGCGCGAACGTGTGGCCGCCGGCCTCGCAGCTGAGCATGTTCAGCGGCGTGACCGCGCCCCCCAGCGGCGTGTCGCGGCGGGCTTCGTCCGGCTTGCAGGGCATGAGCGCCTGCAGGGCTGCGCCGTCCGGCCGCACGGTGCGCCAGTTGAAGGTGGGACTGCAGGCAGACAGCAGCAGTGCTGCCAGCACAAGGACCGGCAGCGTCGCCGGCGTGACGCGCAAAGGGCGGAAGGACATGGGGATGGTCGATCGGGGAAGCGGGCGGCCCGGCACTCGCGCACAATGACCGCATGAATGCTCTGGATGGTATCCGCATACTCGATTGCTCCCGCGTGCTCGCGGGTCCCTGGTGCACCCAGACGCTGGCCGACCTGGGGGCCGACGTCATCAAGGTCGAACGCCCGCCCGGGCAACAGCATCCCGGTGGCGACGACACCCGCGGCTGGGGGCCGCCGTTCCTGCGTGGCGCGGACGGTCGGGACACGGCAGAGGCCGCCTACTACCTGGGCGCCAACCGCAACAAACGCTCCATCACCTGCGACATCGCCACCCCGGCCGGCCAGGCCCTGATCCGCGACATGGCCCGCCATGCCCATGTGTTCGTGGAGAACTACAAGGTCGGCGACATGGCCCGTTACGGGCTGGACTTCGAGAGCCTGCGGGCGATCAACCCCCGGCTGGTGTACTGCTCCATCACCGGCTTCGGACAGACCGGACCTTACGCAGAGCGCGCCGGTTATGACTACGCGGTGCAGGGCATGGGCGGTCTCATGAGCGTCACCGGCGAACGCGACGACCTCCCCGGCGGGGGCCCCCAGAAAGTGGGCGTGGCCGTGGCCGACCTGTTCACCGGCCTGTATGCCACCGTGGCCATCCAGGCCGCGCTGCGCCACGCCGAGCGCACTGGCGAAGGCCAGCACATCGACATGGCCCTGCTCGACACCCAGGTCGCCATGCTGGCCAACCTGGGGGCCAACTACCTGGTGCGTGGCCGCGAGGAGGGCAAGGTGCCCGGACGCGCAGGCAACGCCCATGCCAACATCGTGCCGTACCAGGTGTTCGAGGTGGCGCCGGATGAAGAGGGTCAGGCCCAGCACATCATCCTGGCAGTGGGCAACGACGGGCAGTTCGCCAAGTTCTGCGATGTCGCGGGCCGCCCCGACATCGCAGCCGACGAGCGCTATGCGCGCAACCAGAACCGGGTGCGCCACCGCGATGTGCTGGTGCCTCTGCTGGAGTCGATCATGAAGACCCGGCGCAAGCACGAGTGGCTGTCCGCACTGGAAGCGGCCAAGGTGCCCTGCGGCCCGATCAACAACCTGGCCGAGGTGTTTGCCGACCCGCATGTGCTGCATCGGGGCATGGTGCATGAGTGGCAGCACCCGCTGAGCGCCACGCCGGTGGCCCTGGTGGCCAGCCCGCTCAAGCTCAGTGCCACGCCGGTGCGCACCGATCTGCCGCCGCCCCTGCTGGGCCAGCACACCGAGACGGTGCTGGCCGACTGGCTGGGCATGAGCGCGCAGGATGTGGCCGCGCTGCGCGAGAAGGGCGCCATCTGACCATGGCTGGCCAGCACCTGCCCGCCCCCCGCTCCTTGCGGGGCGCTGCACAGACAGCGGCCCAGCGCGGCGAGCCGCTGGTGGTCATGACCAGCCTGGCGGGCTGCGTGTACTGCGATGTGGTGCGCAACAGCCACCTGGGGCCCATGCTGCGGCGGGGCGAGGTGGTGGCCGTGGAGATCGATGTGCGGGACCGCCAGTCGGTGCTGCAGGGCTTTGCCGGCGAGACCACCACACCGGCCGACATGGCCACCGCATGGAAGGCGCGCTTCACGCCCACGGTGCTGTTCTTCGGGCCGGACGGCCGTGAACTGGCCGAGCGCCTGGTGGGCGTGGCCGTGCCCGACTTCTACGGCGAGTACCTGGATGCCCGACTGGCCGAGGCGCGACGCCGGCTGCGCTGAGGCGATGTCTCAGCGCAAGGCGCCGAACACCTTGGACAGCACCGCGCTGCCGCTGCCCACCGGGTCCTGCCGGATCTTGCGCTCCTCCTCGCCGATGATGGTGTAGAGGCCATCCAGCGACTTGCCGGTGACGTAACGCTGGATGTTGGCGTCTTCCTTCCTGACCAGCCCCATGCCGGCGGCCTTGCCCGCCACATCGTTGTAGCGCTGGGCCAGGCCCACCTTCTCGGTGGCCCGGGTCACCACCGGCAGGAACTTGTCGCCCAGGGGCACGCGGGTGCGGTCTGCGAAAAAGCGGGTGACCGAATCGTCACCGCCGGTGAGGATGTTCTTGGCATCGGTCACCGTCATCGACTTGACCGCGCCCACCAGCAGGTCACGCCCCATGGGCACCGCCGCCTCGGCCGCCCGGTTCATGCTGGTCACGAGTTCGTCCACCTTCGGCCCCTGGCCTGTGAACTTCATGAGCTTGGCCGCGTCCTCCAGATAGCCCGGCAAGGGAATCCGAACTTTCGGATTGCCCAGGAATCCATCCGGGCGGCCCAGCAGTGCCACGGCGGCGGTGGCCCCTTTCTCCAGCGCGACCTTGATGCCTTGCGCTGCATCCTGGTTGCTGATGTCGGACAGGGACAGCGCCCAGGCCTGCTGCTGGACTGCCCACAACAGGAGGCCGACGGAAGCGTGCTGGGTAAACTGACGGCGCTGCATGGGTTCCTCCTGACAGTGATGAATCGACGACCAGCGGTCAATGTAGCCCCCGGAGCATCCCATGACAACCTCGCGTCTTCCCGCCGATCAGCCCCTCACCCTTCAGCTCGCCTCCCGCCGCCGCTTCATCGGCAGCACCGGCGCGGTCGGCCTGATGGGCGCCGCCAGCCTGCTGGGCCTGGCCGGCTGCAGCGGCGGTGATCCGGCGCCCCCTTCGACCTTCGTGCTGCTCGACGGCAGCCAGATGCGCACCGCCGACATGCTGGGCAAGGTCACGCTGGTGAATTTCTGGGCCACCACCTGCGTCTCCTGCGTCAAGGAGATGCCCGAGCTGGTGGCCACGTACAACAAGTACCAGGCGCGCGGCTACGACACCGTGGCCGTGGCCATGAGCTACGACCCGCCGGCCTGGGTGCAGAACTTTGCCCAGTCCCGCCAGCTGCCGTTCAAGGTCGCGCTGGACAACACCGGCGAGATCGCCCAGGCCTGGGGTGACGTCAAGCTGACCCCGACCACCTACCTGGTGGACAAGAAGGGCCAGATCGTCAAGCGTTATGTGGGCGAGCCCTCGTTCGAGGCGCTGCACCAGCTGATCGAGAAGCTGCTGGCCGCCTGATGCCGGCCAGCCAGATCCGTCGTCAGTCCTTGCGGTAGTTGTCGTGGCAGGCCTTGCAGCTCTGGCCCACGGCACCGAAGGCGGTCTTGATGGCATCCAGGTTGCCGGTCTTGGCGGCGGCGTTGAGCTTGGCGGCCTCGGCCTGGAACTTGTCGACGCCCGCCTTGAACTGGGCCTGCTCGGTCCAGATGGCCGGCAGGGCGCGGGTGTCACCCTTGTCGGTGCCCGGGCCGAAGGCGTCCCACGGCAGCTTCGACATCGTCTCCACCAGCGCGGCATTCTCGGCCGCCACCTTGGCATCGAAAGGCACCCGGCCGTTGGCCATGGCACCGATGCGGCTGAAGTGGGCCGCCATCACGGTGAAGCTGGCCTTGCGGTATTTGACCGCGTCTTCGGGCTTCTGGAACTGCGCCATGGCGGGCGCAGCGGATGCGAGGGCAAGCGCAGCCAGTGCAATGCTGAGGGCTTTCTTCATGGAAACTCCTGTGGGGATGCGGACGCCACCGTGGTCGGCCGCTGTGGCAGATTAAACACCGCGCAGATGACCGCCAGTCGCAGGGCGGCTTGTCCTTCGAATTTCTTCGGGCTTTACAGGAGCTGAACATGCATCGAGTTCGTGTCTGGGACCTTCCGACGCGGCTGTTTCACTGGCTGCTGGCTCTGTCGGTGCTGGGCCTGCTGGTCACCGGTCAGATCGGCGGCAACGCCATGAACTGGCACCTGCGCTTCGGCCAGGCCGTGCTGGCCCTGCTGGTGTGGCGACTGGCCTGGGGGCTGGTCGGTGGCCACTGGTCCCGCTTCGCGCGCTTTCTGTATGGGCCGTCGTCGCTGCTGGCCTATCTGCAAGGTCGGGCGCCCGCCCTGCACAGCGTGGGCCACAGCCCCCTAGGGGCCTTGTCGGTCTGGGCCATGCTGCTGGTGCTGGCGGCCCAGGTCGGCAGCGGTCTCATGACCGATGACGAGATCGCCTTCTTCGGCCCGCTGGTGCCCCTGGTGGGCGGTGAATGGGTGGCTGCGGCCACCCGGTGGCACAAGTCGGTGGGGCAGTGGCTGGTGCTGGGTCTGGTGGTGCTGCACATCGGGGCGCTGATCGCTTACCGGTTGCGGGGACATCCGCCCCTGGTCGGCCCCATGGTGACCGGTGACAAGCTGCTGGCGGAGGCCGCACCGGCCAGCCGGGACGATGCCCCCAGCCGGATCCTGGCCCTGGTGCTGCTGGCTGCGGCGGCAAGCGGGGTGGTCTGGGTCTTCGGGCTGTCCAGCAGCGGGGCTGGCGTATATTGACCGCTCGTTCCGCGCCTGCGACCCTCTGCCTTCGATGACCGAACCGTCCGCCCCCCACATCGACATCCGCCTGGCCGAGGGCGATGCAGACCTCGCGGCCATCCGCGACCTGTTCGCCGACTACCAAACCGACATCGGCATCGACCTGTGCTTCCAAGGCTTTGCCGAAGAACTGGCCCGCCTGCCCGGCGACTACGCAGCGCCGTCCGGTGCGCTGCTGCTGGCAGCGGTGGATGGTCAGCCGGCCGGTTGCTGTGCCTTGCGCCCCCTGCTCAACACCGACCACCTCAACGCTTGCGAGATGAAGCGCCTGTTCGTGCGGCGTGCGTTCCGTGGATTCGGTCTGGGCCGCCTGCTGGTCGAACGCATCATGACGCTGGGTCACCTCGCGGGCTACACCACCATCCTGCTGGACACCCTGAGCGACATGGAAGCCGCCCGGGCGCTCTACCAGGAGGCGGGGTTCGTGGAGGTGGCACCGTACTACCACAACCCCATCGCCGGCGCCCACTACCTCAAGGCCGACCTCTGACATGACAAAGGCCACCCGGGTCGCCCCGGATGGCCTTGGTGTGCGGGCCGTGGTCCGGCTTACAGGGACTTGGCCTGGGCCAGCATGGTGGCGGCGTCGCTCACCTCGAACTTGCCCGGTGCCTCGACGTTCAGGGACTTGACCACACCGTCCTTGACCAGCATCGAATAGCGGTTGCTGCGCAGGCCCATGCCTCGGGCGGTCAGGTCCAGGGTGAGGCCGGTGCCTTTGCTGAACTCGGCGCTGCCGTCGCCCAGCATGCGGACCTTGGTGCCGGTCTTCTGGTCACGGGCCCAGGCGCCCATCACGAAGGCGTCGTTCACGCTCACGCACCAGATCTCGTCCACGCCAGCGGCCTTGAGGGCATCGAAGTGCTCCACATAACCCGGCACATGCTTGGCCGAGCAGGTGGGCGTGAAGGCGCCAGGCAGCGCGAAAAGCGCAATCGTCTTGCCGGCAGCGGCCTTGTGCACATCGACCGGGTTCGGGCCGATGCTGCAGCCGTTGCCTTCGACTTCGACGTACTCCATCAGGGTGGCGGCAGGCAGCTTCTCACCAACTTGGATCATTCGGGTTCTCCTCGGGGTTATAGACGGGTGCAGCGACCGATTCGCGACCCATAAAAAAAGCGACCGAATTGTCGGTCGCTTTTTGATCGAACGCTGCGGACAGCGATCAACAGGCTTACACCAGGGCAGCCTTTTGAACCAGGCGGGTGGCCACCCAGTTCTTGGTCTTGGACAGCGGACGGCTCTCGGTGATCTCGATCACGTCGCCCATCTTGTACTCGCCTTTTTCGTCGTGGGCGTGGTACTTGCTGGACTTGGCCACGATCTTGTCGTAGAGCTCGTGCTTGACGCGGCGCTCGACCAGGACCGTCACGGTCTTGGCGCGCTTGTCGCTCACCACCTTGCCGATCAAGGTGCGCTTCAGGGCGGGTTTGGCTTCCGTCATGGATTCGCTCCTTTATTTGGCTGCCGCACGCTGTTTCTCGGCCAGGATGGTCTTGGCACGAGCAATGGCGCGACGGGTGTCGCCCAGCGTGGCGGTGTTGTTGAGTTGTTGGGTGGCCTTCTGCATGCGCAGGCCGAAATGGGCCTTCTGCAGGCTCTTCACTTCGGCTTCGAGGCCGGCCACATCCTTCTGGCGCAGTTCAGCAGCTTTCATCTCATGTTCTCCTGAATCACTGGCCCAGCAGGCGCGTCACGAAGGTGGTGCGCAGCGGAAGTTTGGCAGCGGCCAGCTGGAACGCCTCACGGGCCAGCTGCTCGGGCACACCGACGATCTCGTACAGCACCTTGCCGGGCTGGATCTCGGCCACGTAGTACTCCACCGAGCCCTTGCCGTTGCCCATACGGACTTCAGCCGGCTTGTTGGAGATCGGCTTGTCCGGGAACACGCGGATCCAGATGCGGCCGCCGCGCTTGACGTGACGGGAGATCGCACGGCGTGCGGCCTCGATCTGGCGAGCCGTCAGACGGCCGCGGTCGGTGGACTTCAGACCGAAATCGCCGAAGGCCACGGTCGCGCCACTGGTGGCGACGCCGGTGTTGCGGCCTTTCTGCTCTTTGCGGTACTTGCGACGTGCAGGTTGCAACATGTTTATTCTCCTTTGCCGTCCGCAGCTGCAGATGCGGGTGCGTCTTTACGAACGCGCTTAACGGCGGGTTTGGTGTCGGCACCCGTGGCTTCGGCAGGCTTGTCGCTGCCATCGGCCGGGGCGGCATTGGCGCCAGGACGGCGCACGGCGGCACGGGCGGCCGGGCCAGCGGGACGCTCGGCACGGTCACGGCGCGGGCCACGCGGGCGACGCTCTTCTTCAGGACGCGGGGTCTCCACGGCCGGCAGATCGTTGCGGCCCAGGGTGTCGCCCTTGTAGACCCACACCTTCACGCCGATCACACCATAGGTGGTCTTGGCTTCGGAGGTGCCGTAGTCGATGTCGGCGCGCAGGGTGTGAAGCGGCACGCGGCCTTCGCGGTACCACTCGCAGCGGGCGATCTCGATGCCGTTCAGACGACCGGACGACATGATCTTGATGCCCTGGGCGCCCAGACGCATGGCGTTCTGCATCGCGCGCTTCATGGCGCGGCGGAACATGATGCGCTTCTCGAGCTGCTGGGTGATGGAGTCGGCGATCAGCTTGGCATCGATCTCGGGCTTGCGCACTTCCTCGATGTTGACGGCCACCGGCACGCCGAGCTTGGCGGCCAGGTCCTTCTTCAGCTTCTCGATGTCCTCGCCCTTCTTGCCGATCACCACGCCCGGACGAGCCGAGTAGATGGTGATGCGTGCGTTCTTGGCGGGGCGCTCGATGACGACGCGCGACACAGCGGCGTTCTTCAGCTTGGCCTTCAGGTACTCGCGAACCTTGATGTCTTCGGCCAGCATGCCGGCGAAGTCACGGTTGCTGGCGTACCAACGGCTGGCCCAGTTACGGGAAACGGCCAGGCGGAAGCCGGTCGGGTTGATTTTTTGTCCCATGTTCCAGTGCCTCTCAGTTGCCGACCGTCACGTAGATGTGACACGTGGGTTTGCTGATGCGGTTGCCGCGGCCTTTGGCGCGGGCCGAGAAACGCTTGAGCGTGGTGCCCTGCTCGACGTAGATGGTCTTGACCTTCAGTTCGTCGATGTCGGCGCCGTCGTTGTGTTCGGCGTTGGCGATGGCAGATTCCAGGGCCTTCTTCACGATGCCGGCCGCTTTTTTCTGCGTGAACATCAGGATGTTGAGGGCCTGGTCGACCTTCTTGCCGCGAATCAGGTCAGCCACGAGACGGCCCTTGTCCACCGACAGGCGCACGCCGCGGACGACACAGCGGGTTTCAGTAGTCATGGTTGATCCTTACTTCTTGGCTTTCTTGTCGGCCGGGTGACCTTTGAAGGTCCGCGTCAGCGAGAACTCGCCGAGCTTGTGGCCGACCATCTGGTCGGTGATGTAGACCGGCACGTGCTGCTTGCCGTTGTGCACGGCAATGGTCAGACCGATGAATTCGGGCAGGATCATGGAGCGGCGCGACCAGGTCTTAACCGGCTTCTTGTCCTTCGTGGCCACAGCCTTCTCGACTTTGGCCAGCAGGTGGTGGTCGACAAACGGACCTTTTTTGAGCGAACGAGTCATGTTGTCAACCCCTTACTTCTTGCGACGCGAGACGATCATCGACTGCGTGCGGCGGTTGTTGCGGGTGCGGTAACCCTTGGTCAGGTTGCCCCACGGATCCACCGGAGCGCGGCCTTCGCCGGTCTTGCCCTCGCCACCACCGTGCGGGTGGTCGATCGGGTTCATCGCGGTACCACGGACGGTCGGGCGGATGCCCATGTGACGCTTCACACCGGCCTTGCCGATCTGGCGCAGGCTGTGCTCGGTGTTCGACACCTCGCCGATGGTGGCGCGGCAGTCCACGTGGATCTTGCGCACTTCGCCCGAACGCATCCGGACCTGGGCGTAGATGCCTTCGCGAGCCAGCAGCACGGCCGAGGCGCCGGCGGAACGGGCGATCTGCGCGCCCTTGCCGACCTGCAGCTCGATGCAGTGGATGGTCGAACCCACCGGGATGTTGCGGATCGGCAGGGTGTTGCCCACGCGGATCGGCGACTCCGAACCCGACAGCAGGGTGGCGCCCACTTCAACGCCACGCGGGGCGATGATGTAGCGACGCTCGCCGTCGGCGTAGCACAGCAGAGCAATGTGCGCCGTGCGGTTGGGGT
The DNA here is from genome assembly GCA_943370825.1 of Allobosea thiooxidans. Classification (GTDB taxonomy): domain Bacteria; phylum Pseudomonadota; class Gammaproteobacteria; order Burkholderiales; family Burkholderiaceae_C; genus Hydrogenophaga. Next base: position 2,551 of record CALRSR020000017.1, on the reverse strand, counting down.
CGTACTCGATGCGCTCGACCTTCGCAGGGATGTTGTCCTTGTTGCGACGGAAGTCGACCACACGGTAGTGGTGCTTGTGACCACCGCCCTTGTGACGGGTGGTGATGTGGCCGTTGTTGTTGCGGCCGGCCTTCTGGAACTGGGGTTCCAGCAGGGGGGCGTAACCCTCACCCTTGTGCAGGTGGTCACGCGTGACCTTCACCATGCCGCGACGGCCTGGCGAAGTCGGTTTCATCTTGATGACAGCCATGATTACGCAGCCTCCCCGCCAAAGTTCAGTTCCTGACCCGGCTGCAGCGTCACGTAGGCCTTGCGGACGTGATCGCGGCGGCCGACGGTCTTGCCGAAGCGCTTGGTCTTGCCCTTCTGGTTGACGACGGACACACCCTTGACCTGGACCTTGAACATCAGCTCAACGGCAGCCTTGATCTCGGGCTTGGTGGCGTCGCGCAGCACCTTGAACAGCACGGCGTTGGTTTTTTCGGCGACCTGGGTGGCTTTCTCGGACACGATCGGTGCCACGAGGACCTGCATCAGGCGGCCTTCGTCGAATTGTGCGGTGCTCATGCGAACATCTCCTTGAGCTGGTCGATCGCCGCCTTGGTGACGATCACCTTCTTGTAGTGCACCAGCGAGAGCGGATCGGCGTAACGCGGCTCGACCACCAGCACGTTGGGCAGGTTGCGCGAAGCCAGGTACAGGTTCTCGTCCACCTCGTCGGCGATCACCAGGACCGACTTGAGGTTCATGGCCTTGAACTTGTCGGCCAGCTGCTTGGTCTTGGGCGAATCGACCTTGATCGACTCGACCACGGCCAGGCGGCCTTCACGGACCAGCTGCGAGAAGATGGAGGCCATGCCGGCGCGGTACATCTTCTTGTTCAGCTTCTGGGTGAAGTTCTCGTCGGGGCTGTTCGGGAAGATGCGACCGCCTCCGCGCCACAGCGGGGACGACGTCATACCGGCGCGAGCGCGACCGGTGCCCTTCTGCTTGAACGGCTTCTTGGTCGAGTGCTTGACCATCTGGCGGTCTTTTTGCGCACGCGTACCTTGACGGGCGTTGGCCTGATAGGCCACCACGAGCTGGTGGATCAGGGCTTCGTTGTAGTCACGACCAAATACGGTCTCGGGCACATCCACGTTGGATGCAGCCTGGCCCTGGTCATTCAGGAGTTCGACTTGCATCAGTTCGCTCCTTTGGCCGCGGTGGCCTTGATGGCGGGACGGACGGTCACGAAACCGCCGTTGGCGCCCGGCACGGCGCCACGGATCATCAGCAGACCACGGGCTTCGTCCACACGGACGATGTCCAGGTTCTGGATGGTCTTGGTCACGTCGCCCATGTGGCCGGTCATCTTCTTGCCCGGGAACACGCGGCCCGGATCCTGGGCCATGGAGATCGAGCCCGGCACGTTGTGCGAACGGCTGTTGCCGTGCGATGCGCGCTGCGAGCTGAAGTTGTGGCGCTTGATGGTGCCGGCGTAGCCTTTACCGATCGAGGTGCCCTGCACATCGACCTTCTGGCCGGCGGCAAAGATGGAAGCAGGCGCCACGACAGCGCCCGGCTGGAACTGGCCAGCGACGTCGGCGGCGACGCGGAATTCCTTGATGATTTCACCGGCTTCGACACCGGCCTTGGCCAGGTGACCGGCTTCGGGCTTGGTCACGCGGGACGCGCGGCGCTTGCCGAAGGTGACCTGCAGAGCGACGTAGCCGTCGTTCGCGTCGGTTTTGATTTGCGTCACACGGTTGTTGGACACGTCGACCACCGTGACAGGCACTGCGTCCCCGTCATCGGTGAACAGGCGCATCATGCCCACCTTGCGACCCAACAACCCGAGGGAGTTGCTAAGACTCATTGTTTTCTCCGTTCCCGACTTCAATTGGCCGGGGCTGATGTGCAGTGCCGCTGCCGGCAACTGCGTTGATGAAACGGTGACTTCGGCAGGAACCGTCGTCTTCCGCTCGCGCAAACCCATTCCAGCAAAAGCTGGAAAGCCCGCCAGTATATCCGGCGGGCTTTGTTCATGCAAGCGCCATCTGCCTCACCGGCAGCGGCGCTGCTTCATCACTGCAGCTTGATCTCGACGTCCACGCCAGCCGGCAGGTCCAGCTTCATCAGCGCGTCCACCGTCTTGTCGGTCGGATCGACGATGTCCATCAGACGCTGGTGGGTGCGGATCTCGAGCTGGTCGCGGCTGGTCTTGTTGACGTGCGGCGAGCGCAGGATGTCGAAGCGCTTCATGCGGGTCGGCAGGGGCACGGGGCCCTTGACGATGGCGCCGGTGCGCTTGGCGGTTTCGACGATCTCGGCAGCCGAGGCGTCGATCAGCTTGTAATCAAACGCCTTGAGGCGGATGCGGATCTTTTGCTTGTTGGCCATGGTGTGCTTCCTTGATCCGGATTACTCGATGATCTTGGCCACGACGCCGGCGCCGACGGTACGGCCGCCTTCGCGGATGGCAAAGCGCAGGCCTTCTTCCATGGCGATCGGGGCGATCAGCTTCACAGTGATCGACACGTTGTCACCCGGCATGACCATTTCCTTGTCC
>CALRSR020000016.1:0-67414 GCA_943370825.1 Allobosea thiooxidans | reverse complement strand
GTGGCGCGCAAAGGCATCGGGCTTGTCTCCTGAGGGGTGTTCGTGTAACCGGGTTTCATTATCGGGGCTGCCGATGACCCGCCAGTTACCAACCGGGTACGGCCTCAGGCGGCCGGCAGCACCGCCTCCACCCGTGTGCCGCGGCCCGGGCTGCTGTCGATGCGCAGTTCGCCGCCGTGCGACTCCACCCGCACCCGCATGCCCAGCAGGCCGTGGTGGCCCGGCGGCACGGCGTCGGGGTCGAAGCCCTGACCGTCGTCCTGCACCGCCACCTGCACCCGCTCGCCTTCGGGCAGCACGCTCACCCACACCTCCCGCGCACGCGCGTACTTGCGCACATTGGTCAGCGATTCCTGCACCAGCCGGAAGACGGTGAGTTCGGCATCCGGGCCGAGTGCCACCGGCTGCAGCCGGGCGCGAACCGGCACGCCCAGGCCGGCGGCGGCGTCGTCGCACAAGCCCTCCAGCGCCGGCAGCAGGCCCAGCTGGTCGAGGGCCGACGGGCGCAGGTTCTCCACGATGCGCCGCTTAACCGCAATGCCTTCGTTCAGGCGGTCCTCGATGCCGTCGATGCGCTCCAGCCCGGTGGCCGGCAGCTCGGGCACCCGGCGCAGGCGGGCGATCTCCAGCTTCATGGCGGTGAGCAGGCCGCCCATCTCGTCGTGCAGCTCGCGAGCCACATGGGCGCGTTCGTCTTCGCGGGTGCGCACCACGTGGCCGGCCAGCTGGCGCAGGGCGGTGGTGCGTTGTCCCACCTGGCGTTCCAGCGAATCGCGTTCGGTCTGCAGCTGCTCGGCATGGCGCACCTGGCTGCGCTGCAGGGCCGAGTTCTTGCGCAGGAAGAAGGCATAGGCCAGCAGGCTCAACAGGGCCAGGGCATGCACCGTCCAGCGTCCGATCTCCAGCGTGCGGTAGACGGCGGCGCGTTCGCCGGCGATGCGGCGTTCCTCCGTGCCGATCAGCACGTCGGTGGCGCGGCGCACCGCCTCCATCTTCTCGCGGCCGATGTCGGTCATCATCAGTCCCTGCCAGCTGCCATGGGCGCCGGCATCGAACAGGCCCACGGTCTCGGCGATCTCCGACACCTTCTCCAGCGCCCGCTCATTGAGCTGTTCCACCAGGGCCAGCAGCTCCGGGTCGTGCCGGTGGTGTTCGCGCAGGCGGCGCACCGCGTTGTCGAGTTCCTGGCCAGCGGCCTTGTAGGGCTCCAGGTACTGCGGGCGCCCGGTGAGCAGGTAGCCGCGCTGGGCGGATTCCATGTCGAGCAGGCTGCGCACCACGGTCTGTGCGGCGTTGCGGGCCGAGTCGCGCCCGCCCAGGCTGATGAGCGAGTCGAGCGCGCGGCGGTAGGTGATCTCGGTGCCGGCCAGCATGCCCAGGCCCAGCAGCAGCGCCAGGGCGATGGCCAGCGGCGTCCGCCAGGGACCGGCCCGGCGCAGCACCGAGCGGCGCGGGGTTTGCGGGTTTGCAGGGGTCATGGGGCGCGAGTGTGGCCCAGTTCGCCGCACCAGGCGATCAGGGCTTCGAGATCACTCGACTTGTCGAACACCTTCTGTGCGCCCAGGGCCAGGCAGCGCTGGCGCAAGGCGGGTGTGGCGTGGTTGGTGAGCACCACGCGGTGCATGGGGCTGGCGCAGTCGCGCGCGGCCTGGAGCACGCCCAGGCCGGAGCCGCTGGCCAGCACGATGTCGATGATCATGAGGTCGCATGGCGGTGGCTGCATCAGCCAGGCCACCGCCTGCGATTCGCTGCGCGCCTGCCCGATCACCTGCACCGGGCTGAGCTCCTGCAGGGTCGAGACCAGGTGCCGGCTGATGACCGGGTTGTCCTCCACCAGGAAGGTGCGCAGCGGCTTCACGGCACGGTCAGCGCACGACGATGTCGTTGCGCACTGCCACCACGCCCGGCACGCTGGCCGCCAGCTTTTCGGCGGCGCTGCGCTCGGTGCTGTTCTTGGCAAAGCCGGAGAGCTGCACCGTGCCCTTGAGCGTTTCCACCTGGATGGACATGGCGCTGACCGCCGGGTCTTCGGCCATGCGGGCCTTGACCCGGGTGGTGATGGTGGTGTCGTCGATGTACGAGCCCACGCTCTGCTGGTCGCGCGCGACCGCACAGCCGGCGGTCTGCACGATCATCACGGCGGCCGCAGCCGCCATCAGGAAATGGCTGGGTTGGAAATGGCGGGATTTCATCAGGGGTTCCTTGTGGCGGTCTGCGGCGGGCTTCAGCTCTGGCTGCGGATGGTCAGGCGGTTCTCGACCTCGACCACGCCTTCCACGGCCTTGGCCAGCACGGTGGCACGTTCACGCGAGGCGGCGTCCGGTGCCGTGCCCGAGAGTTCGACCCGGCCGTCGGTGGTGTCCACGTCGATGCCCAGTGCGCTCAGGCGGTCGTCGGCGGCCAGGGCGGCATTCACCTTGGCGGTGATGGCGGCATCGGTGGCGTCGCGGGCCATCACGTCGGCGGCCTTCTCGCCGGCGGCCTGCACTTCCTGGACGGCCTGCTTGGCGTCCTGGCCCATCTGGGCGGCGCCCTGGCTGACCTGATTGACGGTGCTGTCCACACGCTGGCCCAGGGTGGGCTCACCGGATTCGCCGCAGGCGGCGAGCACGGCGGTGGCCAGCAGGGCGGCGGTCAGGGCGGGGAGTCGGAGGGAGCGTTGCATGTCGGTGTCCTTTCACAGATGACGTTGCGGTGAAGTGACTGTAGGCAGCGGGCCGCGGCGGCGATGTCGGACGGCGCCGCCTGTGCGTGTAGGAAAGCTCCTACAGCCGGCAGCGAGCACCGGGCTGCTACATTGGCCGCGCCACGCATACCTCCACCCCCCATCGCGCCCCATGATCCAGATCGCCATCGTCGACGACCACGCCATCGTGCGCACCGGCCTGCGCCAGTTCCTGGGCGAACAGGTCGATCTGCGTGTGACCGGCGAGGCCGCCAACGGCCGTGAGGCCCTGGAGCTGGTGCGGCAGACGCCGGTGGACGTGCTGCTGATGGACCTGTCCATGCCCGGGCAGGGCGGGGTGGAGGCGCTGCAGGCCATCAAGGCGCGCCACCCCGATCTGCCGGTGCTCATCCTCAGCGGTTTTCCGGCCAGCCGCTATGCGCCCACCCTCATGGCCCAGGGTGCCAGCGGCTACCTGAACAAGGAATGCGACCCGCAGGAGATCGTCGAGGCCATCCGCGTGGTGGCGCGCGGGCGCCGATACCTCAGCGCCGAGGTGGCGCAGCTGCTGGCCGAACGCGCGCTGGGCGATGGCGGGCAGCAGCCGCACGAGGCGCTGTCGGAGCGCGAACTGCAGGTGTTCCTGCGGCTGGCACGGGGCAAGGCGGTGGGCGGCATCGCCGAGGCCATGCACCTGAGCGTGAAGACGGTGAGCACCTACCGCACGCGGGTGATGACCAAGCTGGGCCTGGCCAGCAACAGCGAGCTGACCCACTACGCCCTGAGCAACGGCCTCATCGACTGAGCCGCTCGGCCTGCACCAGCGGACGCAAGGCCCACAGCCCCAGGGCCGGGCCGATGGCCAGCCACGGCACCAGCTGCTGCAGCGGCACGGTTTCGGCCAGGAAGACGAACAGCAGGATGCTGACGATGGAAATGGCAAAGCCGATGCTGTTGGTCAGCGTCAGCACGCTGCCCACGGCCTGCGGTGGCGCGTTGCGGGCGGTGAGCGTGCTGAACTGCGGCGAGTCGCCGGCCACGCTGATGCCCCACAGCACCAGCCAGGCGTAGAACAGGGCGTCGGGCGCGGTCATGAGCCAGGGCGCGGCCAGGCAGCACAGGCCGCTGGTGCCCAGCAGGCTGCCGGCCACCCGGGCGCTGCCGAAGCGCTGCGACACCAGCCCGCCGGCCACGCAGCCCAGTGCGCCGGCCCCCAGAACGAAGAACGCCGCCCACGACAGCCCGGTGCCCTGCAGCCGGGTGGCCAGGATCAGCGGCACCAGCACCCACATGGTGTAGAGCTCCCACATGTGGCCGAAGTAGCCCAGCACCGAACTGCGCACCTTGCGGTCGGTCCAGACCGTGCCCAGGGCGCGCCACTGCAGTGTGGTCACGCGGGCCACCGCGCCGGGCGGGTCGCCAGTGCACAGGTACAGCAGCACGCCGCCCAGGGCGGCCAGCGCCGCCACGCCCAGCATCAGTGTGGGCCAGGGCAGGGCATCGCCCAGGGCCCGCAGCGCGTGCGGGCTGGCCGAACCCAGCACCAGGGCGCCGATGAGGAAGCCCAGCGCACCCCCCAGGCCCTTGCTGTACCACTGGGCGGCAATCTTCATGCCGACCGGGTAGATGCCGGCCAGAAAGAAGCCGGTGGCAAAGCGCCACAGCATCAGCGCATCCTGGTCGCGCACCATGGCCCAGGCGCCCACGGTGCAGCCGGCACCGGCCAGCGCGCACACCAGGAACACCTGGCGCGGCGCGAACCGGTCGGCCAGGGCCAGCAGCGCGAACACCAGCGTGCCCAGGATGAAGCCGAACTGCAGCGCCGAGGTCAGCGTGCCCACGGTGCTGGTGGGCCAGCCCAGTTCGCGCTGCAGGTCGGGCATGACCGCATTCACCGCGAACCACAGCGAGGTGCCCAGCAGCTGGGCCAGCACGATGACGGGCAGGATGTGGCGGGGGACGGGGCGGTCTTGCATCGGCGGGTTCAACGACGGAGGTGGGTGAAGGCCTCGAATTCCCAGCTGCGCATGCCCAGCACCAGGGTGTAGCCCTCGCGGTCCTTCTCGGCCAGCTTCTGGTCGGTCTGGTGCTGCTGGGCGAAGTCGGTGGCCAGGCGCTGCAGCCGTTCGGCGAAGTGCGGCGCCAGCGCCTTGCTCACCGAGCCGTGCACCAGCAGCAGGCCCTCGCCGGGGCCGTCGAAGCCGCCGGCGAAGTAGTCCAGCAGGGCGTGTTCGCGGAAGTAGTTCATGACCGCGCCATGCGGCCGCCAGCGGAAGGTCTTGGCCAGCTTGAGCCGGTAACGGTTGAGCGGCCGCAGCTCGATGATGCCCAGCCTGTCCAGCTGGGCCAGGTACTTCACCCCTTCGGCCGGGGTGAGCCGGTAGGCGGCGGTGATCTGCTCCAGCGTCCACTGGCTGAGCACGCAGATGGCCACCAGCAGCAGCTTCTTGTCGGCCACCACCGCGCGTTCCTGTTCGGCGCTGAGTTCGCGCAGCAGGGGCTGGGATTCGGCCACGCGCCGGGCCAGGTCGCTGAAGTCCAGCTTGAGGTGGCGGCAGATCTCGTCCACCCGCGACAGCGGCATGTCCGCGCGCGAGAGCATGCGCTTGACGCTGGACTCGGCCATGTCGAGCTGGCGGGCCAGGTCGGCATAGGTCATGCCGGCGGCCTTGAGTTCGGCCTTGATGGCGGCGACGAGGTCGAGGGTGGTGCCCATGGATCGGTGCGGAGGTGGGTACGGTGACGGGTACCGTTTCACGATACCGCAAGGCCCCCGTCCGTGCACCCGGGACATCCGCCAGCGGTGTCGCGCCGGTGTCGCGGGCATGCTGCGGCATCGGCTGTGCGCACCGTGTTTCAATCTGCCGCCAGCGATCCCGAGGAAGGAGAACCTGCATGTCGTCCCCCCATGCCCATGAAGCCCAGCACAGCGGCCAGTTCGCCCTGCTGACCCAGCGTCGCTTCGGTCCCTTCTTCGGGGTACAGATGCTGGGCGCCGGCAACGACAACGTCTTCAAGTTCGCCCTCACCGTGCTGGTCACCTACCAGATCCAGCTGGACTGGCTGCCGGCCTCGCTGGCCGGGCTGGTGATCGGCGCGCTGTTCATCCTGCCCTTCCTGCTGTTCTCGGCCACCAGCGGCCAGCTGGCCGACAAATACCCCAAGCAGATGCTGATCCGCCGGGTCAAGGATCTGGAGATCGCCATCATGCTGCTGGCCGGCTGGGGCTTCATGGCGCAGCAGATCCCGCTGCTGCTGGGCTGCGTGTTCCTCATGGGCCTGCACAGCACGCTGTTCGGCCCTGTCAAGTTCGCCTACCTGCCGCAGCACCTGAGCGAGCGCGAGCTCACCGGCGGCAACGGCATGGTGGAGATGGGCACCTTCGTGGCCATCCTGCTGGGCAATGTGGCCGGCGGCCTGCTGATCGCGCTGCCCGGCACCGGGCCCCAGGCGGTGGCCGTGGCCTGCCTGCTGCTGGCGGTGGTGGGCCGGGTGCTGGCCCAGGCGGTGCCGGCCTCGCCGGCCACCGATCCGCAGCTGCGCATCAACTGGAACCCGTTCACCGAAACCTGGCGCAACCTGAAACTGGCCCACGGCAACGTGGTGGTGTTCCGCTCGCTGCTGGGCATCAGCTGGATGTGGTTTTTCGGTGCGGTGTTCCTCAGCAGCTTCCCGGCCTTTGCACGCGATGTGCTGCACGGCAGCGAGCAGGTGGCCTCGCTGCTGCTGGTGGTTTTCTCCATCGGCATCGGCGTGGGCGCGCTGCTGTGCGAGGTGCTCAGCCGCCGCCATGTGGAGATCGGCCTGGTGCCGCTGGGCGCCATCGGCATGAGCGTGTTCTCGGTCGATCTGTACTTCGCGGCCAGCGGCCTGCCGCCGGCCCAGGCGCTGCCGCTGGGGGCTTTCCTGGCGCAGCCGGCGCACTGGCGGGTGCTGATCGACCTGCTGCTGCTCTCGCTGTTTGCCGGCATCTACAGCGTGCCCATGTACGCCCTCATCCAGATGCGCAGCCAGCCCACGCACAGGGCCCGCATCATCGCGGCCAACAACATCCTGAACGCGCTGTTCATGATCGCCAGCGCCCTGCTGGCCGGCCTGCTGCTGCACCTGGGCTTCTCGATCACCGAGCTGTTTCTGTTCGTCGGCCTGGCCAATGCGGTGGTGGCCGCCTACATCTTCCTGCTGGTGCCCGAATACCTGCTGCGCTTCGTGGCCTGGATCGCCTCGCACCTGATCTACCGCTTCCGCATCAGCGGCGACGAGCACATTCCCACCGAGGGCCCGGCGGTGCTGGTCTGCAACCATGTGAGCTTTGTCGATGCGGTTCTGCTCATGGGCGCCAGCCCGCGCCCGATCCGCTTCCTGATGGACCACCGCATCTTCCGCGTGCCGGTGCTGGGCTGGCTGTTCCGGCTGGCCAAGGCGATTCCGGTGGCGCCGCAGAAGGAGGACCCGCAGGCCTATGCACAGGCTTTCGAGGCCGCCGCCACCGTGCTGCGCGAGGGCGACCTGCTGGCCATCTTCCCCGAGGGCGGCATCACCCGCGATGGCACGCTGCAGCCGTTCAAGGGCGGTGTGCTCAAGGTGCTGGAACAGGCCCGTGCCGACGGGCTGAGCGTGCCGGTGGTGCCCATGGGGCTGAGCCATCTGTGGGGCTCGTTCTTCAGCCGCATCGAGCTGCGCGGCGGCGAGCCCACCGCCATGGTGCGGCCGTTCCGGCGCGGGGTGTGGTCGCCCGTGGCGCTGCAGGTGGGGCCGGCGCTGGGCCCCGACGGGCTGACGCTGGAGGCCCTGCGCGAGCGGGTCGAGGGCCTGGTTCGGGCACCCTGAGGCGACCGGCCGCAACACGTGGGTATCGCATGGCGATACCGGCGGTGCCGCCGCCTCGGACGGGTGCAGATGCCCGGGGTCGTGGCCCGCCTTCGGGCTGCACCATGCGTTCCGTGTTCAACCAAGCCCTCAGGTGTTTCATGTTCCGCATCCCTTTCTTCTCCCGCCCTCTGATCGCCGCCGGCCTCTCGCTGGCCCTGCTGGCCAGCCCGGCCGCCCATGCCCAGAGCGAGGCCTCGGTGGCGCTCTCGGCCCTGCCGGTGGCCTCGGTCGTGGCCGGCTCGGCGGTGGCCGCCTCCGGCGCTGCGTCGGCGGTGACCACCGTGCCCGTGGCCCTGTCGGCCGGTGGTGCGGTGCTGGTGGTCAAGACGGTGGAGCTGTCGGCTCAGGGTACGGTCTGGGTGCTGGAGCGGCTGTCCGACGGGGCCCGTGCCAGCGTGCGCCTGTCCACCCAGGCCGCCGGTGCGGCGTCGGTCGGCGTGGGCACGCTGGTCACCGTCAGCCTGACCGGTGCCGGCGTCATGCTCTCGGCGTCGGGCCAGGTGCTGGCCTTCATCCCCAATGCCCTGGGTGAAGCCCTGCTGGCCAGCGAGCAGGTGACCCGATGAAGGCCCGCCTCACCGCCCTTGCCCTGCTGGGGGTCCTGGCTGCATCGGCAGCGCACGCCGGCCAGTCGTGCGAACAGAAGCCGCTGACCCCCGCCTCGCTGCAGCGCGGTCTGGACCTGGCCCAGCGCACCCATGCCGCCCTGGACGCGGCCCACCAGCGCGACGGCACCCGCGTGGTGGTGCTGGCCCGCGCGGGCCAGGACCTCAGCGCCCACGGGTTGCGCTATTCGCACCTGGGCTGGGCGTACCGGCTGCCCGACGGCACCTGGCGCGTGCTGCACAAGCTCAACGATTGCGGCACGGCCCAGGGGCAGCTGCACCGCCAGGGCCTGGGGGTGTTCTTTCTGGACGACCTCTGGCGCTTCGAGGCGGCCTGGGTGGTGCCGGCCCCCGCCTTGCAGGCGCCGCTGCATGCGGCACTCACCGAGGGTGACCGACCGCTGCGCATCCACCAGCCGGCCTACAGCATGGTCAGCTATGCGTGGGGCACGCGCTACCAGCAGTCCAACCAGTGGGCGCTGGAGGCCATGGCAGCCATGCTTGAGCCCGGTGTCGCCGAACGCGAGTCCGCCCAGGCATGGCTCAAGTTCAAGGGCTACCAGCCCACCCGCCTGACCGTGCGGCCGCTGCAACGCCTGGGCGCCCGCGTGGGCACGGCCCACATCGCTTTCGACGATCATCCGAACGAACTGCGGTTTTCCGACCGCATCGACACCGTGACGGTGGACTCCGCCTTTGCCTGGATGGGCCGCAGCCAGCTGGCCGGGCCGGTGCAGACGCTGTCACTGCCCGACTGATGCCACGCCACCCTGGGAGCACCTCATGAGCAAAGCCTTGCGCTGGTCCGAAAAATGGTTTCGCCGCGGCCTGTGGCTGCTGGCTTTCGTGTTTGCCTGGTTCCTCATGGGCCTGGGCAGCACCATCGTCGGCGATCTGCCCCAGGTGGAGCAGCAGCGCACGCTGGACGACTTTCTGGATCCGCAGCGCGCCCCGGCGCTGAAGGCCGGCATCCAGCAGGCCGACCGCAGCGAGCGCGATCTGCAGGCCGAGCTGGAACAGCTGCAGCTGCAGCAGCAGGCCGCCCAGGCCAATCACCGGGCCGCACGCGACAGCTTCCAGCAGTGGCTGGCCACCCGCACCGCCACCCAGCGGCCCGACCAGGACGACGAGCTGGTGCAGCGCACCCGCGACCTGGACAACCTGCGTCAGGCCGAGCGGGCGGCGCTGTCAGCGGTGGAGGCGCGGCAGCAGGCCCTGCTCGACGTGCGTCAGGGCCGGGATCGCGCGCAGGTCGAGCTGCGGCAGCTGACCGAAGACGCCCGCCAGCAGTTCGACAGCGCCCGCCGTGCCCAGGAACTGCGGGTGTTCGCCTACCGGCTGGCCCTGACCCTGCCGCTGCTGGCCCTGGCGGGCTGGCTGTTCGTGCGCAAGCGCCACACCAGCGCCTGGCCCTTCGTGTGGGGTTTCATCATCTTTGCCGGCTTCGCCTTCTTCGTGGAGCTGGTGCCGTATCTGCCGAGCTACGGCGGCTATGTGCACTACATCGTGGGCATCGTCATCACCGTGCTGGGCGGGCGCCATGCCATCGCGGCGCTGCAGCGCTACCAGGAGCGGCAGCGCCAGGCCGAGACCCTGCCCGACACCGAACGGCGCCAGGCGCTGGACTACGACCTGGCCCTCACCCGCCTGGCCAAGGGCGTGTGCCCCGGCTGCGAACGCACCGTGGACCTGAAGGACCCGGCCAACGATTTCTGCCCGCACTGCGGCATCTGCCTGCACAACCGCTGCACCGCCTGCAGCACCCGCAAGAACGCCTTTGCCCGCTACTGCCACGGCTGCGGCGAACCGGCTGCCGTCAACCCCGGTCCGGCGTCCGGCGCGGTCGACGTTCCAGCCCCTGCCGCCTAGATGCCGCGTGCCCGGTCGGCCGCGAACTGCGCCCGGAACGCGCTGAAACAGCCCGCCTCCAGCGCCTCGCGCACCTCGCGCATGAGGTTCAGGTAGTAGTGCAGGTTGTGGATGGTGGCCAGCATGGGACCGAGCATCTCGCCGCAGCGGTCCAGGTGGTGCAGGTAGGCGCGGCTGAAGCCCTCGCGGCCGCCGTCGTCCCAGCTCACGCCCGATCGTCCGGCACAGGCGTGGCAGGTGCAGGTGGTGTCGAGCGGGCGGTGGTCGGTCTTGTGGCGGGCGTTGCGGATCTTCAGGTCGCCGAAGCGGGTGAACAGCGTGCCGTTGCGCGCGTTGCGGGTGGGCATGACGCAGTCGAACATGTCCACGCCGTCGGCCACGCCCTGCACCAGGTCTTCCGGCGTGCCCACGCCCATCAGGTAGCGCGGCTTGTGGGCCGGCAGGCGGTGCGGCGTGTGGGCCATGATGCGGCGCATCAGGTCCTTGGGTTCACCGACGCTCACGCCGCCCACGGCATAGCCCGGAAAGTCCATGGCCACCAGGGCCTCCAGCGATTCCTCGCGCAGCGACTCGAACATGCCGCCCTGCACGATGCCGAACAGCGCGTTCGGGTTGCCCAGGCGCGCAAATTCGTCCTTAGAGCGCCTGGCCCAGCGCTGGCTCATCTCCATGCTGCGGCGGGCTTCGTCCACCGTGGTGATGTGGCCGTCGGTCTCGTAGGGGGTGCACTCGTCGAGCTGCATGACGATGTCGCTGTTGAGCCAGGTCTGGATCTGCATGCTGACCTCGGGCGACATGAACAGCTTGTCGCCGTTGACCGGGCTGGCGAAGTGCACGCCTTCCTCGGTGATCTTGCGCATGTTCCCCAGCGACCACACCTGGAAGCCGCCCGAGTCGGTCAGGATGGGCTTGCTCCAGCGCTCGAAGCCGTGCAGGCCGCCGAAGCTCTGCATCACCTCCTGACCCGGTCGCATCCACAGGTGGAAGGTGTTGCCCAGGATGATCTGCGCGCCCATGTCCTCCAGGCTGGCCGGCATCACGCCCTTGACCGTGCCGTAGGTGCCCACCGGCATGAAGATGGGGGTCTGCACCACCCCGTGGTTGAGGGTGAGCCGGCCGCGCCGGGCGTGGCTGTCGGCGTCGGTGTGGAGCAGGTCAAACTGCAGCATGCGGATTCCTTGAGAGCAGCATGGCGTCGCCATAGCTGAAGAAGCGGTAGCGCTGCGCAATGGCATGCGCGTACAGGTCCATCACCTCCCGGTGCCCGGCCAGGGCGCTGATGAGCATCATGAGCGTGCTCTTGGGCAGGTGGAAATTGGTGATGAGCAGGTCCACCACCCGGAAGGCAAACCCCGGCGTGATGAAGATGCTGGTGTCGCCCTCGGTCTGGCCGGTGCTGGCCCAGCTCTCCAGCGTGCGCACGCTGGTGGTGCCCACGGCCACCACGCGGCCGCCGCGCGCGCGGCAGGCTTCGATGGCTTCAATGGTGGAGGCCGGCACACGGTACCACTCGGCGTGCATGGTGTGCTCGGCGATGTTGTCGGTCTTGACCGGCTGGAAGGTGCCGGCCCCCACATGCAGCGTCACTTCGGCGGTGTGCACGCCGCGCTCGCGCAGGGCGGCCAGCACGCCTTCGTCGAAGTGCAGGGCGGCGGTGGGCGCGGCCACGGCGCCGGGGTTTTTCGCGAACACCGTCTGGTAGCGGCGCTCGTCGTCGGCCGTGTCCGCGTGGGTGATGTAGGGCGGCAGCGGCACATGGCCGTGGGCCTGCATCACCGCGTGCGGTTCCTCGCTGAAGCGGAAGCGGAACAGGGCGCCGTGCTCGTCGGGCCAGCGGCCGGTCAGGGTGGCGGTGCAGCCGCCGGCCAGGTGGATGACGCCACCCACGGCCGGCTTCTTGCTGACCTTCATGTGGGCCACCACCTCGTGGTCGGTCAGTACCCGCTCGACCAGCAGTTCCACCTTGCCGCCGGTGGATTTCTCGCCGAACAGGCGGGCCTTGATGACCTGGGTGTCGTTGAACACCAGCAGGTCGCCGGGCTGCAGCAGGCCGGGCAGGTCGCGGAACACACGGTCGACCGGGGCGGTGCCGGTGCCGTCCAGCAGGCGCGAGGCGCTGCGTTCGGCGGCGGGGTGCTGGGCGATCAGTTCGGGGGGCAGGGCAAAGTCGAAGTCGCCCAGGGTGAATGCGCGGGGCGCAGAAGGGGAGGAGGTCATGCTGCTTGAGGGCCGGACGGACCCGTTCCAAGTGAAAGGGATGGGAAGCGAAGGGCACAATTATCCGATGCCCGCCGCGCCCACCGCCCCGAACGAGAAAAAGCCGCTGTCCGCGCCCCAGAAGGCGCTGCAGCGCCTGGGCCTGGTGCGCGACATCGATCTGGCGCTGCACCTGCCGCTGCGCTACGAGGACGAGACCCGCATCACCCCGCTGGCCGAGGCGCGCGAAGGCCTGCCGGTGCAGATCGAAGGCACGGTGACGAACAGCGAGGTGCAATACCGCCCGCGCAAGCAGCTGGTGGTCACGCTGGACGACGGCACCGACACCTGCACCCTGCGCTTCTTCAGCTTCTACCCGGCCCACCTCAAGACGCTGTCGGTGGGCGAACGCATCCGCGCCCGGGGCGAGCTGCGCGGCGGCTTCCTGGGCTGGACCCTGTTGCACCCGGCCTTCCGCGCCGCCAGCGGAGAGCTGCCACAGGCGCTCACCCCGGTCTACCCGACCAGCGCCCAGCTGCCGCAGGCCTATCTGCGCAAAGTGGTGGCCAGCGGGCTGAACCGGGCCGACCTGAGCGAGACCCTGCCGGCCGAACTGCTGCAAAGCCTGCACGCGGTGGTGCGTGGCGCCTGGACCCTGCGCCAGGCCCTGCATTACCTTCATCACCCGGGGCCTGACGTGGCCCTGGCCGCACTCGAGGACCGCAGCCACCCCGCCTGGCAGCGCCTGAAGGCCGAGGAGCTGCTGGCCCAGCAGCTGTCGCAGGCCATGGCCAAGCGCGAGCGCGACGCCCTCACCGCGCCGGTGCTGCCCCTGCGCCGGGGTGGCCTGCAGGAGCAGTTGCTGGGCGCCTTGCCGTTCGACCTCACGGCTGCCCAGCGGCGGGTGGTGCAAGAGATCGTGGCCGACCTGGGCCGCCCGGTGCCCATGCACCGCCTGCTGCAGGGCGATGTGGGTTCGGGCAAGACGGTGGTGGCCGCGCTCGCCGCCATGGTGGCCATCGATGCCGGCCGGCAGTGCGCCCTGATGGCGCCCACCGAAATCCTGGCCGAGCAGCATTTCGGCAAGCTGGTGGGCTGGCTGGAGCCACTGCTGGCGCCACTGGGCAAAAAGGTGGCGTGGCTCACGGGCAGCCAGAAGAAAGCCCAGCGCCAGGCCATGCTGGCCCTGATCGCCAGCGGCGAGGCCGCGCTGGTGGTGGGCACCCATGCCGTCATCCAGGACCAGGTGCAGTTCGCCGATCTGGCGCTGGCCATCATCGACGAGCAGCACCGCTTCGGCGTGGCCCAGCGGCTGGCCCTCAGAGCGAAGATGAAGCCCATATCCGTCCAGGGGCACGGCGGAACCGGCTCTGCCGGGCCGCAGCGTGCCGCCCCCTTGAGGGGGGATGCGGCTACACGCAGTGAGCAAGCGACGGGGGTGGAACCCCATCTCCTCATGATGAGCGCCACCCCGATCCCGCGCACGCTCGCCATGAGCTACTACGCCGATCTGGACGTGTCCACCATCGACGAGCTGCCGCCGGGGCGCACGCCCATCGTCACCAAGGTGGTGAGCGATAGCCGCCGCGCCGAGGTGGTGGAGCGCATCCGCGCCCAGCTGGCCCAGGGCCGACAGGTGTACTGGGTGTGTCCGCTGATCGAGGAGAGCGAGGCACTCGACCTGTCCAACGCCACCGCCACGCACGCCGAACTCAGCCAGGCCCTGCCGGGGGTGATGGTGGGGCTGCTGCATTCGCGCATGCCGGTGGCCGAGAAGAAGGCGGTCATGTCGCTGTTCGCGGGCGGGCAGATGGGCGTGCTGGTGTCCACCACCGTCATCGAGGTCGGGGTGGACGTGCCCAACGCCTCGCTGATGGTCATCGAGCATGCCGAACGCTTCGGCCTGAGCCAGCTTCACCAGCTGCGCGGCCGGGTGGGGCGCGGCGCGGCGGCATCGGCCTGCGTGCTCATGTACACACCGCCCGAGGGCGGCCGTCTGGGCGAGACCGCCCGGGAGCGCCTGCGCGCCATGGCCGAGACCAACGACGGCTTCGAGATCGCCCGCCGCGACCTGGAGATCCGCGGCCCTGGCGAATTCCTGGGCGCCCGCCAGTCCGGCGCGCCGCTGCTGCGCTTCGCCGACCTGGCCACCGACACCCATCTGCTGGACTGGGCCCGCCAGGCCGCCGCCCTCATGCTGGACCGTCACCCCGAAGCCGCCGACCGCCACGTCGCCCGCTGGCTGGGCAGCAAGGCCGAATACCTGAAGGCGTGAAGAACCGCAGGCCTGAGGTGTCCCCATCCAGGCCTGCGGTGGAACCGGCTTTGCCGGGCCACTCGCAGGGTCCCCCCGTGGGGGGAAGCCGCGCAGCGGCGCAGGGGGGGCACAATACCCTCATGACGCTGACCGAACTCAAGTACATCGTCGCGGTGGCCCGCGAAAAGCACTTCGGCAAGGCCGCCGAGGCCTGCTTCGTGTCGCAGCCCACCTTGTCGGTGGCCATCAAGAAGCTCGAGGAAGAGCTGGAGCTCAAGATCTTCGAGCGCAACGCCACCGAGATCGCGGTCACCCCGCTGGGCGAAGAGATCGTCCGGCAGGCCCAGACCGTGCTGGAGCAGGCGGCGGCCATCAAGGAAATCGCCAAGCGCGGCAAGGACCCGCTGGCCGGGCCGCTCAAGCTGGGCGTGATCTACACCATCGGTCCCTACCTGCTGCCCGATCTGGTGCGCCGCGTGATCGACCGCACGCCGCAAATGCCGCTGATGCTGCAGGAGAACTTCACCTCCCGTCTGCTGGAACAGCTGCGGCTGGGCGAGATCGACTGCGCCATCCTGGCCGAGCCCTTCCCCGACACCAACCTGGCCCTGGCCCCGCTGTACGACGAGCCCTTCCTGGCCGCCGTGCCGCATACCCATCCGCTGGCCGCGCAGGACCACATCACCAGCGAACAGCTCAAGCGCGAGACCATGCTGCTGCTGGGAACCGGCCATTGTTTCCGTGACCATGTGCTGGAGGTCTGCCCCGAGTTCGCCCGCTTCTCCAACGACACCGAAGGCATCCGCAAGAGCTTCGAGGGGTCGTCGCTGGAGACCATCAAGCACATGGTGGCCGCCGGCATGGGCGTGACCCTGGTGCCGCGCCTGTCGGTGCCCACCTCCGCACTCGAAGGCGCAGCCAATCCCGGGCAGGACTTCGGCGACTCGGCCTATGTGCGCTACCTGCCGTTCCAGGGCGAGGCGCCCACCCGCCGCGTGGTGCTGGCCTGGCGGCGCAGCTTCACCCGCTACGAGGCCATTGCCGAGCTGCGCAACGCCATCTACGCCTGCGAGCTGCCGGGCGTCAAACGCCTGTCCTGATGACCACGCTGCCCGTGGACCAGCCGTCACGGCTGGCGCTCTACCTGGACCTGATCCGCTGGAACCGCCCGGCCGGCTGGCTGCTGCTGCTGTGGCCCACCCTGGCCGCGTTGTGGGTGGCCTCAGGCGGATTCCCGGGCTGGCACCTGCTGGCGGTGTTCACGCTGGGCACCATCCTGATGCGCAGCGCCGGCTGCTGCATCAACGATGTGGCCGACCGCGATTTCGATCGCCACGTCAAGCGCACGGCGCAGCGCCCGGTCACCAGCGGCCGTGTCGGCGTGCGCGAGGCACTCGCCGTGGGTGCGGTGCTGGCGCTGGCGGCCTTCGGTCTGGTGCTGAGCACCAACACGGTCACCGTGCTGTGGTCGTTCGCAGCCCTGGCCGTGACGTTGGTCTACCCCTATGCCAAGCGCTTCGTGTCCATGCCGCAGGCGGTGCTGGGCGTGGCCTTCAGCTTCGGCATTCCCATGGCGTTTGCGGCGGTGCAGCAGCAGGTGCCGCCGCTGGCCTGGGGGCTGCTGCTGGCCAACCTGTTCTGGGTGCTGGCCTACGACACCGAGTACGCCATGGTCGACCGCGACGACGACCTGAAGATCGGCATGAAGACCTCGGCCATCACCCTGGGCCGGGCCGATGTGCCGGCCATCGCCGCCTTCTACGGAGTGTGGCTGGCGGCCTGGACGGCTCTCCTGTGGCCCCTGGTGCAGGCACGTCCGCTGGTCTGGGGGCTGACGCTGCTGGTGGCGCTGGCCCAGGTGGGCTGGCATGTGCGGTTGATCGCCGACCGCAGCCGCGAGGGCTGCTTCCGTGCCTTCCGCGCCAACCACTGGCTGGGTTTCACCGTCTTCGTCGGCACCGCGCTGGTGCTGCTCTGACAGCGCGCGGGTTCAGCCGCCGTATTCGCGGCCCAGTTCCTCGGCGCGCCGGCGTGCCGCCTCCAGCGCCATCTCGAACGATTCCTTCACCTGCGCCGCCTGCAGCGTGGTGATGGCGGCAAACGTGGTGCCGCCCTTGGAGGTGACCCGCTCGCGCAGGATCTGCGGTGGATCGTCCGAGCGCTGGGCCAGGGTGGCTGCGCCGATGAAGGTGCCGGTGGCCAGCTGCAGCGCCAGTTCGGGCGACAGGCCCATGTTCTCGCCGGCATCGCGCATGGCTTCCAGGAAATAGAAGACGTAAGCCGGGCCGGAGCCGGACAGGGCGGTCACGGCATCCAGGTCCTGCTCCACCGGCACCCAGGCCAGCTCGCCGGTGGTGCGCACCACCTGCTCCACCAGGGCGCGGTCCTCGTCACCGGCGTCGTCGCGGGCGAACAGTCCGGTCATGCCCAGGCCGACCAGTGCCGGCGTGTTGGGCATGGCCCGCACGATGCGGCCGGTGCCGAGCCAGCTGGCCATGCTGTCGGTGGTGATGCCGGCGGCCACGCTCAGGTGCAGGGCGCCCTGCATGTGGGCGGCGCTGGCCAGGGCGGCTTCGCGGAAGGTCTGGGGCTTGACGGCCCAGATCACCATGTCGGAGGGCTGCAGCGCGGAGCCGGCTGCGGCGTGCAGGGCCACACCGGGAAATGCCTGCGTCAGCCGGGTGCGCTGCTCGTCCCACGGCTCGACCACCTGCAGGCGTTCAGGCGGATGGCCCTGGCGCAGCAGGCCGCCGATGATGGCGCTGGCCATGTTGCCGCCGCCGATGAAGGTGATGAGAGGGCTGTCGGTGGAAGGGGTGGGGATGTTCATCCCCGCATTGTGGCTTGGGTGGCCCGTTGCCGGACGACGTTCAGGCGGCCACTGTCTGCCGCACAGCGTGCTCCCAGGCGGCCATGCGTGCGGAGGCCTCGGTGCGGGAGAGGCTGGGGTGGAAGGTGCGCTCCGCACGCCACTGGGCCGACAGCTCGTCCAGGCCGCCGTACAGGCCGCAGTGGAGGCCGGCCAGGTAGGCCGCGCCCAGGGCGGTGGTCTCCACCACCTCGGGGCGCACCACCGGTATGCCCAGCAGGTCGGCCTGGATCTGCATGAGCAGGTCATTGACGCAGGCACCGCCGTCCACCCGCAGCTCGCTGACCGGCACGCCGCCAGCGGCCACGGCGTCGCGGCTCATGGCGTCCAGCAGGGCCGCACTCTGGAAGGCGATGCTCTCCAGCGCCGCTCGCGCGATGTGGGCCATGGTGGTGCCCCGGGTCAGACCGGTGATGCTGCCGCGCGCCTCGGGTTGCCAGTAAGGCGCGCCCAGGCCGGTGAAGGCCGGCACCAGCATCACGCCGCCGGCATCCGGCACGCTTTCGGCCAGGGCCTGCACCTCGCTGCTGGCTTCGATGGCCTGCAGACCGTCCCGCAGCCACTGCACCACGGCGCCGCCAATGAACACGCTGCCTTCCAGTGCGAACTGGGGCGCGCCCGGCGGCTGGGCGCAGGCGGTGGTGATCAGGCCGTTCTGGCTGGTCTGGAACTGCTGCCCGGTGTGCATGAGCATGAAGCAGCCAGTGCCGTAGGTGTTCTTGGCCATGCCGGCCTGAAAGCAGGCCTGGCCGAACAGCGCGCTCTGCTGGTCGCCGGCCACGCCGCCGATGGGCAGCTCGCTGCCCAGCCATTGCGCATCCACCGTGCCGAAGTCGGCGCTCGACGGGAGCGACTCCGGCATGAGCGAGCGCGGAATGTTCAAGAGGCCCAGCAGCTCGTCGTCCCAGCGCTGGGTGTTGATGTTGAACAGCAGCGTGCGCGCGGCGTTGCTGTGGTCGGTGACGTGGCGGCGGCCGCCGGTGAGGTGCCAGATCAGCCAGCTGTCCACCGTGCCGAAGGCCAGCTCGCCGCGCTCGGCGGCGGCACGCGCGCCTGGCACCTGATCCAGGATCCACTGCAGCTTGGTGCCGGAGAAATAGGCGTCGATGCGCAGGCCGGTGAGGGCCTGCACCCGCGCCTCGTGGCCGGCCTCGCGCAGGCGTGCGCAGGCGTCTTCCGCGCGGCGGTCCTGCCAGACGATGGCGTTGTAGACCGGCTCGCCGGTGCGGCGGTTCCACACCACGGTGGTCTCGCGCTGGTTGGTGATGCCCACGGCGCGCACGTCGGCTGCGCGCAGGCCGGCGCTCTGCAGGGCCTCGCGGGCGGTGGCCAGCTGGGTGGTCCAGAGGTCGCGGGGGTCGTGCTCCACCCAGCCGGGTTGCGGGTAGATCTGGCGGAACTCGCGCTGCGCCATGCTGACCACGCGGCCGGCGCGGTCGAAGACGATGCTGCGCGAACTGGAAGTGCCTTGGTCGAGGGCGAGCAGGTAACTCATGCGGACATCCGGAGAAGGGTCGCTGAACGGGGTTGTCAGTGGAGGTCGCTATCGGCCACCACGCATTCCACGTGGCTTTGTGCCAGCAGCTGGTCGAAGGGGGCGGGTGGCGCCCGGTCGGTGAAGAACAGGTCCAGTTCGTCCAGCCGGGCCAGCTCCACCATGGCCGGGCGGTTGAACTTGGTGTGGTCGGCCGCCAGCCAGACCTCGCGCGACTGGGCCACGATGGTGCGCGCCACCTTGACCTCGCGGTAGTCGTAGTCGCGCAGGGTGCCGTCGGCCTCGATGCCGCTGATGCCGATCAGGCCGATGTCGACCTTGAACTGCCGCATGAAATCCACCGTGGCCTCGCCCACGATGCCCTGGTCGGCGCCGCGCACCTGGCCGCCGGCCACGATGACTTCGCATTCCGGGTTGGCGCTGAGCAGCGAGGCGATGTGCAGGTTGTTGGTGATCACGCGCAGGCCCCGGTGCCGCAGCAGGCCGCGCGCCACCGCCTCGATGGTGGTGCCGATGTTGAGGATCAGCGAGCAGCCGTTGGGCACCCGGGCGGCCACCGCCCGGGCGATGGCCAGCTTGGCCTCGGCCTGCATGGCCTGGCGCTGGCGGTAGGCGATGTTCTCGGTGGTGGAGCTGGGCAGGCGCACGCCGCCATGAAAGCGCGCCAGCAGGCCGGCCTCGGCCAGCCGCTGCACGTCGCGCCGCACCGTCTGCAGCGTCACGCCGAAGCGCTCTGACAAGGCCTCGATGGTCTGCGGCCCGTGGGCGCGTACCTCGTCGAGCAGGGCGGTGTGGCGGGGATTGAGGTTCATGGCGGGCGCGGCGGCAAGGTCCGGGGCACGAACATAACGGAAAAGGCAAAAGCCGCTTTCAGGGTAAATACCGAATAAAAACGAACATAAGCGAACAATAGAATCGCCAACTCGAAAGCGCTGGTCTTTCGCTTTGGGCGCTTTTTTTCGCTTCATTCCCATGCAACTCAACCTGGAACACGTCGGCAAGACGGTCGGACCCGAGGTCCACCTCTACCCGCTGGACCTGTCGCTGGTACCCGGCGCGGTCACGGTGCTGCTGGGTGCCACCCAGGCCGGCAAGACCAGTCTGATGCGCATCATGGCCGGCCTGGATTCGGCCACCAGCGGCCGCGTCACCGTGGACGGCCGTGATGTGACCCGCGCCCCGGTGCGCGAGCGCAATGTGGCCATGGTCTATCAGCAGTTCGTCAATTACCCGTCGATGACGGTGGCGCAGAACATCGCCTCGCCGCTGAAGCTGCGCGGCGAGAAGGACATCGAGCGCCGGGTGCGCGAACTGGCCGAGCGGCTGCACATCGATCCTTTCCTGGACCGCCTGCCTGCCGAGCTGTCGGGCGGTCAGCAGCAGCGGGTGGCGCTGGCCCGTGCCCTGGCCAAGCGCGCCCCGCTGATGCTGCTCGACGAACCCCTGGTGAACCTGGACTACAAGCTGCGCGAGGAACTGCGCGACGAACTGACCGCCCTGTTCGCCAGCGGCGATTCCACCGTGGTCTATGCCACCACCGAACCGGGCGAAGCCCTGCTGCTGGGCGGCTTCACGGCCGTGATGGACGCCGGCGAGCTGCTGCAATACGGCCCCACGGCCGAGGTGTTCCACGCGCCGCAGAGCATTCGCGTGGCGCGCGCCTTCAGCGACCCGCCCATGAACCTGCTGCCGGCAGAGGCGGTGGACGGGGGAGTGCGGCTGGCCGGTGGCGCGGTCTGGCCGGTCGAGCTGCCGGCAGGCGCGCCCCGCCAGCTGGTGCTCGGCGTGCGGGCCGGTGCCCTGCGCACCCGCCGCCGAGACGGCGATCTGGCCCTGGCCGGCCAGGTGGAGCTGGCCGAGATCGCCGGCTCCGACACCTTCGTGCACCTGCACAGCCCGGTGGGCGAGCTGGTGGCCCAGCTCACCGGCGTGCACAACCTGGACCTGGGCACCGCGCTCACGCTGCACCTGGATCCGCGCCAGGTGTTCGTGTTCGATGCGGCCGGCCCGCTGCTGCGCGCAGCGCAGCGCAACGCAACCGGAGGGCGTGGCTGATGGCCCTGATCGAACTCGACCTGGCACACGCCTACCGGGCCAACCCGCAGCGCGACGAGGACTACGCGCTGCTGCCCCTGAAGATGGCGTTCCGCGACGGCGGCGCCTATGCGCTGCTGGGCCCGTCGGGCTGCGGCAAGACCACCATGCTCAACATCATGTCGGGTCTGCTCACGCCCTCTCAGGGCACGGTGAAGTTCGACGGGATCGATGTGACCCGGCAGACGCCGCAGCAGCGCAACATCGCCCAGGTGTTCCAGTTCCCGGTCATCTACGACACCATGACCGTGGCCGAGAACCTGGCCTTCCCGCTCAAGAACCGCAAGGTGCCCGCTGCCGAGATCCGCGAGCGCGTGGGCCGCATTGCCGAGATGCTGGAGATGAGCCACCAGCTCGACATGCGCGCGGCCGGCCTGAGTGCCGACCAGAAGCAGAAGATCTCGCTGGGCCGTGGTCTGGTGCGGCCCGATGTGTCGGCGGTGCTGTTCGACGAGCCGCTGACGGTGATCGACCCCCACCTGAAGTGGCAGCTGCGGCGCAAGCTCAAGCAGATCCACCACGAACTCAAGCTCACGCTGATCTATGTCACCCACGACCAGATCGAGGCCCTGACCTTTGCCGACGAGGTGGTGGTCATGTCGCGCGGCCGGGCAGTGCAGGTCGGCACCGCCGAGGCGCTGTTCGAGCGGCCGGAGCACACCTTCGTGGGCCACTTCATCGGCTCGCCGGGCATGAACTTCCTGCCGGCCATGGGCGAGGGGGGCGCGGTGCGCGTGCTGGACCGGCTGCTCCGGGTGCCGGGACGCCAGCTGCCTCCGGGCGAGCTGCGCCTGGGCATCCGCCCCGAATACCTCGACATCGGCCTGCAGGGCGAAGCCGGCACCCTGCCGGCGCGTGTGGGCCGGGTGCAGGACATCGGCACCAGCACCATGCTCACCTGCGAGGCCGGCGGCCACCTGCTCAAGGTGCGCCTGTCCGCCGAACGCCAGGCCCCTGCCGTGGGTGACACGGTGCACCTGCGTCTGATCGACACCCACACCTGCTTCTACCAGGACGAGAGGCTGATCCCATGAGCCAGACCCTGAAACCCGTGAACCAGAAAGCCTGGTGGCTGGTGCTGCCGGTGGTGCTGTGCGTGGCCTTCTCGGCCGTGCTGCCGCTGATGACGGTGGTGAACTACTCGGTGCAGGACATCTTCTCGCCCGACCGCCGCGTGTTCGTCGGCACCGAATGGTTCGTGGCCGTCATGCGCGACGAGGAGCTGCACCTGGCCCTGTGGCGGCAGATCCAGTTCTCGCTGGCGGTGCTGCTGGTCGAAATCCCGCTGGGCATCGCGCTGGCGCTGTCCATGCCCTCGCGCGGCTGGCAGTCCTCGGCGGTGCTGGTGATCGTGGCGCTGTCGCTGCTGATCCCGTGGAACGTGGTGGGCACCATCTGGCAGATCTTCGGCCGGGCCGACATCGGGCTGCTGGGCTACTACCTGGAGAAGGCCGGCTTCGACTACAGCTACACCGGCAACCCCGAGCACGCCTGGTGGACCGTGCTGGCCATGGACGTGTGGCACTGGACACCGCTGGTGGCCCTGCTGGCGTATGCCGGCCTGCGCAGCATTCCGGACGCCTACTACCAGGCCGCCAGCATCGACGGCGCCAGCAAGTGGGCGGTGTTCCGCTACATCCAGCTGCCCAAGATGCGCGGCGTGCTCATGATCGCGGTGCTGTTGCGCTTCATGGACAGCTTCATGATCTACACCGAGCCCTTCGTGCTCACCGGCGGCGGCCCCGGCAACGCCACCACGTTCCTGTCGCAGTATCTCACCACCAAGGCGGTCGGCCAGTTCGACCTGGGGCCCGCAGCCGCCTTCTCGCTGATCTACTTCCTCATCATCCTGCTGTTCTGCTTCGTGCTCTACAACTGGATGCAGAGCCTGGGCCAGACGCCCAAGGAGGGTTCGGAATGAACGAGCGCCGCTTCAAGAAGAGGACGCTGTTCCTCCTGGCCTATCTGGTGTTCGCGCTGCTGCCGATCTACTGGATGCTCAACATGAGCTTCAAGACGAACGAGGAGATCCTGTCCTCGTTCACCCTGTGGCCGGCCGAGTTCACCTGGGCCAACTACAAGACCATCTTCACCGACCCGTCCTGGTACTCGGGCTACATCAACAGCCTGATCTATGTGGGCATCAACACGGTCATCTCGCTGACCGTGGCGCTGCCGGCGGCCTATGCCTTCAGCCGCTACCGCTTCCTGGGCGACAAGCATGTGTTCTTCTGGCTGCTGACCAACCGCATGACGCCGCCGGCGGTGTTCCTGCTGCCCTTCTTCCAGCTCTACACCACGCTGGGCCTGATGGACACCCACATCGCGGTGGCCATGGCGCACCTGCTGTTCAACGTGCCGCTGGCGGTGTGGATCCTGGAAGGCTTCATGAGCGGCATCCCGCGCGAGATCGACGAGACCGCCTACATCGACGGCTACAGCTTCCCGCGCTTCTTCTTCACCATCTTCCTGCCCCTCATCAAGGCCGGCGTGGGCGTGGCGGCCTTCTTCTGCTTCATGTTCAGCTGGGTGGAGCTGCTGCTGGCCCGCACGCTCACCAGCGTGAACGCCAAACCCATCGTGGCCACCATGACCCGCACGGTGAGCGCCAGCGGCATGGACTGGGCCACGCTGGCCGCGGCCGGCGTGCTGACCATCGTGCCGGGTGCCATCGTCATCTGGTTTGTCCGTCACTACATCGCGAAGGGTTTCGCGATGGGCCGCGTCTGAAGGAGCCGACATGTTTGCCTGGATGGTCTGGACCACGCCGGTGGCGGTGTTCTTCATCTGCATCGCCCTCATGCTGATCGGCATGACGGTGTGGGAGATCCGTTCGCCCACCACCGAGCGCAAGGGCTTCCTGCCCATGAAGACCACGCGCGGCGACCGCCTGTTCGTGGGCCTGTTGGGGGCGGCCTACATCAACCTGGCGTTTGTCGGCATGGCCGGCTGGATCGCCGAGCGCCTGTCGATGGCCGAGGAACCCAGCGTGTGGGTGAGCTTCGGCATTTCCATCGTCTGGCTGCTGCTGGTCATGCGCAAGGGCTGAGTCGACCGCATCCTTTTTTGCTTCTTCCGATTCGGCCCGATTGCTGCCCCGGGGCCGAGCCTGCGTTACCGACCGGGGCAGCCTACACAGAGGAGACATTCATGAAAGTGCGTCACACCGCCCTGGCGCTGGCATCGCTGCTGGCCCTGGGTTCGCTGCCTGCCTGGGCCGACGAAGCCGCCGCCAAGAAGTGGATCGACAACGAGTTCCAGCCCTCCACCCTGAGCAAGGCCCAGCAGACGGCCGAACTCAAGTGGTTCATCGACGCGGCGGCCAAGCTCAAGGCCAAGGGCGTCAAGGAAATCTCGGTGGTCTCCGAGACCATCACCACCCACGAGTACGAGGCCAAGACCCTGGCCAAGGCCTTCGAGGAAATCACCGGCATCAAGGTCAAGCACGACCTGATCCAGGAAGGCGACGTGGTCGAGAAGCTGCAGACCTCCATGCAGTCCGGCAAGAGCATCTACGACGGCTGGATCTCCGACTCCGACCTGATCGGTACCCACTACCGCTACGGCAAGATCATGAACCTGACCGATTACATGGCCGGTGCGGGCAAGGAGTTCACCAACCCCGGCATCGACATCAAGGACTACATCGGCACCAAGTTCACCACCGGTCCGGACGGCAAGCTCTACCAGCTGCCCGACCAGCAGTTCGCCAACCTCTACTGGTTCCGCGCCGACCTGTTCGACCGCAAGGACCTCAAGGACAAGTTCAAGGCCAAGTACGGCTACGACCTGGGTGTGCCGCTGAACTGGAGCGCCTACGAGGACATCGCCGAGTTCTTCACGAATGACGTGAAGCAGATCGACGGCAAGCCGATCTACGGCCACATGGACTACGGCAAGAAGGATCCCAGCCTGGGCTGGCGCTTCACCGACGCCTGGCTGTCCATGGCCGGTACCGCCGACATCGGCGCGCCCAACGGCCTGCCCATCGACGAGTGGGGCATTCGCGTGGCCGCCGACAAGTGCACCCCGGTGGGCGCCAGCGTGTCGCGCGGCGGCGCCACCAACTCTCCGGCCGCCGTCTATGCGCTCACCAAGTACGTGGACTGGATGAAGAAGTACGCGCCCAAGGAAGCCACCGGCATGACCTTCGGCGAAGCCGGCCCGGTGCCCGCCCAGGGTCAGATCGCGCAGCAGATCTTCTGGTACACCGCCTTCACCGCCGACATGACCAAGCCCGGCCTGCCGGTGGTCAATGCCGACGGCACGCCCAAGTGGCGCATGGCCCCCGGCCCGAACGGCCCGTACTGGAAGCAGGGCATGCAGAACGGCTACCAGGACGTGGGCAGCTGGACCTTCTTCAAGAACCACGATGCCAACAAGACGGCCGCGGCCTGGCTCTATGCCCAGTTCGTGACCGCCAAGACGGTGTCGCTCAAGAAGACTCTGGTCGGCCTGACCCCGATCCGCGAGTCCGACATCCAGAGCAAGGCCATGACCGACATGGCACCCAAGCTGGGCGGTCTGGTCGAGTTCTACCGCTCGCCCGCCCGCGTGGCCTGGAGCCCGACCGGCACCAACGTGCCCGACTACCCCAAGCTGGCCCAGCTGTGGTGGCAGAACGTGGCCCAGGCCGTGACCGGCGAGAAGACCCCGCAGGCCGCCATGGACAACCTGGCCGAGCAGATGGATCAGGTCATGGGCCGTCTGGAGCGCGCCGGCATGGAGCGCTGCGCGCCCAAGCTCAACAAGAAAGAAAGCCCGGACAAGTGGCTGAGCGACAAGGCCGCGCCGTGGAAGAAGCTGGCCAACGAGAAGCCCAAGGGCGAGACCATCGCCTACGAGCAGCTGCTCAACGCCTGGAAGGCCGGCAAGGCCCGCTGACCGGAACGGGACTCGCATGATCCGCGAAGAGCGCCTCGCCACCCTGTCGCCCGACGAGCCTGTCGACCTGCTGGTCGTCGGCGGCGGCGCGACCGGGCTGGGCGTGGCGCTCGACGCGGTCCTGCGGGGTTTTTCGGTCGTGCTGGCCGAATCGCACGACTTTGCGGGAGGCACGTCCTCCCGCTCCACCAAATTGCTGCACGGCGGCGTGCGCTACCTGGCGCAGGGCAATCTCTCGCTGGTGCGGGAAGCCCTGGCCGAACGCGCCACCGTGCTGAGCATCGCGCCGCATCTGGCGCAGCCGCTGCCTTTCGTCATGCCGTCCTACCACTGGTGGCAGACACCTTTTTATGGCCTGGGCCTCAAGCTGTACGACCTGCTGGCCGGCAAGGCCGGTCTGGGTCGCACCGAATTCCTCTCCCGCGCCGAGGCGCTGCAGGCCCTGCCTGGGGTGCAGGAGCGTGGGCTGCGCGGCGGCGTGCAGTACTGGGACGGCCAGTTCGACGACGCCCGGCTGGCCCTGGCGCTGGCCCGCACGGCCGAAGCGGCCGGCGGTCGCCTGTTCAATTACCTGGAAGTCACCGGTCTGCAGGCCGACGGCGGGCTGACCCGGGCCGAGCTGAAAGACCGTCTGAGCGGAACCGGTCGCAGCGTGCGCGCCCGGTGCGTGGTCAATGCCACCGGCGTGTGGGTCGATGCCCTGCGCAGCGCCGCCGGCACGCCCTCGCGCATGGTCAGCCCGAGCCAGGGCGTGCATGTGGTGGTCGACCGCAACTTCCTGCCCGGCCACCATGCCCTGCTGGTGCCGCGCACCCGCGACGGCCGCGTGCTGTTCGCCGTGCCCTGGCTGGGCAAGCTCATCCTGGGCACCACCGACACCCCCCGCACCGACCTGCCCCGCGAGCCCGACGCCTTTGCGGAGGAGCTCGAATTCATCCTGAGCGAAGCCGGGCAGGCCCTGAGCCGACCGGTGCGCCGGCGCGACATCCGCAGTCTGTGGGTGGGCCTGCGTCCGCTCGTGGCGCCGCCAGCCACGGCCGACGGCGAGACCCGCACCCTGTCGCGCGAGCACACCATCGTCATCGATGGCCGTCTGGTCACCGTGACCGGTGGCAAATGGACCACGTACCGCGCCATGGCCGAAGACGTCATGACGCGGTGCTTCGACGCCGGGCTGCTGCCAGCCCGGCCATCCGGCCGCAGCCGGGAGCATCCTCTGGTCGGTGCGACCCAGGGCGACACGCCGCCGATGCCGCTGCATGCCGAACCCGGATTGCACCTTTTTGGTGCGGAGGCGGCCAGCGTCGCTGCCTGCGGGGCGTCCACGCCCTTGGGCATGGGGCTGACCGAGGCCATGGTCCGCCACGCCTTTCGCCATGAGCACGCACGCACGGTCGAGGATGTGCTGGCCCGCCGCTGGCGTGCCCTGTTCCTCGACGCCGCCGAAGCCGCCCGCATGGCGCCCGCCGTGGCTGTCCTGCTGGCCGAGGAAGCTGGTCTTGCCGGACTGGCGCCGCGCCCGCCCGGCGAACTCGACGACTTTCTTGTGTTGTGCCGGCGATACCTACCCGCTGCTTGACAGCCCCGGCAGGGCATGCCATACTGCGTGGCTTCGCTGTAAAAAGCGGATAGCTTTCTGCCCACCGAAGGGTGGTGGCCGGCCTCAAACACCGGTTGCTGCCTGTACGACGGGCCCAAGACTGATCACCTCCGACCACGGTGGCTGGAGGGATTCAAGTTGGGACTTAAATCAAATGATCCAAACGCAATCTCGACTCGATGTTGCTGACAACACGGGTGCCAAGTCCGTGATGTGCATCAAGGTGCTCGGCGGCTCCAAGCGCCGCTACGCCAGCGTGGGCGATGTCATCAAAGTCAGCATCAAGGAAGCAGCGCCCCGTGGCCGCGTCAAAAAAGGCGAGGTTTACAACGCTGTGGTGGTCCGCACCGCCAAGGGCATCCGCCGCCAGGACGGCGCGCTGATCAAATTCGATGGCAACGCCGCTGTGTTGCTCAATGCCAAGCTGGAGCCCATCGGCACCCGCATCTTCGGCCCGGTCACGCGCGAGCTGCGTACCGAGAAGTTCATGAAGATCGTGTCCCTGGCGCCCGAGGTTCTCTGAGGAATCAACATGAACAAGATCCGTAGTGGCGATGAAGTCATCGTGATCGCTGGCCGCGACAAGGGCAAGCGGGGCAAGGTCCTGCAGCGCACCGACGAGGACCGCGTGGTCGTCGAGGGTGTGAACATCGTCAAGAAGCACGCCAAGCCGAACCCCATGAAGGGCGTGGCCGGCGGCATCATCGAAAAGACCATGCCGATCCACCAGTCCAACATCGCCATCTTCAATGGCGCCACGGGCAAGGCCGATCGCGTGGGTGTGAAGGTCCTGGCTGACGGCAAGAAAGTGCGCGTCTTCAAGTCCAGCGGCGAAGAGATCAAGGTGGCATGACCATGGCACGCTTTCAAGACATCTACCGCGACAAGGTCGCGCCCGAGCTGGTCACCAAGTTTGGCTACAAGTCGGTCATGGAGGTGCCCCGCATCACCAAGATCACGCTGAACATGGGTGTGAGCGAGGCTGTGGCCGACAAGAAGGTCATGGACAACGCCGTTGGCGACCTGACCAAGATCTCCGGCCAGAAGCCGGTGGTCACCAAGGCCAAGAAAGCCATCGCCGGCTTCAAGATCCGCGAGCAGCAGCCCATCGGCTGCATGGTCACCCTGCGTGGCGCCCGCATGTACGAATTCCTCGATCGTTTCGTCACCGTGGCCCTGCCCCGCGTGCGTGACTTCCGTGGCATCTCGGGTCGCTCCTTCGATGGCCGTGGCAACTACAACATCGGCGTCAAGGAACAGATCATCTTCCCCGAGATCGAGTACGACAAGGTCGATGCCCTGCGCGGCCTGAACATCAGCATCACGACAACCGCCAAGACCGACGAAGAGTGCAAGGCACTCCTGGCTGGTTTCCGTTTCCCGTTCAAGAACTGAGGTGGCGCGTGGCTAAACAAGCACTACTCCAACGTGAACTCAAGCGCGAGAAACTCGCCGCCAAGTTCGCCAACAAATACAACGAGCTCAAGGCCATCGCCGGCGACGCCAAGCGTTCCGACGAAGAGCGCGACGCTGCTCGCCTGGCTCTGCAGAAACTGCCCCGCAACGCCAACCCGACCCGCCAGCGCAACCGCTGCGAGATCACCGGTCGTCCGCGCGGCACCTTCAACTACTTCGGTCTGGCCCGTGCCAAGGTTCGCGAAATGGCTTTTGCCGGCGAGATCCCTGGCGTGACCAAAGCCAGCTGGTAAGCCTTAGGAGAACCCCACATGAGCATGAGTGATCCTATCGCCGACATGTTGACCCGCATCCGCAACGCGCAAGCCGTCGAAAAGGCTTCTGTGTCGATGCCGTCGTCCAAAGTCAAGGCAGCGATTGCCCAGGTCCTGAAGGACGAGGGCTACATCGACGGCTTCCAGGTGAAGACCGATGGTGGCAAGAGCGAACTCGAGATTTCCCTCAAGTACTACGCCGGCCGCCCCGTCATCGAGCGCATCGAGCGTGTCAGCCGTCCTGGCCTGCGCATCTATCGCGGTCGTGACGCCATCCCCCAGGTCATGAACGGTCTGGGCGTCGCCATCGTCACCACCCCGAAAGGCGTGATGACCGATCGCAAGGCCCGCGCTACCGGCGTGGGTGGCGAAGTCCTGTGTTACGTCGCCTGACGCGGGCATTGAGGAGAGACTGAATGTCACGTATTGGAAAACTGCCCGTCGCCGTCCTCGCAGGGGTCGACGTCGTGGTCAACGACACGCAGGTGAACGTCAAGGGTGCTCTGGGCGCCCTGAGCCTGAACCTGAACCCGCTGGTCAAGATCGAGAACAATGCCGGCTCGCTGACCTTCGTTCCCGCGAACGACTCCCGCGAGGCCAACGCCATGTCCGGCACGCTGCGCCAGCTGGTCAACAACATGGTCAACGGCGTGAGCAAAGGCTTCGAGAAGAAGCTGACCCTGATCGGCGTGGGCTACAAGGCCGCTGCTCAGGGCACCAAGCTCACCCTGACCGTGGGTTACTCCCACCCGGTGGTCATCGAGATGCCGGCCGGTATCCAGGTGGCAACCCCGACGCCGACCGAAATCGTCATCAAGGGTGCCGACCGCCAGCGCGTGGGTCAGGTGGCTTCCGAAGTCCGTGCGGTCCGTCCTCCCGAGCCCTACAAGGGCAAGGGCATCCGTTATGCGGATGAGAAGGTCGTGATCAAGGAAACCAAGAAGAAATAAGGACGCCGATCATGCTGACCAAAAAAGAGCAACGCCTGCGTCGCGCCCGTCAGACCCGCATCCGCATCGCCCAGCAGGGCGCCGTGCGTCTGACGGTGAACCGCACCAACCTGCACATTTACGCCAACGTCATTTCCGACGACGGTTCCCGTGTGCTGGCTTCGGCCTCCACCGCCGAAGCCGAAGTCCGCGCCCAGCTGGGTGCTTCCGGCAAGGGCGGCAACGCCGCTGCCGCTGCACTTATCGGCAAGCGCATCGCCGAGAAGGCCAAGGCCGCCGGCATCGAGAAGGTCGCCTTCGACCGCTCCGGCTTCGCCTACCACGGCCGCGTCAAGGCCCTGGCCGACGCAGCCCGTGAAGCCGGCCTGCAGTTCTGATCGGACGGGATACCAAAATGGCTAAATTTCAGGCAAACATCAAGAACGAAGCGAACGACGACGGTCTGCGCGAGAAGATGATCGCGATCAACCGCGTGACCAAGGTGGTCAAGGGCGGTCGCATCCTCGGTTTCGCAGCGCTGACCGTGGTCGGTGACGGCGATGGCCGCGTCGGCATGGGCAAGGGCAAGGCCCGTGAAGTGCCGGTCGCCGTGCAGAAGGCCATGGAGCAGGCCCGCCGCAACATGATCAAGGTCTCCCTGCGCAACGGTTCGCTACACCACAGCGTGACCGGCGAGCACGGTGCCGCCAACGTCATGATGCTGCCCGCCGTCAAGGGTACCGGCATCATCGCCGGTGGTCCGATGCGTGCCGTGTTCGAGGTGCTGGGTGTGACCGATGTCGTGGCCAAGAGCCATGGCTCGAGCAACCCCTACAACCTCGTGCGTGCCACCCTGGACGCCCTGAAGAACTCGACCACTCCTTCCGAAGTTGCTGCCAAGCGCGGCAAGTCGGTGGAAGACATCCTGGGTTGATAGGAACACGACCATGACCACCCACACCACTGTCAAAGTCCAGCTGGTCCGCAGCCCCATCGGCTGCAAGCAGGACCACCGCGCCACCGTGCGTGGCCTGGGCCTGCGCAAGCTCAACAGCGTGAGCGAGCTGCAGGACACCCCGGCCGTGCGCGGCATGATCAACAAGATCAGCTACCTGGTCAAAGTCCTCTGATCGGAGCCACTGACATGCAACTCAATACCATCAAGCCCGCTGACGGCGCCAAGCACGCCAAGCGTCGCGTGGGTCGCGGCATCGGTTCCGGCCTGGGCAAGACCGCCGGTCGCGGTCACAAAGGTCAGAAATCGCGTTCGGGCGGCTACCACAAGGTCGGCTTCGAAGGCGGTCAGATGCCCTTGCAGCGTCGTCTACCCAAGCGCGGCTTCAAGTCCGCCCTGCTGCAGTTCAATGCTGAAGTCACACTGTCTGACCTGAACGGTCTGGACGTGGCCGAGATCGATGTGCTCGTGCTCAAGCAGGCTGGCCTGGTGGCCAATCTGGCCAAGCGCGTGAAGGTCATCAAGACGGGCGAAATCACCCGTGCCGTGACCCTCAAGGACATCGCTGCCACCGCAGGTGCCAAGGCTGCCATCGAGGCGGCCGGCGGCTCCGTGGCCTGATATCGACCTGACGGAAACCATCTGTGGCTACTGGCAACCCCTCTCTCGCCAAGACCGGAAAGTTCGGTGACCTGCGTCGCCGACTCGTTTTCCTGTTGCTGGCGCTGGTGGTGTACCGCATTGGCGCCCACATCCCCGTGCCGGGCATTGACCCGGCGCAGCTGGAGCAGCTGTTCAAGGGACAGCAGGGCGGCATCCTGAGCCTGTTCAACATGTTCTCGGGCGGCGCGCTGTCCCGGTTCACGGTGTTCGCGCTCGGGATCATGCCGTACATCTCGGCCTCGATCATCATGCAGCTCATGACCTATGTGGTCCCTGCGTTCGAGCAGCTGAAGAAAGAGGGCGAGGCCGGTCGGCGCAAGATCACCCAGTACACCCGGTTCGGCACCCTGGGTCTGGCCATTTTCCAGGCGATGGGCATTGCCCTTGCCCTGGAAGGTCAGGCGGGCCTGGTGATCGATCCCGGAATGGGCTTCCGTCTGACGGCGGTGGTCAGCCTGGTGGCTGGCACCATGTTCCTGATGTGGCTGGGTGAGCAGATCACCGAGCGCGGTCTCGGCAACGGCATCTCGATCCTGATCTTCGCGGGTATCGCGGCAGGTCTCCCGAACGCCATCGGCGGCCTGCTGGAGCTGGTCCGGACCGGCGCCATGAGCATCCTGGTCTCGCTGTTCATCATTGCCCTGGTCATTCTGGTCACCTACTTCGTGGTGTTCGTGGAACGCGGCCAGCGCAAGATCCTGGTGAACTATGCACGCCGCCAGGTGGGCAACAAGGTGTACGGCGGACAGTCGTCCCACCTGCCGCTCAAGCTGAACATGGCCGGCGTGATCCCGCCGATCTTCGCCTCGTCGATCATCCTGCTGCCGACCACCATCGTCAGCTGGGTCAGCACCGGTGACTCCACCCGCTGGTTGCGTGACATCGCGTCGGCGCTGTCGCCGGGTCAGCCGATCTACGTGGCCCTGTACGCGGCCGCCATCGTGTTCTTCTGCTTCTTCTACACGGCCCTGGTGTTCAACAGCCGAGAGACTGCCGACAACCTGAAGAAGAGTGGTGCCTTCATCCCGGGCATTCGCCCTGGCGATCAGACGGCCCGCTACATCGACAAGATCCTGCTGCGTCTGACGCTGGCCGGAGCGGTTTACATCACGGCGGTCTGCTTGCTGCCGGAGTTCCTGATCCTCGAGTACAACGTGCCTTTCTACTTTGGTGGTACGTCGCTGCTGATCATCGTGGTGGTGACCATGGACTTCATGGCCCAGGTGCAGAACTACCTGATGTCCCAGCAATACGAATCCCTGTTGAAGAAAGCCAATTTCAAAACCTCCCTCGGCAATTGATCTGGTATGGCCAAGGATGATGTGATCGAGATGCAGGGGGAGGTCGTCGAAAACCTTCCCAACGCAACCTTTCGGGTCAAACTCGAAAACGGCCACGTAGTTCTGGGACACATATCCGGGAAGATGAGGATGCACTACATCCGCATCCTGCCGGGAGACAAGGTGAAGGTCGAGCTCACGCCGTACGACCTCACCCGGGCAAGGATCGTATTCCGCTCCAAGTGAGCGCAACTGGTCAGAATTTTTGAATTTCTAGGAGAAGACAATGAGAGTTTCGGCTTCGGTCAAGAAAATGTGCCGCAACTGTAAGATCATCAAGCGCCATGGCATCGTGCGTGTGATTTGCACCGACCCGCGTCACAAGCAGCGTCAAGGCTGACAGGTTTAGTTAGAGGACCATCATGGCTCGTATTGCAGGTATCAACATTCCGCCGCACAAGCACGCCGAGATCGGCTTGACGGCCATTTTCGGCATCGGTCGCACCCGCGCTCGCAAGATCTGCGAATCGTGCGGCATTGCCTACGACAAGAAGATCAAGGATCTGACCGACGCCGAACTGGAAAAGGTTCGCGAACAGGTCGGCACCTTCACCATCGAAGGTGACCTGCGTCGCGAGACCACCATGAACATCAAGCGTCTGATGGACATTGGCTGCTACCGCGGCTTCCGTCACCGCCGTGGTCTGCCGCTGCGTGGTCAGCGCACCAAGACCAATGCCCGCACGCGCAAGGGCCCGCGTAAAGCCGCCCAGTCGCTGAAGAAATAATCGGATTGAAGGATCCCCATGGCCAAGTCTCCCTCCAGCAGCGCCGCCGCTCGCGTCCGCAAGAAAGTCCGCAAGAACATTGCTGACGGCATCGCACACGTGCACGCCTCGTTCAACAACACCATCATCACCATCACCGATCGCCAGGGCAATGCGCTGTCCTGGGCTTCGTCCGGTGGTCAGGGCTTCAAGGGTTCGCGCAAGTCGACCCCGTTTGCTGCCCAGGTGGCTTCCGAGGTGGCCGGTCGTGCCGCTCAGGAACAGGGCATCAAGAACCTGGACGTCGAGATCAAGGGGCCCGGTCCTGGCCGTGAGTCGTCGGTCCGTGCACTGGGCGCCCTGGGCATCCGCATCACCTCCATTTCGGACGTGACGCCGGTCCCGCACAACGGCTGCCGTCCCCAGAAGCGCCGCCGCATCTGATCCCCCTCTGGAGGGGTGCGCGGCCCGCGCGCTATACTCCGGGGTTTTCCCGAGCGCCACCGCAGTCCCCTGCGGTGGTGTTGTCTTTAAGCCCACCGCCCCCGCACACTGCGGAAGGCTCCCGCGATGACCCTCAGACCTTGCGTACGGGTCGGTCGCGGCAGATCAAACCAAGGATATCCACGTGGCACGTTACCTCGGCCCCAAGGCCAAACTCTCCCGCCGTGAAGGCTCCGACCTGCTGCTCAAGAGCGCGCGCCGCTCGATCAGCGACAAGGCCAAATTCGATTCCAAGCCCGGCCAGCATGGCCGCACCTCGGGTCAGCGCACCTCCGACTTCGGTCTGCAGCTGCGCGAGAAGCAGAAGGTCAAGCGCACCTACGGTGTGCTGGAGCGTCAGTTCCGCCGTTACTTCGCTGAAGCCGACCGCCGCCGTGGCAACACCGGCTCCAATCTGCTGGAGCTGCTGGAGTCCCGCCTGGACAACGTCGTGTTCCGCATGGGTTTCGCCTCCACCCGCGCCGAAGCCCGTCAGATGGTGTCGCACAAGGCGATCACCGTGAACGGCAAGTCGGTGAACATCCCCTCCTACAGCGTGAAGGCTGGTGACGTCATCGCCGTGCGCGAAAAGTCCAAGAAGCAGGCCCGTGTGGTCGAGGCTCTGGAGCTGGCCAAGCAGATCGGCTTCCCCGGCTGGGTGGATGTGTCGGTCGACAAGGTCGAAGGCGTCTTCAAGAAGTCGCCTGACCGCGACGAGTTCGGTTCGGACATCAACGAATCGCTGATCGTCGAACTGTATTCGCGTTAATTCCGTTCCCGGCGGCAGCCCTCGCGGCAGCTGTCGGGCCATGCTCCGTCTGCCTTATCGGTGTAACGAGCCGAGGGTCCTGAAGGAAGTCTGAATGCTGAACAATCTGCTCAAGCCCAAAACCATCAATGTCGAGCAAATCTCGGCCAACCGCGCCAAGGTGACCCTTGAGCCGTTCGAGCGCGGCTACGGCCACACGCTGGGCAACGCACTGCGCCGCGTGCTGCTGTCTTCGATGGTGGGCCACGCCCCGACCGAAGTGACCATCGCCGGTGTGGTGCACGAGTACTCCTCCATCGACGGCGTCCAGGAAGACGTGGTCAACATGCTGCTCAACCTCAAGGGCGTGGTGTTCAAGCTCCACAACCGCGATGAGGTGACCCTGAGCCTGCGCAAGGACGGCGAAGGCGTCGTGACGGCTGCCGACATCCAGACGCCCCATGACGTCGAGATCGTCAACCCTGGTCACGTGATCGCCACCCTGTCGGCCGGCGCCAAGCTGGACATGCAGATCAAGGTCGAAAAGGGCCGTGGCTATGTGCCGGGCAGTCTGCGCCGGGGTGACGAGCAGTCGCGCTCCATCGGCCGGATCATCCTCGACGCCTCCTTCTCGCCGGTCAAGCGCGTGAGCTACACCGTGGAGAGTGCGCGTGTGGAACAGCGCACCGATCTGGACAAGCTGGTGCTCGAGATCGAGACCAATGGCTCCATCGGTCCTGAAGAAGCCGTCCGCGCTTCGGCCAAGATCCTGGTCGAGCAGCTGGCCGTGTTCGCACACCTGGAAGGCGCCGAAATCTTCCCGACGTCCGAGCCGACCCGCAACCCGCAGCAGTTCGATCCGATCCTGCTGCGTCCGGTCGACGAGCTGGAACTCACCGTGCGTTCGGCCAACTGCCTCAAGGCCGAGAACATCTACTACATCGGTGACCTGATCCAGCGCACCGAGAACGAGCTGCTCAAGACCCCGAACCTGGGTCGCAAGTCGCTCAACGAGATCAAGGAAGTGCTCGCCTCGCGTGGCCTGACCTTGGGCATGAAGCTCGAGAACTGGCCGCCGGCCGGCCTCGACAAACACTGAAAGACGGGGGCGCAAGCCCCCACCTGACGTCCCTCCAGTACCTGATCCGGCTGGGGGCAAAACATCGAAAGGACATCACCATGCGTCACGGACACGGACTTCGCAAACTCAACCGCACCAGCGAGCATCGCCAGGCGATGCTGCGCAACATGATGAATTCGCTGCTGACGCACGAAGCCATCAAGACCACGGTGCCCAAGGCCAAGGAACTGCGCCGCGTGGTCGAGCGCATGATCACCCTGGCCAAGGTGCCCACGGTCGCCAACCGCCGCCTGGCTTTTGACCGCCTGCGCGACCGCGATGTGGTCGTCAAGCTGTTCGACGAGCTGGGCCCGCGCTTCAAGGCGCGTCCGGGCGGCTACACCCGCATTCTGAAGATGGGTTTCCGCGTGGGCGACAACGCGCCCATGGCCTACATCGAGCTGGTGGACCGTGCCGAAGAAAAGGCCGACGCTCCTGCCGATGACGCTGCCAAAGCGTGATATACTAGAAGGCTTGACGCGCGGTGGAGCAGCCTGGTAGCTCGTTGGGCTCATAACCCAAAGGTCGCAAGTTCAAATCTTGCCCGCGCAACCAAACCAGACGATCACGCCCTCGGCGCTGATCTGTTGATTCCAGCTAGCTTTGTCGCAAAACGACAAGGTATGGTTGACAGAACCGCAAGCTGAGACAGCGCTAAGTGCTTGATGCCAAACAGAACGGGGTGGGCCGAAGGGCTCACCCCGTTTCTTTTTGGTGGCATATTTCTCTTGAACTTTTCAGCTGGGCGGCTCGAACTTTGCTGGGTCCGAGAGCACGTCGTGCATTGCTCGATAGCGCGGCCCATGCCTGCCGAGGCTCGCCTTCAGGCCTGAATGAAGCTGCAGGCTTTTCTGATTCACAGCCTTGCCTCTGCTGAGCAAGGCACTACGTGCTTGCATGTACACGCTTAACGCATGGGAATATGCATCTCCACTGCGGATTTCGCGTTGAACCCGGTGCTTGGCTGCAAGTGCCTTTGCTAGCACGGGAGCGGCCGCACGCAAGGCCTCCGTTGAGACGCCCAGTGCCGATGCTGTGCGCTTGAATGACGGTGCCTCATCGCATTCAAGTGCATTGGAGAGGTGTTGCCTCATCTCATCCGCGGTAGCTGAGCTACGCAAGTAGGTCCGTCCAAGTC
Organism: Allobosea thiooxidans; assembly: GCA_943370825.1. Taxonomy (GTDB): domain Bacteria; phylum Pseudomonadota; class Gammaproteobacteria; order Burkholderiales; family Burkholderiaceae_C; genus Hydrogenophaga. Next base: position 30,195 of record CALRSR020000016.1, on the reverse strand, counting down.
GGTTCTTGAGTTCAGCCGCGGTCGCATGTACGTCAGCCGAAACGAAGCGGCCCACAAGCATTGCAGACAAATCTGCCCCGCCGGCGATGCTGAGCTGTACAAGAGGCGCAAGGCCGACAGATGTGTGCTTCTTGACCCAAGTACAGATGCTTCCCCTCCCTATTCCCGCAGCTCGCGCCGCCGCAATCGTGTTTCCCTCGAAGCGACAGTCCACCACTGCTTTGATTCCCTCGCGAACAGCCGGACCGGTGACAAGTTCGCACTCCTCTTCGCTGAGTGCAAGAACCTTTGAAATGCTGTGGGCGATGGCCAAGTCGACAGAGCCTGCCTTGATGAGATTGGGTGTCGCGCATCGACGTCCTACGCTACCGCAATCAGGGCACACGCCGATAGCGCGCGGCCTGCTCTGAAGAGCGATGCGCTTACCACCCACACCTCCGCAGCCAGTGGATGAATGCAGCTGAACCCCGTGGAGCGGGCAGCAGTTGACGCCTCGGAGTTCCCAAAGAAGCCGACCGTAGGGAATCTCCTGCTCCAGAAGGTCGTTCTCCAGGCAGATTGGGCAATACCGCACCTTCCCCGACTTCTTGAGGTGGATAACGTTGGAAAGTGAAAGGGGGCCACCGAATCTGGCTAACGTCGTCGTAGCCAAGGCCTGGCCGGTCGCCACTTGCAGTCTGTGAATCAATACACGCCCCAACTCGCTATCTGTGTGGACGCTCCATGTCCGGGTAATCTCGGACGGTGCGCTAGCACTCATTCCATCGGAGGACGAGCGGAAGAGGTAACTCAGGAGTTGACGCGTCGTGCGGTGATGCGCTAAAGAAATGCGCTCAACTAGGCTGCGCAGACTTTCGACCTGGGCGGTTCCCAAGCCGCCTACGGCCATTGAAAAGAGCAGAGTGCGAGGTGACATGCTCGTCATTGCCTCAACCCTCCATCTTGCGCGTCATCTTGGCGAATGCCGCCTCAGTCCAGGCCCCGCTACCGTAAGCTGATGTTGCCAACTTTGCTTCGCCCGCCTCAATCTCCTCGCGGATGGATTCACGCAGCGCAGCGGCCTTCGCTGCGTTCTGCAACATGTACGGACTGAAAACACCGCCCGCCTCCAGTTGTTGTGAAAGAACGTTTGTCATCAAGTTCTTGAGCAGCCCGACGGCACCGAAGGTGACTTCTTGGAGTTCGTCACTCACTGCATCAAAGGCGGGGACCGCCTCACAAGGCCAGGCTTGCATCAGCCTCTGGATGACAAACTTGAATGCAGCTCGGTCGTCTGCCGTGTCTTTGTAGCGCTGCAGTGCGAAGATGTTGGTCCTGCGGCAGACTTGTCCGCTCTGGACAATAATGTCAAGAAGGTCGAAGCTTCCAATGAGCACGACCTTGCAGCCGACGGTGTTGGCCAGGCTCTTGAGGGTGTCCATCACCGCAGTTGACCTTGCCATCGAGAGCAAGTGCGACGCCTCGTCGATGACCAGAGCCTTGGTCTGGCGATGGCGCAATGCACTCTCGAGCACATTGCGCATGCCCTCAGTCGTTCGACGGCCATGAACGTTGAGCCAAAGGTGCCCCTCCTTGCGGACAACCGCTACTCCGCTGTCTGGGTCGTGCTCGTGCAGTTTGGTCAACGCCAGCCTATACAGCCCCTTGAAGCCCTGCTTCATGTCGCCGCTTTGCCCAGCCTCGACGGTCACAACCGGAATGATTCCCGGGTTTCCCTCGATGTCGGAGCGAAACTCGTTGAGAAGCGCTACCTGGAGCGCCTCACTGGCCGCGGTCTTTCCAGCTCCAGTGACGCCGGTAAGGACAAGAATGCTTTCCCCATCAGGTGAGTGGATGTGGCGTAGGAGGTCATTCAGGAGCGTTTGAAGTGCAGGGTGACGAACGCGCGCCTGTTTGAAGCGCTCAAGCGCCTCTACGGCTTCGTGCGAATCAGAACTCTTGGTATGCGTGGAGCTCCGTGTGGGCACGACAGGGGTTGGGGCAGCGTCAGGGTTAGGAATGATTGCAAGTGGCATATTGATGTCTCAGAAGTTCATTTCATGTCGAAGGGATTGATGTCTCAGAAGTAGGTGTCTCCATCGAGGTCTCTAATGAAGTCTTCGAGACGTTGCTTTGGAGGTAGATGGGCTTTCGGTACTGCGCTGTCCTTCTGCGTTCTGGAGCTCCCTGCAGGGCGTATCACTCGACCCTTCGCGACCGAACCATCGCTCGCCTCCGAGCGCTTGTCCGCGCTCTGCATGGGGACCGAGGCCGCGTTGCTTTCAGAGGGTGCCGAACTGGTTGAATCGGCACCGCTGAACTCGGCAGTCGGCCTTAATGCATCTATGGCCTCGCTGGCGTTCTCATGCGCACTGCTAGTCGGTCCATCTGCAACAGAACTGTCTTCAACGCAGGCGTCTTCTGGAACCTCTTCCCACCCCAACAGCGGGGGAGGGAGATAGTTGACGTCAGCTTCATGATTGATGGCTTCTGAGTGCGCTTCAACCATGCCCAATCGAGCGTAAAGAGCGTGCTCAATCATCAGCGCATCTCTGGTCGCCTCATCCCACAGTTCGTGGTCCCACAACTTGACCCGTTTGCTGGAAGTGGCAGGACTGAACTTGTCTTGCTGAGCCAGCCTTCTTCCCTCAGCGCGTTCCTCCCTGGCTTGAACTGCGAGTTCGGGTCGAAATCGACCTTTGAGTCCTGAGCTTTCCCGAGACCTCGCCACCAGCCACTTGTCCCGGTAGCAGGCGTAAACCACCTCAGCGTTCCAAAGCTCAACGCGAACCTCGACGTGTGCAGCGCGAACCCAGCGAGCATCCTTGAAGGCATCGTGCCAGTAGTAGACGCCCTCGACGAAGATGCCGCGTTGGGGGTCGATTTTTCGCGTTGCCACACGCGGGTGTGGAGAAGTGAGCAACTTGAAGAGTTCGTCATAGCGCACCATCCGATGCGCTCGCCGGCCGAGTTCGAACTCTGTCTGTTCATCGAACTGTGCGGGTGAAACACCCAGTCTGGGGTGAACCCGGTGACGATGAATATCAAGGAGCAGGTAATCAATCTGGCCGTGCAGTGAAGCCAGTGTTGACCTCGCATGCTTCTCTGGGTAGTGCGACGAAGACACCGCCCTGGGGTCCTTCATATGGATGGAGTTGCCTGCGAGTTGCTGAAGCAGCTCGGTCTCTACCGTCCCGAAGAATCGCTCGACTATTCCAGAGTCGCGAGGCTTTGCGCTGCGGCGCCAGCGAACGGTGATTCCAAACAGCTTGCAGAACTGAGTCAGGTCATGGCTGTGAAACTCCTTGCCGTTGTCAAGAACGAGAATCCGTGGCAACACACCCCATCGGCGTACGTAGTCGCGAAGACACATGAAAACGGAGTGAACGCCCGCAGCGCGAAAGCTGATGAAGAAAGCGCGCGCACCGCTGTTGGAACCGTCGACCATGACGGTGAGGACCGGCCTGCTCTGAATCGGTATCCGTTTCCCGCGTACTCTGATGTTTAGCGGAGTGTGGTCGCAGTACACAACTTCGTGCGGCAGCACACCGTGCACGGGACTGCCGTAGTTGAAAGTCAATGGAATGGGCGCGGTTGCGTAGTCACGACGCTTGCCTTCACGCTGTCGAGTGTTCGTTCGCGGGCGTGCCCACTCAAAGAAGCGAGTCCTGGACATAAACTGCACGTTTGCAGCGTTGCAGTCGTTCACGTAGTGGCTGTAGGCAGAACTCAGTGTCTGTTTTACTGGGGTGTTAAAGCGCTCCTTGAGGGTTCTCTCAGCTATCTCGTACGTCTCGGCCGGAAGACGCGGAGTTGCGTTGCCTGCTGTCTTTGGTACGAGCGCAAGCAGTCGCTCATGTGGCGACTCTTTCCCTCGCAGTGCGCTTTGGATGCGTTGCCACGTCCGCTCTGACATGCCACTGTCCGCCTTGCCGCGTTCGAATGCGGCTAGGCGCTTTGCTGCTTGAATGAGCTTCTTGTTGGACAGCACCATCTCAAAGGCCGCAGGAACCTCTTCGACTGTGAGGCCCAGAGGTTTTAGCAGCTGGTTCTTGTGCAGATGTCGAACAACGGAGAGTTCAAGTTCGATGATTTCACCGGTGGCTCCGTTGACCAAGCTCACTTTCTCTTTCCCAACCAATAGCACCTTGAACTTCACACCGTCGTAGTCAACTTCGGTGCCTTGCTCTATCTCAAGAATGCTGTCAGGGGAGGTGGGCCGTGCAGACCTTGCTGCCAATCGCTCAGCCAGTACGACGTATTCATCGCGATAGACGAGGAGTTCGTCGGTGTCGATGAGCCGTTCGGTGTAGAGGTCCACGTAGGCAGACCCAGACAACACGCTCTGGAGTACATGCTCTGGCTTGAAGCCGTGCTCTTCCAGGAGTTCGAGGTATGGACAGCGCAGCCTCTCTGAGAGCAGAGTTTGGAGTCGGCTGGCTTCGTTCTCGGGTACCGGGGGGGTTGAGGCAAGGCTGAAGTCCGCCAGGATGTCGAGGTTGGCGAGGAAGATTCGTGGGTGTTCATCGGCCGACCGAAGTCGATACGTGATTCCCATGTTCTTTAGATATGGCTCGACATATCGGTCCCGCCACGCTCCCTGCTCATCCTTGAAGTAGCGGTGTGGCCTCTCTGACGCCAGGCGCTCCAAGCGCGCCTCTTCGCGCCACTCCTCAACGATGAAGCCCTCGTCCGTAATGAGAAGAAGGTCTGGCAGGTGCGAGACGATGGTCTTGCCCTTGCCAGCTTCCACCGGGATTGAAAGCTGAAAAGGCTGGGGCCACATTTCCAGCGTGCTCTGGTCATGTTCCCTGATGTACAGGCCCGGCAACTCGCAGGTGCGGCTCTCAGCCATCAGGCCGCGTCCCATCTTTTTGCTCTGAAAGAGGGTTCGCACAGCACCGTTGAGATGCTGCTGCTGCCGAACGGGCGCCAGCTCTGTCCCGCGAGCGCTGCGAATCAACTTCCGGCCTGCTGCGGGAGTACGCCACTGGGAAAACAGCTGTTCGACTTCGTGGTCTGAGAGTGGTGGCATGACGGCGCGGAAAACGGAGGTGATGAGCTGCGTCTAGAAACCGGGAGTAGCGTTTTCCTCCATCCGCACCGAACTTGGTGTAACAAAGTGGCACCAAATATGTCCATTTGGACTCTTCTTAGTCTAAATCGGCTTGTATAGCGCAAAATGAAAAAACACAACGCGTTTTAGACCGCATGCCGAAGCAGCCGCGAGCGCAAGAGCTCGACCCGAACTCCCAAAACCGCGAGAACGCCCGCCGTAAAACCTTCTGGGAGGGCGAGGCCAGAGCCATCGTGCGTGCCGAGATGGAGCGCACTGGCAAGTCCTACAAGCACTTGGAGGCGCTTCTGACTGGTGTGGGGGTGCGAAACAGCGCTGCGGCCATCATGAATCGCGTCAACCGTGGCAACTTCACCTTCGCGTTCTTCTTGCAGCTGATGGTGGCGATGAACTGCGAGGAACTCGACCTAGTGCGAGTGGCGAGAAGGTTTCGGGAAGTCGAGCGCGATGCTTGACACCCTCGAGCCGGCCGCATGGTGTGCCGCGCCCTGCGACCGCCTACATATGCAGCGCAGCAGCGCAACGCTTGAGTTTGGCGGCGAACTCTTCTAGAACAGGTGCGCTCGAGAGCCCCGTGCTCCCGTCGCATGCGATGAGATTCTCTTGCGCCCAGGGGGGCCACCCCTCAACGTCATCATCAAGTGCCAGCCACTGGCGAGGCCTTCGCCGCTGTACGTCAGCCCAGACCTGCATGCCACGCGGAATGTTCTGGAACGACGCTTGCAGCCAGGTGTCGGCCCCATGAACCCTCCTGTGAAACGTGCCGCCAATAAAGCGTTGGCGTAAGGTTTCAGGGAGGCGCTTGAGAGTCCTCCCGTAACCCGGTCTGATGCACCAGGAGCTGCTCAGAACAATTCGCACCTCAGGGAACGGTTCAAGCGCGGTGACAAGCAACGGGACCCACTCAAAGAGCGAGTGACCAGGTGCAAGGACTGAACTCACGTGAATGCCGCGGCGTGGATGCCATACCACTGCTTCATGTTGGACGACACCGTCGAGGTCCAAGTACAGCAGGAAGTCGGCCCTTCGCGGCACGTGGACGGAACTTGGTGTCGACGTAGGGCTCATCCTTCCAATTTATCGCGAGGGCTGCTCGTTTGGCCAACACTCTAGAAGACCAAATCGAAGGCCGAGTACCGGTCGGGACCGCGGTGGATGCATCGCCGAGAAAAACGCCCATGCTTGGTGGACGTCGCTGCTTCAACTAAATGCAGAGGGTGGCACGGTGCGCCAGAGCGTATGAGGTGCGAGTGTCGAATCACGGACATCGATTGCTTAAGGGCCGCGCGTGAAAACCTCGCCAAGCAATGGCGGACGATGGCGTCTCTCTGGGCTCAAGCGCAAACGATAGACGGTTTGAGAATCGAACCGAAAAACGTCCACGGAACCGGGTCCACTTCAACTCCAGGTAGTTCATTACGCGCAGGCCGGAGCCTGCAAGGACCCTGCTGGAGGGATGGCGGGGCCGTGGCCGGGAGTTGAACAGCCGGTTGCTATACGAATCGAGGACAAGAAAATGGCCGAGCTGTAACTCGGCCATCAAGGTCGCACTTGGCTACGCGCCGTGCGGGTTTGGGATTGTTGTCACGGGTGTCAGTACTTCCCTGCTGTCACTTGGGCAGTTTGCTCTTTCACAGTCGCCTCTGGACACCGGGGTGTCGCTCGTGAGGCTGGTGGTAGCAACCGGAATCACGAGGAGGCGAGTGAGATTGAGCAGACTGCGAGAAACTTTGGAGATGGTGCTTGCCATCGATGCCTTTCCGTCACTAGACGATTCTTTGGAGACCAGCCGTAGCGCTGGTCTCTTTTTTCGTCGGCGCATACGCCGTTCGCTACGAACCTACAGAGCGAACGATTTCGATTGGCGTTGCCGGGACGGAGGCCCTCGGTTTCATTCAGGTTATCGGTTGATAGACGTGTTGACTTTAGAGACGTCGTAGCGCGGGAGCTTGAGCTCGAAGCGGGCTCTTTTCGTGCGACGCGAACTCGCAGAAGTCACGCCGCGCCGTTCGCCCGTGCGTGTCGAGTGCAGAGAGGGTTGGCATTGCCAAGGGCGTGTCGACTATTTCACGCCGGGATGCGTGGGTCTCGCTCCCGCGACAAGGGCAGAGGAAATGCATGCCAAGTCCAGCCGCTACTTGCTATCCTGTTGCGAGCACACAGGGGCTTCGATGAACAGACTGATTGCAATGAGCGGTATGGCGGTTTTGGCACTTGGAGCACTGCCAGTCGTCGGCTTCGCGTCCAACGTTAGCCCGCCTCAGGTGTCGGCAACCACCGGAGAGCCGGTGTCTTTGAGGCCAAAGTCGGGGTACGAGGCCCGGTGCTTCAGGGAAACCACGACCCGCGAACGCGGCAACTGGTCCAAACCGACGAAGACCCGCAGTGAGCACCGTGCGCGCCTTGAGGTTCGAAACGGAGTCGAGTACCTCAGCGTTGCCACCAACGTCGACAGGGACGAACTGAAGATTCTGCTGGAGATGACTCCCGAGGGGCAGCCGAGAAAGGTGCCGCCCTTGATTGAAACCACCATTCCTGGCTTTGAGAAGGAGTACGGTCCCGCGCTTTCGCAAGTCGTCAACCAAATGATGGCGGGCCTGACGGGAAAGCCTATGGGGCAGCCGCTAGAAATCGGAAAGGACTACGGTCCTACGATGGACGTCTGCGCGATGCTCGGCACCCAATCCAGCGGAGCTTCCAAGGGGACAACAGTTGTCGAGGGGACGCTGACCTACTCCGGGCGCGCTGCTTTTCTCCTCACCCAGACTTACGAGCAGACCTGTGCAGGGGAAGGCGTCCGCTTTTCCGTCGAAGGCTCAGCGTGGGCTGTGCACGACCGGGCGTCCGGTCTGGCCATGAGCAATGCAGGCCAGTTCAGCCTGTTCTCGCAAGGCACGCGATTCAGTCAAGTTGATGAGTCAATGGAGTGCGGCGTTGCCGAGAGGAAGTGACGGAGGATTGCACAGCATGATGCCGTTCAATACCGTTCGCCGACGTCTGTGCCTTTGCGCCATAACGGTGCTTCTTCTTGGCGCCGCCCCGGCTTTTGCGGCACCCCCTGCCAAGGGGCCTGTCACTCTGGCAGGGGTGAAGGCTACCGTGTGGGGCGACTATGCGATTCGGCCGATGCTCTTCCCCGCAGAGGAGTGGCGCTTCTACTTGGTCGTGGTGCCGAAGGAAGTGCGCCAGGGCACTCTTATCAAGATGGCGCAGGACTTCTACGCGAAGCACCCGAACACACGGGCCCGATTCTTCAGCGACACCGCGCACTTGAAGCAGTACGTCGACCGCGACCGCTACATGAACGACAAGACGGGCAAGGTGAAGGAGGTCGACTTCCCCAAGTCCGAATGGGTGCAGGACCACCTGTTGGGCAACATCAACAACCGGTCCAAGGAGAATGGCCGGCGGTGGATGCTCGAGGACCGGTACGGGAACCGCATCGCGCCTCTGCCTTGAGGGACCCCTTTGCAAGGGGCTCTGCATCCGAGATGCTGTTGCGCCTCGAGGGATAGTCGAAAAATAGAACAACCACAACATGCCTGAGTTCCCCAACGAGCAAGCCGGCAGGTCTGAACAGGACGCAAACAGCATCACCTTCGCAGCGGTTCCCGGCCAGCACGGTAGCGTTCCACCGGCGCACGAGGAAAGCGCGCTAGCTGATGCCACACTTGCAGCCGCTTCAGCGAGGTTTTCTGCAGCCTGCCAAGCAGGGCCAGGCATGTTCAACTCCTCTTTGCTTGGGCTCCTTCAAGGCTGGGTTGATGGCTCTTACCCGTCGCTTGGCCACCAAGAGGAGGTTTCTTGGTTTCTCAGCAAGCGCGCGCACGCGCTCATCTCCGAGTGGTTGATGAATAAGAAGCTTGCGGCTCTTGAACTCGTTTCCCCCGCGGGCACTGGCTGCGTTGTGATTTCTCGCAGCCGCGTGGAGCACGTTCGAGATAGCCGAACAAGCAAGGACAGCGTCGCCGATGCCGGCGTTGTGGAATTGCTGGGTCAGCTGTTCGTGTATGGCCACCCCAAGTACGCGCCCAATCCCGGCTACCCGAACCAGTTGCTGATGTTTGATGCAACCTACAAAGCGGGGGACCCTGCGGCTAAGGGTGAATCACCAGTGGCGGCTCTGCGATTCGAGGGGGCACCGATGGCCCACTTTCGACTTGAGACGGCGTACTGGATGAAGCCAGCAAAAGCACAATTGCTCGTGAACCGAGCGCTGGCCAAGAAAAAGTGAAAGGACCTCGTACCCGAGGAGGAGCGGCTGAGTGCCCAGCTTCCGACACCTTGGTCGGTTACCTTGTCCAGGTTTCCCTGCAAGGGCGCACATTTTCCTCATCAGTATTGAACCCTGTGCACGAGTTCAATCACCGGGACGCCTTTCCGGGTTTCTCCGATACGAGGCAAACCAAGTATAGCACTGGGCCTTCGCGAGCGCTGAGAGGCTGTCAAGCGTGTAAACGGGCACTCTGACGGTCGAAACTGGCTTCCACTACCAACCTCGCAAGCTAGCCCTGGCAACGGCTGCAAGCTAACGCCGCCGACGGACTCTCAGGCCGCCCAGACGCTGGGCCCCTTGGCCTCAGACTAGGAAGCAGTCCTTCAGCTCTGCCCGGTCTTCCCCTGAGAGTCCCAGCAGCTGCGCCTTGTTTTGCCAGGTGCCAATGACCTGGCTCAGCCGGGCCAGGTCCTCTTGCGCCTGCTTCGGCGTGACGCGATAGAGCGCCGCCGTGGCCATGACTGTGTCCAGGTCGGGCTCGGTGCTGGCATCGTCCAGCGCCAGCACGTGACCGTCTTTCTTGGTCGACGGGTTCATGTCGTAGGCGGGCGCCAGGCGCCAACCGGTGGCCTCGCGCATGAAGCCGTGGTTGCGCAGGTGGTCATCCCGGTTCGAGACGGCCACGTTGAACAACACCCGCCGAAACAGCTCGCGCAGGTCCGCTTCGATGCGGCCCTCCACGCCTTGCTTGGACGCGATGAACTCCGCCAGGTCCAGGTACGACGTTTCTTCGCTGTCGCTGCGGCCCAGCACCGCCATCGCGGAGGTGAAGAACCGTCGCCGGCCACCGTGGCGGTCGAAGCGTCGGGTGACGAAGGTGTGGAAGCCGTGCCCGATGCGCTCCAGCCGTGCCGGTGCAACGCTGAGCCCGTACTCTGCGGCCAGCTGGTGCACCAACATCTCGCGCAGAGCCCAATCGTGTTCATCGTCGGCACCGGGAAACTTGGCAATCCACAGCTGCCCGAGGCCGTCTTGCAGATTCGCCTTGGGTCGTGCGCCGCCTAGGGACGCGCCGGGCGCCACCAACACTTTCAGCCACTGCTGCAGCAAGTCGAGGTCGTCGACCTTTTTGCGCGTGAGCTCGCGCGCCACCGCTTGTAGCTCGCCCATGTGAGTCAGCGCTGGCGCTGCGAGCGCCTGACTGGCCAGGGCCTGGCCTTCGAGCAATTCCGGAGCAGGGCCTTGCTTGAGCTGCTTGTCGCTTTGCAGTGCGGAGAAACGCAGGGCGCCCATGCGGGTCACGTCCTGCACGCCCAGGAAGAAGTCCCACGGGCGCATCTCGCGGCGGGTGCGCGCTTGCTGCTTGGCCTCAACCAGTTCTCGACGCTTCATCAGCGTCTGGCCCCAGCGGTCGGGGCAGCTGTCCATGAAGATGCCGAAGTTCGAGTCCTTCGGATAGAAGTTGCCACTGGCCAGCGACAGCTCCGGGTCGAGCGCGAAAGCGGCCCCGTTCTTCAGCCACAGGGGCGAATACTCGAAGCGGACCGATTCCAGGCCCGAGCGGTGCAGCCGGCCCAGGTGAGTTAGCGGGCCGAACGTCGGGTCATCGAGCCAGACTTCGAGGCCCTCAGGGGTTGCGGGGGCAGCCTCGGGCGCAGGCCTCGCGCGAGCGCCGGACTTCTTGACGGCGGGGCTCATTGCGCTTCGTCTTCGGAAGGGGAGTCCGACGGGCTGTCGAGTTTCTTGCGCTTGGGCGCGCGCCGAGGCACGTTCAGCTCAGCGTCTTGCAGCCGACGACCCACTGGGTCGTGCGCCGCTACCTGGTCCAGGTCATGTTCCAGCCCGAGCACAGCCAGCACGCGCAAGTAGGTGCCCAGCGTCACGGCGGGGTCGCCTTGCTCGACTTTGTTGAGTGTGGGCCGAGACACCGAGGCGCGCTCGGCCACCTGCGTGACCGTGAACCGCCTACGCAGGCGAGCTTCGCGCAGGCGCTGCCCCAGCGCGACCGTCATTCGCGACTGCGAGGGGTAAAGGGTAGGCGCTTTGGCGGGCATAACAGTAATCATTATAGCAATAGTCGTCCGCATTGTCAATAATGATTTCGGTTATGGGGGCAAAGAGTGTCAGTGTCCTGTGCAATTTAAGAGCAACCATTGTTCGCAATATGTTGCAAGAGTGTCAAATACGCTTGCTCTTGAAAGGAGAAGCCCACTAGGCGCGCGACCACGCTCTGCGGCCCCACGCGTCGGGTCAGTTCTGCGCATCTGTGACAGAGGGGGTCAGCCCGGATGGTCGCCGGCCTGCTGCAGCGCGTAGGCTGCGAAGCGGGCTCGTCTCAAAAAAATCCTTTTTGAAACCAAGAACGTGCGCGCTTGAAACGACGTTGCACTTTTTGGCTTGCAGACTGATATCTGGTTGCGTTGCAGGCCCGTAGGCGACGTCGAGGGTGCGGCTACGTTATTGATTTACCTACTGAGACGTTGGCGAGGGGAGCTGGTCCCGACACTGAAGCAGGGGCCTCAGCGCGCGGTAGCCTCTCGAACCCACGCAAGGCCTTCATCCAGGTCGAGGTTCAGACTCGCGTACGCCTTTCGAAGCAGACCATCCGGCAGCGCCCAGTCCCATTTCTCCCGCTGAAGGTTGCTGACGTCTTGGAGCAGCATGTCCAGCGACGGGGGTTCGTCGACAGCCGCGTCGCTCAGCGCATCCAAGACATCCTGCGCGGAGCGGCCATCTAGGCGTACTTCAACTCCTGGGCCAGCCGGGCTGGCCACAAACCCCCGTCGAATCAGCAGTGCGGCAATCGCTTCATTGGCTGAGTCCCCCAGCCAGGTCAGAAGCATGAGTTCTCGCCCCTGATTCAGCACGAACTCCGTGGAAAGCGCTCGGTCAGCGTACTGCTGGCGACCCTCAGAGAGAAAGCGCTGAGCCACCTCATCGAGGAAAGGCAGCGACTCGTTGGACTCCAACAGCCGGCGCATCTCCTGCCTTACGCGCGTGTGAACCCGGCCAGCCCCGCCGTTGAACAGCGGGGGAACGCCGCCGCCAGCACGGACCACAAAAATCGTCTTCTGGGGCTCATCAACGCTCTCCACGAGCCAGGTCTTTCCGGCAAATAGGATGCGCTGCCCGGTGGTGAGCATCTGAGAGACCGGCAGCGTGCCCAACATGCGCCCCGCGCTGACGATGCGGAACTCCTCGTCCGCAGCGAACGCGGCATAGAAGGAGTAGTGGTTCACGAACTTCTCGCCCAGCCTGCCATGCAGAAGCAGTCCAGACGAGTCCTGGGTCAGCAGCTCCTTGGCACCTAGCTGCCGCACAAGCTGCGCGAATTCCTCCTTGGAGAGCCCCTGAAAGGGTGTGCCGGGTGCGCACAGGAGCGCGTAAAGCTGACCGATGGTCGCGCCTCCTCGCTGGGCAACCACCGAAAGGACCTGTTGCACCAGCGTTGACAAGTGGGCACCGTGAGCGCGCGGCGGCTCGAACCACTTCTGCAGGAGAAGCGACACCATGGCCGCCATCTGGACGGTGCCCAGGCGAAGCAGACTGTCAAGAGACGACCTGGGGTCCAAGGCGTCCTCGATGCAGTAGCCGCGCAAGATGGCGGGCTCACCCTTTCGGCGCCCAGAGCGCCCAAGCCGTTGGCGCAAGCTGGCCACCTGCGGAGGCGGTCCAATTTGCACGACGCTTTTGACTGCGCCGATGTCGATGCCGAGCTCCAGCGTGTTGGTGCAAATGGCCGACGCCGGCTGCTCCTTCTGCTTTAGCGCCGCTTCGGTCTCGGTGCGAATCTCCTTGGACAGGCTGCCGTGGTGCGGCCAGAACTCGTTGGGCACCTGCTCCTTCAGGCACATCTCGTTGAGCAGGTGCGTGTAGCGCTCTACCTCGCGCCGAGAGTTCGGGAACACGAGATTGTTTGAGCCGCGCAGCACCTTGAACAGGTGGGCTGCGATGAGGCCAGGTGTTGTGGGCTCAGAGTCTTCGCTCTCTACCTCGTCATCACCTTCTCTCAGGACCACCGCGGGCTCCTCATAGCCCTTCACCAGGACCTTGAGCTCGGCAACTGAAGCCTTGGACTCAACTATCTGAACCCGCTCCCCCGCACTGGGCCGCAGAAAGTCGGCCGCGAGGCGCATGTCCCCAAGTGTGGCTGACAGCCCGACGCGTGGCACCGTGCGCTCTATGGCTACCTGGACTCTGTGCATGAGCGACTGCAGCTGCTTGCCTCTCTCGCTGCCGATGAACGCGTGCAGCTCATCGACGACAAAGAATGCCGCCTCGCCGAAGACGGCGCTCAAAGCGGTACCGCGGTTGCAGAGTAGCGCTTCCAGCGACTCTGGCGTGATGAGCAGGACGCCCTGGCGCTTGGTCAAGAACCGCGTCTTGCTGGAAGACGAGATGTCTCCGTGCCACGGCCAAACCGGAACCTCGAGCTGCTCACAGAGGCAGTCCAATCGCCCGAACTGGTCGTTGATGAGCGCCTTCAAGGGGCTGATGTAGACGATGAGCCCAGGCTTCTCCCGCTGCAACAGGTGGGTCAGTGCCGGTAGGAAGGCGGCCTCGGTCTTTCCTGCGGCGGTGGCCGCAGCCACGATGACGTCCTTGTCGCCGGGCACGATGAGGGGAATGGCAGCCTCTTGCGCGTCTCGCAGGGACTCCCAGCCCTCGGCCCAGATGAAGCGCTGGATGCGCTCATCGAGGAGGTGGAATGCAGATGACTGGGTCTCAGCCATCTACATCACATCTTGAACGAGGCGAACTCATCGTCTCCTTCGGCCTCGACGACCTGGTCCCCGGTGGCGCCGTTGTCAGGAAGCACCTCCAGCCCCCCGAGCAGCTCCTGCCAGGTAGTCCCGGCGTTTTGCTCCAGCACAGCCAACAGGTTGATGAAGGCCGTAATGGTCGTCCTGGGTGTACGGAAGTAGGTGTCACCGATGCGTTTGGAGCAGTGCTCCATGAAACTGTAGATGCCTTGGTCGGGCAGCAGGTACTTGACCGGGTCGCCACTGGCGTTCACATGGCGAATCTTCTGCAGGAGCACGTAGAAGTCCTCTGGGGTCAGGCTGGACAAGCGAACGACTGGCCCGCTGAAGTCGACCAGTCCCCCGGAGGCGAAGGTGTTCTGTGCCAGGCGGCTTTGCAGAGCGGGGTAGCTGTAGAGCCCCCTTCGCGTGTCCAGCAGGAACTCGGGCGTGCCACCCAGCACGAAGCCAAGGCCCACAGCGGTGCCCTGGAGGGAGTCGTTGAGGATGCGCAGAATCTGCTCGTAGTTCGCGTTGCGTGCCTGGGTGTTGGCCAGCTTGTAGAGGTTCACCAACTCATCCAGGCTCACCAGCAGCCCGGAGAACCCGGCCAGCCGGACAAAGCGCGCCATCAGCTTCAGCTGGTCGTAGACAGCGGCATCGTCAACGATGGTCCGCACACCGAGCGCCTGCTTCGCGTCGGTCTTGGTCGAGAACTCACCACGCAGCCAGCGGACCGCATCCGACTTGAGCTGCTCATTGCCTTCTTCGAAGCCACGGCAGTACGCGGCGATGACGTCGGCAAAGTCGTAGCCGTTCACCAATTCGGTCAGGTGGTCGAGCTTCTGACGCAAGACGGCCTCGGTGGTCTGACCAGATGCCTTGGCTTCGGTCTTCGCCGTTGCGATGAACTTCTCGACGATGCCGCTCAGGGCGCCGCCCTCCGGCTTGGTGCGGGTCGAGAGGTTACGCATCAGCTCGGCGTAGAGCGAGC
This sequence comes from Allobosea thiooxidans, assembly GCA_943370825.1. GTDB lineage: Bacteria > Pseudomonadota > Gammaproteobacteria > Burkholderiales > Burkholderiaceae_C > Hydrogenophaga. The sequence goes on along the minus strand of CALRSR020000016.1, from coordinate 15,187 downwards.
GCGCCTGGCCGCCACTGGCGTGCAGGCGCCGGTCCGGGTTCAGGTCCGCGCTGGCCACGACCAGCTTCTTCTCCATGCCCACCGCGCGCACCAGGTTCAGGAAGAAGGTCTTGCCGGCGCCGTACTCGCCCACGACCACCCGAAAGGCCGAGCCACCGTCCGCAATGCGCTCGATGTCGGTGAGCAGGGTCTCGATTTCCCGTGTTCGACCGACCTGCACCAGGTGCTGGCCCGTGCGAGGCACCACCCCGGCGCGCAGCGACTGAATGACCGCGTCGCGGTCCCTGGGGCGAATCGTTGTCGTCATGCTTTCACCTTGTCCAGAATCTCAGTGTTCACCGTCACAGGGTCTTCGCCCTCGAACAGCGCCATGTCATGCGCCTCAAACGCCGCCTCGTTGATGTGCTCCAGAGCGCCGTCCAGCATGAGGTCAAGGTCGGCGGCCACGTCCAGCAGCTCGGCACGGCTCCACTCGGGGCGCGAGAGCATCATCCGGGCAAGTGAGGTGTGGGCTTCGTCCAGGCCCAGCAGACCCGCAGAGGCTTCGCTTGGCTCGGCCTCGGTTTCCGCCTCGACGGGCTCGGCCACTGCCACAGCAGGTTCGTCGGTGTCGGTGAAGATGTTCGCGAGGAGCGCAGAGACCTTCTCGGTGTCCTTCTGGAGCGCGGCGATACGGGCCGGGTCGAGCTTGAAGCTGGACTCCTCGACCTTGGCGACGGCCGCCGCGGTCGGCTTCGTGCCCGCAGCGACAGCGTGGACGTCGGAGAACACCTTCTTTGAGTCGACGCCCAGGGCCTTGTAGACCTTCTCGAGCATCTTTACTTCTCCAGGAGACACCTCACCGTCTGACTGGGCAACCGTTGCCATGAACGCGGCAATGGTCTCCTTGACGTTGAGTTCGAGCGGTTCGAACTTTTTCTTCAAGGCCGTCAGGGACGCCGGCGCCTGCATCAGCAAGCGCAGGTGCGCCAGCAGACGACGCTTCTGGCCTGGAGTGAGGTGCGTCCAGGAGAGCACGGTCTCACGAAGGTGACCCATCTCCTTGATGCCGAACTCCCCGTCGGAGGTCGCAACCGCCGAGGCGAGCTGCAGCGTCAGCGCCGCCGCCAGGTACGGCCCGTTAGTGCGTGACAGCTGCTCGGACGGCGGCAGCGCGAAGAGAACCACCTTCTCCTCGGGCTTGGGCGTCTTCGCCCCGGCCAGGACGTCCGGCTCGAAGCCCACGTTGGCAGACTCCAACGTGCGAGCCAGCGAGAGCGTCTTGTCCTTGGTGAACGCCGTCGTGGCACCCAGGGCGTTCAGCAGGTCCTGGAACGGCATTGCGACCATGCCTTCACCTATCCGGGCTTTGAGCTGCTGCAATGCCTTCTGCGCCTGTTCTGGCCACAACGTGGGCGGTAGCTGCAGCAGCCCTTCGAGCGAGTTCTTTCCGGTGACACTCTTGCCAACGAAGCGGCTGTAGGACTCGAGCTCCTTCGAAGTGGCATCGACCAGGTCCTGCAGCTTCTTCACCGGTCCCGTGAGTACCGACACGTCGGGCACCTCCCCGAAGGTGAGCCTTAGGTCGTTGTAACCACGGAAGCCCGCTGATGCCGGGCGATATACCAGCTTGAGCTTGGTGCGATTACGTGGCAATACCATGCCCGCGCCGAACTGCTGCTCGTACTTCTGCACGAACAGGGCATCGAACTGTTCGGGACACCGAATGGCTGGGGTGCGCAGCACGACACTTGGCTCAAGACGCGCCCAGGCAAGCGCAAGTCCTGCTGGAACCGGCACACCGTCCACGGCTGCAATACCTAGTGCATGACGGACGTACAGCGGTAGCTCGAGGGAGCGGGGAAAGCTCGGAACCGCCTTCTCGTACAAGCGCTCAGGGTGCTCGACGGTAGAGACCCAGTTGAGCAGTTCAACTGCGTAGCGCCGGAACGAACCTGACTTTTGCCCGTAGATGTCAAGTAGGCGTCGCAGTTCTTCCGCGATGACCGGCCATTCGGCCCGAGCCGCAGCATCTGAAGAGGCATCAAGAATGGCGCGTCGCTCCAGCCCGTAGAAGAACAGGAACACATAGCCGATGTCGGCGGAGGGGTCCTGTCGGCCGCCCGCGAGCCACTTCAGGTAAGCGCCGCGCGCGCTGCTCGAGATGGCGCCGTAGCTGGGCCAGTAGCCCATTTGCCGCTCGGTATAGTCACCGCTCTTGGACACACTCAGTGAGGGGTCGATGAGGCACGGGTCGTTGTCGCCAGAAGGCGTCTTCAGGCGTGTGCCCACGTAAATCAGGCCGCCCGGTATGGAGAAGCCTGCAACATTCACCGGCTGGCCAGCACCAAGCCACGTCGCGTTGCCGAACCCCTTCGGGGCTGCAGGAAGGCGGTACTCGCTGGTGGCAGTGCTTGGCGATGCAGCAGCTGTGCTGGTGACCGATACCGGCTCGTCCATGTCAGAAGACTTCAGCGCGCGGGCACGGGGTCGTGGCGTGGCTTTCGATTGAGGCATTGGCTGCGTCTCGGGTGGCTCGCTACTGGGCTTTGCCTTGAAGTAGCGGTAGGCAAAGAAGGCAAGGACCACCCCACCGACAAAGAGCCACACCTCGACGGGTACCGACGCCACCAGTGCTACCAGGCCAACCAAGACCACCCCGAGGACGCTTACCGAGTCCCCCTTGCGCTTGCGTGCCATCCGCAACACCCCCGGGCCTGCTGGCCAAATTGGAAGAACCTGGCCAAGCCGGCGAACCGTTCGGCCTCCCTTACAAAACCATACAGCACTTCGGTCGAATCTCTAGCACTTGCCTCCTGACCTCGCGCAAGGTGACGAGGTCAGTGCGCAGTTCATCACCAAGCGAGTTGGCCAAGCCGCCATCGACAGAGTCAATCCTGACAGTAGCCAAGGGCCCAAACGGGCACAAGCGGTGGTGCCTTTTCAAGTTTTGTCATCGGTTTTGATAATTTTCATTTCCGATGACAAAACATGAGAAGACGAGCCCCGAGCTGCTGTCTGCAGGCTCCCAAGGCGGTAGCAGCCCCACGCAAGCACGCCCTCCGACATCGCGATTTCTAGCCCCGTGGCGCGCGTAAGCCTTTGAAATTCTTGGATTCACCTATCGAAATGCGTTTTTTGCTTTTTGTAGGTGAATTGCTCGCAGCCACCGGCTATGTCCGCGAGGTCATCGTGAGTTGCGACTCGCCGTGCTCCGGGTGTGGCCAGCCTTCGAGCGCTTCGTCCCGGGACCCCGCCGATACTCAGACACCACCAGTGCTGCATAGATGCACTAGTTAATAAAACTAAATATCTCACATGAGGAGGGGTATTTGGCGATGCTTGCTCGCTAATACTGGATGTCCATGCAGTTCTTTCATCGAATGAACATTCGGAGAGCGAAATGCAGGACGAGCAGTACTTGGCGAGGCTTCGGACCCACTGGAAAACGCCTCGTCGCTTCTAAAGCGACGTTTGTGGTCCCCTCGATTTCCTGAGCCAGTCAGAAGTAGAGGTTGGGGAACAGTTTGACACGGTACTAGACCGGAGGGATTCGGCCGAGAGCTTCATGGGGTCGGTGGTGGTTGTAGCGGTGCAGCCAGTCGGCCGTCATGTCGCGCACTTCCTGCAAGCTGTCGAACACGTAGCAGTCGAGTACCTCGGTGCGGTAGGTCTTGTTGAATCGTTCGACATAGGCGTTTTGCATGGGCTTTCCAGGTTGAATGTGCTGCAAGGCGATGCCCTTGTTCTGAGCCCACTGGGCCAGGGCGTGCGCGATGAACTCGGGGCCGTTGTCCAGGCGAATCGACAGCGGCGCACCGTGCACCTCCACCAGTTCATTCAAGGCCCGGATGACGCGCGCAGCCGGCAGGCTGGTGTCGACCTCGATGCGCAGGCCTTCACGGTTGAACTCGTCGATGACGTTGAAGGTCCTGAAGCGCCGCCCCGACCACAGCGCGTCTGCCATGAAGTCGCAGCTCCAGCCCTGGTTGGGCTGGCCGGCGGCGTGCAGGGGCTGTTTGATGCGCGCAGGCAGCCGCTTCTTGCCGCGCCGGGGCAGGTTCAGCCGCAGTTCGCAGTACACGCGCCAGAGCACCGTCTTGCCCCAGGGCTTGCCCTGATGACGGGCGCTGTCGTACAGCAGCCCGAAGCCGTGGCGCGGGTTCAATGTCATGTAGGCCTGGATGAAGGTGATGACCCCGGAGTCGTCGCGTGCAACGGGCCGGTAACGCAGCGTGGAGCGGGCAATGCCGTTGGCCTGGCAGGCACGTCGCTCGCTCATGCCATGCTCGGCCACGAGGGCCTGCACGACCATCTCGCGACGCTCCGGGGTCAGAGCTTTCGGTCGACGACATCCTTGAGTGCGTGGTGCATGAGCGCCAGGTCTGCGTACATGCGTTTGAGCTTGGCGTTCTCGTCCTGCAGCTGGCGCAGCTGCGACAGGTGCGAAACCGTCATGCCCGAGAACTGGCTCTTCCACTTGTAGTACGTCGGCTCGCTCACGCCGTGCTTCCTGCACGTCTCGCCGACCTTCGCACCCATCTCGACCTCCTTGAGGATGCCGACTATCTGCGCTTCACTGAATCTGGACTTCGTCATGTAGAGACTCCGCTTGGGGGGATTCTCTACCTCCGGGTGGTTCAGGTTTTCGAGGGGACCACATGGTCATTTCCGAACTAGCGTTATCGCTGCCTCAGTAACTCTAAACAGTGCGCATGGACAGCACTTAGAGAAGCACAGTCCTTCATCCAGCAGAAATGAGGCAGCGGACCCGGAAGCCCGCCGCCTATGGTCAACTTAGTTGCGGTTCGGAGAAGGAGCCCAAAGAGCTTTTTGGGTTGGCCAAACGCTCCTCCTCCTCTTCGCGCCGATATGCCAACCGATAGAGGATTGGCAGCACTAGGAGTGTTAATGCTGTCGACGACAGGATGCCACCAATCACCACAGTCGCAAGCGGTCGCTGCACCTCGGCACCCGTCCCGGTCGCAATCGCCATAGGAACAAAGCCGAGAGAGGCCACGAGCGCGGTCATGAGTACTGGGCGGAGCCGCGTGAGAGCGCCTTCGAAGATGGCTTGGTCCAGTGTCGCGCCCCCTTCGCGAAGATTGCGTATGAAAGAAATCATCACCAAGCCGTTGAGGACGGCGACACCCGACAACGCAATAAAGCCAACAGCCGCAGAGATGGACAAGGGTATGCCGCGCATCCAAAGCGCCAGAATGCCTCCAGTCAAGGCAAAGGGGATTCCGGTGAACACAATGAGCCCGTCGCGCACGTTGCCAAACATGGCGAACAACAACGTGAACACCAGAAGAAGCGCCACAGGCACGACGATTTGGAGTCGCTGCGTCGCGGACTGCAAATTCTCAAACTGACCACCCCAGGTCGTCCAATAGCCCGGGGGGATGCGCACCTTCTCCTGCAAGGCAGTTCCGGCCTCTTCCACAAAAGAGCCCATGTCGCGACCGCGCACGTTTGCGCTGACAACGATGCGACGCTTGCCGTCTTCACGACTGACCTGGTTGGGCCCGGGTGCGACTTCGAGAGAGGCTAGCTCCGACAACGGGATAAATGACACGCGCGAGCTTCCGTCTGCCTGAGTTGCCGCGGGCAACGTCACCGGCAGGCGGCGGATAGAGTCCAAATCGGAGCGCATTCGCTCTGGCAACCGAACCATGATATCGAAGCGTCGGTCACCCTCGAAGAGGGTCCCGGCGCTGCGCCCGCCAATGGCCGTTGCGATGGTGTCCTGGATGTCGCCCACGTTAACGCCGTAGCGAGCCGCTTTGTCGCGGTCGATATTGATAGACAACACGGGCAGGCCCGTCGTCTGCTCAACGTTGACCTCACTTGCTCCCGAGATAGAGCCCAGTACGGCCGCAATCTCCTGAGCGGTCTTGTTGAGAACATCCATGTCGTCGCCGAAGACCTTCACGGCAACGTCAGCACGGACCCCCGAAATCAGCTCGTTGAAGCGCAGTTGAATCGGTTGCGAGAACTCGTAGTTGTTGCCAGGCAGCTCTGCCACCCGTTGCTGCACTGCCTCCACCAACTGCTGACGTGTGCGCTTCGGGCTCGGCCATTGGCTCTCAGGCTTGAGCATGACATACGCGTCAGAGATGTTCGGGGGCATCGGGTCAGATGCAATCTCTGCCGTTCCTGTGCGAGCGAACACTCGCTCAATTTCCGGAAACTCCGCCTTCAGGGTTCGCTCCAGTTGTTGCTGCATCTGCACAGACTGGGAGAGGCTGGTCCCGGGAATGCGAAGCGCCTGAATGGCAAAGTCACCTTCGTTCAAGTTCGGGATGAACTCGCTCCCCAGGCGCGTTGCCAGCAAACCAGACAGAACGACCGCGACCCCGGCCACAGTAAGCACGACGGCCTTGGCGTTCATGGCGCGTGTGAGCAACGGGTGATAGGCCCGTCGCGCCCAACCCATGACCCGGTTTTCCTTCTCGCCCACTTTGTTGCCGATGAACAAGGCGACGGCGGCAGGGATAAAGGTGATGGACAGAATCATGGCACCGAGCAACGCAATCACCACGGTGAGCGCCATCGGATGGAACATCTTGCCTTCAACGCCCGTAAGCGCAAAGATGGGCAGGTAGACCACCATGATGATGAGCTGCCCGTAGAGCAACGGTCGACGCGCCTCTTGGGAGGCGGAAAACACTTCGTGAAAGCGTTCTGTACGGGTAAGTGGTCGGCCGAGTCGTTCCTGTGCGTGGGAGAGGCGGCGAACGCAGTTCTCTACGATGACCACCGCCCCATCAACAATGATGCCGAAGTCAAGCGCCCCCAAACTCATCAGGTTCGCGCTGACCTTCTGACTCACCATGCCGGTGAAGGTGAATAGCATGGACAGGGGAATGACCATCGCTGTCAGCAAGGCGGCTCGAATGTTGCCTAAGAAGAGGAACAACACCACGATGACCAGCACCGCGCCTTCAAAGAGGTTCTTCTTGACGGTTGCAATCGCCTTATCAACGAGCACTGTGCGGTCGTAGACAGTGATGGCGTGCACACCGTCCGGAAGATTTCCGTTGATTTCCTCCATCTTCTTGGCGACAGCCTGAGCAACAGTCCGACTGTTTTCGCCAATCAACATGAACACAGTGCCCAGCACGACCTCACGACCGTTGTCCGTGGCCGCGCCTGTTCTCAGGTCTTGACCAATCTCGACTTCGGCCACATCGCGAATGCGAACGGGGGTACCCCCGCTGTTGGCAAGCACCACGTTGCGAAGGTCGTCGAGGCTTCCTGCTTGGCCAGGTGCGCGAATGAGGTACTGCTCGCCTCTGCGCTCGATGTACCCGGCGCCGACGTTGGCATTGTTGCGCTCGAGGGCCTGCACCACATCGTTGAGCGTTAGGCCGTAGGCCAACAGTCGCTCGGGAAGCGGCGCAACTTGAAACTGACGTTCATGGCCACCGATTGAGTTGATTTCCGTGACGCCAGGAACGTTGCGCAGCTGCGGTTTGATAATCCAGTCTTGGATGACCCTGAGGTCAGTCGCGGTGTACGGGGTGCCGTCGGGCTTCTTGGCACCGTCTTCAGCCTCGACAGTCCACAGGAAGATTTCACCCAGTCCTGTCGATATGGGGCCCACATTGGGCCGTATACCGTCCGGCAGTGCACCCACCGCTCCCTGCAGGCGCTCGTTGACCAACTGGCGGGCGAAATAGATATCCGTTCCGTCCTTGAAGATGACCGTGACCTGGGATAGACCGTAGCGCGAAAGGGAGCGGGTTTGCTGCAGGCCAGGCAGCCCGGCCATGACCGTTTCAATCGGGAAAGTCACGCGCTGCTCGGTCTCCAGGGGGGAGTAGCCCGGAGCGGCCGTGTTGATTTGTACTTGGACGTTCGTGATGTCCGGTACTGCGTCAATGGAGAGACGCTGAAAGTTGTAGACACCCAGGCCGACCATGCCGAGCACGGCGAGCATGACCAGCCACCGTTGCTCGATGGCAAAGCGAATGATTCGTTCAAACATGAATGGGCTGCTTTCAGTGGGCGTGCGTTGCAGAGCCCTTGCCCTGTTCAGATTTCACGACAAAACTGCCATTCGCCGCGTAGGCCTCACCGGCCTTTAGGCCGTCCAGAATCTCGACTCGCTGTCCGTCGGAGCGACCGACACGCACGGGTCGAGCTTGAAATCCACCATCTACGCGCACGAAAACGGAAAGCTTGTCTTCTACGGTTTGAAGCGCCGACGAATCGACCGTTACGGCAGATGCCGTATCGTTGTCGTTCGTGAGAACTTCCACCGTGACAAAGAGGCCGGGGCGCCACGCTCCTTTGGGGTTGCTCAGCTCTACGCGAGCGGGAGCGGTGCGGGTCTGCGCTCCGATGAGAGAGCCCACGAAAGCAATCTTCCCTTCGGCGACCACATCCGCAGCGTCTGCCTTGACTCGAACGCGCTCCCCGACCAGTACCTTGGATAGGTCACCGGCGCCAACACTCATCTCCGCCCACACAGTGGACAGGTCCGACAACGTGAACACGTTGGTGTCTTCGCCGACTGCCTCCCCAATTGCGATGTGCTTCTCGACGACCACCGCGTCAAACGGTGCGCGTAGCTCGACTGTTCCCAAGGCGCTGGCGTTCGCCGACGCGCCGAGGGTCTTCAGCTTCTGAGATGCGTTCGCCTGCGCAATTTCCGCTTCGCGCAGGGCTTGCCGCGCCTGCAGAACGTCTTGCTCGGGAGAAATCTTCTGCTCCCACAACGTACGCTCGCGCTCGTAAGTAGCCTGGGCGAGTTCGCGCCTGCGTTGAGCGGCCTGGAGCTCTGAGCGAACTTCAGAGACCGCGCTACTGGAGATGACCGCAAGAACCTGCCCCTTGGAGACCCTCTGACCAAGGTTGGCGCTGACGCGCTCGACGACCCCAGCAGCCCGCGGAACAATGTGCGCGGTTCGGTCTTCGTTGAAGCGGATTTCTCCCGGAAGCTGCAATGACGTTCTGATGACCGCAGAAGAGCTGTCCTTCACTTCGATGTTCGCAGCTGCGATTTGCGCATCCGTCAGCGCCACCTTCTCATCATCGTGCCCGCCGCCCTCCGCACCCTCTTTGGATGCAGAGTCTGATTCTGGCTTCGCATCTCCCTTGGGCGTTTCTTCATGACCATGTCCATCGCCTTCGGCTTCCACAGCCTTCGAGCTTTCTTGCCCGTGACCATGACCATCGCCTTCTGCGTGGCTACCACCCCCTCGAAGGATGAACGCCGCGCCTACAGCCCCAAGGAGCAGAACCACAACAATGATGACTAGGTGCTTTCGGCTCAGTTTCGAGCCGGAGGATTCAGGCGTGTCCATGGCAGATTCAAGGTTGAGAAGTGTTGGTTCCGAGCAGGCGTGCGACATCTGCCACCGCTCGATGTGATTCGCCCATTGAACGCAGGTACTGAGCTCTGGCTTGGAGCAGCGTGCGCTGCGCATCGAGCACATCCAAGAACTCGAACTTTCCAAGCTCGAAGCCTTGAGTAGCGGAGCTGAATGCCAACTCGGCCGCTGGAAGGATTTCTGACCGAACGGCCATCACTTCCTCTGAGGCGATGGAGAGTCGTTGTCGAGCAATGGCAAGGTCAGCGCGGAGCCGAAGCTCGAGCGCACGAGCCTCGTCTTCCGACTTGTCTCGGCGACGAAGCGCCTCGACAAGGTTGCCGCGGTTCGAGTCGAACACAGGAAGTGGGATGGAAACACCTACGATGGCCAGCGAGCGCCCGTCTTGCTGGGCGCGTTGCATGCCTAGGCTCACGGAGATGTCTGGCGTTCGTTTCGCTTGCTCCAGGTCGGCCAAAGCTCGCAGGCGTGCTGTCTCCAATCTGGCCAACCGCATCGTTGGCGAACTCTCCACTCGCGCCTGCAACTCCTCGATGGGGGGTAGCGACGGCAACTGCAGCGCGTTGCCGTCAAGCGCCTGAAAGCTCGGTCCGCCGGCAAGGAGCGCGCGCAGTTCTTGCAACTGGGCGGATAGCTCGCCCTGCGCCTGCGCTAGTTCCAGACGAACATTGGCCTCCGCTACCTTAGACCGCGTCTCTTCCAAAGGGGATACCTTCCCCGCTTGAACCCGCTTCGAAGCCGCCGCGCTGCCTGTCTGCGCAATACCCAGCGACTCTTGCGCCAGACGCACCCGCTCCTGAGACAAGAGAGTTGCCAAGTATGCGGCTGTCACCTCCGACTGCAGTTGTGCGGCCTTCATATCTCGCTGCACACGCGCTGCGTCAAGCGCTCGTTCGGCCGCGGCGATGCGCGCTGCTCGCTTGCCACCCAGTTCAATGGGTTGGCTCAGGGTGACAGTGGTGGTTCGATTCCCAGAACGCAGGTCCTCAACCTCAACATCCAGGGAGGGGTTTTGAAACACTCCCGCCTGCGTCAAAGCGCCCTGAGCAGCTTCCACTTCGCGCATCGCAGCCGAGATGGCCGGATTGTTGTTCTGTGCCAGGCTCCAAGCAGCGCCTAGCGTGAGAGGAAGCGAGTCCGCCGAACGCGTAACCAGTCGATTGTCGGGTCCACCTGCAAGGCCGCTTGACTCCCTAGATGGGGGAATGAAGGTACTTGCCTCCGCCGTCTGCGCTTGCGCAGATGAAATCACCCCTGCCGCCAGCACAAGGGCTAGAGGCACCAACTTACCGGGCATTCAAATCTCCCATTGACCTGGCGAACCAGTGGCTCGACTTGCTTGATGCGTCGAGCGGCCAAAAGCCGGACCTCCTTGAAGGAGCGTCCGGCCAACTCATTCAGTCAGTGAGGAGCCGAATCAACGGCGATAGAGGGGGTTCTTACTCACGTACACCCGATACCCCTCGCCGGCCAGGCTTGCAGGGGCGAACTTTGCGAGTTCCCAGGAGTGGGCATCCAGCCCGTTGAAGGTCCAGGCGAACTTCTGTCCTCCCGCGCCTTGGAAGACAACGGTTTCGCCGTAGGTGATGTTGGCGTACTTGGTGTTGGTGACATCCACCACGCGGGCCTGGGCTGCTTCGCCGCCAGGTTGGCCGTAAATGGACTGACCGTTGCGGAAGGTCTCGGCAGAGGCAACGCCTGCGAGCGAGCTGGCGAGCGCGACGGAGACGGCGGCAAAACGAAGGGTATGGAGCTTGTTCAAGGTAAACCTCTCAAGTGGGTCAGATGGCCTCAAGACCGAGGCCGTGGTCGCCTCTCGGCACTGACACGCACTTTAGAAAAGTGACCTCAACAGACTGAAGACCGGAGAATGACAAATCAGTCATGTTGGTCTTCTCTCAAAGCATGAGACGGTTCTCACGCCTGCCCGGCGGCTAGGTCAGGACTCCGATGTCTTGGAGCTCCCGAGAACCAATCCCACTTTCGTCACACCTTCTGAGGAGGACGCTATCGGCCGACCACCGTGCATTCGGGCGATGGCCGCCACAATCGCAAGACCGAGCCCGTGGTTGCGATTTGCGTTGCTCCTCGCCATGTCCGCACGAAAAAAGCGGTCAAAGAGGCGGGGAAGCGCTGCTGGTTCGATGGTGCTGCCACGGTTCTCAACTTGGATGGAGACCTCATTCGGCGAGGACGAGTTGATGAGAACGCGGACTTCGGAGCCGGAGCTGGCGTACCTGGACGCGTTGCCAATCAGGTTGGAGAGCGCCCTCTGCAGCAATGAGACATCGAATTCGCCGACTGCATCGCCGACCACGACAAGGCTGAGCCCCGCGTCTTCTAGGGCGGCCTCGTGGTAGTCAGCCACCTGCTTGACCACAGCCGCCAAACTGGGTGTATGAACCCGTCGCGCAACCGCGCCTCGGTCCGCCTGGGAAAGGAACAACATGTCCTGCACGATGCCGGTTATGCGCTGCAGGTCCTCCAGACTCGAGCCGAGGGTATCGCGCAGCTCCTCCACGCTCTTTGCTGAGGAAAGAGCCAGCTCGGCACCGCTTGTCAACGTCGCGAGCGGCGTCATCAGTTCGTGGGCGACGTCAGCATTAAATCCTTCGAGGTGCTCGTAAGAGGCGTCAAGACGGGCAAGAAGGTCATTGAACTGCGCGACAAGAGGCGCCAGCTCACCCGGCTGGTTTGAGCCGTCCAGGCGACGATGCAACGAGTCCGCAGCCAAGCCTTGAACCTGCGTCGACAGCTCTCGCAGGGGCCGAAGTCCCAACCAGACAAGCAGGTAGCCACCACAAGAGACCAGCAATGTGCCACCCAGAGCGGCGAACACCAGAGCCGCGGCGATGCGCTCTAGGAGAGATTGGTCTTTTCGAATGTCCTGCGACAACGTGACCTGAAAAGGTCTGTGGCCGGCGACTGGGGAAGCTAGTTCGAACTCGATGAGTCTGCGCTGAGAGGTGGCGCTCGGAACAACGTCTTCGAAGAACACGGTTCCCTCGGCACGAAGAACCCTGAGACCGAACTCAGAATGTCCGACCTTGAAGTCCCTCAACTTGTGCCCCAACATCTTCTCGTCGCCGGTGCTCAGCGCCTCTGACGCGAAGTGTTCAAGGAGGCCCTTCTTCTGAGCCAGTTCTTCCAGCTGGTGGCTCCTGAACGCATAGAAGGTGGCCGCGTAGATGGCAATGCAAACCGCAAGCAATCCGAAAAAGCTCTGCAGGGCTAGCCAAAGAGCGAGCCTGCTACCGAGAGTCTTTGGAACGCGGGAGTTCATTCATCCCGCGCCTCGAGCACGTAGCCCATACCGCGCACCGTGTGTATCAGAGGACGATGAAAGGGCTCGTCGACCTTGGACCTCAAGCGCCGAACCGCAGCGTCTATTACGTTCGTGTTGCTGTCGAAATTCATGTCCCAGACCTGGGCCGCAATCTCGGTGCGCGACAAAACTTGACCTTCATGGCGCATTAGCAGGGACAAAAGCCCGAACTCCTGGACGGTGAGCTGCAGTTTTTGACCGCAACGAGTCGCCTTTCGGCCAATCAGGTCGAGCTCTAGGTCGTGGACCTGGAGAAGACGGACTGGCTCAGGTTCGCTGGGGCCTTTTGTTCGTCGAAGAAGCGCCTGGATACGAGCGGCAAGCTCTGAGAAAGCAAACGGCTTGACGAGGTAGTCATCCGCGCCACTCTGAAGACCTCGAACCCGGTCTTCGACTTTGACTCGAGCAGTCAACATGACGACCGGGGTTCGCTTGCTCTGGCGTAGTGCAGCCAGTAGTCCTAGCCCGTCGATGCCTGGAAGCATTCCGTCCAGGACTATTAAGTCGTAGTCCGACTCCATCGCCAGGTGCAACCCGTCGATTCCGTTGTGAGCAAGGTCTACCACGTAGCCTTCCTCCTGCAAGCCCCTGCGGATGTACTCCGCAAGCTTCACTTCATCCTCGATAACCAGCAGTTTCATGAGCGCCTGTTCTGTCGCCGGTCCACGGTATACCACGGGCCCCAAAAAGAGACTCCAGCAGGCCAAAAAACGTTCACGCGGGCTGCTCGAAGGCAACCCGCGTGAACAAGACCAGCGGCAAGAGCTAGTCAGGGTCCCCGCTCATGGGGCCCATGCAACTTAGAAGATGTGGCGCAGGCCAACCTGGTAACCCGACGAGTTCTCGCCACCCAGCATGCCCGCCGGCGCGGAGCCCAGAACGGAGCTACGCGCCGCGCCCTTGTTGGTGATGCGGCTGAGCGTCGTGTAGACAGCGGTGCGCTTGGACAGGTCGTGCACGTAGCCAATTGCCAGGCGGGTGCTGTCGTCTCCATCCGCATAGCCAGAACCCAGGGGCCCACCCGACCGATTGGCACGCGTGTAGCCCGCGCGAATCGTGCCGGTTGCCACAGGGATGCTCGCGCCAATCGAGATGTCTTGCGTCTTGCGCGCACCCCAGGTCTTCACGTCGTACAGGGTATGCAACGTGGCAAAGCCGAAATTGTAGTTGAACTTGACGTTGTAGTGCTTGAAATCAGAGGGCGTACCGACGTCGGTGATGCCGTAGGCAACACCCGCATCCAACGCTTGGTTTTTGTAGCCAAGCAGGGCGCCCGTGTAGCGGTTGCCCACCACGCCTTCACCGGCCGAAATCTGCACCTGGCCGTAGACACCACCCATCGTCGGCAGGAAGTAGCTCACCGCGTTGTCGGCACGCACCAGCGTGGTGGCGGCGCTGCCGAGGTTGGAGCCGCCGCCATACAGGAAGATGCCACGCGAGCCAATGCCCACGATGCCAAATTCGTCACCCAGACCGTTGGTGAAGGTGGGCGTGTAGTCGCGACCAAGCCGGACTTCGCCGAAGCCACCGCTCAGGCTCACTGTCGAGCGACGGCCAAAGTACTTGGCAGCGTCAGCCGTGCCGCTGTCCACGTTGAGCTGCGACTCGAGGTGGAAGCTCGCACGCAGACCACCGCCGAGGTCTTCGACGCCTCGCATACCCCAACGGCTGGTCGTGTTGTCGCCAGATGCCATTTGGGTTTCAGAACCGGCCGAACCGTTCTTCACCGAGCGGACCGACGCGTCTACGACGCCGAAAAGCGTCACGGACGACTGGGCGCTGGCCAGGGTGGAAATAGACGCCAGCGCCGCGAGCGCCAGTAAAGTCCTTTTCTATTGCTTGCTCCAAGGTTGGGTTATTGAGCACCTCACAGGTGTCCTCCCGCTTTCTAGGGACCGGAAGAACAGGGTGCGACCGCAAGACTATGGGCGTGCAAGAGAAATGACTGAGTCAAGCGGGCAGGCAAGCGCAATCGCTAGCGAATCCACCAACATCAGACTCACATCGTCACTCTGTGACCACTCGGTGTTGGTTCGGTATCAATGCATCACCGAAATAACTGCCAGATGACTTCTCTGTAACGGACGCGCAAGCATCTCGAAACCGCACTCTCGATAGATTTGGAAGACCTCGAATACGCGCCGCATCGACCCGACGCGCAAACCATCTATTGAGTCGGAGAACATGCGACGACAGGACGTTCAGCTCTTAGCGCTAGCAAGACAAGGTGACCACGACGCGCTTTGCGAAGTTGGTCTGCGCTACCTTAAAGGGGCAAAGGGATTCCCCAAGTACACGGAGTTGGGCCTTGAGTACCTTTCCCATCAAGGCCTGTCGAAGTCGGACCGCGCGCCTCGCATCATTGCCGAGAGCCTTCCACTAGGCGAACTGGTCTAGGGCCTGTTAACACATCCTCAGCCCATCAGCGACAAGGACGAAGCTGATGAAGCCCAGGAACATGAGGTCGAGTTTCTCGAAACGCGAGAAGATGCGGCGATAGCCCTTGAGCCGACGGAACAAGCGCTCGACCTCATTGCGACGC
>CALRSR020000015.1:0-67674 GCA_943370825.1 Allobosea thiooxidans | reverse complement strand
GTGGCCGTCATCACCGCCAACTACCAGCTGCGCGGCGGCAAGGAACTGCCCCTGAAGGCCATCGTGGACGAAGGCATCGCCATGGGTGGCTGCGACACCATCAAGAGCGTGATCGTGTTCCAGCGCACCCCCACCGCCTGCAACATGGTGGCCGGTCGCGACACCTTCATGCACGACGACATGGCTGGCCAGAGCACCACCTGCCCGGCCGAGATGGTGGGCGCCGAGCACCCGCTGTTCGTGCTCTACACCTCCGGCTCCACCGGCAAGCCCAAGGGCGTGCAGCACAGCACCGGCGGCTACCTGCTGTGGGCCAACCTGACCATGAACTGGACCTTCGACCTGAAGGCCGACGACATCTTCTGGTGCACCGCCGACATCGGCTGGATCACCGGCCACAGCTACGTGGCCTACGGCCCGCTGGCCGCCGGTGCCACCCAGATCGTGTTCGAGGGCGTGCCCACCTACCCGAACGCCGGCCGCTTCTGGCAGATGATCGAGAAGCACAAGTGCACCATCTTCTACACCGCACCCACCGCCATCCGCTCGCTGATCAAGGCGGCCGAGGGCGACGAGAAGGTGCACCCGGCCCGTTCGGACCTCTCCAGCCTGCGCCTGCTGGGTTCGGTGGGCGAACCCATCAACCCCGAAGCCTGGATGTGGTACCACAAGCATGTGGGCGGCGAGCGCTGCCCCATCGTCGACACCTTCTGGCAGACCGAGACCGGCGGCCACATGATCACCCCGCTGCCGGGCGCCACGCCGCTGGTGCCGGGTTCGTGCACGCTGCCGCTGCCGGGCATTGCCGCCGCCATCGTCGACGAGACCGGCAATGACGTGGCCAACGGCGCCGGCGGCATCCTGGTGGTCAAGAAGCCCTGGCCGTCCATGATCCGCACCATCTGGGGCGACCCGGAGCGTTTCAAGAAGAGCTACTTCCCCGACGAGCTGCGCGGCTATTACCTGGCCGGCGACGGCGCGGTTCGCAGTGCCGACCGGGGCTACTTCCGCATCACCGGCCGCATCGACGACGTGCTCAACGTGTCGGGCCACCGCATGGGCACCATGGAGATCGAGTCCGCCCTGGTGGGCAAGACCGACCTGGTGGCCGAGGCCGCCGTGGTGGGCCGTCCGGACGACCTGACCGGCGAGGCCATCGTGGCCTTCGTCGTGCTCAAGCGCTCGCGCCCCACCGGCGACGAGGCCAAGGCCATTGCCAAGGAGCTGCGTGACTGGGTGGGCAAGGAGATCGGCCCGATCGCCAAGCCCAAGGACATCCGCTTCGGCGACAACCTGCCCAAGACCCGCTCCGGCAAGATCATGCGCCGCCTGCTGCGCTCGATCGCCAAGGGCGAGGCCATCACCCAGGACACCTCCACCCTGGAGAACCCGGCCATCCTGGAGCAGCTGGCCCAGAACAACTGAAGTCGGCTCCGGTCGAGTCCGGTTTCCCATGAAAAAACCCGCCTTCAAGGCGGGTTTTTTTCGGGTTGCGCCGATGGCGCCGGGCGTCACTTCATGCCCAGGATCCAGGCCGAGAGCTTCTTGGCTTCGGCGTCGCTCACCTGCGGGTTGGCGGGCATCGGGATGGCACCCCAGACACCGGCGCCGCCCTTCTGGATCTTGGTGGCCAGCATGTCCACCGCCTTGGCATCGCCGGCGTATTTCTTGGCGATGTCCTTGTAGGACGGGCCGACCAGCTTCTTGTCGGCGGCGTGGCAGGCCAGGCAGTTCTTGCTCTTGGCCAGGGCTTCATCGGCCAGGGCAGGGGCCGACAGCACGGCCAGCGAGGCCATAATCATCAGGGTGCGTTTCATGGGGATGTGTCCTCTGGGGTGGTTGCGATAGCGGTCGGATTCTAGCCAGACCCCGATGGTTCAATGCCCTGAAACGACACGGATTCACTGCTTTTTTGCCGGGTGTTTACCCGGGCTTCACCGGAGGTTTCCATGTATTTCCTGTCTGCCGGCTTGGTGCTGCTGCTGCTCAAGTACCTGGAGCTGGGTCCGGTGGCCGGCTGGTCCTGGTGGGTGGTGCTGTCTCCCTTCGTCCTGGCCGTGTTCTGGTGGGCCTGGGCCGACAGCTCGGGCTACACCCGCCGCAAGCAGATGGAGAAGATGGACCAGCGCAAGGCCGACCGCATCGAGAAGCAGCGCAAGGCCCTGGGCCTGGACCGGCATCGCCGCTGAGGGCATTCAGCCCGCCCGATAATCCCGGGTTGACCACTGCACGGTCGCCCCTCATCCACAAAGACCCCGAGACGCCATGCCGCAATACCGCTCCAAGACCTCCACCGCCGGCCGCAACCAGGCCGGAGCCCGCGCCCTGTGGCGTGCCACCGGCATGAAGGACGGCGACTTCGGCAAGCCCATCATTGCCATTGCCAACTCCTTCACCCAGTTCGTGCCCGGCCATGTGCACCTGAAGGACCTGGGTCAGCTGGTGGCCCGCGAGATCGAGGCCGTGGGCGGTGTGGCCAAGGAGTTCAACACCATCGCGGTGGACGACGGCATCGCCATGGGCCACGACGGCATGCTGTATTCGCTGCCCAGCCGCGACATCATTGCCGACTCGGTGGAGTACATGGTCAATGCCCACTGCGCCGATGCGCTGGTGTGCATTTCCAACTGCGACAAGATCACCCCCGGCATGCTCATGGCCGCCATGCGGCTGAACATCCCGGTGGTGTTCGTTTCGGGCGGCCCCATGGAAGCCGGCAAGGTGCGCCTGGCGGTGCCGGGCAGCTCCACCATCCAGATCAAGAAGCTCGACCTGATCGACGCCATGGTCATGGCGGCCGACGACAAGGTCTCGGATGCCGACCTGGCCGAGGTGGAGCGGTCGGCCTGTCCCACCTGCGGCTCGTGCTCCGGCATGTTCACCGCCAACTCCATGAACTGCCTGACCGAGGCCCTGGGCCTTTCGCTGCCGGGCAACGGCACGGTGCTGGCCACGCACGCCGACCGCGAGGAACTCTTCAAGCGCGC
The DNA here is from genome assembly GCA_943370825.1 of Allobosea thiooxidans. GTDB lineage: Bacteria > Pseudomonadota > Gammaproteobacteria > Burkholderiales > Burkholderiaceae_C > Hydrogenophaga. The sequence goes on along the minus strand of CALRSR020000015.1, from coordinate 64,687 downwards.
CGGCCGCACGGTGGTGGAGCTGTGCCGCCGCTACTACGAGCAGGAAGACGCTTCGGTGCTGCCGCGCGCCATCGGCAAGAAGGCCTTCGAGAACGCCATGACGCTGGACATCGCCATGGGCGGCTCCACCAACACCATCCTGCACATCCTGGCCGCCGCCCAGGAAGCCGGCATCGACTTCGACATGACCGACATCGACCGCATGTCGCGCGACGTGCCGCAGCTGTGCAAGGTGGCCCCCAACACCAACAAGTACCACATCGAGGACGTGCACCGCGCCGGCGGCATCATGGCCATCCTGGGCGAGCTCGACCGGGCCGGCAAGCTGCACACCGACGTGCCCACGGTGCACGCCCCCACGCTCAAGCACGCGCTGGACGAGTGGGACGTGGCCCGCAACCCGTCGGAAGCGGTCAAGACCTTCTACCTGGCCGGACCGGCCGGCATCCCCACCCAGGTGGCCTTCAGCCAGAACACCCGCTGGCCCAGCCTCGACCTGGACCGTGCCGAAGGCTGCATCCGCTCCTACGACCACGCCTTTTCCAAGGAAGGCGGTCTGGCCGTGCTGCGCGGCAACATCGCCCTGGACGGCTGCGTGGTCAAGACCGCCGGCGTGGACGACAGCCTGATGGTGTTCGAAGGTCCGGCGCACGTGGTGGAAAGCCAGGACGACGCGGTGCAGAACATCCTGGACGACAAGGTCAAGGCCGGCGACGTGGTGGTGGTGCGTTACGAAGGCCCCAAGGGCGGCCCCGGCATGCAGGAAATGCTCTACCCCACGAGCTACATCAAGTCCAAGGGCCTGGGCAAGGCCTGTGCGCTGCTCACCGACGGCCGCTTCTCCGGCGGCACCTCGGGCCTGTCCATCGGCCACTGCTCGCCCGAAGCCGCCGCCGGTGGCGCCATCGGCCTGGTGCGCAACGGTGACCGCATCCGCATCGACATCCCCAACCGCAGCATCAACGTGCTGGTGAGCGACGAAGAACTGGCCCGCCGCCGCGCCGAACAGGACGCCAAGGGCTGGAAGCCGGAGCAGCCGCGTCCGCGCCAGGTGTCCGCCGCGCTGCGGGCCTATGCGCTGCTGGCCACCTCGGCCGACAAGGGCGCGGTGCGCGACCTCTCCAAGCTGGAAGGCTGATGCTGGTCCATCCCGCCATCGACCCGGTCGCGCTGCAGCTGGGTCCGGTGGCCATCCACTGGTACGGCCTGACGTACCTGGCCGCTTTCGTGCTGTTCGTGGTGCTGGGGCGCCTGCGGCTCAAGCACGAGCCGTTTGCCAGCCTGCGCGAGCCGGCCTGGACCCCGCGCGACGTGGAGGACATCCTCTTCCTGGGCGTGCTGGGCGTGGTGGCCGGTGGCCGCATCGGCTACTGCGTGTTCTACCAGCCGGGCTACTACCTGCAGCACCCGCTGGAGGTGTTCGCGGTGTGGCAGGGCGGCATGAGTTTTCATGGCGGCCTGATCGGCGTGCTGCTGGCCATGGTCTGGTTCGCGCGCAGCCGGGGCAGGCCCTGGCTGCAGGTGATGGACTTCGTGGCGCCCTGCGTGCCCACCGGCCTGGCGGCGGGCCGGGCGGGCAACTTCCTCAATGGCGAGCTGTGGGGCCGGGTGGCCGATCCGTCGCTGCCCTGGGGCATGGTGTTTCGCGGCGCCGGCGACCTGCCGCGCCATCCCTCGCAGGTCTACCAGTTCCTGCTGGAAGGGCTTCTGCTGTTCGTGCTGCTGTGGCTGTATGCCCGCAAGCCGCGCGCCACCGGCCAGGTGTCGGCCATGTTCCTGCTGGGCTACGGCGTGTTCCGCTTCATCGCCGAGTTCTTCCGGGAGCCCGACGCGCACCTCGGACTGCTGTCACTGGGAATGAGCATGGGCCAGTGGCTGTGCATCCCCATGATTCTGGCCGGCATCGGTCTGGCCTGGCACAGCCGGCCGCGCTGAATCCGCCGGCCTGAACCGCCAGGGCAGGGTAATCACCTGCCCTTTTTTCTGGTCACGGGACTAGCATTACGCGTAATTACGGATAATTTCGAACCTGGATTCACTTGAACCGATCCGCCATGCGCCTGGTCCCCAGCTCCCTGCACGATGACGTCGCCGACCGGCTGCGGGGGCTGATCTTTGACGGCAGCCTGGGGCCGGGCAGCTTCATCGACGAGCCGGCGTTGTGCGAGCAGATGGGCATTTCGCGCACGCCGCTGCGCGAGGCGTTGAAGGTGCTCACCGCCGAAGGCCTGCTGCGGCACGAGCCCCGGCGCGGCTGCTTCGTCAACCAGATCACCGAGCGCGACCTGGACGAGATCTTTCCGGTCATCGCACTGCTCGAGGGCCGTTGTGCCTTCGAGGCGGCCCGCAATGCCAGCGACGCCGACCTGGCCGCACTCGACGTGCTGCACCAGCGCCTGAACCGCCACGCGCAGGCCCGCCGCATCACCGAGTACTACGAAACCAACCACGCCATCCACGAAGCCATCATCACCCTGGCCGACAACCGCTGGCTGGCCCAGGTGATCGGGGACCTGCGCAAGATCCTGCGGCTGGCCCGCCTGCAGCAGCTGCACGCCCCGGGCCGCCTCGCGCAGAGCCTGGCCGAGCACATGGCGGTGTATGCCGCGCTCATGGCCCGCGATGCCGAGGGCGCCGAGGCCGCCATGCGCACCCACCTGACGCGTCAGCGCGAGGCGCTGCGCGAACTCGCCCGCCAACGCACTTCGAGGATTTCGGCATGAACGCATCGACCTGGATCACAGAACGGGTGGGCAAGCTGCGCACCGCCACGCCCGCCCGACGCAGCGTGGCCGAGCGCATCAAGGCCCGGCTGCGTCAGGGCGACGAAGCCCTGTCGCCACGCGCCCTGCGCCAGCGGCTCGACGAGATCCAGGCGGTGGTCGATCCCATGGTCAGCGAGGTGGAGGGCGGTCGCCGCGCCCAGGTGCTGATGGACTGGTACGCGGCGGCCGCGCTCGAGGAGCGGCGCGATGTGTGGCGGCTGCTGTGCGAACAGTTCAAGGCCGATCCCGAGAAGGTGCGCAAGGCCCAGGCCGATCTGGCCGCTGCCGCCGGCACACCCGACGAGGCCGCTGCCGAGGTGCGCTTCCGCCGCGCCACCGTCTCGCCCCGCCGCCGCGTGCTGCAGCGCATCAGCGCGCACCCGGACGGCATCCGTTTCCTGGTGGACATGCGCGCCGAGCTGCAGCCGCAGCTCAAGGGCGAGCCGGCGCTGCAGGCGCTGGACGTGGAGATGGAATACATGTTCTCCACCTGGTTCGACGTGGGCTTTCTGGAGCTGCGCCGCATCAGCTGGGATTCGCCGGCCTCGCTGGTGGAAAAGCTCATCAAGTACGAGGCGGTGCACGACATCCGCAGCTGGGCGGACGTGAAGAACCGGCTCGACAGCGACCGGCGCTGCTACGGCTTCTTCCACCCGCGCCTGCCCGGCGAGCCACTGATCTTTGTGGAAGTGGCGCTCATGAACCACATCGCCGAGAGCATCACGCCGCTGCTGGACGAATCGGCCGCACCGGACGATCTCACCCGGGCCACCACCGCCATCTTCTATTCCATCAGCAACACCCAGACCGGGCTGCGCGGTGTGAGCTTTGGCGACTCGCTGATCAAGCATGTGGTGGAGACGCTCAAGGCCGAGTTCCCGCGCCTCAAGGTGTTCGCCACGCTCTCGCCCATCCCGGGGCTGCGGCCCTGGCTGCAGCGCAACGCACCGGCCGAGCTGCTCACGGCCTGGGAGCGCTGGGACGAACTGGGCGAACACGACACCCCGCGCCGTGCGCTGTTGGGCTGGGCCGCGCGCTACCTGGGCCGCGAGCTGGTCGAGGGCAAGCCGCTGGACCCGGTCGCCCGGTTCCACTTGGGCAACGGCGCGCGCATCGAACGTCTGAACTGGGGCGCCGACCCCTCGGCCAAAGGGGTGAAGCAGTCCTATGGCCTGATGGTGAACTACCTCTACGACCTCAAGCGGCTGGACCGCCACCGGGCTCAGCTGGCAGCCGGAAAAGTACCGATGTCCGGCGCCGTGGAAGACCTGTACCTTTGATCGTTTTCCCCACAACCACAAAGACCCGGAGACAACACCATGCAAGCATCGATTCCGCGCCGCCATCTGCTGGGCGCTGCACTGGCCGGCACGGCCCTTCACCATGTGGGCGCCTTCGCCCAGTCCGGCTGGCCCACCAAGCCGGTCACCATGATCGTGCCGTTCCCGGCCGGCGGCGGCACCGATGCTTTCGCCCGTCCGCTGTCGGCGGCCTTCACCCGGCTCTCCGGCAAGTCGCTGGTCATCGACAACCGGGGTGGTGCCGGTGGCACGCTGGGTGCCAGCATCGCCGCCAAGGCCCAGCCCGACGGCTACACCCTGTTCATGGGCGCGGTGCACCACTCGATCGCGCCGTCCATGTACCCCAGGCTCGACTACGACATCGAGAAGGACCTGATCCCCCTGATCCTGGTGGCCAGCGTGCCGCAGGTGCTGGTGGTCAGCCCCAAGCGCATCCAGGGCAACTTCCAGGACTTCCTCAAGCAGGTCAAGTCCAGCCCCGGCAAGCTCAACTACGGCTCGGCCGGCGGCGGCACCTCGCACCACCTGGCCGGCGAGCTGTTCAAGCAGCAGACCAAGACCTTCATCACCCACATCCCGTACCGGGGCGCCGGCCCGGCCCTCAACGACCTGATCGCCGGCAACGTGGACATGATGTTCGACGGCCTGGGTTCTTCGGCCGCGCACATCAAGGGCGGCCGTATCAAGGCGCTCATGGTGGCAGGTGCCAAGCGCAACCCCGCTTTCCCGGACGTGCCCTGCGCCGCCGAACTCGGCCTGCCCGACTACAACGTGACCACCTGGTACGGCGTGTGGGCGCCCAAGGGCACCCCGGCCGATGCCCAGAAGGCCGCCATCGACGAGATCCGCAAGGCGGTCAACACCGACGAGGCCAAGGCTGTGTGGGCCAACCAGGGCGCTGAATTCCCGGACCTGTCCGGCAATGCCTTCGACAGCTTCGTCAAGGGCGAAATCCGCAAATGGGCTGCGGTGGTCAAGGCCTCGGGCGCCAAGCTGGACTGATGCGCAGCGTGGGCCACATCCGCTTCGATGTTGAAGGGGCGCTGGCCCGCGTGACGCTGTGCCACACCGGCCGGCTCAATGCCATGTCGCGCGCCATGTGGCGCGAGCTGGCCGACATCTTCCAGCGGCTTCAACAAGGCCAGGGCGAACTGGCCGGCGTGCGCGCCGTGCTGGTGGCCGGGGAGAGTGGCCACTTCTGCGCCGGTGGCGACATCGCCGAATACCCGGACTTCCGCTTCCATCCCGACGGGCTGCGCGACTTCCACGAGAACGATGTGTGGGGCGGCCTGTCGGCCATGCTGGACTGCGACCTGCCGCTGGTGGCCGCCATCGAGGGCAACTGCATGGGCGCCGGCATGGAGATCGCCAGCTGCTGCGACATCCGCGTGGCCGGGCAGGGCGCCCGTTTCGGTGCGCCGATTGCGCGGCTGGGTTTTCCCATGGCCCCGCGCGAGGCCCAGCTGGTGGCCCGCGAGGCGGGCCTGGCCACCGCCCGCGAAATGCTGCTGCAGGCCGCCGCGCTCGACGCATCCACCCTGCTGCAGCGGGGCTTCCTGAACGCCGTGGTCGATGACGCTGCGGTGCAGGCCGACGCTCTGGAACGCGCCCGCCGCATGGCCGCCCTGGCGCCCGACGCCGCCCGCCTCAACAAGCAGACGCTGCGCGCGCTGCTGCCGCCTCCGCCCGACGCCGCCCTGCTGGCCCGCGCCTACGACTACGCCGACAGCGCCGAGCACCGCGAAGGCATCACCGCATTCCTGCACAAGCGCGCCCCGGTCTTCGGGGCCGCCTGACCTTTTCCGCACCACCTCCGTCTGCCATGAGCAACCACAACCTGTTTGTCGCCCTGCGCGACGCCTTCCCCGCCGATCTGGACGCCACTGCCGTGGAGACCGTGGGCGGCGCCCAGTCCGGACTGCGCTACTCCTGGCGCGACCTGGACCGCGCCACCGCCATGGTGGCCAACCTGATCGATTCGCTGAAGCTGCCGCCGCGCTCGCGCATCGCGGTTCAAGTGGAGAAATCGGTCGAGGCGCTCATCCTGTACCTGGCCACGCTGCGCGCCGGTCATGTGTTCCTGCCGCTCAACACCGCCTACCAGGCCGGCGAGATCGAGTATTTCGTGGGCAATGCCGAGCCCGCCATGGTGGTGTGCAGCCCGGCCAACTTCGGCTGGGTGTCCAAGATCGCCTTCCAGGCCGGCACCCGCCATGTGTTCACCCTGGGCGACGACCGCACCGGCAGCCTGCTGGAGCGCGCCGCCCACCACAGCGACGTGCACACCCCGGCCACCTGCGCGGCCGACGAGCTGGCCGTCATCATCTACACCAGCGGCACCACCGGCCGCAGCAAGGGTGCCATGCTCTCGCACGGCAACATGCTGAGCAATGCCCGCGTGCTGCGCGACTACTGGGGCTGGCAGGCCGACGACGTGCTCATCCATGCGCTGCCCATCTTCCATGTGCACGGCCTGTTCGTGGCCATCCATGGCGCGCTCGTCAATGGCAGTCCGATGCTGTGGCTCAACAAGTTCGAGCCCAAGGCGGTGCTGGAACTCATGCGGCGCGCCACCGTGTTCATGGGCGTGCCCACGCTCTACACCCGGCTGCTGGCAGAACCTGGCCTCACCCGCGAGGCGGCGGCCGGCATGCGGCTGTTCGTGTCGGGCTCGGCGCCGCTGCTCATCGAAACCTTCCAGGCCTGGCAGGAGCGCACCGGCCACACCATCCTGGAACGCTACGGCATGAGCGAGACCATCATGCTCACCTCCAACCCCTACCAGGCCGATCCGCGCCATCCGGGCCAGACCGAGCGCCGTGGTGGAACCGTGGGATTCCCGCTGCCAGGCGTGCAGCTGCGCGTGGTGGACGATGCCGGGCGCCCGGTGGAGACCGGCGAGATCGGCGGCATCCAGGTGCGCGGCCCCAATGTGTTCAGCGGCTACTGGCGCATGCCCGAGAAGACCGCCGAGGAGTTCACCAGCGACGGCTTCTTCAAGACCGGCGACGTGGGCAAGGTGGACGAGCGTGGCTACGTGACCATCGTCGGCCGCAGCAAGGACCTCATCATCTCGGGTGGCTACAACGTCTACCCGGCCGAGGTGGAGAGCGAGCTCAACCAGATGCCCGGTGTGGCCGAGAGCGCGGTGGTGGGCGTGCCGCACCCCGACTTCGGCGAGGTGGGCGTGGCGGTGGTGATCGCGCGCCCGGGCACCGAGCCCGATCCACAGGCGCTCATCAATGCACTCAAGGCGCGGCTGGCCAACTACAAGATCCCCAAGCGCTGCTTCGTGGTGCCTGAACTGCCGCGCAACACCATGGGCAAGGTGCAGAAGAACCTGCTGCGCGACCAGCACAAGGGCCTGTTCAGCTGAGGGCGCTCAACCGGCCCGGGCCTCCAGCCGGTGGATGACCCGCCGGCACAGCCACATGCCGGCCACGCCGAAGCCCACCACACCCAGGCCGTAGCCGGCCAGCACGCCCAGAGCGCCATACCACTGGCCGCCGAGCGCAATGAACGGGGCCACGCCCAGCGTGGCCCGGCCCCAGTTCAGCGCGGTGGAATAGAAGGCAAAGCCCAGGTTGTTGAAGGCCGCGTTGGCCACGAACAGCGCCCCGTTGAACAGGTAGCTGCCGGCCACGAACAGGCAGAAGAATTCGATGAGCTCGGCCGCCTGCCCGGTGGCACCGAAGGCCTGGGCGATCCAGCCCCGGGCCAGCGCCAGCAGCAGCCACACCGCCAGCACATAGACCACCACCAGCTTGAGGCTGTCGTCCAGCGTGCTGCGCAGCCGGTCGTGCCGCTGCGCGCCCAGGTTCTGTCCCATGATCGGACCCACCGCGCCCGACAGCGCGAACAGCGCCACGAAGGCCATGGGGATGATCCGCACGATGACCGCCCAGGCCGCCACGGCCGCGTCACCGAAGGGCGCCATCACGGCGGTCACCATGGCGTTGCCCACCGGTGTGGCCAGCTGTGTGAGCACCGCTGGCACGCCGATGGCCATGTAGGGCTTCCAGTGCTGCCGCAGCGACTGGCGTGTGGGCCAGGCCCACAGGCGGTGGCGCCGCACCAGGGCATGCAGGCCGAAGGCCACCATCACGCCCCGGGCCAGCACCGTGACCATGGCCGCGCCGTCCAGTCCCCACCCCAGGGTCAGGATGGCCAGCGGGTCGAGGCAGGCCACCACGGCAGCGCCGCACAGCGTCACGCCCATGGCGCGGCGGGCATCGCCCACGGCACGCAGCAGGGCGCCCAGGCCCATGGCCAGGCCGAGCAAGGGGGCCGAGGGCAGCACGATCCACAGGAAGCGTTCGGCAGCCCGGGCCGCCTCGCCCTGGGCACCCAGGGCCTGCAGCATCCAGGGCACGAAGGGCACCATCAGCAGCGCACAGGCCGCCATCGACAGCCCCATGTAGGCCAGCGAGGCGCCGGCCATCTGCCGGGCCTGTGATCCTTCGCCGGCACCCAGTGCGCGGGAGGTCAGCGCGGTGGCTGCGATGGCCAGGCCGATCGACAGCGAGGTCAGGAAGAACAGCAGCGTGGCCGCGTAGCCAGCCGCAGCCGTGAGTTCCGGTCGGCCCAGCCGCGCGATGTAGAACAGGTTGAGCACATCCACCGCAAACAGGGCCAGCAGGCCGACCGAGCCGGCCGCCGTCATGGAGGTGACGTGGCCCAGGGTGGAGCCGGTCAGGAAACGGCCGGCGTTGGGGGATGTGGAACGTGCGGTGGGAGCGGACATGCGGGGCGCATTCTGCGCCCGCCGCTCAGCGCAGCACCAGCACCGGGATATTCGCGTGGGTGAGCACCTGCTGGGTCTCGCTGCCCAGCAGCAGCCGCTTGATGCCGCGCCGGCCGTGCGAGGCCATGACGATCAGGTCGCATTTCTGGCGCTTGGCGGTGGCGATGATGGCGTCGGACACCAGGTCCGACTTCGCCGTCACCGGCTTGACCTTGATGCTGCGCAGCTGACCGGCCGAGCGGACCGACTCCACCGCCGCCAGCGCCTCGGTCTGCCACTGCTTCTCGATGCGGGCCACCTCGGCCGCCGCCAGGGCCACGCCGCCCTCGAAGTACGACTGCGGGTAGCGCGGCACCACCTTGAGCGCCACCACGTCGGCGCCGGTGATGTCGGCCAGGTCCAGCGCGTGCTGGACCGCCTTCTGCGAGAGTTTGGAGCCGTCGGTGGCCACCAGGATGCGTCGGTACATGGTTTCTCCTCCGTTGTGTCTGTCGATGGGGACAGCGTAGCGCTGCCATCCGCCAGCGGGTTGATGTGCATCAACCCCGCTGCAGATGGCCGGCCGTAAGCTGCGCCCATGACTTCGACCACGTGGTCGCCCGGGCATCGGGGGGCACTGACCGTCACCGACGACTTCCTGGTGCTCGACGACCCCGCCGAGCAGCAGGTCTTCACGCGGCCCGCCGAGCCGGGCGAGGGCGGCTGCGAATCGGTGCTGATGGTGCAGGGCATGTTCTGTGCCGCCTGCGCCGACGCGGTGGAGTCGGCCCTGGCACCGCTGCCGGGTGTGCGCGAGGCCCGGGTGCACGCCGCCACACGACGCCTGGTGCTGCGCTGGGATCCGCAGGTCACGCGCCTGTCCAGCCTGGCCCGCGCCGTGGGGGAGGCCGGTTACCGCCTGCTGCCCATGGCCCAGGCCCTGTCGGTCGATGCGCGCCTGAAGGAAACCCGCCAGGCCCTGTGGCGCCTGTTCGTGGCCGGCTTCTGCATGATGCAGGTCATGATGTACGCGTGGCCCGCGTATGTCGCCGAGCCGGGTGACATTCCGGCCGACATCGACCAGCTGCTGCGCTGGGCCAGCTGGGTGCTCAGCCTGCCGGTGGTGTTCTTTGCCAGTGGCCCCTTCTTCCGCAATGCCTGGACCGATCTGAAGCGCGGCCGCGTGGGCATGGACACGCCGGTGTCCATCGGCATCCTGGTGACCTTCCTGGCCAGCAGCGCCGCCACCTTCGACCCCACCGGCCCGTGGGGCCATGAGGTGTGGTTCGACTCGCTCACCATGTTCGTGTTCTTCCTGCTGGGCGGTCGCTACCTGGAGTTCAAGGCGCGCGACCGCACCGCCGGCGCGCTGGACGCGCTCATGAACCGCCTGCCCGAGACCTGCGAGCGAGAGCTGTCCGACGGCCGCCTGGAGCGGGTGTCGGTGCGCCGGCTGGCGGTGGGTGATGTGGTGCTGCTGCCGGCCGGGCAGGCCTTTCCCGGCGACGGCGTGCTGCTGAGCGAGCAGGCCACGGTGGACGAGGCCTTGCTCACCGGCGAGTCGCGCCCGGTCGAGCACCGCGCCGGCGACGCGGTGGTGGCCGGCAGCTTCAACCTGGGCGGGCCGGTGCGGCTGCGTCTGACCGGGCTGGGGCCGGACACCCGTTTCGGCCAGATCGTGCGGCTGATGGAGCAGGCCTCCACCGAGAAACCCCGCCTGGCCCTGCTGGCCGACCGGATTGCTGCCCCGTTCCTGGTGCTGGTGCTGCTGGCCGCTGCGGCGGCCGGCGTGGCCTGGTGGCAGGTGGAGCCGGGGCGCGCGCTGGCCGTGGCGGTGGCGGTGCTGATCGTCACCTGCCCGTGCGCCCTGTCGCTGGCCACCCCGGCGGCCATGCTGGCGGCGGCAGGTCGGCTGGCCCGGGGCGGCGTGCTGGTGCGCCGGCTGCAGGCGTTCGAGACCCTGGCCGGCATCGACACCGTGGTGTTCGACAAGACCGGCACCCTCACGCTGGACCGGCTGGGCCTGCAGGCGCTGGTGGTGCGCCCCGGTGCCGACCGCAGCCACGTGCTGAACCTGGCCGCTGCCCTGGCCCAGGGTTCGCTGCACCCGTCGTCCCGTGCGGCGGTGGCCGCCCGCGAGGCCGATACGTCGGCCATGGCGCTGCCGCTGCCGGGACTCATCGACCGCCGCGAAATCGCCGGGCAGGGCATGCAGGCCCGGCTGGAGGACGGCAGCACCGTGCGGCTGGGCTCGGCCGCCTTTGCCCTGGCGGGCATCGGCGCGCCCGACGACGGCCAGCCGCCGCAGGCGCCGCGCGTCTGGCTGGCCGACGGGCATGGCTGGCTGGCCACGCTGGTGCTGTGCGAGGTGCTGCGCGACGATGCCCTGGCCGCCGTGCAGGCGCTGCAGGCCCTGGGTGTGCGCTGCTGGCTGCTCTCGGGCGACCGTCAGGCGGCTGCCCGCCAGGTGGCCGCCCACCTGGGCATGGACCGGGTGGTGGCGCAGGCTTCGCCGGAGCGCAAGCTCGACGAACTGCAGGGCTGGCAGCGCGCCGGCCACCGCATGGCCATGGTGGGTGACGGTCTGAACGACGGCCCGGTGCTGGCGCGTGCCGACACCTCGTTTGCCCTGGGCCATGCGGCACCACTGGCCCAGGCCCAGTCCGATTACGTGATCCAGAGCGGCGCTCTGATGGATGTGGTGCACACCCTGGTGCTGGCCCGCGCCACGCTGCGCACCGTGCGGCAGAACCTTGCGTGGGCGGCCGTCTACAACGCGGTGTGCGTGCCGCTGGCCCTGGTGGGCTGGATGCCGCCCTGGCTGGCCGGCGTGGGCATGGCGGCGAGTTCGCTGCTGGTCATCGGCAACGCCCTGCGCCTGTCGCGCCCCTGACCTTCAACGGAGTTCCCATGGACGTCCTGTACCTGCTCATCCCGCTGTCCATCCTGGTGGTGTTCGGCGTCATCGCTCTGTTCTGGTGGGCGCTGCAGGGCGGCCAGTTCGACAACATCGAGCGCGAGGGCGAGCGCATCCTGCGCAACGATTGATCGAGGGCGGGTCGATCCGCGCGCGGCTTGACGTACGTCAAGACCGCCAGACCCGGGATTGCCGACACTGCACACAACTACAGAGAGAGAGGAGTTTTCCCATGTCCGTCAGCCCATCGGCCGCCAACGCGGTCTACAACGACAAGGTGGTGAGGCAGTTCGCCCTCATGACCGTGGTCTGGGGCGTGGTCGGGATGCTGGTCGGCGTGATCATCGCCGCGCAGCTCACCTGGCCCGCCCTGAACTTCGGCATCGAGTGGCTGACCTATGGCCGCCTGCGCCCGCTGCACACCAACGCGGTGATCTTTGCCTTCGGCGGCTGCGGCCTGTTCGCGGCCAGCTACTACGTGGTGCAGCGCACCTGCCACACCCGGCTGTTTGCGGGGCCGCTGGCCGCCTTCACCTTCTGGGGCTGGCAGGCGGTCATCGTGCTGGCGGCCATCACGCTGCCGCTGGGCCTGACCTCGGGCAAGGAATATGCCGAGCTGGAGTGGCCCATCGACGTGCTGATCACCCTGGTGTGGGTGTCGTATGCGGTGGTGTTCTTCGGCACCGTGGGCATGCGCAAGGTGCGCCACATCTATGTGGCCAACTGGTTCTTCGGCGCCTTCATCCTGGCGGTGGCGGTGCTGCACCTGGTCAACAGCGCAGCGGTGCCTGTGGACCTGTTCAAGAGCTACTCGGCCTATGCCGGCGTGCAGGACGCCATGGTGCAGTGGTGGTACGGCCACAACGCGGTGGGCTTCTTCCTCACCGCCGGCTTCCTGGGGATGATGTATTACTTCATCCCCAAGCAGGCCGAGCGCCCGGTGTACTCGTATCGGCTGTCGATCGTGCACTTCTGGGCGCTGATCTTCACCTACATGTGGGCCGGTCCGCACCACCTGCACTACACCGCGCTGCCGGACTGGACGCAATCGGTGGGCATGGTGTTCTCGCTCATCCTGCTGGCCCCGAGCTGGGGCGGCATGATCAACGGCATCATGACCTTGAGCGGTGCCTGGCACAAACTGCGCGACGACCCCATCCTGCGCTTCCTGATCGTCTCGCTGTCGTTCTACGGCATGAGCACCTTCGAGGGCCCGATGATGTCCATCAAGACGGTCAACGCCCTGAGCCACTACACCGACTGGACCGTCGGCCATGTGCACAGCGGTGCCCTGGGCTGGGTCGGCCTGGTCACCATGGGCTCGATGTACTACCTGATCCCGCGTCTGTACGGCCAGAAGAAGATGTATTCGGTGCCCGCCATCGAGCTGCACTTCTGGACCGCCACCATCGGCATCGTGCTCTACATCGCCGCCATGTGGATCGCCGGCGTCATGCAGGGCCTGATGTGGCGTTCGGTCAACCCCGACGGCAGCCTCACCTACACCTTTGTGGAATCGGTGAAAGCCACCTTCCCGTTCTATGTGATCCGTCTGGCGGGTGGCCTGCTCTACCTCGGCGGCATGCTGGTGATGTTGTGGAACGTGGTGATGACGGCCCGCATGGGCAGTGCCCCGGAAGTGCGGGTGCCCGCACCCCAGCCCGCCCACGCCTGAGAACCGGAGGAATCAACCCATGGCAAACGCTGACAAACCCACCGGTTTCACCCACGAGCGGATCGAGACCAACAACTTCCTGATGATCGTGCTCATCGTGCTGGTGATCGCGGTCGGCGGTCTGGTCGAGATCGTCCCGCTGTTCTTCCAGAAGTCCACCACCCAGCCGGTCGAGGGTCTGAAGCCCTACACCGCACTCCAGGTGGCCGGGCGCGACATCTATGTGCGCGAGGGCTGCTACAACTGCCACTCGCAGATGATCCGCCCCTTCCAGGCCGAGACGCTGCGCTACGGCCACTACTCGGTGGCCGGTGAATTCGTGTACGACCGCCCCTTCCAGTGGGGCAGCAAGCGCACCGGTCCCGACCTGGCCCGCGTGGGCGGCCGCTACAGCGACGAATGGCACCGCGTGCACCTGATCAACCCGCGCGACCTGGTGCCCGAGTCCAACATGCCGGCCTATCCGTGGCTGGAGAAGCGCACCGTCAAGGCCGAAGGCCTGCCGCGCCGCATGGAGGTGCTGCGCACCCTGGGTGCGCCCTACAGCGACGAAGAGGTGACGGGCTCGGTCGAGGCCGTCAAGGGCAAGACCGAGATGGAAGCCCTGATCGCCTACCTTCAGGTGCTGGGCACCGCCATCAAGTAAGGAGTGCCGCCATGGACATCAACGACCTGCGCAGCATCGTCACCGTGGTGAGCCTGCTCACCTTCCTGGGCATCGTGGTGTGGGCCTGGTCCCGCCGCAACCAGGCCGGCTTCGACGAAGCCGCCCGCCTGCCGTTCCAGGACGAGTGACCCGACAACCGAACCGAGAACCATCATGAGCGACTTCACCAACGACTTCTGGTCCTGGTACGTGGCCGGGCTGACCCTGGTCAGCATCATTGCGTGCGCCATCCTGCTGTGGATCAGCGGCACCACCAAGGTCAAGGCCCATGCCGACAACACCACCGGTCACGTGTGGGACGGCGACCTGCAGGAACTCAACAACCCGCTGCCCAAGTGGTGGGTGTACCTGTTCATCATCACCGTGATCTTTGCGCTGGCCTACGGCCTGCTGTACCCCATGTTCGGGCAGTACAAGGGCGTGCTCGGCTGGTCTTCGCAGGGCCAGCACACGGCCGAGGTCAAGAAGATGCAGGAGGCCATCGCGCCCATCTATGCCGCCTTCCGCAGCCAGGCGCCCGAACAGCTGGCCGGCGATGCGCAGGCCATGGCCGTGGGCGAGCGGCTGTTCCAGAACAACTGCGCCCAGTGCCACGGCTCGGATGCCCGCGGCGCCCGCAGCTTTCCCAACCTCACCGACGGCGACTGGCTCTACGGCGGCACCCCGGCCGACATCAAGACCACGCTCATGGAAGGCCGCAACGGCATGATGCCGCCCATGGCCGCCGCCGTGGGAACGCCACAGGACGTGCGCAACCTGGCCCACTATGTGCTCAGCCTCTCGGGCAGCCCGCACGATTCGGTCAAGGCCGCTGTCGGCAAGGGCAAGTTCGGCGCCTGCGCCGCCTGCCACGGCATGGACGGCAAGGGCAACACCGCCATGGGTGCACCCAACCTGACCGACAACACCTGGCTGCATGGCTGGGGCGAGGAGGCGGTGGTCAAGGCCATCACCAACGGCTTCAGCAACCAGATGCCTTCGCAGGCGACCAAGCTCAACGCCGACCAGATCCATGTGCTGACCGCCTATGTCTGGGGCCTGTCGAACAAGCCTGCCGCCCGCTGATCCTGTCGCCATCGACCCGAGACGCTCCGTGACCGACCGCAAGACCATCATCCCCATCGTTCCCGTGGCCGCTGCCGCTGTGGGCGACGACGAGGTGATGGTCTCGCTCTATGCCTCGCGGCAGAAGATCTACCCGCGTTCGGTCTCGGGTCTGCTCTCGCGCTGGCGCTGGGCCCTGGTCTGGCTGACCCAGCTGGTGTTCTACGGTCTGCCCTGGCTCGGCTGGAACGACCGCCAGGCGGTGCTGTTCGATCTGGAGGCGCGGCGCTTCTTCATCTTCAACTTCGTCCTGTACCCGCAGGACTTCATCTACCTCACCGGCCTGCTGGTGATCTCGGCACTCGCCCTGTTCCTGTTCACGGCGGTGGCGGGCCGACTGTGGTGCGGCTATGCCTGCCCGCAGACGGTCTACACCGAGATGTTCCTGTGGATCGAAAAGCAGGTCGAGGGCGACCGCTCGGCCCGCCAGCGGCTGGACCAGTCGCCCATGGGCCTGAAGAAGCTGGGCCGCAAATCGCTCAAGCACGGCCTGTGGCTGGCGCTGTCGCTCTGGACCGGCTTCACCTTCGTGGGCTACTTCACGCCCATCCATGAACTCGCCGGGCTGGTGGCCAGCCTGTCGCTGGGCCCGTGGCAGACCTTCTGGATCGGCTTCTACGGGCTGGCCACCTATGGCAACGCCGGCTTTTTGCGTGAGCAGGTGTGCAAGTACATGTGCCCGTATGCGCGCTTCCAGAGCGCCATGTTCGACCGCGACACCATGATCGTCACCTACGACGAGCAGCGCGGCGAGCCGCGCGGTGCGCGCAGCAAGAAGGCCGACCCGGCCGCCCTCGGCCTGGGCAGCTGCGTGGACTGCACCCTGTGCGTGCAGGTCTGTCCCACCGGCATCGACATCCGCAAGGGTCTGCAGTACGAATGCATCGGCTGCGGTGCCTGCATCGACGTGTGCAACGAGGTCATGGACAAGGTGGGCTATCCGCGCGGCCTGATCCGTTACGCCACCCAGAACGGCATGGAGCAGGGCTGGAGCCGGCAGCAGATGCTCCGGCGCGCCCTGCGGCCCCGTGTGCTGGTCTACACCGCCATCCTGGGCGCCATCACGCTGGCGGTGCTGGGCAGCCTGTTCCTGCGCACGCCGCTCAAGGTGGACGTGATCCGCGATCGGGGTGCGCTGGCCCGCATGGTGGAGCAGGGCCGCATCGAGAACGTGTACCGCCTGCAGATCATGAACGCCACCGAAGCCACCCAGCATTACCGGGTCACGGTCAAGGGGCTGGAGGGCATGGCCCTGGCCCCCAACCCTGACGTGGTGGTGGAGGTCCAGCCCACCGAGGTGCGTGCGGTGGGTGTGAGCGTGCAGATTCCGCCCGGCGCTGCGACCACCGGCTCGCACCCCATCGAATTCGACATCCGCTCCACCGACCAGGCCAGCCTGGGCGTGGTCGAACATTCCACCTTCATCGTGCCGCGCTGAAGCGGCTCCGGAGACCTGCCATGAACACGAACCCATCGACGGCCGCATCCAACCCCGAACCCTGGTGGCGCGTCAAGGCCATGTGGCTGGTCGTGGGCGGCCCGCTGGTGGTGGTGCTGGGCTGCATCGTCACCATCACGCTGGCCATCCGCCACCCCGATCCGGTGCTCGACAAGGCTGCCTACGAACGCGATCTGGCCGCTGCCCGTTCGCTGGAAGGGGCCGAGCGAGAAGCTGCGCTGATCAAGCTGCAGCCGGCGCACCAGGCGCGCAACCATGCGGCATCGCCGGTGGTGCCGCAGGACCGCTGAGCCGTGGAGGGCCCATGACCACTCGCTTGACCGCTCGCACCTGGCTGATCGTGGGCTGGCCGGCCTTCCTGGTGGCGGGCGTGCTGGAGATGGTGGTGTTTGCCATGGTCCATCCGGGCGATCTGCACACCTTCGGTGGCGGCCGTATCGACCTGTCGCCTCAGGCGGTCTACACGCTGGCGTTCTTCGTGTTCTGGGCCGCCACCGCAGTGGCCGGCGCCCTGACGCTGATGCTGGCCCGGCCGGCCGAGGACATCAACCGGCCCGTCTGAGGCCAGGCGGCCTCAGAGGCAGCTGCGCGAATTGACGATCTGCTTGAGCGCGTCGGTGTCCTTGATGTGCACATAGCGTTGCTTGACGTCGATGATCCCGTCCTCGACGAACTTGGAGAAGGTGCGGCTGACCGTCTCCAGCTTCATGCCCAGGTAGCTGCCGATCTCCTCGCGCGTCATGCGCAGGATCACCTCGGACTGCGAGAAGCCCCGCGCGTGCAGGCGCTGCACCAGGTTGAGCAGGAAGGCGGCCAGGCGTTCCTCGGCCCGCATGCTGCCCAGCAGCAGCATGACGCTGTGGTCGCGCACGATCTCGCGGCTCATGATCTTGTGGACGTGATGCTGCAGCGTGGTGAACTCGCGCGAGAGCTGCTCGACCTCGTCGAAGGGCATGACGCAGACCTCGGCGTCCTCCAGTGCGATGGCGTCGACCGAGTGCCGGTCATTGACGATGCCGTCCAGGCCGATGATCTCGCCCGTCATCTGGAAACCGGTCACCTGGTCGCGACCGTCCGGCGTGGTCACGCAGGTCTTGAAGAAGCCCGAGCGCACGGCGTACAGCGATGTGAAGCGGTCGCCGGCGCTGAACAAGGCCGCACCGCGCTTGATGCGGCGGCGGGTGGAGATGATGTGGTCAAGCTTGTCCATCTCTGCCTCGTTCAGCCCCATGGGCAGGCAGAGTTCGCGCAGATTGCAGCTGGAGCAGGCGACCTTGATGGCTTGAACGTCCATAAGCGGGTGGTGATTTTCACGGAAGGTTAACCGATGCCTCGGGGGGTGTCGATGCATCCGCACCAGCCCAGTGCGGATTGCGGCCTGCACGCCCGACCCTTGATCCCTGTCAATACCGCGCGGGGTGGCCGGCGTCACAGTGCAGGCATCCGAGGAAGAAACCAGGAGCCATGCCCGTGAGCCATGCCATACCCGACGACCTGCTGCGACGCTTCGACGTGCCCGGGCCCCGCTACACCTCCTACCCCACGGCGGACCGTTTCGTCGAAGCCTTCAGCGAAGCCGACTACACCCAGGCCCTGGCGCAGCGCCGCGCCGGCTCCATGGCGCTGCCGCTGTCCATCTATGTGCACATTCCGTTCTGCGAATCGGTCTGCTACTACTGCGCCTGCAACAAGGTGATCACCCGGCACCACGGCAAGGCGGCCGAGTACCTGCGTTACCTCTCGCGCGAGATGGAGCTGCAGGTGCAGCACCTGGGCACCGGGCAGTCGGTGTCGCAGCTGCACCTGGGCGGCGGCACGCCCACCTTCCTGTCGGACGAGGAGCTGTCCGACCTGATGCACATGGTCCGCCGCCACTTCACCCTGGTGCCGGGCGGCGAGTATTCGGTGGAGGTCGATCCCCGCACCGTCAGCCGCGAGCGGCTGGAGGTGCTGCACCGGCTGGGCTTCAACCGCCTGAGCTTCGGTGTGCAGGACTTCGACCCCACGGTGCAGAAAGCGGTGCACCGTGTGCAGCCGGCCGAGCAGGTGTTTGCGCTGGTCGCAGCAGCGCGCGAGATCGGGTTCGAGTCGGTCAACGTGGACCTGATCTACGGCCTGCCGCTGCAGACGCCGGAGTCGTTTGCCCACACGCTGGACCTGGTGTCGCTGCTGCGTCCGGACCGCATTGCGCTCTATGCCTACGCCCATCTGCCCAGCCGGTTCAAGCCGCAGCGCCGCATCCTGAGCGCCGAGCTGCCCAGCCCGGGCGACAAGCTGGCCATGTTGTCGGCCTCGCTCGATGCGCTGGGCGATGCCGGCTATGTGTACGTGGGCATGGACCACTTCGCGCTGCCCGACGACGCCCTGGCCGTGGCCAAGCGCCAGGGCCGGCTGCACCGCAACTTCCAGGGCTACAGCACCCGGCCCGACTGCGATCTGATCGCCCTGGGTGTGTCGGCCATCGGCCGCATCGGTGCCACCTACAGCCAGAACGCTAAGACGCTGGAGGAGTACTACGACCTGCTCGACCAGGGCCGCCTGCCCATCGTGCGCGGCCTGGCGCTCAACCGCGACGACCTGCTGCGCCGCGCAGTCATCATGTCCATCATGTGCCAGGGCGAGCTGTCGTTCGAGTCCATCGACCTGGGGCACCTGATCGACAGCCGCACCTACTTTGCGCGGGAGTTCGTGGCCCTGCAGCCGCTGGTGGACGCCGGGCTGGTGCAGGTCAACGACAGCGGCCTGCAGGTCACCGCGCGTGGCTGGTACCTGGTGCGGGCCATTGCCATGGTGTTCGACCGCTACCTGCAGACCGATCAGGACCGGGCGCGGTTCTCGAAGATCATCTGAACCCCGGCGAGACTACAGTCCTGTCATGCAGACCTCCATGGCCGTGACGGCCCTGTTCATGGGCCTGGTGGGCGGGCCGCACTGCGTGGCCATGTGCGGCGCTGCCTGCACCGGCATCGCGCGCGCGGCCGGCCACTCGGGCACCCGGGCGCTGCTCACTTTCCAGGCCAGTCGCCTGTTGGGCTATGCGCTGTTCGGCGCTTTCGCTGCCGGTTCGGTGCAGGGTCTGGCCTGGCTGGGCACCCACACCGCTGTGCTGCGCCCGCTGTGGACCAGCTTTCACGTGGCGGCCCTGCTGCTGGGTCTGCTGCTGCTGCTGCGGGCGCGCCAGCCGGCCTGGATCGATGGCCTGGGGCAGGGCATCTGGCGCCGCGCCCGTCCGGTCATGACCCGACTGGGCCCACGCGCACCGGTGGTGCTGGGTGTGGGATGGGCGCTGATGCCCTGCGGCCTGCTGTACTCGGCCCTGCTGGTGGCTTCGCTCACTGCCAACGCGCTGGAGGGCGCGGCGGTCATGGCCTTGTTCTGTCTGGGCACCTCGGTGTCGCTCATTGCCGGACCGTGGCTCATGCTGCGCCTCAAGGCCGCCCGATCGGGCGCCTGGGGCATACGGCTGGCCGGCCTGGCCTTGCTGGTGACCTCGGGCTGGGCGCTCTGGATGGGCATCACCCGGCCGACCGGGCTGTGGTGCCTCTGAGCATCAACCCTGCGAACGCTGCGGCAGCGTGGCCAGCACCAGCCCCAGCAGGGCAATGCCGAAGGCCAGCAGCTGCACCGGCGTGAGCACCTCGCCCATGAACAGCACTCCGATGGCCGCCGCGCTGATGGGCAGCATGACGGTGAACACACCGGCCTGCGATGCCGGCACGGTGCGCAGACCAGTCATCCACAACCACACGGTCCACACGCTGGCGGCCAGTCCGTAGAACACCAGCAGCACCCACATGGGCGTCTGCACCGCCGAGAAGTCGAACGACAGCGCGGCCCACAGCCCCATGGGAGTGACCAGCGCGAGCCCCACCAGATTGATGAGGGCCGAGATGCGTCGCGGCCCCAGGCCGTCGGTCAGGCGCTTGCCGATGACCACGTACGAGGCCTCGCACACCACGGCGGCAAACACCAGCAGGTTGCCCAGCCAGGCCAGGGAACCGGCGGCCTCGGGCGTGGCCGGCTTCTGCAGCGAGAACAGGCCTATGCCCACCGCTGCACAGGCAATGCCGGCCAGACTGCGGCCACCGATGCGCTCGCGCAGGAAGATCCAGCTCAGCACCGCCACCACCGCCGGGATCGACGACATCACCACGCCGGCCGCCACGGCGGTGGTCAGGCTGACGCCGTAGAGCATGCAGATGGAGAACAGGAAGTTGCCCAGGAACGATTCCAGGAACAGCAGCCAGCGGGTGCGGGGCGTCATCGGCGGCTCGTCGGCCGGCTTGCGCAGCCAGCGCGCCATGGCCAGGGCCCCGACGCCGAAGCGCAGCCAGGCCAGCAGGAACACCGGAAACACCAGCACCAGCGGCTTGGACAGGGCCACGTAGCTGCCCACCAGGGCCATGCTGAGGGCCAGGCAGCCGTAGGCCATCCAGCGGGGAAGGGAGCGGTCGGTCATGGAGCGGTCCGGATGCATCGGTGGCCGGATGATGCCTGAGGTCTTGATGGGGTTTTCAGCATGGATGAAGAGCGTTCCGCAATGCGGAATCTACTCATGCTGCGGCGCACGATTTTTTCTCAATCCAAGAAAAGCTTTTCCGCATAGAGAAATTACATGTGAAGTTGCTTGATTTGATTGGAAAAACTTTTTTCTCTTATATAAGACATAAGAGCTTCCGCAGGTCTTCTATAAGACTTAAAGTCTTTCCAACGGCACCGCCACGGTCCCCACACCGAAGCCGACCGATGCCGGACAGCCCGACCGATTTCAAACCCCTCTCAAGGAGCATCACCATGCCGCAATCCCTGAATCAGCAACTCAGCCGTGCCCAACAGATCGAGGCCCTGGAAAAAGACTGGGCCACCAACCCCCGCTGGAAGGGTGTGAAGCGTGGCTACAGCGCCGCCGACGTGGTTCGCCTGCGTGGCAGCCAGCCGATCGAATACACCCTGGCCCAGCGCGGTGCCGAGAAGCTGTGGGACAAGGTCAACGGCGGTGCCAAGAAAGGCTATGTGAACGCCTTCGGCGCCATCACCGCCGGCCAGGCCATGCAGCAGGCCAAGGCCGGTCTGGAAGCGGTGTACCTGTCGGGCTGGCAGGTGGCCGCCGACGGCAACACCTCCGAGACCATGTACCCCGACCAGTCGCTCTACGCCTACGACTCGGTGCCCACCATGGTCCGCCGCATCAACAACACCTTCAAGCGCGCCGACGAGATCCAGTGGAGCCGCGGCATCGAGCCGGGCGCTGCCGAGTTCATCGACTACTTCCTGCCCATCGTGGCCGACGCTGAAGCCGGTTTCGGTGGTGTGCTCAACGCCTTCGAACTCATGAAGAACATGATCGCCGCCGGTGCCGCCGGCGTGCACTTCGAAGACCAGCTGGCCGCCGTGAAGAAGTGCGGCCACATGGGCGGCAAGGTGCTGGTGCCCACGCAGGAAGCCATCGAGAAGCTGATCTCGGCCCGCTTCGCCGCCGACACCATGGGCGTGCCCACCCTGATCCTGGCCCGCACCGATGCCGAGGCCGCCAACCTGATCACCTCCGACCACGACGCCAACGACAAGCCCTTCCTCACCGGCGAGCGCACCCAGGAAGGCTTCTACCGCGTCAAGAACGGTCTGGAGCAGGCCATCAGCCGTGGCGTGGCCTACGCCCCCTACGCCGATCTGGTGTGGTGCGAGACCGGCACGCCCGACCTGGGCTTCGCCCGTGAATTCGCGCAGGCCGTGCACGCCGCCTGCCCGGGCAAGCTGCTGAGCTACAACTGCTCGCCGTCGTTCAACTGGAAGAAGAACCTGGACGACAAGACCATCGCCGCCTTCCAGGAAGAGCTGTCGGCACTGGGCTACAAGTACCAGTTCATCACCCTGGCCGGCATCCACATCAACTGGTTCAACACCTTCCAGTTCGCCCACGCCTATGCCCGCGGCGAAGGCATGAAGCACTACGTCAACATGGTGCAGGAGCCCGAGTTCAAGGCCCGCGAACAGGGTTACACCTTCGTGTCGCACCAGCAGGAAGTCGGCGCCGGCTACTTCGACGACGTGACCACCGTCATCCAGGGTGGGTCGTCCAGCGTGAAGGCCCTGACCGGCTCGACCGAAGAAGAGCAGTTCCACTGATCCCGGGTCCGCCACAGAGCGGAGGAGGAGACAGGAAAGCCCGGGCCGGTCCCGGGCTTTTTTCATGGGCGAATCGTCCGTCCGTTTCAGTCGTTCACCTCGCGCACCAGCCGCATGCCCACCAGCGGGTAGCGCGTCTGCACCGTGTTCCAGTTGCGGAACGAGCAGCGCGCATACAGCGGCCAGCTGTGCCAGGAGCCACCCCGACGCACCTTGACGTTGCCGTCCGGCGGGCCGGCCGGGTCGTCCTGCGGGGAGCGGGCGTACCAGTCCTCCCCATACCAGTCGGACACCCATTCCCACACATTGCCGTGCATGTCGTGCAGGCCAAAGGCATTGGCGTCGAACGAGCCCACGGGTGCGGTGAAGGTGTGGCCGTCGTGGCCGGGGGTGGCCCGGTCGCGCCAGGCGGGCCAGAGGGCGGCGGTGGCGGCATCGAAGGTGTTGCCGCTGCGGGTCAGGCCGGCCGGGTCGTCGCCATGCTGGTAGCGCGTGGTGCTGCCGGAGCGGCAGGCGTATTCCCACTCGGCCTCGGTCGGTAGCCGGTAGGTGCGTCCCTCGGCTGCACTCAGCCAGCGGGCCAGGGCCACGGCATCGTTCCAGGTGACGTTGGTGACCGGGTGGTCGTCGGTCTGCGGGAAGCCCGGCTGGTCCCAGGCGTAGCGCGGCAGCCGGCCCTCGAAGGCGTCGCCGCGCTCGGTGGTGGCGGGGTTGTAGTCGGCCCGCCAGCCGTAGCCGCCGGTGCCGTCGGCCACCGATTCCGGCACATGGCCCGAGCGCTGCAGGAACGCACGGAACTGCCCCACCGTGACCTCGTGCCGCGCCATCTCGAAGGGTCTGGTGATGCGCACCCGGTGCACTGGGGCTTCGTCGGTCAGCCCTTCCAGACGCTCGCGTTCCAGGGCAGGGTAGTCCCGCGCCAGCCGATCGGCCGACTCGGCGCCGCCCATGAGGAATTCCCCCGCCGGCAACCGGACGAAGCCCATGCCCAGAAGGTTCAGGCTGCTGGTGGTCTGCGCATGCGCGGCGGGCCAGGCTGCCAGCAGGCACACGCAGAGCAGGTGGCGCAGCGGCCGGGCAGGAACGGGCAGGGTGTGGTGGGCGGGCATGAAAAGAGTTTGTGGGACAATCGCGGGTCTGTTCAATCAGCAAGAACGAGAAAGGCGCAACGGTTATGACACCGCGAACTCAGGCTTTGTCCTCCACGGCCCCTTGAGGCCCGCAGTTCGCGCCTGCCCACCCGTTTCCCTTCTGTTCTCAGCGCGGCCCCTGCCGCGCTTTTTTGTTTTCGGAATCCGCCATGCCCCAGATCACGCTTCCCGACGGTTCTCAACGCAGCTTCCCCGCACCGGTGACGGTGGCCGATGTGGCCGCCTCCATCGGCACCGGCCTGGCCAAGGCGGCCCTGGGTGGCAAGGTCGACGGCCGTCTGGTGGATACCAGCTTCACCATCGACCGTGATGTCTCGCTGGCCATCGTCACGGCCAAGGACGCCGACGGCCTGGAGATGATCCGCCACTCCACCGCCCACCTGCTGGCCTATGCCGTCAAGGAGCTGTACCCCGACGCCCAGGTGACCATCGGCCCGGTCATCGACAATGGCTTCTATTACGACTTCTCGTACAAGCGCCCGTTCACGCCGGAGGATCTGGCCGCCATCGAGAAACGCATGGCCGAACTCGCGGCCAAGGACGAGAAGGTCGAGCGTCGAGTGCTGCCGCGCGACGAAGCCGTGGCGCATTTCAAGGCCATGGGCGAGCACTACAAGGCCGAGATCATCGCCAGCATCCCGGCCGGTGAAGACGTGAGCCTCTACCGCGAAGGCGGCTTCGAGGACCTGTGCCGTGGCCCTCACGTGCCCAGCACCGGCAAGCTCAAGCACTTCAAGCTCATGAAGGTGGCCGGCGCCTACTGGCGCGGCGATCACCGCAACGAGATGCTGCAGCGGGTCTACGGCACGGCCTGGGCCAGCAAGGAAGACCTGCAGAAGTACCTCACCATGCTGGAAGAAGCCGAGAAGCGCGATCACCGCAAGCTCGGCCGCGAACTGGATCTGTTCCACCTGGACGAGCATTCGCCCGGCACCGTGTTCTGGCACCCCAAGGGCTGGACCCTGTGGCAGGAGGTCGAGCAGTACATGCGCCGGGTCTACCGCGAGAACGGTTACCAGGAGGTCAAGGGTCCGCAGATCCTGGACAAGGCCCTGTGGGAGAAGACCGGCCACTGGGACAAGTACCGCGAGAACATGTTCACCACCGAATCGGAGAAGCGCGACTACGCGCTCAAGCCGATGAACTGCCCGGGCCACATCCTCATCTACAAGCAGGGCATCAAGAGCTATCGCGACCTGCCGCTGCGTTACGGCGAGTTCGGCCAGTGCCACCGCAACGAGCCCACCGGCGGCCTGCACGGCATCATGCGGGTGCGCGGCTTCACCCAGGACGATGGCCACATCTTCTGCACCGAAGACCAGATCCAGGCCGAAGTCACGGCCTTCACCACGCTGCTGCAGAAGGTCTACAAGGACTTCGGCTTCACCGAGATCCTGTACAAGCTCTCGACCCGACCGGAAAAACGCATCGGCACCGAGGAGAGCTGGGACAAGGCCGAGGCCGCCCTGGCTGCCGGCCTCAAGGCCTCGGGCTGCGAGTTCGAGTACCTGCCGGGCGAGGGCGCCTTCTACGGCCCCAAGATCGAGTACACCCTGAAGGACGCGCTGGGCCGGCAGTGGCAGTGCGGCACCATCCAGGTCGATCCCAACCTGCCGGAGCGTCTGGACGCCGAGTTCGTGGGCGAGGACGGCGCCCGCCACCGACCGGTCATGCTGCACCGCGCCATCGTGGGAAGCCTGGAGCGATTCATCGGCATCCTGATCGAACAGCACGCCGGCGCATTGCCCACCTGGCTGGCCCCGACCCAGGTGGCGGTGCTCAACATCACCGACGCACAGGCCGATTACGTCCGACAGGTGGCGAAAACGCTGCAGAATCAAGGGTTTAGGGTGGTGACCGACCTGCGCAACGAGAAAATCACCTATAAAATACGGGAGCACGCGTTGCAAAAGCTGCCTTTCATTGTTGTCGTGGGTGACAAGGAAATGGCCGCTGGCGCCGTGGCTGTGCGGGCCCGGGGCAATCAAGACCTCGGGGTCATGTCGCTGGAAGCCTTCGCCCAGCGGGTCGCGACCGACGTCGCCACCCGGGCCTGATTCCCCTGCATCCGACCTTGCCCCATCAGCCGCGGAGCCCATGGCGCTGGCCGACGGCGGCGTGAATGCCGCCTTTTCAACATCTGCCCACGCAAGGAACAAACCATCGCTACCAACTTTCGCGACCGCCGCCAGCGTGAAGAGCGCGCACACCGCCTGAACCGGGAAATCATGGCCCCCGAGGTCCGCCTCAACGGCCCCGAGAACGAGCCCCTGGGCATCGTCAGTCTTCAGGAAGCGCTGCGCATGGCAGGGGAACTGGATGTCGATCTGGTCGAGATCGCAGCCACCGCAAACCCCCCGGTTTGCCGGCTGATGGATTACGGCAAGTTCAAGTACCAGGAGCAGAAGAAGGCGGCGGAAGCCAAAGCCAAGCAGACCGTCATCGAGATCAAGGAGATCAAGTTCCGCCCGGGTACCGATGACGGCGACTACAACATCAAGATGCGCAACATCCGTCGTTTTCTGGACGACGGCGACAAATGCAAGATCACGTTGCGGTTCCGCGGCCGGGAAATCACGCACCAGGAACTGGGGCTGGCCCTGCTGAACCGCATCCGTGACGACCTCGGTGACACGATCCTGGTGGAGCAGTTCCCCAAGCTCGAAGGTCGCCAGATGATCATGATGATTGCCCCGGGTCGCAAGAAGCCGGGCGCAACCAGCAAACCGGCCGAGGCGGCAACGCCTTCGACCAGCCAGACGGCCTGACCGCTGTCGGCGAAAGACGGTCTGTGCGGGGTTGGTCCCCCGCGCGGTACCGGGGCAGGGCCTTGTGCCCTGACCCGAACGGTCACCGAAAGGCGGCCGAACAAAAGTGGCTCGGGGCCAGCAAGTCCGCGGAAGGTTCGCGGCGCCTCACGAGCACAAATCAAGAAGGAGCATGAAGATGCCCAAAATGAAGACCAAAAGCAGCGCGAAGAAGCGTTTTCGCGTTCGTCCCGGTGGCACCGTCAAGCGCGGTCAAGCCTTCAAGCGTCACATCCTGACCAAGAAGACCACCAAGAACAAGCGCCACCTGCGTGGAGCAGTCACCGTGCATGAGACCAACATGGGTCACATGGCACAGATGCTGCCCGGCATGGGCATTTGATCAACGACGAACAGGAGAACACACATGCCTCGCGTCAAACGTGGTGTCACGGCTCGCGCCCGACACAAGAAAGTCCTGGCTCTGGCCAAAGGTTTCCGCGGCCGCCGCGGCAATGTCTTCCGCATCGCCAAGCAGGCGGTGATGAAGGCCGGGCAATATGCCTACCGTGACCGCCGCACCAAGAAGCGCGTGTTCCGCCAGCTGTGGATCGCGCGTATCAACGCCGGTGCCCGTGCTTGCGGCCTGACGTACAGCCAGTTCGCCAACGGCCTGAAGAAGGCCCAGATCGAGATCGACCGCAAGGTCCTGGCCGATCTGGCCGTCAACGATCCGGCGGCTTTCGGCAGCATCGTGGAGCAAGTCAAAGCCAAGCTGGCCGCTTGATTCACGGACGGGCGGCCCAGCCGCCCGCCGCTCAAAGGGGTTGGGGCTTGAGGGAACACCTCGCGGCTTCAATCCCTTTTTTCTTTGGTTTCGCACACAGCCCCCACACATGAACGAGTTGGACGCACTGGTCGACGGCGCACGCGCCGCATTCGCACAGGCCACCGCACCGGCCGATCTGGAAAACGCCAAGGCGCAGTACCTGGGCAAGTCCGGCCGCATCACCGAGCTGATGAAGGGCATGGCTGCCCTGTCGGTGGACGAGAAGAAGACCCGGGGTGCCGCCATCAACCTGGCCAAGCAGGCCATCGAGGCCGCGCTGACCGAGCGTCGCCAGGCCCTGGCCGATGCCGAGCTGCAGGCGCAGCTCAAGGCCGAGGCACTGGACGTCACGCTGCCCGGCCGGGGCCAGGGCAGCGGCGGTCTGCACCCGGTGAGCCTGACGCTCGAACGCATCGAGGCGATCTTCGGCTCCATGGGTTTCGAGGTGGCCGACGGCCCCGAGATCGAGTCCGACTGGTTCAACTTCACCGCCCTGAACACGCCTGAGGATCACCCGGCGCGTTCCATGCACGACACCTTTTATGTGGAAGGCGGTTCGGCCAAGGCGCCCAACCTGCTGCGCACCCACACCAGCCCGATGCAGATCCGCCATGCGGTGCAGCACGTCAAGCGTCACCGCGCTGCGCTGGATGCGGGTCAGCCGATGCCGGAGATCCGCGTGATCGCACCGGGCCGCACCTACCGCGTGGACAGCGACGCCACCCACTCGCCCATGTTCCACCAGTGCGAAGGCCTGTGGATCGGCGAGAACGTGAGCTTCAAGGACCTCAAGTTCGTCTTCACCGATTTCTGCCGCACCTTCTTCGAAAGCGACGATCTGGTGCTGCGTTTCCGCCCCAGCTTCTTCCCGTTCACCGAGCCCAGCGCCGAGATCGACATCCAGTTCCAGAGCGGCCCGCTGGCCGGCCGCTGGCTGGAAGTGGCCGGGTCTGGCCAGGTGCACCCGAACGTGGTGCGCAACATGGGGCTGGACCCCGAGAAATACATCGGCTTTGCCTTCGGCATGGGACCGGACCGGCTGACCATGCTGCGTTACGGCGTCAACGACCTGCGCCTGTTCTTTGACGGCGACGTCCGCTTCCTCTCGCAGTTCCGTTGAAGTCTTGTTGAGCTGAACCCATGCAATTCCCCGAATCCTGGCTTCGCGCCTTCTGCAACCCCGACCTGACCAGCCAGCAGCTGGCCGACACCCTGACCATGGCCGGTCTGGAGGTCGAAGAGCTGCAACCGGTGGCGCCTCCCTTCACCCGCGTGGTGGTGGGCGAAATCATCGAGGCGGTCCAGCACCCCAATGCCGATCGCCTGCGCGTGTGCCAGGTGGATGTGGGGCAGGGCAGCCCGCTCAACATCGTGTGCGGTGCGCCCAATGCGCGCGTCGGGATCAAGGTGCCGTGCGCCCTGGTGGGCGCCGAGCTGCCGCCGGGTGAGGACGGCAAGCCCTTTGCCATCAAGCTGGGCAAGCTGCGCGGCGTGGAGAGCCAGGGCATGCTGTGCTCGGCCCGCGAGCTCAAGCTCTCGGAAGACCACGGTGGTCTGCTGGAACTGCCGGCCGATGCGCCGGTGGGCCGCGACATCCGCGAGCAGCTGGGCCTGGACGACATGCTGTTCACGCTCAAGCTCACGCCGAATCTGGCGCACTGCCTGAGCATCCAGGGCATTGCCCGCGAGGTGTCGGCCCTGACCGGCGCCCCGCTGGTGCAGCCTGAGTTCCCGGCCGCTGCCGTGACCCTGCAGGACCGCCTGCCGGTGCAGGTGCAGGCCCCCGACCTGTGCGGGCGTTTCAGCGGCCGCATCGTGCGCGGCGTGAACACCCGGGTGGCCACGCCGGCCTGGATGGTCGAGCGGCTGGCCCGCTGCGGCCAGCGCAGCGTGTCGGTGCTGGTCGACATCTCCAACTATGTGATGTTCGAGCTGGGCCGCCCCTCGCACATCTTCGACCTCGACAAGATACACGGCGGCCTGCAGGTGCGCTGGGGCCGCGAGGGCGAACAGCTCAAGCTGCTGAATGGCAACACCATCACGGTGGACGCCGAGGTGGGCGTGATCGCCGATGACCAGGCGGTGGAATCGCTGGCCGGCATCATGGGTGGCGATGCCACGGCGGTGTCGGACGACACGCAGAACATCTACATCGAGGCCGCCTTCTGGTGGCCAAAGGCCGTAGCCGGGCGTTCGCGCCGCTACAACTTCAGCACCGATGCCGGTCACCGCTTCGAGCGCGGCGTGGACCCGGCCACCACGGTGCAGCACATCGAGCGCATCACGCAGCTGGTGCTTGACATCTGCGGTGGCCAGGCCGGCCCGATCGACGACCGGGTGGTCAAGCTGCCCGAGCAGCGCCCTGTGGTGCTGCGCGTGGCCCGTGCCAACCGCGTGGTGGGCATGCCCCTGAGCCAGGAACAATGCGCCGGTGCGCTGCGCCGTCTGGGCCTGGAGGTCAGCGAGGGCGAAGGCACGGTGACCGTGGTGCCGCCTTCGTGGCGCTTCGATCTGCAGATCGAGGAAGACCTGATCGAGGAGGTGGTGCGCATCATCGGCTTCGACCAGCTGTCCCAGACCCCGCCGCTGGCGCCCATCACGGCCAAGATCCGGCCGGAGGCGCAGCGCGGCAGCTTTGCGGTGCGCCGCCAGCTTGCCGGCCTGGGCTACCAGGAAACCATCAACTTCAGCTTCGTGGAGGAGCGCTGGGAACGCGAGCTGGCCGGCAACACCGACCCGATCCGCCTGCTCAACCCGATTGCCAGCCAGATGAGCGTGATGCGCTCGTCGCTGCTGGGCAGCCTGCTGCAGGTGCTCAAGTTCAACCTCGACCGCCGCGCCGACCGCGTGCGTCTGTTCGAGCTGGGTCGCGTGTTCCGCAAGGACGCGTCGGTGCCGGATTCCGACACCACCGTGGCCGGCTTCGACCAGCCACGCCGCGTGGCCGGACTGGCCTTCGGCCCGGTGGCACCGCTGCAATGGGGCCAGGCCCCGCGCGCGGTCGATTTCTTTGATGTGAAGGCCGACGTGGAGGCGCTGCTGGCGCCGCGCAAACCGGTCTTCCGCGCTGCCGAACACCCGGCCCTGCACCCGGGCCGCTGCGCCAGCGTCTGGCTGGGCGAGCGCTGCATCGGCCATGTGGGCGAACTGCACCCGCGCTGGCGCCAGGGCTACGACCTGAGCGCGGCGCCGGTCCTGTTCGAGCTCGATCTGGAAGCTGTCCTGGAGCGTCCGGTGCCGGCCTACCAACCGGTCAGCCGCCACCAGCCGGTGGAGCGCGACCTGGCCATCGTGGTGAGCGAGGCGGTCACGCACGACGCGGTCATGGCCGCCATCCACGCGCCCGGCAACCCCTGGCTGCGCGAGGCCCGCCTGTTCGACGTCTACCGCCCGAAGGCCGGCACCAGTGGTGGCGGTCTGGCGCCGGACGAGCGCAGCCTGGCCGTCCGTCTGGTGCTCAACCGCGACGACGCTACACTGACCGAAGAAGACATCGAGGCCGTCGTGAAGGCCTCGCTCGAAGCATTGCAGCAGCGGGTCGGCGCCCGTCTGCGCGCCTGAACACGCAAGGGAACACCGCATGGAACTCGCAGTGGAAAGCCTGGAAACCCCGGCACTGACCAAGGCGCAACTGGCCGAACTGCTGTTCGACCAGATCGGTCTGAACAAGCGTGAGTCGAAGGACATGATCGACGCCTTCTTCGATCTCATCACCGACAGCCTGGTGGACGGTACCGACGTCAAGATCTCCGGCTTCGGCAATTTCCAGATCCGCACCAAGGCCCCGCGCCCGGGGCGCAACCCGCGCACCGGCGAGCCGGTGGCCATCGAGGCCCGCCGCGTGGTCACTTTCCACGCCAGCCCCAAGCTCAAGGAGCAGGTGCAGGCGGCTGCCGTCGGCACCTGAACACCGACCGTTCGACCGCCGATGCCCCTGGGGTATCGGCGGTTTCGTCATTTCTCCCCCACAAATCGGCTCGCTGGTAGGCACCGCCAGCGTGTTAGAGTAAATTTCAAGGTTCGGTCCGTACCGCCTTGATTTTCAATGGAAAAAACGCTCCCTCCCATCCCGGCCAAGCGCTACTTCACCATCGGTGAGGTCGGGGAGCTGTGCGGCGTCAAGCCTCACGTGCTGCGGTACTGGGAGCAGGAGTTCACCCAGCTCAGGCCCATGAAGCGGCGTGGCAACCGCCGCTATTACCAGCACCACGAAGTGCTGATGATCCGGCGCATCCGCGAGCTGCTGTACGACCAGGGCTTCACCATCAGCGGTGCCCGCAACAAGCTGCAGGAAATCGCCCAGGCCGAGCGCGAACACCGCCGCCAGGGGGACGACGAGGCCATCGATGTGATGGAGCTCGACAGCGTCATCCATGACGACGAGCTCGACGACGAGGTGGTCACCGCCCCCGTGGTGAGTGCCCCCGCCGGGGTGTGGACCGATGTCCGCCGCGAGCTGCTGGAAATCCGCGAACTTCTTCGCATCACCCCCTGAGGGAGCCCTTTTCGCCGGCTATAATGCGAGGCTTGTCGGCGTGTAGCGCAGCCTGGTAGCGCACTTGCATGGGGTGCAAGGGGTCGCGAGTTCGAATCCCGCCACGCCGACCATTACACGGGAAACCCGCTGTTCGAAAGAGCAGCGGGTTTTTTCATTGGTGCATCTGATGCAGCCGATGTCACGGCGTCAGCCAGGCCCAACCCGCCGGCTCATCACCCTCGGCCGGTCCGCCATCCCAGCACCCCCGCCGATGCCCGTCGCGGTGCAGTTCCAGCCAGTCGATGCCGCTCACCTGCAGCCGCACGATGGCCAGGTGGTGGTCTGTGCCGGTTGGCGCCGAGGGGGCCTCGTCCAGCGGCGCCCCCGGTGCCCGGGGCATGAGGTAGTCGCTGGCGGCGGCCGACTGCCGCACCCGTTCCCAGGCGGCCTGCACGGCCGGGCCGTCGGTGTGCACCGTGGCCTGTGCGCGCACCCGCAGCTGCCAGCCCAGCCGCTGGCTCCAGAACACCAGGGCGGCCTGCGGGCGGGCGTGCAGGTCGGCGCATTTGGGGCTGCGCGCATCGGTGAAGCAGGTGAGGGTGCGGGTGTCGGCATCGGCCCGGCGCAGCACCACGGTGCGGGCCTGGGGCAGGCCGTCGGCGTCCACGCTGGCCAGCACCGGGGTGCGCCATTCGTGGTGCCGGTCGACGGTGGCGCGCTGCAGTTCCTGCCAGATGCGGACCGACAGTTCGGTCGGTGTGATGCGGTCGGTGGGGTGGGGGCGGGTCATGCCCGATGGTAGGCCGGGGGGTATGACGGAGTTTCTGGACAGGGCAATCACGTTTGTGTACTGTATATATAAACAGTATTTTCAATCGAGTGATCATGGATGCCTTGTCTCTGGAAGGCGGCGCCACCGTCTGGCGCGCCGACCGCCTGGAACGCCCCGATACCCCGGTCTGGCCCACCGGCTGGCCGGCGCTGGATGCCGAGCTGCCCGGTGGCGGCTGGCCGGCCGAAGGCCTGACCGAGCTGCTGTGTGAATGCCCCGGTGCGCTGGAAGCACGGCTGCTCTTGCCCGCCCTGGCCCGCGCCGACACGCCGGTGGCCCTGGTGGGCGCACCCGAGCCGCCGCATCCGCCCGGCTGGTGGTGCAGCGGGTTGCCGCCGGCCCGGCTGGTCTGGGTCCAGGCCGATGCGTCGCGCGAGCGCCTGTGGGCGGCCGAGCAGCTGGTGCGGGGCCAGGCTGCGGCCGTGCTGCTCTGGCTGGACCGGGTGCCGCCGGGGGCCTTGCGCCGCCTGCAGGTGCTGGCGGCCGGTGCGGGCCGGCCGGTGTTCGTGTGCCGGCCGTGGTCGGCCGCAGCGGTGTCGTCGCCCGCACCGCTGCGTCTGCGCCTGGCCTCGGCCAGCGGCTGGACCTTGCAGCTGGAAGTGCTCAAGCGGCGCGGGCCGCCGCTGTTGCAGATACTGACCCTGCCTTCGGTGCCGGGCGGCCTGTCGGCGGTGCTCTCGCCGCGCCAGCAGCGCCTGGGCCAGGCCCAGCCGGATGGCCTGCTGCACCCGGTGGAGGCCATGCCCTTGCCGATGGCGTTGCCGGACCAGGCCGCCGCCAACGAGGTGAACCATGCTCTGGGCCGCCTGGCTCCCGCCGCCTGATGCGCGGCCGCAACCCTGGCCGCAGGCCCTCACCCACTGGGCATTGAGCTTCACGCCCCGGGTGACCTGCCAGGGCGACGCCGTGCTCATGGAGGTGCAGGGCAGCCTGCGCCTGTTCGGCGGCTGGCCGGCGCTGCGGGCGCGGGTGGAGGTGCAGGGGCGTGAACTGGGTGTGGCCCCGCCGTCCTGGGCCCCGCAGTCGCTGGCCGCGCTGGCCCTGGCCCGCGCCGGCCTGCCCGGCGCGCCGGATCTGCCCGCCGATGCGCTCGACCCGCTGCCGCTGACCGTGCTGGATGCCGCCGTGCCCCATGCCGCCGTGCTCGCCCAGACCGGCTGTCTCACCCTGGGCGATCTGCGCCGGCGCCCGCGCGGTGCGGTGGCCCGCCGTTTCGGGGCCGCGTTGCTGGAGGGGATGGACCAGGCGCTGGGCCTGCGCCCGTCGGTGCACACCTGGGTGGTGGTACCCGAGCGCTTCGAGGCCCGGCTGGAACTGCCCTGGCGCCTGGAGCAGGCCGAGGCGCTGGGGGAGGGCGCCCGGCGCCTGCTGCTGCCGCTGCAGGGCTGGCTCACAGCCCGGCAGGCCGGTGTGCAGGCCTGCCGCTTGCGCTGGCTGCACGACGGCCTGCGCCCGCGCGATGCCGGGCCGGGCGGCGAGCTGGTCTGGCGCACCGCCACGCCCACGCGCGACATCGACCACCTGCAGCGCCTGCTGACCGAGCACCTGGCGCACGTGACCCTGCAGGCCCCGGTGGGCGAGCTGGTGCTCGAAGCCCTGGAAGTGCAGCCATTGCAGCCGCAGGCCGCCGGCTGGTGGGCCGATGCCGCCACCACCCAGGCCGAGGGCCTGATGCCGGTGCTCGAGCGCCTCGCGGCCCGGCTGGGGCCGCAGCGGGTGCTGCGCCCGCTGCCGTGCGAAGACCACCGGCCCGAGGCCATGGTGCGCTGGTGTCCCGCGACCGAGGCGGTCGTTGCGCCATCCGCCGGCCACCCGCGCCAGCCCCTGCCCGCCGTGGGGCCGCAGCCGGGCTTTCTGCGCTCGCCACCGCTGCGGCTGGTGGTGCGCCGGCACCGGCCGCACTACCACGGCGAGCTGCAGCTGCTGGCGGGGCCGCAGCGCATCGAAGGCGGCTGGTGGGACGGTGGTGCGGTCGGGTCGGGCGCCATCCCGGCCGCCCGCGATTACTGGGTCGCCCATTCGCCGCGCGCCGGGCTGCTGTGGGTGTTCTGCACCCGCCCGGTGGCGCAGCAGCAGGAGCCGGCCTGGTACCTGCACGGCCACTTTGCCTGAGGCCAGTGCATGGGAACCCCGTTGCCGGCGTATGCCGAGCTCATGTGCCTGAGTGCCTTCAGCTTCCTGCGCGGCGCCAGCCAGCCCGACGAGCTGGTGCGCCGCGCCCATGCCCTGGGCTACAGCGCCCTGGCCCTGACCGACGAATGCACGCTGGCCGGCATGGTGCGGGCCCATGTGGCGGCGCGCGAATGCGGCCTGCAGCTGCTGGTGGGCAGCCAGTTCCGGGTGGACGACGGCGGCCCCGGCTTCACCCTGCTGGTGCTGGCGGTGAACGCTGCCGGCTACAGCCGCCTGTGCCGCTGCATCACCGGCCTGCGGCGCAGCGCCCCCAAGGGCCGCTACCGGCTGGATGCCGCACGGCTCGATGTAATGGCCCGGCAAGGTGAGCTCGACGACTGCGTGCTGATCGCCGTGCCCGCCCGCTCCAGCACCCAGCCGCAGCTCGATGCCCTGGCCGGCTGGCTGCTGCAGCGCTTCGTGGGCCGCTGCTGGCTGGGGGTGGAGCAGCAGCGGGCGCTGGACGACGAGCTCTGGCTGCACCGCCTGCGCCAGAGCAGTGCCCTCACGGCGGTGCCGCTGGTGGCGGTGGGCGATGTGCAGATGCACCTGCGCTCGCGCAAACCGCTGCACGACGTCATGACCGCCACCCGGCTGGGCCGGCCGCTGCGCGACTGTGGTCTGGCCCTGCAGCCCAATGCCGAGCGGCATCTGCGTTCGCGCCTGGTGCTGGGGCGCTGTTTCCCGCCCGATCTGCTGGCCGCCACGCTGGATGTGGCGGCGCGCTGCACCTTCTCGCTGGACGAGCTGCGCTACCAGTACCCCGACGAGGTGGTGCCCGCCGGTCACACGCCCGCCAGCTGGCTGCGGCAACTGGTGGAGCAGGGTGCGCGCTGGCGCTGGCCGCAGGGCACGCCGCCAGCGGTGCAGCGGCAGATCGAACACGAGCTGGGCCTGATCGGCGAGCTGCGCTACGAGCACTACTTCCTCACGGTGCACGACATCGTGGCCTTCGCGCGGGGCCAGGGCATCCTGTGCCAGGGGCGCGGGTCGGCGGCCAACAGCGTGGTCTGCTTCTGCCTGGGCATCACCGAGGTCGATCCGGCGCGGCTGTCGGTGCTGTTCGAGCGCTTCATCTCCAAAGAGCGCAACGAGCCACCCGACATCGACGTGGATTTCGAGCACGAACGTCGCGAGGAGGTCATCCAGTACCTCTACCGCCGCTACGGCCGCGAGCGGGCCGCGCTCACCGCAGCGGTCATCTGCTACCGGCCACGCAGCGCCCTGCGCGACGTGGGCCAGGCCCTGGGCATCGAGGCCGATGCGCTGGCCCGGCTCACCCGCAGCCTGGGCTGGTGGGACGGCGCCCGGGTGCCGCCCGAACGCCTGCAGGAGGCCGGGCTCGACCCCGACGACCGGCAGGTGAGCCTGCTGCTGGAACTGGCCGGCCAGCTGGTGGGCCTGCCGCGCCACCTGTCGCAGCACACCGGCGGCTTCGTGCTCACGCGCGGGCCGCTGACCGACATGGTGCCGGTGCAGAACGCCCGCATGGCCGGGCGCACCGTCATCGAATGGGACAAGGACGACCTGGACGCCATGGGCCTGCTCAAGGTCGATGTGCTGGCCCTGGGCATGCTGACCGCGCTGCGCAAGTCGCTCGAATTCATCGGCCTGCGGCGCGGCCGGCCGATGGCATTGCAGGACATACCGGCCGAAGACCCGGCCACCTACGACATGGTCTGCGCCGCCGACACCGTGGGCGTGTTCCAGATCGAGAGCCGGGCCCAGATGGCCATGCTGCCGCGCCTGCGGCCACGCTGCTTCTACGACCTGGTGATCGAGATCGCCCTGGTGCGCCCCGGCCCGATCCAGGGCGGGGCGGTGCACCCCTACCTGGATCGGCGCCAGGGCAAGGCGCCGGTGAGCTACCCCAGCCCGGCCCTGGAGCAGGCCCTGGGCCGCACCCTGGGCGTGCCGGTGTTCCAGGAGCAGTGCATGCAGATCGCCATCCTGGCCGCCGGCTTCACCCCGGGCGAGGCCGACGGCCTGCGCCGCGCCATGGGCGCCTGGAAGCGGCGCGGCGGTCTGGGTCACTACGGCCAGCGGCTGGTGGACGGCCTGCTGGCCCACGGCTACACGCCGGCCTTTGCCGATGCGGTGGTCGAGCAGGTCAAGGGTTTCTCCAGCTACGGCTTCCCCGAAAGCCATGCCGCCAGCTTTGCCCTGCTGGTCTATGCCAGCTGCTGGATCAAGTGCCACCACCCGGCCGAGTTCCTGGCCGCCATGGTCAACAGCCAGCCGCTGGGCTTCTACACCCCGCGCCAGCTGGTGGCCGACGCGCAGCGCCACGGCGTGGAGGTGCTGCCGGTGGACGTGAGCCACAGCGACTGGGACTGCACCCTGCACGACCGGCCGGGTGCCGCGCCCGGTGCTCCCCCGGCCGTGCGCCTGGGCCTGCGGCTGGTCAACGGCCTGGGGCCGGTGGCCGCACAGCGGCTGGTGCAGGCCCGCGCCCGCGCGCCCTGGCGCGATGTGGCCGATCTGGGCCAACGCGCCGGCCTGGGCTCGCACGAACTCAGCCTGCTGGCCGCCGCCGATGCACTGGCCAGCCTGAGCGGGCACCGCCGCCAGCAGATGTGGGACGCCGTGGCCCGCCATGCCCCGCCGGCCCTGCTGCAGGCCGCGCCCATCATCGAACCGGCGGTGGAACTGCCGGCCGCACCCGAGGGCGAGGCCATCGTCTGGGACCACCGCGCCACCGGCCTGAGCCTGCGGCGCCACCCGCTGGCGCTACTGCGCCCGCAGCTGCAGGGCCGGCGCCTGTCCACCGCCGCCGAACTGGCCCAGGCGCCAGACCGCCGCCTGGTGCGCCACGCCGGCCTGGTGACGCTGCGCCAGCAGCCCGAGACCGCCGGCGGCGTGATGTTCGTGAGCCTGGAGGACGAGACCGGCGTGGTGCAGGCCATCGTCTGGCGCAGCCTGCGCGAACGCTACCGGCGCGCACTCATGCAGTCGCGCCTGCTGGCGGTCTATGGCGTGTGGCAGCGCGAGGGCGAGGTCTGCAGCCTGATCGCCGGCCACCTGGAAGACCTCACGCCGCTGCTGGGCTCGCTGGCCGTGGGCAGCCGGGATTTCCGGTGAGCCTGGACGGCTCAGGCGGGCGGGATGGGCGGCGTGTCGTTCGATGCAGCGGCTTCGCGCTGGGCCGCCAGCCGGGCCTCGGCCTCGCGCCGGCTCTGCGTGGCCCGACGCGCCTTCTTCACATCGTTGATCTGCCACAGGCCAAAGACCAGCACCACCACAAAAATGCCCAGCTCGAACCAGATCGCCATGTGCACCGCTCCTTCAGGAATGGCCCATGCTGCCGCAGCCGGCATGGGC
The DNA here is from genome assembly GCA_943370825.1 of Allobosea thiooxidans. Classification (GTDB taxonomy): domain Bacteria; phylum Pseudomonadota; class Gammaproteobacteria; order Burkholderiales; family Burkholderiaceae_C; genus Hydrogenophaga. The sequence goes on along the minus strand of CALRSR020000015.1, from coordinate 26,421 downwards.
CTGCAATACAGTCGGACGATGTCCGACGAATCCCAGATCGAGATCCCCCCGTCCTTCGTGGCCCTGTACGTGCCGCCCGGGCGCATCAAGCCCACCCTGGCGCGCGCCGAACTGGCCGCGCGCTACGAGCTGTGCGAAGACATGGCCCAGATGCTGGTGGACACTGCCCGCACCCTGGAATTCAGCCTGGGCATCACCCAGGACGATGTGCTGCAGCGCGTGGCCCAGGGCCTGCGGGGCGATGGCGCGGTGGTGAGCGAGGCCGAGGCCGGCTGGGTGATCACCCGCCTGGCCGAACTGCTGGGCTCCTGAGCCACAGCAGCACGCCCAGGGCCGAGGCCGACAGCAAGGCGGAGAACACCAGCGCCCCCGAGCCAAAGCCCTCGATCAGCGCGCCGAAGGCCAGGGGAGCAAAGGCCTGCGCCACGCGCGAGGGCGCCATGATCCAGCCCTGCCGCAGGCCATAGCCCTGCGGCCCGAAGAACACCAGCGGCAGCGTGCCCTTGGCAATGGTCAGGATGCCGTTGCCCGCCCCATGCAGCACCGCGAAGGCGGGTGCGGCCACCGGCCCGGCGAGCAGCCAGGCCATGGCCCCCAGTGGATGCGCCGCCGCCGCGCAGCGCGCCGAGAGCAGCGGGTGCAGCCGGCGCAGCCAGCCGAATTCCAGCAGCCGCCCGGCCACCTGGGCCGGCCCCACCAGCGCCCCCACCGCCACTGCGCCGGCCAGCGTCATGCCGCTGGCCACCAGCAGCTGCGGCAAGTGGGCGGCCATGGCGGTGCTGATGAACCAGGTGGCGGCGAACACGTAGGCCAGTGCCCAGGCCACGTGGCGGGGCGGGGCAGGGTGTGCGCTCGCGGCTGCTGCTGCGGCCGGCCCATCGGAAGCCGGCTCGGTCCAGCTCACCGCCACCGGCCCGGCGCGGGGCACCGACAGGTTCAGAGGCAGGCCCAGCAGCAGGTGCAGGCCGGCCCAGCCCAGGCATGCGCCACGCCAGCCAGATTCGGCCTCCATCCAGCCGGTCAGCGGCCAGCCCACGGTGCTGGCAAAGCCGCCCAGCAGCGTGATGCCGGTGATGGCATTGCGTGCGCCCTGGCCCTGCAGCCGCACCAGCGTGGCGAAGGCGGCTTCGTACAGGCCGCTGCCCATGGCCACGCCGATCAGCAGCCAGGCCAGCACCATCGACACCAGCCCCTGTGCCTGCGACAGCGCCGCCAGCCCGAGCGCGAAGATGAGGCTGGTGACGGCCAGCACACCCCGGCCGCCATGGCGGTCGATGGCTCGACCGGTCGCCGGCCCCAACAGCGCCGAGAGCAGCAGCGCCGCGCTGAAGGCGGCCCATACCTGGGTGACCGGAAGGTCCAATTCGCTGGCCATGGGCTGGGCCAGCAGGGCAGGCAGGTAGTAAGTCGAGCCCCAGCCCAGGGTCTGGGCCGTGCCCAGCCGCAGCACCAGCCCGGTGGAGTTGGCGGGCCGGGCGGTCACGGGCTCAGGTGATGTCCAGCGTGTGGATGCCGAAGCGGCCGGCCCTGCGGTCGGCAAAGTAGTGCTCCAGCGTTTCCTTCACCGTGCGGAAGGCGATCTCGTCCCAGGGGATCTCGGCCTCGGTGAACAGGCGGGCCTCCTGCGTCTCGTGGCCGGGGTTGAAGCGGTCGCTCAGCAGCCGGGCGCGGTAGTACAGGTGCACCTGACCCACGCGTGGCACGTTCATGAGGGTGAACAGATCACCCATCTCGATCTGCGCGCCTGCTTCCTCGTCGGTCTCGCGGGCAGCGCCCTCGGCCGTGGTCTCGCCCAGCTCCATGAAGCCGGCCGGCAGCGTCCACTTGCCGAGCCGGGGCTCGATGTTGCGCTTGCACAGCAGCACGAACTCCCCGCTCTCGCCCCACACCGGCACCGTGCCCACCACATTGAGCGGGTTGTCGTAGTGCACCAGACCGCAGGCCGGGCAGACCGCGCGCTGGCGGGTGTCGCCGTCGTCGGGCAGGCGCAGCTGGACGGCGGTGCCGCAGTTGCGGCAGAAACGGGCAGGGGTGCGCAGCATCGGTGGGTGCTTCCTCAGGCCTTGCGGCCGTGCTTGGCGATCAGGGCGCGGGCGGTGTCCAGCAGCTGGCGGCCGTTGTAGCCGCGCTTGTCCATGTCCTGCACCCACTCCACCTCGACCAGGCGGGCCTTGCGCTTGAACTCCTGCGCCTCGGCCGCCGGGATGGTGTGGATGCTGTTGCCCTGGCGCACGGCCGCTTCGCGGCCGGGCACGTCGCCGGCCTGCTGCACCTTGCCCAGCCAGGCGGAGGTCTCCATGCCGGTGTTGCGGTCGATCACGGCCTTCAGGTCGGGCGGCAGGCTGGCGTACTTCGCCTTGTTCATGGCCATCACGAAGGTGGTGGTGTAGAGCGCGCCGCCGGCCGGTTCGAACTCGCTGTGGAACTTGGTCAGTTCGTGCACCTTGACCGCGGGCACCACTTCCCAGGGAATGGCGCAGCCGTCGATCACGCCCTTGGACAGCGCGTCCGGGATCTGCGGCAGCGGCATGCCCACCGGAGTGGCGCCCAGGTAGCCCAGCATCTTGGTGATCTGGCGGGTCGGGCCGCGCACCTTGGAGCCGCGCAGGTCGTCCACCCGGAAGATCTGCTTGTTGCGCATGTGGAACATGCCGGGCCCGTGCACCTGCAGGGCCAGCGGGTGCACGTCCTTGTACTCGTCCGGCGCCATGGTGGTGATGTATTCCCAGAACGCCTTCGAGGTGGCTTCGGCGTTGTTCATCATGAACGGCAGCTCGAACACCTCGGTGCGCGGGAAACGGCCTGGCGTGTTGCCCGGCAGCGTCCAGACGATGTCCACCACGCCGTCGCGCGCCTGGTCGAACAGCTGGGCCGGCGAGCCACCGAGCTGCATGGCCGGGTAGCCCTCGAAGCGGATGCGGCCGCCCGATTCCTTCTCCACCTTGTCCATCCAGGCCTTGTGCATGTTGAGCCAGACGTTGGACTGCGGCGCCATGAAGGTGTGGAACTTCAGGGTCACGCTCGACTGGGCCAGGGCTCCCAGGGCGGGGGTGCCCAGGGCCGCGGCGGCGGTCGACTTCAACAGGGTGCGGCGCTGGATCATGGTGTTGTCTCCTGGTGTTCTTGAAAGGCTCGGTGGGATCGGCAGGGCAGGGTGGTTCAGACCACCTGGAAGCGGATGTCGGTCAGGCCGTCCACATGGCCGTGCAGCACGTCGCCGCGCACCACCGCGTTCACGCCTTCGGGCGTGCCGGTGTAGATCAGGTCGCCGGGCTGCAATTCCCAGCCCTTGCTCAGCTGCTCGATGGTCTCGGCGATGTTCCAGATCAGCTTGGCCACATTGCTGCGCTGGCGGTCGGCACCGTTGACCTGCAGCCAGATGGCGGCCTGGGTGATGTTGCCGGCCTGGGCCGCCGGGGTGATGGGGCCGATGGGCGAGGCATGGTCGAAGGCCTTGCCGATGCACCAGGGCTTGCCGGTCTTCTTCATGTCGGACTGCAGGTCGCGCCGGGTCATGTCCAGGCCGGTGGCATAGCCGAAGATGTGGTTGAAGGCATCGGCTGCGGCGATGTTGCGGCCGCCCTTGCCGATGGCCACCACCAGCTCGATCTCGTGGTGGAAGTTGCTGGTCAGGTCGGGGTAGGGAATGGTCGCGGTCTGGCCCGCGTCGGCCACCACCACCGTGTCGGCCGGTTTGAGGAAGAAGAACGGCGGCTCGCGCCCGCTGTGGCCCATTTCCTTGGCATGGTCTTCGTAGTTGCGGCCCACGCAGTAGACGCGGTGGACCGGGAAACGGGCGGTGGTGCCCACGACGGGCACGCTGACGACGGCGGGCGGGGTGAAGGTGTATGTCTCGCTCATGGTTTACCGGGGTGGGTTGAAGGCCGGATCAGTGTGCCACGCAGGCGCCTCAGTACTGGCTACGTGGAAGCCGCAGCGACAGGCCATCGAGCGCCATGCTCAGCTTCAGCTGGCAGGCCAGCCGGCTGCCCGGGCCGGCCGGGCTGGCCGCGAAGTCGAGCATGTCGGTCTCGTCCGGCACCGGGGGCGGCAGGCGGTCGCGCCATTCGGGGTCGACGATCACATGGCAGGTGGCGCAGGTGAGCTGGCCGCCGCAGTCGCCGTCGATGCCGGCCACGCCGGCCTGCACCGCCACGTCCAGCACGCTCTGGCCCTCCAGCCCCTGCAACGGGTGGGGCGTGCCGTCGAAGCTGTGCAGCAGGAGTCGGATCATGGGCGGGGCAGGGTGGTTCGGTGGAGGGCCTGAGGATTGTGGCGTCAACCGCTGCAGTTTTCGTCCTTGGGGGAAACAGGGCTTTCACCGAGGCGCCCGCCCCGGTCCAGCCCGGCTGACCACAATGCATCCCACTGGCGACCGATGGGTCGCCTTTGCTTTTGTCATCAAGGAAAACCATGACCACCCTGTTCGATCCGATCACCGCGGGCGACATCGCCCTGTCCAACCGCATCGCCATGGCGCCGCTGACCCGAAACCGCGCCCCGAACGCCGTGCCCACCCCGCTCATGGCCACCTACTACGCCCAGCGCGCCACCGCCGGCCTGCTGATCACCGAGGCCACCGCCATCAGCCACCAGGGCCAGGGTTATGCCGACGTGCCCGGCCTGTACGCACCCGAGCAGATCGCCGGCTGGAAAGGCGTGACCACCGCCGTGCACCAGGCCGGTGGCCGCATCGTCACCCAGCTGTGGCACGTGGGCCGCATCTCGCACACCGAACTGCAGCCGGGCAACGGCGCCCCGGTGGCGCCCTCGGCCATCCGCGCCAACACCAAGACCGTGCTGCTCAAGGACGGTGCTCCGGTCTTCGTGGACACCTCCGAGCCGCGCGCACTCGACCTGTCCGAGCTGCCCGGCATCGTCGAGGACTACCGCCGCGCCGCCCTGGCCGCCATCGAGGCCGGCTTTGACGGCGTGGAGATCCACGCCGCCAACGGCTACCTGCTCGACCAGTTCCTCAAGACCGGCAGCAACCAGCGAACCGACGCCTACGGCGGCAGCATTCAGAACCGCGCACGCCTGCTGATGGAAGTGGTGGCGGCCGTGGTGGGCGCCATCGGCGGCGGCCGCACCGGCATCCGCCTCTCGCCGGTGACGCCGGCCAACGACATCATCGACGCCGACCCGCAGCCGCTGTTCACCCATGTGGTGCAGCAGCTGGCCCCGCACGGCCTGGCCTATGTGCACGTCATCGAAGGCGCCACCGGCGGCCCGCGCGAGCTGGCCGACCGCCCCTTCGACTACGCCGCGCTCAAGGCGGCCTACCGCGCCGCCGGCGGCAAGGCCGCCTGGATGGTGAACAACGGCTACGACCTGACGCTGGCCAACCAGGCGGTGGCCGACGGCGCTGATGTGGTGGCCTTCGGCCGCCCCTTCATCAGCAACCCCGACCTGGTGCAGCGCCTGCGCGTCGGCGGCCCGTTCAACGAGCCCGACCGCAACACCTTCTACGGCGGCGGCGCCAAGGGCTACACCGACTACCCCACGCTGGGCTGAAGGCATACTTCGGGGCGCTTTCACCGAACTTCGCCGAACGTCACCGAACACGCCCTGCCGCATGAAGCTCTACAACTACTTCCGCTCCTCCGCCTCGTTCCGGGTCCGCATCGCCATGGCCCTCAAGGGCCTGTCCTACGAGTATGTGCCGGTGCATCTGGCGCGAGGCGACCACAAGCTGCCGGCCTTTGCCGACATGGCGGCCGAGGGTCTGGTGCCGGTGCTGGAGCTGGAAGACGGCACACGCCTGACCCAGTCGATGGCCATCATCGAGTACCTGGACGAGACCCACCCCGAGCCGGCCCTGCTGCCGGCCGACGCGTTGGGTCGCGCCCGCGTGCGGGCCTTGTCGCAGATCGTGGCCTGCGAGATCCACCCCATCAACAACCTGCGGGTGCTCAAGTACCTGGTGCGGGAACTGAAGGTGGAGGAGGAGCCCAAGAACACCTGGTACCGCCACTGGGTGCGCACCGGGCTGGAAGCCTTCGAGAAACAGCTGTCTGCCGGCCCCACCGGCCGCTTCTGCCACGGCGACACCCCCACCCTGGCCGACTGCCTGCTGGTGCCGCAGATCTTCAACGGTCAGCGCTTCAATGTCAGCTTCGACGGCCTGACCCACACCATGCGGGTGTTCGACGCCTGCATGGCGCACCCGGCCTTCCAGGCCGCCGAGCCCAAGGCCTGCCCCGACTTCGAGGCCTGATGGCCGGGGTCATGCCCCAGGTGCTCAAGCCCGCCTGGCCCCTGCCTGCGGGCGTGCAGGCCTTGTGCACCACCCGGGCCGGTGGCGTGTCGATGCCACCTTTCGACAGCTTCAACCTCGGCGACCATGTGCGCGACGACCCCGCGCATGTGGCTGCCAACCGCCGCATCCTGGCCGGGCTGACCACCCCGGCAGTGCCGGTGTTCCTGCAGCAGGTGCACGGCACGCGGGTGCTCCGGCTCCGGGCCGACCGCGTGGCCGACAGTCAGGGTGACCAGGCCGACGCCTGCCTGACCACCGAGCCCGGCGTGGCCTGCACCATCATGGTGGCCGACTGCCTGCCGGTGCTGTTCGCCCATGCGTCCGGCCGGGCGGTGGCCGCGGCTCACGCGGGCTGGCGTGGTCTGGCCGCCGGCGTGCTGGAGGCCACGGTGCAGGCCCTGGCCGACGCGGCTGGACCGGGCGCCATCAGCGCCTGGCTGGGGCCGTGCATCGGTCCGTCTGCCTTTGAAGTGGGCGAGGAGGTGCGGGAGGCGTTCGGAGCCTCGGAAGAGGCCCTGGCCTGCTTCGTCCCGCAGGGTCACGGCAAGTGGCTGGCCGATCTGCCATCCCTGGCGCGGCTGCGATTGCAGCGGGCCGGTGTGACCGACCTGAACGGCAACGACGGCACACCGGCCTGGTGCACCGTCACCCAGGAATCAGTCTTTTTCTCGCACCGGCGGGACGCTGACCGCCTCGGCAGCACCGGGCGCATGGCCGCCTGCATCTGGTTCGGCTGAGGCCTGGCCGGCAGCTGCTGCTGCCTGCGCCGCCGCCAGTTCGGCGGCTTCCCGGGCCTGGCGCTCCTTGCGGCGCGTGGGCGTGCGCATCACATAGACCACGATGGTCATGGGCAGCACCCCGTACAGGAAGAAGGTGATGATGGCCCCGAGCACCGAGCCGGTGGTGTTGGTGGCCTCGGCCACCGCCATCATCAGCACCACATACATCCACGCAATGACGACCAGGTACACAGCTGCTCTCAGGGGCCGGCATCGGGGGCGGGATGGCGTCAGCCGGGCGGAAGGCGCGCGGCCGATACTGGTGCAGGGCCGGGTATAACTGCCCCAGAGCCTCCCATAATAGGTGGAGGCCAATTCCAGAGGAGACGATCATGGCATCGGGCAAGACGTCGGGCGGCAGCGGGCCGACCGACCCGTGGCAACAGGCCACGCAGCACCTGCAGGCTTTCCAGCAGAACCTCATGGGGCAATGGACGCAGATGGCCCAGGCCATGCCGGCCTCCGGTTTTCCGGCCATGCCGGGCCTCTCTGGTGGCGCTTCGCCCTTTGGCATGCCGGGCATCGAGCAGCTGTTCAGCCAGGCCAGCGGCCCGGCGGTCCGGCTCGATCCGGCCAAGCTCATCGAGATCCAGAAGACCTATCTGCAGGACGCCGTGGCCCTGTGGAACCAGGGTGCCACCGCCCGCCCGCAGGGCGACCGCCGATTTGCCGGTGACGCCTGGGCCAGCAACCCGGTGGCCGGCTTCACCGCCGCGGCCTACCTGCTCAATGCCCGCACCCTCATGGCCATGGCCGATGCGGTCGATGGTGACGAGAAAACCCGCACCCGGGTGCGCTTTGCGGTGCAGCAGTGGATCGACGCCAGCGCCCCCAGCAACTTCCTGGCCTTCAATGCCGAAGCCCAGAAAAAGGCCATCGAGACCCAGGGCGAGAGCATCGCCAAGGGCGTGGCCAACCTGCTGCACGACATGAAGCAGGGCCACGTGTCCATGACCGACGAAAGCGTGTTCGAGGTCGGCAAGAACGTGGCCACCACCGAAGGCGCCGTGGTGTTCGAGAACGAGCTGTTCCAGCTCATCGAATACAAGCCGCTCACCGCCAAGGTGCACGAGCGCCCGTTCCTGCTGGTGCCGCCGTGCATCAACAAGTTCTACATCCTCGATCTGCAGCCCGAGAACTCCTTCATCCGCTACTGTGTGGAGCAGGGCCATCGCACCTTCGTGGTGAGCTGGCGCAACCCGGACGAGTCGCTGGCCAAAAAGACCTGGGACAACTACATCGAGGACGCGGTCATCCGCGCCATCGATGTCACGCAGGACATCACCGGCGCCGAGCAGATCAACGCCCTGGGTTTCTGCGTGGGCGGCACCATGCTGGGGACCGCGCTGGCGGTGCTGGCCGGGCGCGGCGAGGAGCCGGTGCACAGCGCCACCTTCCTCACCACGCTGCTCGATTTCCGCGACACCGGCATCCTCGACGTGTTCATCGACGAAGCCTTCGTCAAGTTCCGCGAGATGCAGTTTGCCGATGGCGGCCTCATGCCCGGGCGCGACCTGGCCACCACCTTCAGCTTCCTGCGCCCCAACGACCTGGTCTGGAACTACGTGGTGGGCAATTACCTCAAGGGCGAGACGCCGCCGCCCTTCGACCTGCTGTACTGGAACTCCGACAGCACCAACCTGCCCGGCCCGTACTACGCCTGGTACCTGCGCAACCTGTATCTGGAAAACCGCTACACCCGCCCCGGCACCACCACCGTGTGTGGCCAGCCGATCGATTTCCGCAAGGTCAAGCTGCCGGTCTACATCTACGGCTCGCGCGAGGACCACATCGTGCCCATCGGCGGGGCGTATGCCAGCACCCAGCTGTTCCCGGGCAAGAAGCGCTTCGTGATGGGCGCGTCCGGCCACATCGCCGGCGTGATCAACCCGGCCAGCAAGGGCAAACGCAGCCACTGGACCGGCCCGGCCAACCGCTTCCCCGAAAAAGCCGAAGACTGGATCGCCGGTGCCACCGAACACCCCGGCAGCTGGTGGACCGACTGGGCCGCATGGCTCAAGCCCCTGGCCGGCAAACAGATCGCCGCGCCCAAGTCCTATGGCCGGGGCAAGACCTACACCGCCATCGAGCCCGCACCGGGCCGCTACGTCAAAGCAAAGGCGTGAAGCCGGGCATCCGATTTCCCCTCTTCATCTGGAGTCACTCATGGAAGACATCGTCATTGTTTCCGCCGCACGCACCGCCGTCGGCAAGTTCGGCGGCACGCTCGCCAAGACCCCGGCCACCGAGCTGGGCAGCATCGTCATCAAGGCCCTGCTGGAGCGCACCGGCCTGCCGGCCGATGCGGTGGGCGAGGTCATCATGGGCCAGGTGCTGGCCGCTGGCGTGGGCCAGAACCCGGCCCGCCAAGCCATGATGAAGGCCGGCGTGGCCAAGGAAACCCCGGCGCTGACCATCAACGCGGTCTGCGGCTCCGGCCTGAAGGCCGTGATGCTGGCGGCGCAGGCCGTGGCCTGGGGCGACAGCGAGATCGTGATCGCCGGTGGCCAGGAGAACATGAGCGCCAGCCCGCACGTGCTGCTGGGGAGCCGCGACGGCCAGCGCATGGGCGAGTGGAAGATGGTCGACACCATGATCGTCGATGGCCTGTGGGATGTGTACAACCAGTACCACATGGGCATCACCGCCGAGAACGTGGCCAAGGCCCACGGCATCACCCGCGACATGCAGGACGCCCTGGCCCTGGCCAGCCAGCAGAAGGCCTCTGCCGCGCAGGACGCCGGCCGCTTCAAGGACGAGATCGTCGGCGTGACCATTCCGCAGAAGAAGGGTGACCCCCTGGTGTTCGACACCGACGAGTTCATCAACAAGAAGACCAGCGCCGAAGCCCTGGCCGGCCTGCGCCCGGCCTTCGACAAGGCCGGCTCGGTCACTGCCGGCAATGCCAGCGGCATCAACGATGGTGCGGCTGCCGTGATGGTCATGACGGCCAAGAAGGCGGCTGCCCTGGGCCTCACGCCGCTGGCGCGCATCGCCAGTTTCGGCACCAGCGGCCTGGACCCGGCCACCATGGGAATGGGCCCGGTGCCGGCCTCGCAGAAAGCCCTGGCCCGCGCCGGCTGGAAGGCCTCCGACGTCGATCTGTTCGAGCTGAACGAGGCCTTTGCCGCGCAGGCCTGCGCCGTCAACAAGGCGCTCGACATCGACCCGGCGCGTGTCAACGTCAATGGTGGCGCCATTGCCATCGGCCACCCCATCGGCGCGTCGGGCTGCCGTGTGCTGGTGACCCTGCTGCACGAAATGCAGAAACGCGGCGCCAAGAAGGGTCTGGCGGCCCTGTGCATCGGCGGCGGCATGGGGGTTTCCCTCGCTGTCGAACGCTGAGGCGGTCGATACGATCAGCCTGTCAATCCAGCACTACACATCAGCGAATCACAGCGAAAGGTCCACATGAGTCAGAAAGTTGCGTATGTCACCGGCGGCATGGGTGGCATCGGTACTGCCATCTGCCAGCGGTTGCACAAGGAAGGTTTCAAGGTCATTGCCGGCTGCGGCCCCACCCGCGACTACCAGAAATGGATCGACGAGCAGAAGGCCCTGGGCTACACGTTCCACGCCTCGGTGGGCAACGTGGGCGACTGGGACTCCACGGTCGAGGCCTTCAGCAAGACCAAGGCCGAGCACGGCTCCATCGACGTGCTGGTCAACAACGCGGGCATCACGCGCGACCGCATGTTCCTCAAGATGAGCCGCGAGGACTGGCAGGCCGTGATGAACACCAACCTGGACTCCATGTTCAACGTCACCAAGCAGGTGGTGGGCGACATGGTCGAAAAGGGCTGGGGCCGCATCATCAACATCAGCTCGGTCAACGGCGAGAAGGGCCAGGCCGGCCAGACCAACTACTCGGCCGCCAAGGCCGGCATGCACGGCTTCTCCATGGCCCTGGCGCAGGAGCTGGCCACCAAGGGCGTGACGGTGAACACCGTGAGCCCGGGCTACATCGGCACCGACATGGTCAAGGCCATCCGCCCGGACGTGCTGGAGAAGATCGTGGCCACCGTGCCGGTCAAGCGCCTGGGTGAACCCAGCGAGATCGCCTCCATCATTGCCTGGCTGGCCAGCGACGAAGGCGGCTACGCCACCGGGGCCGACTTCTCGGTCAACGGCGGCCTGCACATGGGCTGACGATGGTGTGGCGGCTGCCCTCCCTGGCGGCCGCCGCGCTGGCCGCACTGCTGGGCGTCTGCACGGCCCTGCAGGCGGCCACCCCGGACCCCTGGCAGGACGATCTGCGTCCCATTGCCCGGTCCGACTGGACCCGCGAACGCGCTGCCCACCTGCTGGAGCGCACTGGCTTCGGTCCGCTCCCCAGCGAGATCGACCGCGCCGCCCGCGGCACACCGCAACGCGTGGTGCAGCGGCTGGTGAACTATCGCCAGACCCCCGACCCGCAACCCGCCTTCGTGCACTCCGGTGCCTTCGACGAAGGCCTGGACCCGTTCGAGCCCTCGCGCCCGGCCGCCACCGACAAGGCCCGTGCCAGCGGTGAAGCCCTGGGCGTGAAGGTCAAGCCCGAGGGCAACCGCCGCATGCAGCAGGTGGCCGACCGCTACCTCTACTGGCTGCGCGCCAGCAAGCTCGAAACCCAGCGCGTGGGCTACTGGTGGGCCAACCGCATGCTCACCACGCAGCGCCCGCTGCAGGAAAAGCTCACCCTGTTCTGGCACGGCCATTTCGCCACCAGCGAAGAGAAGGTGCGCGACTACCGCAAGATGCTGGTGCAGAACGAGACCCTGCGCCGCCACGCCGACGGCCCGTTCCGCGACCTGCTGCTGGCCGTGGCGCGCGATCCGGCCATGCTGGCCTACCTGGACGCCGGGGTGAACGTGAAGGGCGCGCCCAACGAGAACTTCGCGCGCGAGATCATGGAGCTGTTCACCCTGGGCGTGGGCCACTACAGCGAGCAGGACATCCGCGAAGCCGCGCGCGCCTTCACCGGCTGGAACTACCGTGGCACGCAGTTCGTGCTGGACCGCAGCCGCCACGACACCGACGCCAAGACGGTGCTGGGCCGCACCGGCCCCTGGACCGGCGAGCAGGTCATCGACATCCTGCTGGCCCAGCCGGCCGCCGCCGAGTTCGTGGCCACCCGGCTCTACCGCTTCTTCGTGCGCGACGAGGTCTCCCCCGCGCTGCAGCGCCAGCTCGGCGACCTGCTGCGCAGCAACGGCTACCGCATCGCACCGTTCCTGCAGACGTTGTTCCTCTCGCGCGATTTCTACAGCAGCGCCTCCATGGGCGCGCACATCAAGAGCCCGGTGGAGCTGGTGGTGTCCACCTACCGCCGCCTGGGGCTGCAGCGCGTGCCCGGCATCCCCGACTTCAACGACACCACCGAGGCCATGGGCCAGAAGCTGCTGTTCCCGCCCAACGTGGCCGGCTGGGCCGGCGGGCGCAGCTGGATCACGCCGGGCCTGCTGCTGGTGCGCGGCAACTTCGTGTACGACACCGTGTTCCCGCCCATCGACTTCGTCGCGAACGATCGGGTGCCGGCGCAGCTATACCAGATCATCTCGGTCGCCGACCGCCTGGCCCTGGGCCAGGACGTGACCAGCGCCACCCGGCCCGAGGGCAAGGAGGTCACCTCCATGTCCAACCAGGGCGACCGCGACGAGGACTTCAACACCCGCCTGGCCAGCTACCACGCCTGGCGCAAGGCCATCGAGAAGGTGCAGCCCATCCCGCGCGACCCGGCCCGGCTCGACCTCTCGGCCCTGGTGCGACAGGCCGGCTGCCGCACCGCGCAGGACGCCGTCGACCACCTGCTGCTGCGCTTCATGAGCGTGCCGGTGGACGCCGACACCCGCAGCCGCATCACCGGGCTGCTGCAGGCCGAACTCGGCACCACCGACCTGGCCCGCGCCGACACCTACATGGAAGACGCGCTGCGGCAAGTGCTGCACGTCATCCTCTCGCTGCCGGGTTACCAGGCCAGCTGAAGGCATTGCATGACGCACCACCATCACCCTGACGCCGCACACCCCGACGCTGCCCACCGGGCCCCCAGCCGGCGCGAGATGCTGCGCACCCTGGCCGGCGCCGGGCTGGTGGCGGCCTGGCCGGCCTCGGCCCGCGCCGCCGCCCAGACCGACGCCGCCGGTGGCCGACCGGGCCGCATCCTGGTGGTGGTGGAGCTCACCGGCGCCAACGACGGCCTTAACACCCTGGTGCCCTACACCGACGACGCCTACTACCGGCTGCGCCCGCAGATCGCCGTGCCGGCCAGGCGCGTGCGCCGCATCGACGAGCGCTTCGGCTTCAACCCCGGCATGGCCGGCTTCGAGCGGCTCTACAAGGACGGCCACATGGCCATCGTGCACGGCTGCGGCTATGCACAGCCGTCGTTCTCGCACTTCACCTCGGCGGCCTACTGGCACACCGGCGTGCCCAATGGCGGCGAGCCGCACGGCTGGCTGGGCCGCGTGGCCGACGCCATCGACCCCGGTCTCACGCCCAACTTCATCGTCAACATCGACGAGCGCCAGTCGCTCGCGGTGCGGGCCCGCCGGCATGTGCCGGTGGTGTTCAACGACCCCGACCGCTTCGCCCGCAAGGGCCTGCACGCCAGCCGCCCGCTGCTCGATGGCGCGCTGGCCCCAGTGGCCGGGCAGGGCGCCACCGCCCGCTACCTGGACGACGTGGCCCGCAGCGCCCGCGAGGCCTCGGCCCAGGTGCGCGCCGCCTGGGAGGCGTACCGCACGCCGGTGGACTACGGCATCATTTCCATGGACCTGCCCAAGGTGGCCAGCATGATCAGCGCCGGCATGCCCACCCGGCTGTACCACGTGGCCTACCGACACAACGCCTTCGACACCCATGTGCAGCAGACCGACCTGCACCAGCGCCTGCTCACCTATGTGTCCGACGCCGTGTCTGGTTTCGTGAAGGACCTGCAGCGCATGGGTCGCGCCGACGACGTGGCCGTGCTGGTCTACTCCGAGTTCGGCCGCCGTCCGGCCGAGAACACCAGCCTGGGTACCGACCACGGCACCGCCAACCACATGTATGTGGTGGGCACACGGGTCAAGGGCGGCCACTTTGGCGAGGTGCCGTCCCTCACCCAGCTGGACGAGACCGGCAACCAGCGCCACACCACCGACTTCCGCCGCGTGTACGCCAGCCTCATCGAAGGCTGGCTGGGGCATGCCGACAGCGCCTCGCTGCTGTACGGACGGTACGAGACGCTGCCGTTGTTCGGGTGACGGGGCAGGGTGGCGCTCACCACCCGATGAGGCCCGCATAATCGCGGCAGGCCGCAAGGCCCGGTGTGTCGTAACGCCAAAGGACCAGAGGTGCAGCCCCCACCTGAAAGCGGGGCTTCGTCATGCTCCGATTTGCGCTGCCCGACTGTGCTCGTGCAGCCTTGGTTATGGGCAAGATGGGCCACACCGTGAGGCTGGCCGCACGGCTGGTCCCGTGTTTACGAACATCTTGCCCACCCTCTGCGCGTCGTAACGCGGGGGGTGGACCCCTTGTCTCGACCAGGAGCCCCCGCATGAGCCAGAACGCTCTTCCCGTTCACCCCGTCACCTTCTCCACCCACCCGGACACGGTCGGCCTGCATCGCCACGACTCCGGCGCCGTCAGCCTCTCCCCCGCCCGCCACCGTGCCTGCCTGGAAGCCGCCTGGGAAATCGAAGCCCTGGCCCGCCTGCTGCCCGACCTGGCCCTGCGCGACGACGACGCGCTGCCCCTGCAGGTGCGCGGCGTGGCCCGCCGGCTGGGCGATCTGGCGGGGGCGGTGATGTCGGGGCTGGATGATGGGGTGGCGGTGGACCGGGGCTTGAAGGATGCCGTTGCCTTTCCCGGTGTTTGAAGGCTTCAATCTGGTTCGGGAAATAGCAGTTGATTTGAATATTTCTGTCAAATCGAATCAGTCACCCCACTGTTTGATTGATTGTTGTGCTATTTTTCAAACATGGGTACAAATTCGCGGCATGATTTGATCAGACGGGTTCAGACTGAGCTTCCCCGAGGAGCCCCGTTCGATCTGGCAGCGCTGGCAGGCTTGGGGGTGTCAGCCCAGCTGGCAGCCCACTACGTGGAGGCGGGCTGGCTGGTGCGTCTGGCACAGGGTGTGTACGCCTTTCCGAATGAAGAGCATGGTCTGTACGGATCACTGAAGTTCCTGCAGCAGCGTGTGCCGGGTCTGCACGTGGGCGGCAAGAGTGCGCTGGCTCTGCAGGGCGTGCGGCACAACCTGGGCAGCCGCGAGACGGTGGTGCTCTGGGGTGAGTCCAGGTACACCCTGCCGGAGTGGTTCACGTCCCGCGTTCCGGCCCGTTATGTTCATGCCTCCCTGTTCGACTGGCCGGACGCCTTGCTCAACAGCAGGACGCAAGGCACGCCCCCTGGCGTACCCCATGGATTGAGGGTGTCATCGCCCGAGCGTGCCGTGCTGGAGATGCTGTACGAGGCCGGTACCCGGCAGAGCCTGGAAGAGGCCCGCAACGTGTTCGATGGACTGCGATCCCCGCGCAAGGAATTGCTGGGCCAGTTGCTGTCCTGCTGCACCAGCGTCAAGGCGGTTCGACTCTTTCTTGCCTGGGCGCGGGACACCGGGGTGGTGGATGTGGATGACCTGCTGGCCAGGCATCCATTGCGCACGGGCAGCGACAAGCGCTGGATGGGTCGGCTCGCCGACGGCACTCTCCTGAGTCTGAAACCGCATGGATAAAAGCTACGCCGATACGGTGCGGCTGCTGCTCGCCGTAGCGCCCGAGGTTTTCGCCAATCCGATCTTCGCCATGAAGGGTGGAACCGCCATCAACCTGTTCGTGCAGGACATGCCGCGTCTGTCGGTCGACATCGATGTGGTGTTCTGCCCGTGGGATGTACCGCGCGATGATGCGCTGCTGGCCATTCATGACGAGCTGTCCAACATTGCACGCCGGGTCCGCCCATGGGGCGTGCAGGCCCGATGGGTCCGGAGCAAGGATCAGGCAGATACCAAACTCATCGTGGAGAACGAGACCAGCCAGGTCAAGATCGAGGTGAATGTGGTTTTCAGGGGCACGGTGCTGCCGGTAGAGCGCAGATCGCTGAGCCGCAGGACCAGTGACCTTTTCGGCGTCGAGTTCGATGCTCCGATCCTTGCCCATGAGGAGCTGTATGCCGGCAAGCTGGTGGCGGCTCTGGATCGACAGCACCCGCGTGACCTGTTCGACGTCTGGCGGCTGTTCGAATCGGATGGCATCACCAATGGCATGGTCGAGTGTTTTGTTCTCTATCTGGCAGGGCATAACCGGCCCGCTCACGAGGTGCTGTTCGGGCGCGACAAGGACATAGCAGCGGAGTTTGAACAAGCTTTTTTCGGCATGACTGAAATTGAATGTTCGCTCGATACCTTGCTGGAGGTCCGAGCCCGGTTGCGGCAGCTCTTGCCTCGCCGGTTGACCCCGGTGCACCGGGAGTTCCTGGGTGGACTGGTGCGTGCCGCGCCGGACTGGTCGTTGATGAGTTGCTCTCATGCCGCCCAGCTGCCAGCGCTCCGGTGGAAGCTGTCCAACCTGGAAGCGTTTCGTCAGCGTCGCCCTGCCGACTTCGTTGCACAGGCAGAGGCCCTTGATGCCGGATTTGCGCAAATCGCGGCTTTGACCCCCGAAGGGTCATGAGCAGGGACAATTCGATCCTGAGTTCACCCGATTGCCATGACCAACCCCTCCGCCTCCCCACCGTACAGCCCGTGGCGCCTCTCCGTCGCGCCGATGATGGACTGGACCGACCGCCACTGTCGCTACCTGCACCGCCTGCTGAGCCGGCACACGCTGCTCTACACCGAGATGGTGACCACCGGCGCGCTGATGCATGGCAGCGTGCAGCGGCACCTGCGCTTCAATGCCGAGGAGCATCCGGTGGCGCTGCAGCTGGGTGGCAGCGAGCCGGACGAGCTGGCCCGCGCCGCCCGCCTGGGGCAGGAGTGGGGCTATGGCGAGATCAACCTGAACTGCGGCTGCCCCAGCGAGCGGGTGCAGCGGGGTGCCTTCGGCGCCTGCCTGATGGCCGAGCCGCAGACCGTGGCCGACGGGGTGAAGGCCATGCGCGATGCGGTGGACATTCCGGTGACGGTGAAGCACCGCATCGGCATCGACCGCACCGAGAGCTACGACTTCGTGCGCGACTTCGTGGGCACCGTGGCCGAAGCGGGCTGCGAGGTGTTCATCGTCCACGCCCGCAACGCCTGGCTGCAGGGCCTGAGCCCGAAGGAGAACCGGGAGATCCCGCCGCTGCGCTACGAACTGGCGCACCGCCTCAAGCAGGACTTTCCAAAGCTGACCATCGCGGTCAATGGCGGCATCACCACCAACGCCCAGATCGCCGAGCACCTGCAGCAGGTGGACGGCGTGATGGTGGGGCGCGAGGCCTACCACCACCCCTGGCTGCTCACCAGCTGGGACAACGCCTTCTTCGGCCAGGACACGCCAGCGCCCGACCGCAACGAAGTGGAAGAGCAGATGGTGCGCTACATGGAGCGGGCCCATGCGGAGGACGGCTGCCCCTGGTACGCCATTGCCCGCCACATGCTGGGCCTGCGCCACGGCCTGCGCGGTGCGCGCAAGTGGCGCCAGGTGTGGAGCGACCACCGCTTGAAGCCCCTGCCGCCGCGCGAGGTGTGGGCGATGGCGCAGGAGCATGTGAGCGACGAGGTGGACGGTGGCTTTGTGGCGCCCGAGACCCTTCCGCAAGGAGCCGCTGCATGAGCACCTTGCCCTCGCCCCTGAGCGTGGCCCCGCAGATCATCGACACCCCGGCCGGGCCGGTGGCGGTCTACATCGCCCACCCCACCCCATCGTCGGCCCAGCCGTCCGATCTGCCGCCCCTGCTGCTGGTGCACAGCGTCAACGCCGCCGCCTCGGCCGCCGAGGTGGCGCCGCTGTTCGAGCAGGCCCGCTCCCACCGAACGGTGGTGGCACTCGATCTGCCGGGCTACGGCCACAGCGACCGCAGCGACCGGCCTTACACCCCGCGCCTGATGACCGATGCAGTGCACGCCGCCATCGCCTGGACGCTGCAGCAGACCGGCGCCATCGCCGTGGACGCGCTGGGCGTGTCGCTGGGCAGCGAATTCGTGGTGCGGGCGCAGCAGGAGCAGCCCGCCACCATCCGCCGCCTGGCGCTGGTCAGTCCCACCGGCTTCTCGCGCAGCAAGCGCCGCCATGGCCCGCCGGGCTCCACGCTCATGCTGCCCTGGCTCTACCGGCTGCTCACCCGGCCGGGCTGGGGTGAACGCATCTTTGGCTGGCTCACCCGGCCGGGCGTGGTCCGCTACTTTCTGAAGCGCACCTTTGGCGCTCCGGTGATCGACGAGGCGCTGTGGGCCTTTGCGGTGGCCACCACCCGCCAGCCAGGGGCGCGCCATGCGCCGCTGTGCTTCGTGTCGGCCGGTCTGTTCAGTGCCGACATCAACACCCTGTACGAGGCGGTGCAGTGCCCGGTGTGGGTGAGCATGGCCACGCGCGGCGACTTCACCGACTACCAGGGCCGCAGCACGGTGGACGACCGGCCGAACTGGCGCTTCGAGGCGGTGCCGGGCGGCGCGCTGCCGTACTTTGAAGACCTGCCGGGGTTCGTGCAGCGGCTCGACGCCTTCTGGCGCGACTGAACCTGTCGATCAGACGGCGGCTTCCAGCCCGTTGCGGAAATGCTCCCGCATGCGCTGGGCGGCGAGTAGCGCGTCGCGCTGCACCAGCGCGGCCACGATGGCGCGATGCTCGGTCAGCGATTCGTCGATGCGCCCGGTCTTGAACAGCGAGTGGTGGCGGTTGAGCTTCATGACCTTGCGCAGGTCGGCCACCATCTGGTCGCGCCAGCGGTTGTCAGCGATTTCCAGCAGCCGCATGTGGAACTGTTCGTTGATGGCGAAGAAGCGGTCGCGGTCGTTGGTGGCGGCTTCCAGTTCGTCGTGCAGCGCCTGCAGGCTCTGCAGTTCGGCGTCGGTGGCCCGGCTGGCCACCACGCCGGCCGCGTCGGATTCGAGCAGGGCCAGCAGGTGGTAGACGTCGGCCAGGTCTTTTTCGGACACCTCGGTCACATAGGCGCCGCGCCGCACCTTCATGGTGACCAGGCCTTCGGCGGCCAGCACCTTGAGGGCTTCGCGAAGGGGCGTGCGGCTGATGCCCAGTTCCTCGGCGATCTTGAGTTCGTCGATCCAGCTGCCCGGCTCCAGCTCGCGGTGGAAAATGCGCTGACGCA
Organism: Allobosea thiooxidans; assembly: GCA_943370825.1. GTDB lineage: Bacteria > Pseudomonadota > Gammaproteobacteria > Burkholderiales > Burkholderiaceae_C > Hydrogenophaga. Next base: position 7,167 of record CALRSR020000015.1, on the reverse strand, counting down.
GCCGCTCGGCGACTTCTTCGTACAGGGCGCGGGGGGCGAGGGCGGTGGCGGACATGGGTGAGGGAGCGGGCGGGGACGTCAGGAAGGAGTCGGTATTCTGCATCAATAATTATGAATGATGTAAACTCCGGGGCTTCGGATTTTCCCGCGACGCCGGCCCTGCGACCCGCCAGAACAGCGCCTTCACACACGTTCCGCCATGAGCTCTTCGAACCCCGAATTCACCCCCCCGTCCTATGAAGCCTGGCTCAAGGCCGCCCAGAAATCGGCCCCTGGCGGACAGATCGAGGCGCTGAACTGGACCACGCCCGACGGCATCGTCGTCAAGCCGCTCTACACCGCCGCCGACGTGGCGGATCTGCCCCACACCCACACGCTGCCGGGCCTGGAGCCGTTCATTCGCGGCCCCCAGGCCACCATGTACGCGGTGCGGCCCTGGACGATCCGCCAGTACGCCGGCTTCTCCACCGCCGAGGAATCCAACGCCTTCTACCGCCGCGCGCTGGCGGCCGGCGGGCAGGGCGTGTCGGTGGCCTTCGACCTGGCCACCCACCGGGGTTATGACAGCGACCACCCGCGCGTGACCGGCGACGTGGGCAAGGCCGGCGTGGCCATCGACAGCGTGGAGGACATGAAGATCCTGTTCGACGGCATCCCGCTCGACAAGGTGTCGGTCTCCATGACCATGAACGGCGCGGTGCTGCCGGTGCTGGCCGGCTACGTGGTGGCGGCCGAGGAGCAGGGCGTGGCGCAGGAGCTGCTGGCCGGGACCATCCAGAACGACATCCTCAAGGAGTTCATGGTCCGCAACACCTACATCTACCCGCCCGAGCCGTCGATGAAGATCATCGGCGACATCATCGAGTACACGGCCAAGCACATGCCGAAGTTCAACTCGATCTCCATCAGCGGCTACCACATGCAGGAAGCCGGGGCCAACCAGGCGCTGGAGCTGGCCTTCACCCTGGCCGACGGCAAGGAGTATGTGAAGACCGCCCTGGCCAAGGGCATGGACGTGGACGACTTTGCCGGGCGCCTGAGCTTCTTCTGGGCCATCGGCATGAACTTCTACCTGGAGATCGCCAAGATGCGCGCGGCCCGCCTGCTGTGGACGCGCATCATGAAGGGCTTCGGCGCCAAGAACCCCAAGAGCCTGATGCTGCGCACCCACTGCCAGACCTCCGGCTGGAGCCTGACCGAGCAGGACCCCTACAACAACATCGTGCGCACCACCATCGAGGCCATGGCCGCGGTGTTCGGCGGCACCCAGAGCCTGCACACCAACAGCTTCGACGAGGCCATTGCGCTGCCCACCGAATTCAGCGCCCGCATCGCCCGCAACACCCAGCTGATCATCCAGGAAGAGACCCACATCACCAACGTGATCGACCCCTGGGCCGGCAGCTACATGATGGAGAAGCTCACCCAGGACATGGCCGACGCCGCCTGGGCCATCATCGAAGAGGTCGATGCCATGGGCGGCATGACCCGCGCCGTGGACAGCGGCTGGGCCAAGCTCAAGATCGAGGCCGCCGCCGCCGAGAAGCAGGCCCGCATCGACTCGGGCAAGGACGTCATCGTCGGCGTCAACAAGTACCGCCTGAAGGACGAGCCGCCGGTCGAAGCCCGCGACATCGACAACATGGCGGTGCGCGACGGCCAGATCGCCCGGCTGCAGCAGATCCGCGCCACCCGCGACGCTGCTGCGGTGCAGGCCGCGCTCGATGCACTCACCGCCGCCGCCGAGAGCGGCCAGGGCAACCTGCTGGACCTGTCCATCCGCGCCATCCGCCTGCGCGCCACGGTGGGCGAGGTGAGCGATGCGCTGGAAAAGGTGTTCGGCCGCCATCGCGCCGACACCCAGAAGGTGACCGGCGTGTACGCCGCCGCCTACGACAGCGCCGAGGGCTGGGCCCAGCTGCAGCAGGAGATTGCCGCCTTCGGTGACGAACACGGCCGCCGCCCGCGCGTGATGATCAGCAAGCTCGGCCAGGACGGCCACGACCGGGGTGCCAAGGTGGTGGCCACCGCGTTCGCCGACCTGGGCTTCGATGTGGACATGGGTCCGCTGTTCCAGACGCCCGAGGAATGCGCCCGCCAGGCCATCGAGAACGATGTGCACGCGGTCGGCGTGAGCACCCTGGCCGCCGGCCACAAGACCCTGGTGCCGGCCATCATTGCCGAGCTGAAGAAGCAGGGCGCCGACGACATCATCGTCTTCGTGGGCGGTGTCATTCCGCGCCAGGACTACGAATTCCTGTATGAGGCCGGCGTGAAGGGCATCTACGGCCCCGGCACCCCGATTCCCGCCAGCGCCAAGGATGTGCTGGAACAGATCCGCAAAGCCGTGGCCTGAAGGCGCGACGTGACGCCGCAAGCGTTCTTCGACGGCATCGTGCACGGCCAGGGCATGGCCCAGCGCCGCGCCATGGCCAAGGCCATCACGCTGCTGGAGTCCACCCGGGCCGACCACCGCACCCAGGCCGATGCGCTGCTCACCGACCTGCTGCCGCGCACCGGACAGGCCTTCCGCCTGGGCATCAGCGGCGTGCCGGGCGTGGGCAAGAGCACCTTCATCGAGGCACTCGGTCTGTTCCTCATCGAGCGCGGCCACCGGGTGGCGGTGCTGACCATCGACCCGTCCAGCACCGTGTCGGGTGGCTCCATCCTGGGCGACAAGACGCGCATGGAGCGGCTGTCGGTGCACGAGCGGGCCTACATCCGCCCCAGCCCGAGCAGCGGCACCCTGGGCGGCGTGGCCGAAAAGACCCGCGAGGCCATGCTGGTGTGCGAGGCCGCCGGCTTCGATGTGGTCATCGTCGAGACGGTGGGCGTGGGCCAGAGCGAGACCGCCGTGGCCGGCATGACCGACATGTTCTGCCTGCTGCAGCTGCCCAACGCCGGCGACGACCTGCAGGCCATCAAGAAGGGCGTGATGGAGCTGGCCGACTTGGTGGTCATCAACAAGGCCGACATCGACGCGGATGCCGCCACCCGCGCGCGGGCGCAGATCACCTCGTCCCTGCGCCTGCTGGGTCAGCAGGGCCGGCCCGAGCACGCCCACCACGACGACTCGATCTGGCACCCGCAGGCGATCCAGCTCAGTGCGCTGCTGGGCCAGGGCGTGGACAGCTTCTGGGAGGCCGTTTCCCGCTTCCGCGATCTGCAGACCGCCAACGGCCAGCTGGCCCAGCGCCGCCAGCAGCAGGCCCGTTCCTGGATGTGGGAACGCATCGAGGCCGGCCTCAAGCAACGTTTTCGCAGCCATCCCGCCGTGCAGGCGGCGCTGGACGACACCACCCGCCGCGTGCTGGACGGCACGCTGCCCGCCAGCACGGCCGCGCGCGCGCTGCTGGCCCTGTTTGACTGATTTTTCTGGAGAAGACACATGCAGGACATCCTTCGGCAACTCGAAGACAAACGCGCTGCAGCCCGCCTGGGCGGCGGCGAGAAGCGCATTGCCGCCCAGCACGCCAAGGGCAAGCTCACCGCTCGCGAGCGGCTGGAGGTGCTGCTGGACGAGGGCACCTTTGAAGAGTGGGACATGTTCGTCGAGCACCGCTGCACCGACTTCGGCATGCAGGACAACAAGGTGCCGGGCGACGGCGTGGTCACCGGCTACGGCATGATCAACGGCCGCCTGGTGTTCGTCTTCAGCCAGGACTTCACCGTGTTCGGTGGCGCGCTGTCCGAGGCCCATGCCGAGAAGATCTGCAAGGTGATGGACCAGGCCATGAAGGTCGGCGCGCCGGTGATCGGCCTCAACGATTCGGGCGGTGCCCGCATCCAGGAGGGCGTGGCCTCGCTGGGTGGTTATGCCGATGTGTTCCAGCGCAACGTGCTGGCCAGCGGCGTGGTGCCGCAGATCAGCATGATCATGGGCCCGTCGGCCGGTGGCGCGGTGTACTCGCCGGCCATGACCGACTTCATCTTCATGGTCAAGGACAGCTCCTACATGTTCGTGACCGGCCCCGAGGTGGTGAAGACGGTCACCCACGAGGAAGTGACCGCCGAAGAACTGGGCGGCGCCATCACCCACACCACCAAGAGCGGCGTGGCCGACCTGGCCTTCGAGAACGATGTGGAGGCGCTGCTGATGCTGCGCCGGCTCTACAACTACCTGCCGCTGAACAACCGCGAAAAGGCTCCGGTGCGCCCCAGCGGCGACCCCATCGACCGCATGGAGCGCAGCCTGGACACGCTGGTGCCGGAGAACCCGAACAAGCCCTACGACATGAAGGAGCTGATCCTCAAGATCGTGGACGACGGCGACTTCTTCGAGTTGCAGCCCGAATACGCCAAGAACATCCTGATCGGCTTTGCCCGCATGGACGGCCAGACCGTGGGCATCGTGGCCAACCAGCCGCTGGTGCTGGCCGGCTGCCTGGACATCAAGAGCAGCATCAAGGCCGCGCGCTTCGTGCGCTTCTGCGACTGCTTCAACATCCCGGTGGTGACCTTTGTGGACGTGCCCGGCTTCATGCCCGGCACCAGCCAGGAGTACGGCGGCATCATCAAGCACGGCGCCAAGCTGCTGTACGCCTACGCCGAGTGCACCGTGCCCAAGATCACGGTGATCACCCGCAAGGCCTACGGCGGCGCCTACGACGTGATGGCCTCCAAGCACCTGCGTGGCGATGTGAACTTTGCCTGGCCCAATGCCGAGATTGCGGTGATGGGCGCGAAGGGCGCGGTGGAGATCATCTTCCGCGAGGAGAAGAAGGACCCGGCCAAGCTGGCCGAGCGGGAGGCCGAGTACAAGGCCCGCTTTGCCAACCCGTTTGTGGCGGGCGCACGCGGCTTCATCGACGACGTGATCCTGCCCCACGAGACCCGCAAGCGCATCTGCCGCTCGCTGGTGATGCTCAAGGACAAGAAGCTCGAGAACCCGTGGCGCAAGCACGGGAACATTCCGCTGTGATGGGCTTTTCCGTTTTCTCGCGCCGGGGCGGCTCGGGGTGCTCGGACGTTTTGCTCCGTGTCCCCCGCGCTTCGCGCTCCTCCTTTACCTGCGCAAAACGCCCGAGCACCCCGATCCTCAGAGGTCTGTGTTCGCCGGGCTTTCACGTCACCCCCTTCGCAGCAAGGAGCGTGGCGGGTGTGTCGCAGCGAAGTAAAGGAGGAGCCGGCCGCAGGCCGGCGGGGGACATGAGCGGAGACACACCCGCCACGATCCTTGCGGGCACAGACACCACGGTCCGCCACAGCCACTGACATTTGCACCGGAGAACGCCATGTTCAACAAGATCCTGATTGCCAACCGTGGCGAGATCGCCTGCCGCGTGATCGCCACCGCCAAGAAGATGGGCATCGCCACCGTGGCGGTGTATTCCGACGCCGACAAGGAAGCCCGCCATGTGCAGCTGGCCGACGAGGCGGTGCGCCTGGGCCCGCCGCCCTCGCGTGAGAGTTACCTGCTGGGCGATGCCATCATTGCCGCTGCCCAGGCCACCGGCGCCCAGGCCATCCACCCCGGCTACGGCTTCCTGTCCGAGAACGAGGACTTCGCCCGCAAGGTGGAAGAAGCCGGGCTGGTGTTCATCGGGCCCAAGCACTACAGCATCGCGGCCATGGGCGACAAGATCGCCTCCAAGAAGCTGGCCAACGAGGCGAAGGTCAGCACCATTCCCGGCCACAACGAGCCCATCCAGTCGCCGGACGAGGCGGTGGGCATCGCCCAGAAGATCGGCTACCCGGTGATGATCAAGGCCAGCGCCGGCGGCGGTGGCAAGGGCCTGCGCGTGGCCTTCAACGACAAGGAATGCTTCGAGGGCTTCACCAGCTGCCGCAACGAGGCGCGCAACAGCTTCGGCGACGACCGCGTGTTCATGGAGAAGTTCGTCCAGGAGCCGCGCCACATCGAGATCCAGGTGCTGGGCGACAGCCACGGCAACGTGATCTACCTCAACGAGCGCGAATGCTCCATCCAGCGCCGCCACCAGAAGGTGATCGAAGAAGCGCCGTCGCCCTTCATCAGCGATGCCACCCGCAAGGCCATGGGCGAGCAGGCGGTGGCCCTGGCCAAGGCGGTGAAGTACCAGAGCGCCGGCACGGTGGAGTTCGTGGTCGGCAAGGACCAGGACTTCTACTTCCTGGAGATGAACACCCGGCTGCAGGTGGAGCACCCGGTGACCGAATGCATCACCGGCCTGGACCTGGTGGAACTCATGATCCGCGTGGCCGCCGGCGAGAAGCTGCCGCTGACCCAGGCCGACGTGAAGCGCGAAGGCTGGGCCATCGAGTGCCGCATCAACGCCGAAGACCCGTTCCGCAATTTCCTGCCCAGCACCGGTCGCCTGGTGCGCTTTGCACCGCCCGCGCAGAGCATGTGGCAGGCCAACACGGCTGATCGCTTCGGCGTGCGGGTGGATACCGGCGTGCTGGACGGCGGCGAGATCCCGATGTTTTACGACTCGATGATCGCCAAGCTCATCGTGCACGGCAAGGACCGGAACGACGCCATTGCCAAGATGCGCGAAGCCCTCAACGGCTTCGTCATCCGGGGCGTGCAGAGCAACATCCCGTTCCAGGCGGCGCTGCTGGCCCACCCGAAGTTCGTCACCGGCGACTTCAACACCGGCTTCATCGCCGAGCACTACGGCCACGGTTTCCGGGCCGAGGACGTGCCGCACGACGATCCCGACCTCCTGGTGGCGCTGGCCGCCTTCGTTCGCCGCAAGAGCCGCGAGCGCGCGGCCGGCATCAGCGGCCAGCTGCCGGGTTATGGCGTGAAGGTGGGGCACGACTACCGGGTCATCACGCTGGATGGCCAGCGCGGCGAGCACACCTACTCGGCCGTGCATGTGGACGAGGTGGTCGGCCAGATCGGCGCGGCCGTGGTGACCGTGGGCGACAAGCGCTACGCCATCCAGAGCCCGTCCCGCCTGAACGACATCTGCATCAGCGGCACCTGCAACGACCGGCCCTTCACCGCCCAGATCGAGCGCGGCACGCCGCGCAACCCGCTGGCCCTGGTGGTGCAGCACAACGGGACCCGCATCGAGGCCATGGTGGTGTCGCCTCGCATGGCCGAGCTGCATGCACTGATGCCCTTCAAGGCCCCGGCCGACATGAGCCGCTTCGTGCTCTCGCCCATGCCCGGCCTGCTGGTGCAGGTGGCGGTGCAGCCGGGTCAGAAGGTGCAGGCCGGCGAGCGTGTGGCGGTGA
>CALRSR020000014.1:0-81139 GCA_943370825.1 Allobosea thiooxidans | reverse complement strand
TCGCTGCTGATGTTCCGCCGCGAGTTCGACCAGTACATCAACCTGCGCCCGGCCAAGCTCATGCCCGGCGTGACCGCACCGGTGGTGCGCCGCGACGGCTCGCCCCGCCAGCCGGGCGAGATCGACATGGTCATCGTGCGCGAGAACACCGAAGGCGAGTACAGCAGCATCGGCGGTCGCATGTACGCCGGCACCGATCGCGAGATCGTCATGCAGGAAACCGTGATGTCGCGCCATGGCGTGGACCGCGTGCTGCGCTACGCCTTCGAAGTGGCCCGCTCGCGGCCCAAGAAGCACCTGACCAGCGCCACCAAGAGCAACGGCATCGCCATCACCATGCCCTACTGGGACGAGCGCGTGGCCGAGATGGCGAAGCAGTATCCGGACGTCACGGTGGACAAGTTCCACATCGACATCCTGACCGCGCACTTCGTGCAGCGGCCGGACTTCTTCGACGTGGTGGTGGGCAGCAACCTGTTCGGCGACATCCTGTCCGACCTGGGCCCGGCCTGCACCGGCACCATAGGCATTGCGCCCAGCGCCAACCTCAATCCCACGCGACAGCACCCGTCGCTGTTCGAGCCGGTGCACGGATCGGCGCCCGACATCGCCGGCAAGGGCATCGCCAACCCCATCGGCCAGATTTGGTGCGGCGCCATGATGCTGGACTTCCTGGGACACCGCGATGCACACGATGCGGTCATGGCGGCCATCGAGTCCACGCTGCAGCCCGGCAGCGGCGCACCGCGCACCCGCGATCTGGGTGGCACGGCAGGCACGGCCGATGTCGGTCGCGCCATCGCGCAGGCTGTGGGCCGCTGAGCGGCGGCGGGTGTCGCGATTGCGTCTAGAATCCGCCCTTCGCGCGGGCTGTGGCCTTTGCGGCACCGGTGTATTGACACGTTCCAAGGCGAGTGGGTGTAATCCCCGAACGCAACGCAGTGCCCCTTGCGGCCCCTGGTTGCGCTCTGGATGCTGGCTCAGGCCCAGGTGACGATGCACCGATCACCTGCCACCGCCCGCCCGGGTCACCTGCCATCCGCACGATTCATCCAATTCACTTCCAAGAGGGGCTTTTCGTGAACAAAACCGAACTCGTCGAACACATTGCCAAGCACGCCGACATTTCCAAGGCGGCTGCCACCCGTGCACTCGACTCCACCATCACCGCCATCCGCACCACCCTCAAGAAGGGCGGCACGGTGTCCCTCGTCGGTTTCGGTTCCTTCGCTGTGACCAAGCGCCCCGCCCGCAAGGGCCGCAACCCCCGCACCGGCGCCGAGATTAAAATCAAGGCCGCCAAAGTGCCCAAGTTCCGCCCGGGCAAGGCACTGAAGGACGCATTGAACTGAAGCGTGCAAACGTTTCGGTGGGGTGCTTAGCTCAGTCGGTAGAGCGGCGCCCTTACAAGGCGTAGGTCGGCGGTTCGACCCCGTCAGCACCCACCACCAAGAAGGCGAACACGGGTTCGCCTTTTTTGTTTCAGAGTCAGGATTTCAGGCATGTTCGACACCATCCGCGATCACAAGAAGTTCCTCATGGGCTTCCTGCTGATCCTGATCATTCCCTCCTTCGTCCTGTTCGGCATCGAGGGTTATTCGCGGTTCAACGAAGGTGGCCCGCCGGTGGCCACGGTCAATGGCAAGGACATCACCCGGATGGAGTGGGACCGCTTCCACCAGGAAGAGTCGCAGCGCGTGCGCCAGGCCATGCCCCAGATCGACGCCAGGCTGCTCGACAGCGAGGAAGCCCGCTACGCCACCCTGGAGCGTCTGGTGCGCCAGCGCGTGGTGGCAGCTGCCGCCACCCAGGCCCACCTCTACACCAGCGATGCGCGCCTGGCCGCCTACCTGCAGCAGGATCCGGCCATCGCCGGCCTGCGCAAGCCCGACGGCACCCTGGACGTGGAAGGCTATCGCCAGCTGCTGGCCCGTCAGGGCATGACGCCCGAAGGCTTCGAGGCCTCGGTGCGCAACGAGCTGTCGCAGCGCCAGGTGACCGAAGGCCTGCTGGCCTCGGCCTTCACGCCGGCCGGAGCGGCCAAGCCGTCGCTCAATGCCTTCTTCGAGCAGCGCCAGGTGCGGGTCATCCCGTTCAGCGCGGCCGATCAGGCCAGCCGTGTGCAGATCACCGACGCGGACGTCGAGACCTTCCACAAGGACAACCCGCAGCTGTTCCAGGCGCCCGAGCAGGCCGACATCGAATACCTGGTGCTGGATGCCGCTGCCCTGGAGCGCTCGGTCACGCTGGCCGAGGCCGACGTGCGCGCGTATTACGAACAGAACGCCCAGCGCCTTTCCGGCGACGAGCAGCGCCGTGCCAGCCACATCCTGCTGAGCGTGCCCGCCGGTGCATCCGCAGCCGACAAGGACGCCGTCAAGGCCAAGGCCCAGGCCCTGCTGGAGCAGGTGCGCAAGGAGCCGCAGAAGTTTGCCGAGCTGGCCAAGGCCAATTCGCAGGATCCGGGCTCGGCCGATCTGGGCGGCGACCTCGACTTCTTCGGCCGTGGTGCCATGGTCAAGCCGTTTGAAGATGCGGTGTTCGGGCTCAATAAAGGCGACATTGCCGATCTGGTGGAAACCGAGTTCGGCTTCCACATCATCCGCCTGACCGACGTCAAGGCGCCGCCACGCCGCAGTTTTGAAGAGATGCGTGCCGGCATCGAGGCCGATCTGCGCAAGCAGCAGGCCCAGCGCCTGTTTGCCGAGTCGGCCGACATCTTCAGCAACACGGTGTACGAGCAGGCCGACAGCCTGCAGCCGGCGGCCGAGCGCCTCAAGCTCACGGTGCAGACTGCCAAGGGCTTGACCCGCCAGGGCAATGGCCAGCCGGGCGTGTTGTCCAACCCGCGCCTGCTGGAGGCGGTGTTCTCCACCGAAGCCATCAACAGCAAGCGCAACATCGAGGCGGTGGAGACCGGTGCCAACCAGCTGGTGTCGGCCCGCGTGGTGCAGCACCGCGCAGCCCGTACCCAGGATCTGGCCGAGGTGCGCGAGCAGGCCACCGCCGCGCTCAAGGCCCGCCGTGCCGGCGAGCTGGCCCGCGAAGAGGGCGAGAAGCGCCTGAAGGACCTGCAGGCCGGCACCGCCAGCGGCAACCTTCCGGCCTCGGCCACGGTATCTCGCGGCATCCAGACCAGCCTGCCGCCGCAAGTGCTCAATGCCGCCCTCAGCGCCGACCCGGCGAGCCTGCCCCGTTGGATCGGCGTGTCGCTGGGCGACCGGGGCTATGCCGTGGTCCAGGTGGAAAAGGTGCTGCCGGCCACCGAGCGCAACGCGCAGCAGGTGGCCCAGGAAGTGCAGCAGTACGGCCAGTGGTGGAACGCTGCCGAGGCGGCTGCGCTGTACGAGATGCTCAAGGAGCGCACCAAGGCCAAGATCCTGGTGCCGCGCCCGGCGGCTGAATCCACAGCCTCACGTTGAAGGGAAAGCGCCTTCAAGTCGGGCTATAATGCAAGGCTTGCGGTGGCTGTAGCTCAGTTGGTAGAGTCCAGGATTGTGATTCCTGTTGTCGTGGGTTCGAGTCCCATCAGCCACCCCAGATGAATGTTCAAAGCCCGGCTTCTGCCGGGCTTTGTCGTTTCCGGGCCGGTGCATTCAGCGGCTGGTCAATGCACGCTATCCGGTGCCTGGTGCCACAGGCGCGATTCCGGCAGTTCGATGCCCAGCCCCGTGCTCACCCCCGCCTGCGCCACGATGCCGTTCCAGTGACCGTGCAGGCGCTGCACCACCAGGCGAAGCGGTGGCGGCACGGCCGGATGCTGGGCCAGCATGTACAGGTTGGAGCGGATCTTGCGCGCCATGAGCAGGCGCTGCTGGGCACAGGCGCATTGCGCATGCCCGGTCAGCAGGGCCAGGGTGCCGGCGAGCATGGCGTCGGCGGCGGCCATGATGTATTCGTCGTTCGGGGTCGGGGGATCGGTGTCGGGTGCCATGGGAGCCTTTCGAAGGTCGATGGCTCCATATTAAATGAGAATCGTTATCAATCAAAACCCATGACGCCGGTCGGGGTGGGCTTGCGCCGGGAATTCCTCCAGCGGCGCAGGGCCGGTCATCAGTTCACCCGGGATGGAGGGCGGGCACGCAATGCGGGCCAGCACGAACAGCATGTTCTGCAGCAGTTTGGCCATCTGCGCCCGGGACGCCCGGTTGTTGTGGGTCGCCGTCAGGGCGATGCCGGGGATGCAGGTCTCGACGTCTTCGTCCACGCTGGCGGCAGCGCGTTCGAGCAAGGGGTCGCGGCGCATGGCCAGCCGCGCTTCGACCAGGAAGAGGGCGCGTTCGAGCAGCTGGAAGTCGTCGAACGCCACTTCCCAGACCACCTGCCGGCCTTCCAGCCGTTCATGGACGGTGCACCCCAGCGGCAGCTGCCAGGTGCGGCGGGGTGCCCGCTGGCCCAGCAGGCGCCGTGCGCCTTGCCAGAGCGAGTCGCCATCGGCCACGAAGGCCTGCAGCGCCTGACGGATCTGCAGCGCCAGCTCGGACTGGGTGGAATGGCCGTGCATCACCACCACCCAGTCGGTGTCCAGGCGCGAGGCGTCCACCGATTCGCGGCGCGGGCTGATCTGATCGCCCACGGTCACCGCCATGGCGCGCACATCGTCGCGGGCGCTCCAGGGGGTCATGATCAGGGTGACGCCGGGCGCACTCAGCATCTGCGGCTCGTTCAGGAGCAGGGGACCGCTGGCGATCAGGCGCAGCAGCGAGTCGGCCGATTCCCGGCGCTCACGGCGCTCGCCGCCCAGCACGGCGGTGACGATGAAGGGCTCGCCCTTGTGCATGGCGGGTGCCACGCACACCAGAAGCTGGACGGCGCTGTCAGCGTGGGAATAGACCTCGCTCTGGGCCTTGGGCAGCAGCCAGCCGTGCTCGATCAGCGTCTGGTGCACGACGGCGGGCGTGACGGTCAGCGGGGAGCTCATGCGGTCCTTGGGGCGGTCGGATGGAGGCGGTATGGCTGTTCCATCGACCCGCAGGACCGGGCCTTGAGCGTGAAATTGTTCTCAATCGTTACCGGGTGGTCCCGGCAGAACCGGTCAGCCCCGGATCGGTCCCGGCGCCACCAGCTGGCCGATGGCGGTGCGCAGGCGCGGCGGCATCTGCTGCACCCGCTGGACCACCTCATGGGCGCTGTAGCGGTGCCCGGCCGGCAGCACATGCAGGCGCACGTCCAGCATTTCCAGGCGCTCGCCCGCTTCGATCAGCGGGTTGTTGGATCGCATGTCGCGCGCATCCACCAGGGTGACAGCCCCCTGGCCGATGACTTCGATGGCGCTGTCGCGTTCGATGACCAGGGCGGTGTCCTCGTCCACGCCCACGCCCAGCAGTTCGGGGCGCTGGGTGATGGCCGACAGCAGCCGCGCCAGGCGCCCGCGTTCCGAGAAGTGCTGATCGACGATGGCGCCGCCGATGAAGCCCAGGCCGATGTCGAGTTCGGCGGCTTCCTTCTCGGGCAGTCGCACCGCCTCGCCGCGCACCAGCATGTGGCGGGACAGGGCTGCGGCGCCGGCGCTGGTGCCGCCGATGCAGCAGCCGCGCAGGTGAAAGGCCACATGCAGGGCGCGGAAGGCATCGGTCTCCCACAGAAGGTCCATCAGGCGGCGCTGATCGCCACCCGAGATGAAGATGCCGTCGGCTTCCAGGATGAGGTCGGTGACGGTGCTGGTGTCGGCGGCTGCCCTGTCGGGTATGGGGATGGGGGCGCAGTCCGACACCCCGAGTTCGCCGAAGGCGCGCTGGTAGTTGTCCCAGGCGCGTTCGGGCGCGCTGCTGGCGGCACTGAGCACACGGATGCGGCTGCCCGGCCCGCCGCAGAGTTCGGTGAAACGCCTGAGGATGACCTTGTCGTGCAGCCGGTCTTCCGCACCGCCGATGACCACCAGGCGGCCTGTACGGCGGGATTGGGCTTCGGCCGTGGTGGCCATCAGGCCCAGGCCCATCAGGGAAACGTCGCGTCGTCGCAGCATGGCGCGCGATTGTAGGGGGGGTATCTGAAGGACGAATGAAGGTGCTGCGGCATGATCTCCGCATGAGTCTTCTCCACGACACGCCCGCTCCTGCGACCCAGGCGGTCCGGGCCGTTCTGCTGGCTGCCGGATCGGCCTCGCGCATGGGACTTCGACCCAAATGCCTGCTGCAGCGCGACGGCACGCCGCTGGTGGTGCGCCTGGTCCAGCAGCTGCACCAGGCCGGTGTGGCGGACGTGGTGGTGGTGCTGGGGCACTACGCGGATCGCATTGGCGCCGCCCTCGACGCCATGCCGGACCTTCCGGGCCTGCGACTGCGCCGCGTGCTCAACCCCGATCCGCATGCCCCGCAGGACGCGTCGCTGCGGCGGGGTCTGGCAGCGCTGCCCGAGGAGACCGGCACGGTGCTGGTCTTGCTGGCCGACCAGCCGCTGCTGACGTCGGACGATGTGACGCTGTTGCTCTCGGTGTGGGCTCGGCGGGCTGAGGGTGTGGGTTTTCTGCAGCCGGAGCACGCTGGTCAGCCGGGGCACCCGGTGGTGATGTCGTGGCCGGTGGCCAAGGCCTTGCGGGACGCTGCGCCGGGCCAGGGCGGGCGGCAGTGGCAGCAGGCCCATGCAGGGAGCGTCTGGCGCTGGCAGGCGCCGCATGAGCGCTTCTCGACCGACGTCGACAGCCCGGACGACATCGAGCGGCTGGCCCGCGACGGCGTGGCCCTGAGCTGGCCCGCGCCGTAGCGTCAGCGGATCAGAGAAAGCGTTCCAGCAGCCGGCGTGAGGCGCGGTCCAGCCGGGTGCGGTCAGGCACTTCGAACACCAGGCCGTGGCTGCTGGTGATGAGCAGGCGCCGCTGACCCGGCAGCCGGCGGATGTCTTCCTCCACCTTGAGCACCAGCCGGGTCGGGCCGCGATCGGTCTGCACCTCCCAGGTGCTGGGCGTGGCGAAGGTGCTGACCGAGACGATGCGCTCGATCACCGGCACCAGGTCGCGCTCGGACAGCGCATCGCGCACCGCCTGCTGGCGGTGGGCCGGAAGGTCGGACAGCAGCGGGATGAACACCTGCTCGGTGCCGTCGGACGCCACCAGCGAGATGGCCTCGTCCGGGGCGTTGAGCGGAAAGGCGCGCACCGCCTGCACACCGCTGTGCTCGGTGCCGTCGGGCAGGCGGCAGACCCACTGGCCGTGGGCATTGCGTCGGAGTTCGAAGTCAGGGGCGCTCATGCGGTGGCGGCTCAGTTCTGGGCAGTGGGGTGGGCCGAAGGCTGGGGCAGGTGGCGGGCCAGGAGGGCGTCCTCGTGTTCGGCGTCTTCCTCGGCGGCCTGTCGTGCCTGGGCTTCGTACAGCCGCCAGTAGTGGCCCTGGCGGGCGATCAGCTCGTCGTGCGGGCCGACTTCGACCACCTCGCCGCGGTCCATCACCACCAGCCGGTCGGCCTTGCGCAGCGTGGACAGCCGGTGGGCAATGGCGATGGTGGTGCGGCCCTGCACCAGGTTGTCCAGGGCTTTCTGGATCTCCTTCTCGGTCTCGGTGTCCACCGCCGAGGTGGCTTCGTCCAGGATCAGGATGCGCGGGTCGATCAGCAGGGCGCGGGCAATGCTGATGCGCTGGCGCTCGCCGCCCGAGAGGCCCTGGCCGCGCTCACCCACCAGCGAGTCGTAGCCCTGCGGCAGCCGCAGGATGAAGTCGTGCGCATGGGCGGCACGGGCGGCCGCCACGATCTCGGCGCGGGTGGCGCCGGGCTTGCCGTAAGCGATGTTCTCGGCGACCGTCCCGAAGAACAGGAAGGGCTCCTGCAGCACCAGGCCGATGTGGCGGCGGTAGTCGGCCACGCGGAAGCGGCGGATGTCGGTGCCGTCAAGCTGGATGCTGCCGGCGCTCACGTCGTAGAAGCGGCAGATCAGGTTGACCAGGGTGCTCTTGCCCGAGCCGCTGTGGCCCACCAGGCCGATCATCTCGCCGGGGCGGATGTCCAGATCCAGGTTGCGGATGACCGAGCGGTTGCCGTAGCGGAAGGCGATGTCGCGCATCGACAGGCCGCCCTTGACCACCGGCGCATCCACCGGATCGCTGGGCTCGGGCACGTTGGACACGTGGTCCAGGATGTCGAAGATGCGCTTGGCGCCGGCGGCTGCCTTCTGGGTGACCGAGACGATGCGGCTCATGGAATCGAGCCGGCCGTAGAAGCGGCCGATGTAGGCGATGAAGGCGGTCAGCACGCCCACGGTGATGTCGCCCTTGCTGATCTGCCAGATGCCGAAGGCCCACACCACCAGCAGGCCCACGTCGGTCAGCAGCGTGACCGTGGGCGAGAACAGGCTCCAGGTCTTGTTGATGCGGTCGTTGACCGCCAGGTTCTGGGTGTTGGCTTCCTTGAAGCGGTCGGACTCGCGCTTTTCCTGCGCGAAGGCCTTGACCACCCGGATGCCGGGAATGGTGTCGGCCAGCACGTTGGTCACATCGCCCCAGACCCGGTCGACCTTCTCGAAGCCGGTGCGCAGCCGGTCGCGCACCAGGTGGATCATCCAGGCAATGAAGGGCAGCGGCAGCAGGGTCACCAGCGCCAGCCACGGGTTGATGGAGAACAGGATGACCGAGGTCATGCCCAGCATCAGCACGTCGGTGAGGAAGTCAAGTGCATGCAGCGACAGGAACACCGAAAGCCGGTCGGTCTCCGATCCGATGCGGGCCATGAGGTCGCCGGTGCGCTTGGCGCCGAAGTAGTCCAGTGACAGGCCCAGCAGGTGGTCGAACGCGCTGGTGCGCAGGTCGGCCGCGATGCGTTCGGACACCAGGGCCAGCAGCCAGGTGCGGGCCCAGCCCAGCGCCCAGGCCAGCACACCGGCGCCCAGCAGGCCGCTGAGCAGCAGCGTGACGTAGGCGGTGTCGATGCGCTGGCCGTTCTGGAACGGGATGAGCACATCGTCCATCAGCGGGATGGTGAGGTAGGGCGGCACCAGGGTGGCGGCGGTGGAGGCCAGCGTGAGCAGGAAGCCGGTGAGCAGCTGCCAGCGGTAGGGGCGGGCGAAGCGCCACAGGCGCAGCAGCACCCAGGTGGACGGCACCTCGGTGCGTTCGCGGGCACAGGTCTCGCAGTCGTCGCTGTCCGCCGGCAGCACCGACTGGCAGCTCGGGCACAGCTGGGGTGCCTCCTCGTCGGCCGCCCTGGCCTGCGATGCGGTCAGCAGCTCGACCTGCCGGTCGAACTGCCGCACCAGACGCAGCGCCGCCGGGTTCTGGGCCAGGGTGAAGCGCCAGCCGGCCAGACGCTGGTGTTCGTCGTGCAGCGACAGGGTGGCCACGCCGGCGTGGTCGGTGTGCCGCAGGCTCAGACCGGTGCGCAGCGGCTGGTCGTGCGCGGTGCCGTCGGCCTGGCGGTGGCGCAGCAGACCGGGGTGGAGTTCGAGTTCGCTCTGGGCAAATTGGCCAGCCTCGTCCAGGTCGATGGTCAGGCGGGCCAGCGGTGCGGCGGTGGAGGGGGTGAGAACGGGCTGCATGGGCACTGTCATGGGTGCGGAATTGTCGGTCACTTCGCGTCTGCCACACGAGTCCAGCATTTCTTAACACGCGCTAAGCCCCGCCGGGCCCGGCTCAGCGGAGAATACGGGCCGCAAACCCGCGCACGGTGCGCCATCCGGACAGCCCATCAACTGCTTTTTATGGATTCCAACCGATTTGCCATCAACATCCTCCAGCACCGGTTCCTGGGGGGACCGAACGCCTGGACCTACCGTTCGGCCATGGAGGTCTGGCTGGACCTGGGGCCGCTGGAGGAGCGACCGTCCAACACCATCGACGGCCTGACCGACCGGCTGCTGGCCTGGCTGCCAGGGCTGGAGGCCCACCACTGCGGTGTGGGTGAACACGGTGGCTTCATCCAGCGCCTGCGCGAGGGCACCTGGGCCGGCCATGTGCTGGAGCACTGCGTGATCGAACTGCTCAACCGCGCCGGCATGCCCACCGGCTTTGGCCAGACCCGCAGCACCAGCCGCACCGGCGTCTACCGCATGGTGTTCCGCGCCCGCAACCAGCCCACCGGCGAGGCCGCCCTGCACCACGGTCATGCCCTGCTGGAAGCAGCCATCAACAACGAACCCTTCGACGTGCCGGCGGCCGTCGAAGCCCTGCGCGTGGTGGTGGACGACACCTGGCTCGGCCCCTCCACCGCCGCCATCGTGCAGGCCGCCACCGACCGCCGCATCCCGCACCTGCGCCTGAACGATGGCAACCTGGTGCAGATCGGCCACGGCGCCAGCCAGCGCCGCATCTGGACCGCCGAGTCCGAACTCACCAGCGCGATTGCCGAGAACATCGCCTGCGACAAGGACCTTACCAAGACGCTGCTGATCGCCTGCGGCGTGCCGGTGCCCGAGGGCCGCGTGGTGGCCAATGCCGCCGAGGCCTGGGAAGCCGCCGAAGACATCGGGGTGCCGGTGGTGGTCAAGCCCAGCGATGCCAACCACGGTCGAGGCGTTTCGCTGGAGCTCAGCGACAAGGACGACATCGAGAAGGCATTCGCGATTGCCGACGCCGAAGGCAGCGAGGTCATCGTCGAGAAGTTCATTCCCGGCACCGAGCACCGCCTGCTGGTGGTGGGTGGCCAGGTGGTGGCGGCCAACCGGGGCGAAAGCCTGTGGATCACCGGCGACGGACAGAACACGGTGCGCACGCTGGTGGACCAGCAGCTCAACAGCGATCCGCGACGTGGCGACGCCGAGGAATTCCCGCTGGAGACCATCCACCTCGACCGCGAACCCGCCATGTGCCTGCTGCTGCAGCGCCAGGGCCTGGGGCCCGATGCGGTGCCCGCCGCCGGCCAGCGCGTGCTGGTGCAGCGCAATGGCAACATGCCCTTCGACTGCACCGACGAGGTCCACCCCGAGGTGGCCTACATGGCCGGCCTGGCCGCCCGCACCGTGGGCCTGGACATTGCCGGCATCGATCTGGTGACTACCGACATCGCTCAGCCGCTGCACGCCGTGGGCGGGGCCATTGTGGAGGTCAATGCCGGCCCCGGCCTGCTGATGCACCTCAAGCCCGCCATCGGCCGTCCGCGTCCGGTGGGCGAGGCCATCGTGCGCCAGCTGTTCCCGGTCGACGACGCCATGGCCGGCCGCATTCCGCTGGTGGGCGTGGCCGGTGAAGAAGGCAGCACCCTGCTGGCCCGGGCTGCCGCGCACCTGATGTGCCTGGGCACCGGGCAGGCGCCGACCGGACTGGCCTGCCGCGACGGCATCTTCCTGGGTCGCCGCCGGCTGGAAGCGGCCGAGGCCGGCTACTGGCATCAGTGCGAGCGTCTGCTCATGAACCGCGAGATCCGCAGCCTGGTGGTGCAGGTCTCGGCCGGCCTGATCCTGGACCAGGGCCTGCCCTACGACCGCTGCCTGGTCGGCGTGGTGACCGATCTCTCCGGCTGGGAAACGCTGGCCCGGCATGACGTGCAGGGTCCTGAGGGCGTGGCCCGTGCCCTGCGCACCCAGGTGGATGTGGTGCTGGATCACGGCGCCTGCGTGCTCAACCTGGACCATCCCGAAGTGGCGGCCCTGGGCCGGCATTGCGACGGCGCCGTCTACGGCTACGGCGCCACCCTGCCGGCCGCCGACAGCGGCATCCGGCGAGTGGCCCGCCCACACGAAGGCGGCGTGGCGCTGGTCGAGGAGGGCACCGTGGTGGCCCGGGCGCAACTGCCTGCCGGCACGGCCCCGGCCGACCTGATGGCGCTGTGCGGCGCCGCTGCTGCCGCCTGGGCGGCCGGCATGGCGCCTGGCCTCATCGTGGCCGGCCTCGAACACTTCGACATGCCGGCCGTTGCCTGAAGAACCCCGCTCGCGTCCAACCCAATAACACGACCCGATCCATGGAAATCTCCCGCATCCGCGCTCTGCGCGGACCCAATCTCTGGACCCGCCAGACCGCCATCGAGGCCATCGTCCACTGCACCCCCGAAGAGCGCTCGCTGGCCGGCATCCCGGCTTTCGAGCCCGCCCTGCGGGCCCAGTTTCCGCAGCTCGGCCTGTGGCGCCACGACCGGCAGGAAATGTCGATGGCCAATGTGCTCAAGCTGGTGGCCCTGGCCCTGCAGGCCCAGGCCGGCTGCCCGGTGAGCTTCTCGCGCTGTACCGAGACGGTGGAAAAAGGCACCTACCAGGTGGTGGTGGAGTACACCGAGGAACCGGTGGGCCGCGAGGCCTTCCGCCAGGCCGAACGGCTGATCGCCCATGTGCGCGCAGGCCATCCCAAGCCTTTCGACGTGGACACCGTGATCGCCGGGCTGCGCGAGCTTGACGAGGATGTGCGCCTGGGCCCCTCGACCGGCTCCATCGTGAACGCTGCGGTGGCCCGGGGCATCCCGTTCCGCCGGCTGACCTCGGGTTCGCTGGTGCAGTTCGGCTGGGGTTCCAAGCAACGCCGCATCTGGGCCGCCGAGGTGGACGGCACCAGCGCGGTGGCCGAGACCATTGCCCAGGACAAGGACCTGACCAAGACCCTGCTGCGGGCGGCCGGCGTGCCGGTGCCGTGGGGCCGCCCGGTGGAAAAGGCCGAAGACGCCTGGGCCGTGGCGCTGGAGGTGGGGCTGCCGGTGGTGGTCAAGCCGCAGGACGGCAACCAGGGCAAGGGCGTGACGGTCAACATCGTGGACCGGGACCACCTGGAGCTGGCCTGGCGCGTGGCCTCCGAGTACGGCACGCCCATGATCGAGAAGTTCCTGCCCGGCAGCGACTACCGGCTGCTGGTGGTGGGCGACAAGCTGATCGCCGCCGCCCGCCGCGACCCGCCCCAGGTCATCGGGGACGGCGTGCACACCGTGGCCCAGCTGGTGGAGCAGGTCAATGCCGACCCCAGCCGTGGCGATGGCCATGCCACCGCACTCACCCGCATGCGCATCGACGAAATCGCCATGGCCCGGCTGAAGATCCAGGGCCACACGCCCGACACCGTGCCGGCCAAGGGCGAGCGCGTGGTGCTGCGCAACAACGCCAACCTGTCCACCGGCGGCACCGCCACCGACGTCACCGACGATGTGCATCCCGAGGTGGCGGCCAGCGCCATCGCAGCGGCCCGCATGATCGGGCTGGACGTGTGCGGCGTGGACGTGGTGTGCGAGACCATGCTGCGACCGCTGCAGGAGCAGAGCGGCGGCATCGTCGAGGTGAACGCGGCGCCCGGCCTGCGCATGCACCTCAAGCCCTCCTTCGGCAAGGGCCGTGCGGTGGGCGAAGCCATCATCGACCACCTGTACCCGCCCGGGGACAACGGCCGCATCCCGGTGGTGGCGGTGACCGGCACCAACGGCAAGACCACCACCGCCCGCATGATCGCCCACATCGTGGCCGGCAGTGGCCTGCGGGTGGGCATGACCAACACCGACGGCGTGTACGTCAACGGCCGCCAGACCGACAGCGGCGACTGCGCCGGTCCGCGCAGTTCGCGCAACGTGCTCATGCATCCCGACGTGGACGCCGCCGTGTTCGAGACCGCGCGCGGCGGCATCCTGCGCGAGGGGCTGGGTTTCGACCGCTGCCAGGTGGCGGTGGTGACCAACATCGGCGCCGGTGACCACCTCGGCCTCAACTACATCACCACGGTGGAAGACATTGCGGTGCTCAAGCGGGTCATCGTGCAGAACGTGGCCCAGGGCGGCTATGGCGTGCTCAACGCAGCCGACCCGCACTGCCAGCGCATGGCCGAGGTCTGCACCGGCCAGGTCATCTTCTTCGCCGTCGATGCGCGGAACCCGGTGCTGGCCACCCACCGCGAACAGGGCCGGCGTGCCGTGTGGGTGGAAGATGGCCACATCGTGGCGGCCGAGGGTGCCCAGCGCCACACCGTGGCCCTGAAGGATGTGCCCATCACCTTCGGCGGGCGCATCGGTTTCCAGGTGGAAAACGCCATGGCCTCGCTGGCGGCGGCCTGGGGCCTGGGCCTGGACTGGGACGTGATCCGGCGCGGCATGGCGAGCTTCCGTACCGACGTGGGCAACGCCCCTGGCCGCTTCAACCTGATGAACCACCGGGGCGCCACCGTGATCGCCGACTACGGCCACAACCCGGATGCCATGCGCGCCCTGGTGTCGGCGGTGGACGCCATTCCGGGCGAGCGTCGCATGGTGGTCATCAGCGGAGCGGGCGACCGCCGCGACGAGGACATCCGCGAGCAGACGCAGATCCTGGGCGCAGCCTTTGACGAGGTCATCCTGTACGAGGACGCCTGCCAGCGCGGCCGCTCGCCGGGCGAAGTGGTGGGCCTGTTGCGCGAGGGCCTGGGCGGTGCCACCCGGACCCGTCGCATCGACACCATCCAGGGCGAGTTCGTGGCCATCGACACGGCGCTGGACCGGCTGCAGAAGGGCGACCTGTGCCTGATCCTGATCGATCAGGTGGAGGAGGCGCTGGCACACCTGCGCCAGCGCTGCGACGGCGTGGCCTGATCGCTCAGGCTGCCGCGGTGGGGCGGCGACCCAGCCGGCCCAGCCGCACTTCCACCGCGTGGTGGAAGACCGCCCCGAGCAGGTTGCAGGCCAGCCAGGCCAGCAGCACCCCCAGGGTCTGGATCACCGGGTCCTGGGGTGCGTGGCGGCTGAACCAGGCGTTCACCACCAGCGCCACCGGGAAGTTCAGCAGGAACACCGAATACGAGATGCGGCTGAGGTAAGCCAGCACCGCGCTGCGCGGCCAGGTGTGCAGCCAGCCGGCGCGGCGGGACCACACCAGGCTCGCCGCCACCAGCAAGGCCAGCGCAATCCGGGTGCGCCATTCCAGCGCCAGGGCCAGCAGGCAAAGCCCCAGCACCAGCCATCCCAGGCGAAGACCGCGCCCCGCATCGGCCGGGTCGCTCACCCACCAGGCCAGCACGCCCATGCCGTAGGCGCCGAAGAAGTAGATGGCCCAGCTGTCCCAGTCGGCGTCGCGGTTGAAGTGGAACAGCGACAGCGCCACGGCCAGCACCACCACCAGCCGCACCAGGCCGGCAGCCCGTTCCGCCGTTGGCGGTCCCAGGCGCCGCACCAGCCACAGCAGGCCCAGGAGCACCGCATAGAGCTGGAAGTCGATGGCCACATACCAGACCCCGGCCGACAACGAATCGACGTCCAGCAGGGTGTGCACCAGCAGCGCATGGGTGACGAACTGCCAGAGGTCCGGGCGGTCCGGCAGCGAGTCGTGGGTCATCCAGAACCGGGCCACCTCGGTGCACACCATGGCCACCAGCAGCGACGCAAGGTAGGGCAGTGCCACCCTGGCATACCGTTGCCACAGAAGCGGCAAGGCCGACGGTGCCTCCAGGGTGCCCCGGGGCGCCAGGCTGCGGGCCGCCAGGAAGCCGGCCACCACCAGGAACATCTGCACCGCCATCCGGGCGTCCTGGCTGAACCATTCCACCAGCTCGGGCAGCATGCGGTGGGTCCAGTCGGACATGGGGCCGTAGAAGGCCAGGTGGTGCAGCACGATCAGCTGCGCACCCACCGCCTTCAGGGCGTCGAGGTAGGGCAGCCGGTCGTTCACTCGGCGTGCCAGTGCAGCGGGAAGACGTAGTTCTCGGTCAGCGCGCGGGCGGCCATGAGCGGCAGCAGCCGAGCCACGAACACCTCGCCGACCCACCGGCGCTCGGTCGGGCTGTCGTGCCCGGACTCCCGCACCAGCCGGATGCAGCTGAAACTGGCGATGCCGTCTTCCACCGACAGCCCCGCTGGCGGCTTGGGCACCGGTTCGGTGTCGATGGGCACCGCGCCAAAGGCGCTTTTCCAGGCGTCCAGGAAGCGTTCGAAATAACCCACGGTACCGGCCCGCCAGACCTCGGCCACGTAGAAGTTCCAGGCGCCGGCCGATTCGGTGATGAAGCCCCAGTCGAATTCATGCACCGACAGTTCACCCTGCGCCATCACGCCGATGCGGCGCACATCATCGCGGGCGGCGAACTCGGCGGTCAGCGGCCCGGCACCGCCGGGCAAGCCCCGCACCAGACGGTCGATGGCCTCGGAAGGTGTGCGGAACAGGGGGACGGGCTCCTCCCAGGGCGAGCGCGCGCGGCGCAGCAGCCGGTCGGTGGCGTTCACGCTGTACTGGGCCAGGATGCACCGGTCCATGAAGGCCTTGCGGCCTTCGGGCGTGGAGATTTCCTGCACCACCTGATCGAAGGCATCGTCCGCACGCAGGGCGCCGGTCTCGCGCATGTGCAGCACGATGTCCAGCATCGAGCTGCGGGTGATGTGGTCCACTGCATACGCCAGGTCACCGCCTTCGTAATCGACCATGGCCTGCTGTATCCAGGCCATGAGCTCGGCCCCGTCCAGCCCCGTCGGGGCTCGCGGCATGTCGTTGAAGAGGGCGCGCATGACGCGCACCGTGTCGAGGTCGGTGGCCATGGTGGGCTCTTTGGGCTCGGGTGTCGGGATGCGGAGTACCGTATGCCCGCATTATCCCCGGCTCAGTTCACCAGCACCAACTTGCCTTTGACAGACCGTGAACCCATCACGGCATAGGCCTGCGGCAGCTCGCTCATGGGCAGGGTGCGGTCGATCATGGGTTTGATCCGGCCGGCGCCGTACAGGCCGGCCAGGGTCTGCATCATGGCGGCATTGGCCTGCGGTTCCCGCTTGGCAAAGTCGCCCCAGAAGACCCCCACGATGCTGGCGCCCTTGAGCAGTGCCAGGTTCAGCGGCAGGCTGGGGATGGGGCCGCTGGCAAAGCCCACCACCAGATAACGGCCGCGCCAGGCGATGGAGCGGAACACCGGCTCGGCAAAGGCGCCGCCCACCGGGTCATAGACCACGTCCGGGCCTTTGCCGCCGGTGAGCCGCTTGATTTCCTCGCGCAGGCTGCCGTCGGGCGCATGCACGCTGTAGTTGATGGTCTCGTCGGCGCCGAGCTCGCGGCACAGGGCGCACTTGTCGTCGCTGGAGGCGGCAGCGATCACCCGTGCGCCGGCCGCCTTGGCCAGCTGGATGGCGGCGGTGCCCACGCCGCCGGCCGCACCCAGCACCAGCACCGTCTCGCCGGCCTTGAGCGCGGCCCGGTCCATCAGGGCATGCCAGGAGGTGGCGTAGATCATGATGAAGGCGGCTGCGTCCACGGCCGGAAAGCCGTCGGGCAGCGGCATGCACAGGGCCGCCGGTGCCAGCGTGTGGGTGCCGAAGCCGCCGGTGCCGCTCAGGCAGGCCACCTTCTGCCCGATCTTGAGGTGTTTCACCCCGTCGCCCACCGCCTGCACCACGCCGGCGTATTCCGAGCCGGGCACGAAGGGCAGGGCGGGCTTCATCTGGTACTTGTTCTGCACGATCAGCAGATCGGGGAAGTTCAGGCTGGCGGCCTCGATGGCGATCAGCACTTCGCCCGGACCCGGTGTCGGGGTGGGCAGCTCCTTCCATTGCAGCGCTTCGACGCCGACGGGGTTCTCGCAGAGCCAGGCATGCATGGGTGTCTCCTTGTGATGGGCAGCGACCATGATAGGGACGCCCCTGCCGCTGCGCACGGGTGTCCTTGTCCCGGGCGCGACGGGGGGCGCCGCCTAGAATCGCGGCATGAAAATCCTCATCTGCAACGACGACGGCTACCAGGCCCCCGGCATCCAGGCCCTGTTCGATGCCCTGAAGGACCTGGCCGATGTGGAGGTGGTGGCCCCCGAGCACAACAACAGCGCCAAGTCCAACGCGCTGACGCTGCACTCGCCGCTGTATGTGCACCGGGCACCCAACGGCTTCCGGTATGTCAACGGCACCCCGGCCGACTGCGTGCACATTGCACTCACGGGACTGCTGGGCTACCGGCCCGACCTGGTGGTGTCCGGCATCAACAATGGCGCCAACATGGGCGACGACACCATCTATTCCGGCACCGTGGGCGCCGCCATGGAGGGCTACCTGTTCGGCATCCCGGCCATCGCCTTCTCGCAGACGGAAAAAGGCTGGGCCCACCTGGACGCTGCGGCCGACAAGGCCGCCGAGCTGGTGCGCCGGCTGCTGCCCTCGCTGGAGAATGCCCAGACCCGCCAGGACCCCTGGCTGCTCAATGTGAACATTCCCTGTCGCCCGGCCAGCGAGATCCGGGGCTTCAAGGTGGCCCGCCTGGGCCGGCGGCATGCTGCCGAGGCGGTGATCACCCAGGTCAACCCGCGGGGCGACACCATGTACTGGATCGGCAGTGCCGGCCCGGCCAAGGACGATGTGGACGGCACCGACTTCCACGCCACCCAGCAGGGCTATGCCACCATCACCCCGCTGCAGGTGGACCTGACCGACCACGACCGCCTGGCCTACTGGGCTCCCACGGCGGCCGCCCTCAGCGGGGGCGACCGGTGACCCAGTCCCCGGGCGGACGTCAGCGACCCGGCTTTCCGGCGCGGCTGCCGTCGTCCTCGCCGGCGCAGGCGCGCCGAACCGTCGCCGAGGCGCCTGCTGCCCGGGTGGCGCCGCCCACCGGCGTCGGCATGGATTCGGCGGCGGTGCGCATGGCCATGGTGCGCCGGTTGCAGGCCCAGGGCGTGTCGCATCCGGCGGTGCTGGCCGCGCTGGGTGCGGTGGAGCGCCACCGCTTCGTCGACACCGCACTGGCCACCCAGGCCTATGAAGACACCAGCCTGCCCATCGGCCTGGGGCAGACCATCAGCAAGCCCAGCGTGGTGGCCCGCATGATCGAGCTGATCTGCCAGGGGCCGGCCGGGGTGCCCGGGCGGGTGCTGGAGATCGGCACCGGCTGCGGTTACCAGGCCGCCGTGCTCAGCCGCGTGGCGCGCGAGGTCTACAGCATCGAACGGCTGCGTGGCCTGCACGACAAGGCGCGCGAGAACCTTCGGCACCTGCGCCTGTCCAATCTGCACCTCCTGTTCGGTGACGGCATGCTGGGCTTCCCGGCGGGCGCACCGTACGCGGCCATCATCGCGGCGGCCGGCGGCAACGACCTGCCTTCGGCCTGGATCGACCAGCTGGCAGTGGGCGGGCGCCTGGTGGCGCCAGCCGTCACGGCAGCAGGCCGGCAGAACCTGGTGGTGATCGACAAGACCGCTGCCGGCATCGTGCGGACCGAGCTGGAGGCCGTTCATTTCGTGCCCCTAAAATCGGGCATTGCCTGACGCGCCGCCCTCTGGTGCGCCACGCCTCCCACACACAGGGCCTGCATCGGCAGGCCCCACAGACCTTGCTGGAGTCCCCATGAATCAAGCGCTTCCCATGACCACCGGCACTGACCGAGCGGCGGGCGGACCGGTCCGCGCCGGCACCCTTGCGAGCATGGTGGTGGTGGCCCTCCTGGCGGCCGGTTGCAGCACCACGCGCGTGAGTGGGCCTGCACCGGTCGAGGACCGGGGTTTCTCCCGGTCGGAAACGGTGGCACCCAAGCCGGGTGCCGAAAACGCCGGCAAGCCCGGCTACTACACCGTGAAGGCCGGAGACACCGTCTACCGCATCGCCCTGGACAACGGCCAGAACTGGCGCGATATCGCCGCCTGGAACAACCTGGCCAACCCGTCGGCCATCGAGATCGGCCAGGTGCTGCGCGTGGTGCCGCCCGCCGCGCCGGTCGCAGCGCCTGCACCGGTGGTGGCCGCAGCGCCGGTGAGCAGCGGCGGCGTGGTGGGGCGTCCCCTGAGCGAGACCAGCCAGCCCGCGCCCGCCCAGGCGCCTGCCCCGGCACCCGCTGCGGCGCCTGCCCCGGCACCTGCACCTGCGCCGGCCGCCGCGCCGGCCGGTGATGAGCTGAACTTCGTATGGCCGGCCAATGGTCCGGTGGTGGCCCAGTTCGACGAAGCCACCAACAAGGGCGTGGGCATCGGCGGCCGCATCGGGGACCCGGTGGTGGCTGCCGCCGATGGTCGCGTGGTGTATGCCGGTGCCGGCCTGCGCGGCTACGGCAATCTGATCATCCTCAAGCACAACAACACCTACCTCACCGCCTACGCCCACAACCAGGCGCTGCTGGTGCGCGAGGACCAGGCGGTCAAGCAGGGTCAGAAGATCGCCGAGATGGGCAGCAGCGACGCCGATCGGGTCAAGCTGCACTTCGAGGTGCGTCGCCTGGGCAAGCCGGTCGATCCGCTGGGCCACCTGCCCAAGCGCTGAGGCCACCGCCATGACCTGGCCGGTGCTGGTGTTCGACATCGAGTCCATCCCGGACATCGAAGGCCTGCGGGCTCTGCGCGGCGAGCCCGCCGACAAGCCCGATGCCGATGTGTACGCGGGCTGGCTGGAAGAGCGCAAGGCCCGCAACCAGAGCGACTTCATGCCGCTGCATCTGCAGCGGGTGCTGGTCATCAGCTGCGTGTTCCGCAACGCCGAAGGGTTGCGCATCCATTCCTTCGTGGACCGCGATGGCCAGAGCGAAGGCAAGGTGGTGCAGACCTTCTTCAACGCTGTCGAGAAGCATTCGCCCCAGCTGGTCAGCTGGAACGGCGGCGGCTTCGACCTGCCGGTGCTGCACTACCGGGGCCTGCGCCACGGCGTGGAAGCCGGTCGCTACTGGGACATGGGCGAGGACGACCGCGAGTTCAAGTGGAACAACTACATCAGCCGCTACCACATGCGCCATCTGGACCTGATGGACCTGCTGGCCATGTACACGCCCAAGAACAATGCGCCCCTGGATGCGCTGGCCAAGCTGTGCGGCTTTCCCGGCAAGCTGGGCATGGACGGGTCGCAGGTGTACAGCCAGTTCCTGGCCGGCCAGACCGAAGAGGTCCGCCGCTACTGCGAGACCGACGTCATGAACACCTACCTGGTGTATTGCCGGTTCCAGAAGATGCGCGGGGGCTTCACGCCCGAGGAATACGACCGCGAGATCGCCTATGTGCGCGAGACGCTGGGCCATCTGGCCCCGGACGAGGCGCACTGGCAGGAATACCTGGCCGCCTGGGCCTGAAGCGCGCGCGCCCGGCCTGAGACAATCGGGGGATGCAATCCGACGCCCCCGAACAAACACACCCCGAACTCCCTGATGGCTGGCTGGCCGTCGAATCCCTCGACATCGAAGCCCAGGGCATTGCCCACCGTCCGGACGGCAAGGTGGTCTTCATCGAAGGTGCGCTGCCGTTCGAGCAGGTCAGCGTCAGCGTGCACCGGCGCAAGAACAACTGGGAAGCCGCCACCGCCACGGCCATCCACCGCGAGTCATCGCAGCGGGTCCGCCCGGGATGCCCCCATTTCGGCCTGCACGCCGGCGCCTGTGGCGGCTGCAAGATGCAGCACCTGCATGAGAGCGCGCAGGTGGCCATCAAGCAGCGCGTGCTGGAAGACAACCTGTGGCACCTGGGCAAGGTCAAGGCCGAGACGCTCCTGCGGCCCATCGAGGGCCCGGCCTGGGGCTACCGCTACCGGGCGCGCCTGTCGGTGCGCCATGTGCACAAGAAGGGCGAGGTGCTGATCGGCTTTCACGAGCGCAAGAGCCGTTACGTGGCCGACATGCAGGTCTGCCACGTGCTGCCGCCGCATGTGAGCGCCATGCTCATGCCGCTGCGCGAGCTCATCTTCGGCATGGACGCGCGCGAGACCTGCCCGCAGATCGAGCTGGCCTGTGGCGACGAGGTCACTGCGCTGGTGCTGCGCCACCTGGAGCCGCTGAGCGAGGACGATCTGGGTCGCCTGCGGGCCTTCGGTCTGGCCCACGGCGTCCAGTGGTGGCTGCAGGCCAAGGGCCCGGACACGGTGAAACTGCTGGACCAGGGCGGCCCTCAACTGTCCTACAGCCTGCCCGAGTTCGGCATCACCATGCCGTTCAAGCCGACCGATTTCACCCAGGTCAACCCGCAGATCAACCGCGTGCTGGTGGGACGGGCCCTGCGGCTGCTGGACGCGCAGCCCACCGAGCGGGTGATCGACTGGTTCTGCGGTCTGGGCAACTTCACGCTGCCGATCGCCACCCAGGCCGGCGAGGTGCTGGGCATCGAGGGCAGCGAGGCGCTGGTCAAGCGCTCCCACGAGAACCTGGCGTTCAACCAGGCCGGTCGCAGCCGCCCGCTGGCACCCACCTCATTCGTGGCCCGCAACCTGTTCGAGATGACGCCCGAGCTGCTGGTGGCCGACGGCGTGGCGGACAAATGGCTGGTCGATCCCCCGCGCGAGGGCGCGTTTGCGCTGGCCAAGGCGCTGGCCGATCTGCACCAGGAGCCGCAGCGGGCCGGTGGCTGGACCGCGCCGAAGCGCATCGTCTATGTCAGCTGCAACCCCGCCACGCTGGCGCGGGATGCCGGTCTGCTGGTGCACCAGGCGGGTTACCGCTGTGTGGCGGCTGGGGCGGTGAACATGTTCCCGCACACGGCCCACGTGGAGAGCATGGCGGTGTTCGAGCGCGACTGAGGCGCTGCCCCGGAGGGCGGGGAAGCCACGGTCAGGACTTGTCGGCCGGTGCGGTTTCGGTCGCATCCTTGGCCGGCTCGCCGCCCTCGCGCGGCATGCCCACGATGCTGTTCTCGCGCATGTACTGATCCATCTCTTTCCAGCCCTCGAACACGGCGGACTTGCCGGCCTTGGGGTTGGACTCGAAGCACGACTCGATGCTGCGGATGGCGTGGCGGCAGGCGCTGCCGATGGCGCGCCCTTCGGCCTCCTTGCGGGCCAGCACCTGAGCGGCCGTCTCGATACCCAGGGCATCGCAACCGGCCAGCAGGGCCAGGGCGGTGAGGCTCATCAGGAGGCGGGGAGATCGCATGGCGTGGACTCGGTCGAAGGGCCGGAGATGTGTTCTGTATCGGCAGAGCCCGCGTCGACTTGATACCTGTGGCCTGTGTCCGGCCATGAAAAAGGGGCCCGAAGGCCCCTGGTGCGGAAGCGGTCGGACCGCCGTCGTCACTCGCGCTCGCCGCCGAACACGCCCAGCAGCGTCAGCAGGCTCTGGAACACGTTGAACAGGCTCAGGTACACGCCCAGGGTGGCGGTGATGTAGTTGGTTTCCTCGCCGTCCACCACGCGCTTGAGGTCATACAGGATGAAGGCCGAGAAGATGCCGATGGCCAGGACGGACAGGGTGATCATCAGTGCGCTGGACTGGATGAACACGTTGGCGATGCCGGCCACCAGCAGCATGATCACGCCGATGAACAGGAACTTGCCCATGTTCGACAGGTCGCGCTTGATGACGGTGGACAGCGAGGCCATGCCGAAGAAGATGGCCGCCGTGCCGCCGAAGGCCGTCATGATCAGGCTGGCACCGTTGGAGAAGCCCAGCACGTTGGCGATCAGGCGCGAGAGCATCAGGCCCATGAAGAAGGTGAAGGCCAGCAGCACCGGCACGCCGGCGGCCGAGTTCTTGGTCTTCTCGATGGCGAACATGAAGCCGAAGGCACCGCCCAGGAAGACCAGCAGGCCCATGAAGCCGGTCAGGCCGGCGGTGATGCCGGTGGCCACGCCCACCCAGGCGCCCAGCACGGTGGGCACCATGGACAGCGCCAGCAGGGCGTAGGTGTTGCGCAGCACGCGGTTGCGCTGGGCGGCGGAGCCGGCAATGGTGGCGCCGAAGCGGCCGCTGGTCTGGATGTGTTCGGACATGGCGAGACTCCTTGTCGTCGTTGGGATGTTGACTCTGAGCATTAACTGCCCATTAAGTTTCCGGATTGTAGGGGGCGCCGTGGCGGCCTACCCCCAAGACCTTGAAAAAGCAGCGCTGTCAGGGGACTTGTGACCGGAATCCATGCAATCCACGCGGTATCGTCGGGGTTTGTGCCATCTGAAGGCATGCAACCCCCGGAGAAGCGTTCCATGAAGACCAAAGATCAGCTCGAAGCCACCGACGTCAAGGCGATTGCCGCCGCCGCCGAGGCCGAAGCCCAGAAGAACAACTGGCCGGTGACGATCGCCATCGTCGACGATGGCGGTCACCTGCTGTGGCTGCAACGCATGGACGGTGCCGCCGCCATCTCGGCCCATATCGCTCCGGCCAAAGCCCACACCGCTGCACTGGGTCGTCGCGAGAGCAAGATCTATGAAGACGTGATCAACCAGGGCCGCGTGTCGTTCCTGAGCGCGCCGCAGCTGCAGGGCATGCTCGAGGGCGGTGTGCCCATCATGAAGAACGGCCAGTGCATCGGTGCCGTGGGCGTGAGCGGCGTGAAGTCCACCGAAGACGCCCAGATCGCCCGCGCCGGCATCGCCGCGCTGGGTCTGTAAGCCCGTCGCAGGAAAAAAGGCCTGGCTACCGACGCGGTTGCGTCGTGGCTGGCCAACACGACCCTTGGGGATCCGCGTGCGCGGCATCCCGGGTCGCCCCACGAAAAACTACTTGGTCAGGATCAGCTTGCCCTGGCGGGTGGCCTGCAGCCGGTAGACCGATCCGTTGTGTTCGATGGCCACGCTGCGCTGGCCCTGCAGGATGCGTTCGCTGGGCACCACCCCGGTCGGCGGCTGCGGGATCGCCCCCCCGCGCTGGCCCTGGTCGATCCGGTCTGTGGGTCCGGGCAACGAGGCGGTGGTCATGGCGCCGGCTCCGTGATGAACCCGATCTTGCGCACGCCGGCCCGCTGGGCTGCGGCCATGGCCTGGGCCACGCGCTCGTAGCGCACCGCCTTGTCGCCGCGGATATGCAGCTCGGGCTGAGGCTCCTGCGCTGCAGCCTGTGCGAGGCGGTTTGCAAAGTCGTCATCCTGGACCTGCTGGTCGTTCCAGAAGTACTGACCCTGGGCATCCACCGAGAGGCGGATGTTCTCGGGCTTGTCCTGCACCCGTTCCACACTGGCCTGCGGCAGCTCCACATTGACCGAGTGCTTGATGACCGGCACGGTGATGATGAAGATGATCAGCAGCACCAGCATCACGTCGATGAACGGGATCATGTTGATCTCCGCCAGCACCTCGCCGCTGTCGTCCTGGGTTCCGATGGCCATGGTCAACCCCGCTTGAGTGGCAGCACCTTGCCGTCTGCACCCACGGACACACGGGCCCCGGTGACGAAGTAGGCGTGCAGGTCGTGGGCGAACCGGTTGAGCTGGTGCAGAATGCCCTTGTGACCGCGCACCAGGGCGTTGTAGCCCAGCACCGCCGGAATGGCCACCAGCAGGCCCAGGGCGGTCATGATCAGCGCCTCGCCGATGGGGCCGGCCACCTGGTCGATGCTGACCTGACCGGCCGCTCCGATGCCCAGCAGCGCGTGGTAGATGCCCCAGACCGTGCCGAACAGCCCCACGAACGGCGCGGTGGAGGCCACCGAGGCCAGCACCGACAGACCGCTCTGGCCGCGCGCGGTGAAATCGTCCACGCTCTTGCGCAGCGAGCGCTCGATCCAGTCGCTCACGTCCAGGCTGTCGTGCAGCTGCGGGCGGGCCTGGCCGTCCTTGTGGGTGATGTGGCGCGCGGCTTCCCGGCCTTCGGTGGCCACGGAGCGGAACGGATTGCCTTCGGGGTCGCCGAGCTTGTCCAGGCCTTCGGCAAAGTCGGCGCTGTGCCAGAAGCCTTCCACCGCGCGGGCCTGGGCCCGCTGGGCGCGCTGGTCCAGCACTTTCCACAGGATGATGACCCAGGTGGCCAGGCTCATGGCCAGCAGCACCAGGGCGACCGAGCGGGTGACCCAGTCGCCCTGGGTCCAGACGTGGGCCAGGCCCGAAGAAGCGAAATCGTTGTTCATGGTGTTGACGTGTTGACGTTCATTCAAGGACGAAATTGATCGGGACGGTGACCCACATGGCCTCGGGCGTGCCGCCGCGCTTGCCCGGCACGTAGCGCCAGCGCAGCACGGTCTGCAGGGCGGCCTGGTCCAGCCGCTCGAAGCCGCTGGAGGTGCGCACCTCGGCCCGCGAGGCGGTGCCGTCGGTTTCGATGAACACCCGCAGCGTGACCTTGCCCTGTTCGCCCAGACGGCGCGAGAGGGCCGGGTAGGGTGGGCGCGGGTTGTTGAGGTAGTCGGCGTTGGTGCTGGGCAGCACCACGGCCGGGGGTGCGGGCGGAGCGGGCGGCGCCGCAGGAGCCGGCGGTGCCGGGGCCACAGCCGGTGCGGCCACCGGTTCGGCCGGTGGGACCTGGGCCGCCAGCGGTGAAGGCGTCGGACTCGGGCTGGCCACCGGCTCGGGGCGAGGGGCTGGTGCCACCCGAGGCTGCGGTCGTGGTGCGGGTGCTGTCTGTGCCGGGGGTGCGGGCGGAGACGGAGGAATCTGCGGTTGTGGCGCTTCGATGAACTCGGCCATCACTTCCACCGGCACCACCAGCTCCACGGCCCGGCGCAGCAGACCGCTCTGCAGCGCCCAGACGCCGGCCAGGTGCAGCCCGACCACGGAGGAGACGACGACGATCCGTCGGGAGGTCTGACGCGACATGGGCAATGCGGTGGGGGAGGAGGGCTGTGACATCACAGCGGCGGGCGAGCTCATAGTTTAGGCGGCGCACTGTCCCGGAACACCCATCGCGCGGCCAGCACGATCAGCAGCAGGCTCAGGCCGAAGACGGAGAGGGCAGCGGTCATGGCATTCCTTGGAAAGGGTCTGAGGGATCATGTATCGAATTATAAATGAGAATAGTTCGTATTTGAGTGTATGCCCGAAAAATTCAGTTCGGGTGCAGCAGGTCCAGACCGGGTGCCTCGGCGGGGCAGCGACAGCCGCACAGTGCCTGGGCCGCCACGCATTCGTCCAGCAGCCGGCGCAGCACCCGGGCCACACCCATGGCCCCCTCCTCGGCGAGTCCGGCCAGCACCGGCCGGCCCACCAGCACGGCGCTGGCGCCCAGG
The DNA here is from genome assembly GCA_943370825.1 of Allobosea thiooxidans. Taxonomy (GTDB): domain Bacteria; phylum Pseudomonadota; class Gammaproteobacteria; order Burkholderiales; family Burkholderiaceae_C; genus Hydrogenophaga. The sequence continues at coordinate 54,550 of CALRSR020000014.1, read as the reverse complement.
GCAAGTGCCTTGATCACATCGGTGCCGCGGCGGATGCCGCCGTCCACCAGCACCGGCACTGCGCCGGCCACCGCCTTCACCACGGCCGGCAGGGCATGGGCCGTGGCGACGGCGGTGTCCAGCGTGCGTCCGCCGTGGTTGGAGACGATCAGCCCGTCGATGCCCATGGCCACGGCAGCGGTCGCATCGGCGGGGTGCAGCACGCCCTTGAGCAGCAGCGGCAGTCGGGTCTGGCGGCGCAGCCAGGCGATGTCGTCCCCCGTGGGCGCGCGCGCCAGCAAGCTGTCCAGCGACTCCGCTGGCGCAGGGGCCAGGTTCACCGCCGACAGGTGAGGCGGCAGCGAGAAGCCGGTGCGCAGCTCGCGGTCGCGCACGCCCTGCACCGGCGCATCGATGGTCAGCACCAGCGCCTCGAAGCCGGCGGCTTCGGCACGGCGCACCAGGGCCAGCGTGTCCTCCGGCCGGGGCTGCAGGTACAGCTGGAACCACAGCGGGCCGCGCAGCGCGTCGGCCTGCACCGCGCGGGCCACCGATTCGATCGTCTGGCTGGCCTGGCAGCCCAGCACCAGGCCCACGCCCTGACTGGCGGCGGCCATAGCGGTGCCTTGCTCGCCATGCGGATGCGCCAGCATCTGGTGGGCCATGGGCGCCACCAGCAGCGGCGTCGGCCAGGTGCGGCCCAGCAGTTCGGTGCGGGTGTGGCTGCCGACCAGGGAGCGCAGGGTGCGCGGCCACAGCCGCAGGTCCTGCCAGGCCTGCAGGTTGGCCCGCAGCGTGATCTCGTCGCCGGCACCGCCCAGCAGGTAGGCGGCATGTCCCGGGTCCAGCCGCTCCAGGGCCTGGTTGCTGTTCACAGCTGGCTCCATTGGCGCAGCAGGTTGTGATAGACGCCGGTCAGCGCGGTGGTCTCGGGGCTGTCGCCGTGGCGGGCGCGCAGGCGCAGCAGGTTCATGTCGAGGTCGAACAGGATCTGGCGCCGCGCTTCGTCGGGTACCAGGCTCTGCACCCAGAAGAAGCTGGCCAGCCGCTCGCCCCGGGTGACCGGGGTCACCTCGTGCACCGTGCTGGCGGGGTAGAGCAGGGCATGGCCGGCGGGCAGCTTGAAGGCCCGACTCCCCTGGGTGTGATGGACCACCAGTTCGCCACCGTCGTACCGGTCCGGGTCGGACAGGAACACGGTGCACGAGAGGTCGCCGCGCATCCAGTCGCGACCGGCGCTCGCGGGCAGGCGCAGCACGGCGTTGTCCACATGGCGGCCATAGTGGTCGCCGGTGGCCTGCTCTCCCGGGCCTGGGGCGGCGTACCGGTTGAACAGGGCCGGCAGCACGCGCCGGGGAAGGGCGGCCGACACGAACAGCGGATCGCGCTCCAGCGCTTGTGCCACCAGCGCCTGCAACATGCGCGAGGCCTCGCTGTCCTGCTGCAGCTGCCGGTTCTGCTTCAGCGCAGCCGCCTGGCCCCCGGCGGTGCTGCTGCCGTCCACCCAGGGTGCATCAGGCCCCAGGCAGGCGCGGGCCTGTCGCACTTCGTCCGGGGTGAGCAGTTGGGGCAGCGACAGCAGCATGGCGGGTCAGAACAGGCTGGTCAGCGTGAGCTGCACCTTGCGGGCTGCTCCCGGCACATAGAAGCCCGAGTACAGGCTGTCGGCGTACAGCTTGTTGGTCAGGTTGCTGATGTTGAGCTTGAGCGTGTGCCGGTCGGAGATGACGTATTCGGCCATCGCGTCCACCGTGGTGAAGGCCGGCGCCACGTTGACGCGGCTGGTGGCCGGCGTCTGTTCGCTGCGGTAGTTCAGACCCAGGCCCAGGCGCAGCGGTTGCGTGACCCGGTAGGTAGTCCACAGGCTGGCGCTGTGCTTGGGCGTGAGACCGGGGCGGTCGCCCTGGCGCGGGCTGTTGCCGGTGGTCGAACCCGCGTCGATGCGCGCGCTGGGGATCCAGGTGTGGTTGTAGAACACCTCCCACTGCGGGGTGAAGCGGCCTGCCAGGTTGAACTCCATGCCGGTGGCGTGGCGTTTGCCGGAGAGCAGGTACTGGCCGGCCACGGTGTCGGGGTCGGTGTTGCGCTCGTTGTATTTCTCGGAGCGGAACAGGGCCACGCCCAGCAGGGCCTTGTTCTCGAACAGGTCGAACTTGGCGCCCACCTCGATGTTGCGGCTCTTCTCCGGCGGCGTGTTGGCCAGCAGGGCGTTGTTGCTGCCCGGGGTGAAGGCGCCCAGGGCGTACTGGTAGGTGTCGCCCGAGGTGTTGTACGAGGTGCCGACCGAGGCGTAGTAGGACGCCGTGGCGCTGGGCTGGAAGATCAGGCCCAGGCGGGGGCTGACCAGGTTCTCGCTGATGTCGAAGGCGTTGCCGTTCGGGTCGGCGTAACCGGCCTTGAAGTGGTCGAAGCGCAGACCGCCCACCAGCTTGAGCTGCTCGGTCAGCGACACCGTGTCCTGCACATAGGCGCCGATGCTGGTGGTGTCGAAGGTGTTGAGCGGAATCGCGCCCCGGGTGTCGGGCCGGATGGCGCCGTCATTGGGGTTGCCCACGGTGGTGTTGCTGCCCAGGCTGGGGCCGCCGAAGTTCTGGTTGCGCCGGGCGTCTTCCTGGCTGAGGTCGATGCCGGCCAGCAGCTGGTGCTTCAGACCCAGGGCCTCGAAGCGGGTGCTGTAGTCGCTCTGCAGCTGGGTCAGGTCGCTGTAGCCGACCCGACCCTTGGCCGCGCCGGTGGTGCGGCTGAGCACGGTGTTCGGGTTGAGGTTGGCCAGCGTGGTGCCGCCGGCAAAGCGCACCACCGTGGCCCACAGCTCACGCTCGTACTGGCCATGGCGCAGCGTGGTCTTGAGCTCGGTGTCCTGGTCGAAGCGGTGCAGGTGGCTCAGCGTGACGGCAGTGGTCGAGGTGCGGTTGTAGTCGCTGGCGAAGCCATAGAAGTTGTCGGCAGGCAGCACCGGAATCACCAGGTTCTGGCCGTTGCCGCGAGGGGTGGTGAACCAGGGGTGGTTGTAGATCGGGTTGGCGTCGGTCTGCAGGTGGTAGATGCCGGCCGAGAACTCGTCGCGCAGGCCGATGCCCCAGCGGTAGGTGGCGGCCAGGCCCCGCTTGTTGTCGGTGGCGCCCTTGTTGTCGGCGTTCTGCACCATCGCGTTGATGCGCAGCGCGGCGTCTTCGTCGGTCTTGAGGTTGAAATCGCCGGTCAGTCGCACTTCCCGGCCGGTGCCGATGGTGGTGTTGATCTCGTGCTGGTCCATCAGGAACGGCTGCTTGCTCACCTGGTTGATCACGCCGCCGGTGGAGCCCCGACCGAACAGCATGGATGCCGAGCCCTTGAGGATTTCCACCCGGTCCAGGTTGAAGGTGTCGCGTTCGATCAGGGGCGCGTCGCGCAGGCCGTCGACAAAGATGTCGCCGGCCTGGGTGAGGGAGAAGCCGCGCATGCGGACGTCTTCCTCGCCGGTCTCGCCGGCCTGGAAGGTGACGCCGGCAGTGGTGCGCAGCACTTCGCGGAAATCGTCGAGGTTGCGGTCGTCCATCAGGCGCTCGGTCATCACCGTGACCGACTGCGGAATGTCCTTGATGGCCTGGCGGCCCTTGCCGATGCTGGTTTCAGTGGCCTTGAGCGTGTTCTTGGCGTCGCTGCCGATGGCGGCATCGCGCACCTCGACGGTGTTCAGGGTCGGGCCGGCCGGATTTTGGGCCGTGGTCTGGGCATGGGCCGTCAGCGAGGCGGCCAGCAGCAGCGTGGCCATGGACAGGGGAGCGAGGGGGAAAGGCGCAGAGGTCGGAAGAGACATGGTGGCAGTCAGGTCGAGGGTGGTCGGCTGGCTGCAACGCGCCCAGGGGCGGCGGTGGTGGCTGGCTGGTGTGTGTCAGTATATTACAAATAGGAATCGATCTCATTTGCATACAGTTGCTGCGGTGCAACGGTTCGCCTATCGGCCGAATAGCAACTATCAATCCGGTGATGCGATAGATCCCTTCTAAAATCAGGGTTATCGCCAGGGCGCCAAACTGTCCTGGACACACGCTTTATCCCATCCCGCAACCCAACCAAGGAACGACCATGTCCCTGATCAACACCACCGTCCAGCCTTTCAGCGCCACCGCTTTCCACAACGGTAAGTTCGTGCCCGTCACCGACGCCAGCCTCAAGGGCGAGTGGTCGGTCCTGATCTTCATGCCCGCCGCCTTCACCTTCAACTGCCCGACCGAAGTGGAAGACGCCGCCGACAACTACGCCGAGTTCCAGAAGGCCGGTGCCGAGGTCTACATCGTGACCACCGACACCCACTTCGCCCACAAGGTGTGGCACGAGACCTCCCCCGCCGTGGGCAAGGCCGCCTTCCCCCTGATCGGTGACCCGACCCACCAGCTGACCCGCGCCTTTGGCGTGCACATCGAAGAAGAAGGCCTGGCCCTGCGCGGCACCTTCATCATCAACCCGGAAGGCGTGATCAAGACCGCCGAAATCCACGACAACGCCATCGCCCGCGACGTCAAGGAAACCCTGCGCAAGCTCAAGGCCGCCCAGTTCGTGGCCAAGAACCCCGGCCAGGTGTGCCCGGCCAAGTGGCAGGAAGGCGCCAAGACCCTGACCCCGTCGCTGGACCTGGTCGGCAAGATCTGATGATCTGAGGCGCTGACTGGCCCCGCCAGTACCGCAGCCCGATGGGTGAAAGCCGCATGGCCTCACCCATCCACCGGCGGCACTGAACACCGCAACCCCTACCAGGAGATCCCCATGCTCGATTCCCAGCTGAAGTCCCAGCTGCAGGCCTACCTTGGCCGTCTGCAGCGCCCCATCCGCCTGATCGCCTCGCTCGACAACAGCCAGGGCGCCACCGAGATGCGCGAACTGCTGACCGAGATCGCCGGGCTGTCCGACATGGTCAGCTTCGACGACAGCGGCACCGATGCCCGCAAGCCGTCCTTCGTGATCGCCCCGCAGGACTCCGACCAGGGCGTGCGCTTCGCCGCCATCCCGCTGGGCCACGAATTCACCTCGCTGGTGCTGGCCCTGCTGTGGACCGGCGGCCACCCGCCCAAGGAAGAGGCCGAGACCCTGGACGCCATCGATGCGCTCAAGGGCGACTTCAAGTTCGAGGTCTACATGAGCCTGTCGTGCCACAACTGCCCGGACGTGGTGCAGGCACTCTCGCTCATGGCCATCCGCAACCCGGCCGTCAAGACCGTGGTCATCGACGGCGGTCTCTACCAGGCCGAAGTCGAGGAGCGCCAGGTGCTGGCGGTGCCCATGGTCTACCTCAATGGCGAGGTGTTCGGCTCGGGCCGCATGACGCTGCAGGAGATCGTGGCCAAGCTCGACGTGAACGCCGACGAGCGTGAAGCCGCCAAGCTCGACGCCAAGGAAGCCTTCGACGTGCTGGTGGTGGGCGGTGGCCCGGCCGGTGCGGCAGCCGCCGTGTACGCCGCCCGCAAGGGCATCCGCGTCGGTGTGGCCGCCGAGCGTTTCGGCGGTCAGACCAACGACACCATGGGCATCGAGAACTACATCTCGGTCCTGGAGACCAACGGCCCGAAGTTCGCGGCCGATCTGGAAGCCCAGGTCCGCCACTACGACGTGGACCTGATGAACCTGCAGCGCGCCGAGAAGCTGATCCCGGCCAGCGAGCCGGGTGGCCTGGTGCAGGTGCAGATGGCCAACGGTGCGGTGCTCAAGGCCCGCAGCGTGATCCTGTCCACCGGCGCGCGCTGGCGCAACGTGAACGTGCCCGGCGAGAACGAGTACCGCAACAAGGGTGTGGCCTACTGCCCGCACTGTGACGGTCCGCTGTTCAAGGGCAAGGACGTGGCCGTGATCGGCGGCGGCAACTCGGGTGTGGAGGCCGCCATCGACCTGGCCGGCATCGTGGGCCATGTGACCCTGATCGAGTTTGCCGATGCCCTCAAGGCCGATGCCGTGCTGGTGAGCAAGCTGCGCAGCCTGCCCAACGTGACCATCCATGTGAACGCGCAGACCACCGAGATCACCGGCGCCGGTGGCAAGGTCAACGGCCTGAGCTACAAGGACCGCGTCAGCGGCGAGATCCGCCACGTCGCGCTGGAAGGCGTTTTCGTGCAGATCGGTCTGGTGCCCAACACCGAGTGGCTCAAGGGCACGGTGGAGCTCAGCCGCTACGGCGAGATCGTGATCGACGCCAAGGGTCACACCAACGTGGAAGGCGTGTTCGCTGCCGGCGACTGCACCACGGTGCCGTACAAGCAGATCGTGATCGCGGCCGGTGACGGCGCGAAGGCCGCGCTCAGCGCCTTCGACCACCTGATCCGCCAGCCCGTGGCAGAGGCTGTTGCAGCCTGATCTGCAAGCTTGGTGTCAGTTGTTGACCTCGGCCGTAGGGGCATACCCTTAGCCAGCCTGCGCCGGGGTCGATCAGCAATTTTCGAGTAAGGCAGCCTGCCCACATTGCGCTCCCACAAGCCGCAGACCTTCTGCGGACGAGAACCGCCCGGCCTCCCAGCCGGGCTCAACAGGAGCAAGCAACATGGCAACTGCCGACACCGCATCCAATGTCCGGGAACGCTCCCGGCCGATGACGCCCGAGGAGAAGAAGGTGATCATGGCCTCATCGGCCGGCACCATCTTCGAGTGGTACGACTTCTACCTCTACGGCGCCCTGGCCGCCATCATCGGCGCGCAGTTCTTCACCGCCTTCCCGGAAAACACCCGCAACGTGTTCGCCCTGCTGGCCTTCGCGGCCGGCTTCATCGTGCGTCCGTTCGGCGCACTGGTGTTCGGCATGCTGGGCGACATGATCGGCCGCAAGTACACCTTCCTGATGACCATCGTCATCATGGGCGTGTCGACCTTCCTGGTGGGCGTGCTGCCCAACTACGAGAGCTGGGGTGTTGCCGCTCCGGTCATCCTGATCCTGCTGCGCATGGCGCAAGGTCTGGCGCTCGGTGGTGAATACGGCGGCGCAGCCATCTATGTGGCCGAGCACGCACCGGCCAACCAGCGCGGCTACTTCACCGCCTTCATCCAGACCACGGCCACCCTGGGTCTGCTGCTGTCGCTGATCGTCATCCTGTCGGTGCAGGGCTATGTCAATGCCAACTACCCCGACGTGCCGCTGCTCAAGGACGGCGTGGCCGTGCTGATGGCCGACGGCAACCCGACCATGGTCAAGGCGTTCAACGCCTGGGGCTGGCGCATTCCCTTCATCGGCTCGATCCTGCTGCTGGGCATTTCGCTGTACATCCGTCTGCAGATGAACGAGAGCCCCGCCTTCAAGAAGATGAAGGAAGAGGGCCGCACCTCCAAGGCACCGCTGAGCGAAGCCTTCGGCAACTGGAAGAACGGCAAGATCGCGCTGATCGCCCTGCTGGGTCTGGTCGCCGGTCAGGCCGTGGTCTGGTACACCGGCCAGTTCTACGCCCTGTTCTTCATGCAGAACGTGATCAAGGTCGACAGCTTCACCGCCAACGTGATGGTGGCCTGGTCGCTGATCCTGGGCACGGGTGGCTTCCTGCTGTTCGGCTCCCTGTCGGACCGCATCGGCCGCAAGCCGATCATCCTGGCGGGCTGCCTGCTGGCTGCTGCCACCTTCCTGCCGGTGTTCGGTTTCCTGACCAAGACCGCCAACCCCGCTCTCTACAACGCCCACCAGACCCCGGTGTCGGTGACCGTGGCGGCCGAAGACTGCTCGTTCCAGTTCAACCCCACCGGCACGGTGAAGTTCACCTCGTCGTGCGACATCGCCAAGGCCCAGCTGGCCCGCACCTCGGTCAACTACACCACCATCGAAGGCGCTGCCCCCGGCACGCTGGCCGTGGTCAAGGTCGGTGAGACCGCGATTCCTGCCTACGACGCCGGCAAGCTCAGCGGTGACGAACTGAAGAAGGCCAAGGCCGCATTCGACGGCGCGCTCAACACGGCCCTGAAGCAGGCGGGCTACCCGCTGGTGCCGGCCGACAACACCACCGTTGCCAAGGCCCAGAACTTCTTCGACATCTTCTCGGCACAGAAGCTGACCATCATCGTGATCCTGACCTACCTGGTGATCCTGGTCACCATGGTGTACGGCCCGATCGCCTCGATGCTGGTGGAGATGTTCCCGACCCGCATCCGCTACTCCGGTCTCTCGCTGCCGTACCACATCGGCAACGGCTGGTTCGGCGGCCTGATGCCTGCCACCGCCTTCGCCATCTCGGCGCAGACCGGCAACATCTACTCGGGTCTGTGGTACGCCATCGTGATCGCGGTCATGACCGTGGTCATCGGCTCGATCTTCGTGCCCGGCGGCACCCACAAGAAAGACATCTTCGCCGGCGACACCGGCAAGTAAGCTCGGGTCCCTGACCTGACACGTCGACCGTCTGCCCGCGAGGGCAGGCGGTCGATCTTTTGGTGAGTCCCCCTGACACTGGAGTCCCGGCCTTGATCGACCTGATCGTCTCTCAACTCACCGACGTGTTCCGCATCGGACTGATCGTCGCCCTGGTGATCACCACCCTGCGCACGTCAGCCATCACCGGGCGGCTGATTCCCCTGGCATGCGGCGTGGTGTTCGTCGCCGTCATGCTGCCGCTGACCTTGCCCACCGGAGCCGTTCCGCTCACCGAAAGCATCCTGGCCGGCCTGGTGGCCAACCTGATCATCCTGGTGCCGGTTCTGGCAGCGGCCTCGGTCTTCCAGCGGATGCGGCGCTGAAGCCCCCGGGCCCTCAGTACTCCAGCCGCTCCGGCCGCAGTTCCTGCAGGATGGTGGTGGCGATCTCCTCGATCGACTTGGTGGTGGTGGACAGCCAGCGGATGCCCTCGCGGCGCATCATGTTCTCGGCCTCGGACACCTCCTGGCGGCAGTTTTCCAGGCTGGCGTAGCGCGAGTTGGGGCGACGTTCGTTGCGGATCTCGCTCAGCCGCTCCGGTGCGATGGTCAGGCCGAACAGCTTCTTGCGGTGCGGCACCAGCGCCGGAGGCAGCTTGCGGCGGTCGAAGTCCTCCGGGATGAGCGGGTAGTTGGATGCCTTGAGGCCGTACTGCATGGCCAGGTAGAGCGAGGTCGGCGTCTTGCCGCTGCGGCTCACGCCCACCAGGATCACGTCCGATCCTTCCAGGTCCTTGTGGCTCTGGCCATCGTCGTGGGCCAGCGAGAAATTGATGGCCTCGATGCGGTCGTTGTAGGCCTTGCTCTTGGACGCATCCGAGAAGCGCCCGACCCGGTGGTTGCTCTTGACCGACAGCTCGGCCTCCAGCGGTTCGACGAAGGTGCCGAACATGTCGAGCATCATGCCCCGGCAGTGCTGGCGGAACACGTCGAGCACCTCGTCATTGACCACCGTGAGGAACACCAGGGGACGCTTGCCTTCCAGCTCGGCGGCATGGTTGATCTGCCGCACCGCCTGATGGGCCTTGTCCACGCTGTCTAGGAATGGCAGCCGCACGCGGCGCACGTTGAGTTCGAACTGCGCCAGGATGGCGTTGCCGAAGGTTTCGGCGGTGATGCCGGTGCCGTCGGACACGAAGAACACGGAGCGATTGGCCATGGGCGGCGTCCTACAATGTCGGTTGTTGCGTGGGGCGATTATCCGGCCCTGCCAGTCCCGATCTGCCAGCCTTGCCCGGTGAGCGACCCACAACAGAACTACAGGTCATCCGCTGGTGCATGGAGCCCCCCGGTTTTTCAACCTCAGGAGTCTTCCCATGTCCCAACTGTTCGGCGCGACCGACCTGGTCGTTCCCTTTGAAAAGCTCAGGATGAGCGATGTCGAGGCCGTCGGCGGCAAGAACGCCAGCCTCGGCGAGATGATCTCGCAGCTGCCCAGCGGCGTGAAGGTGCCCACCGGCTTCGCCACCACGGCCCACGCCTTCCGCGAGTTCCTGAAGCACGACGGCCTGGCCGACCGCATCAATGCGCGGCTCGACGCGCTCGACACCGAAGACGTGCGTGCGCTGGCCGCCGCCGGTGCCGAGATCCGCGCCATGGTCGAAGCCCAGCCGTTCCCGGCCGATCTGGAACAGGCCATCCGTGCGGAGTTCGCCACGCTGAGTGCCGGCAACCCCAAGGCCTCGTTCGCAGTGCGTTCCTCGGCCACGGCCGAAGACCTGCCCGACGCATCGTTTGCCGGTCAGCAGGAAACCTTCCTCAACGTGGTGGGCATCGAAGAGGTGCTGCACAAGATGAAGGAGGTCTTCGCCTCTCTCTACAACGACCGCGCCATCAGCTACCGGGTGCACAAGGGCTTTGCCCATGCCGACGTGGCCCTGTCGGCCGGCGTGCAGCGCATGGTCCGCTCCGACCTGGGGGCGGCCGGTGTCATGTTCACCATCGACACCGAGTCCGGCTTCGAGGACGTGGTGTTCATCACCTCCAGCTACGGCCTGGGCGAGACGGTGGTGCAGGGCGCCGTGAACCCGGACGAGTTCTATGTGCACAAGCCCATGCTCAAGGCGGGCAAGCGCGCGCTCATCCGCCGCAACCTGGGCAGCAAGCTGATCCAGATGACCTTCAGCACGCCTGAAGAGAAAGCTGCCAGCGGCAAGCTGGTCAAGACCATCGACGTGCCGGTGGAGCAGCGCAACCGTTACAGCCTGACCGACGCCGATGTCGAGCAGCTGGCCCGGTACGCCCTGGTCATCGAGCAGCATTACGGCCGCCCCATGGACATCGAGTGGGGCAAGGACGGCACCGACGGCCAGCTCTACATCCTGCAGGCCCGGCCCGAGACGGTGAAGAGCCAGTCGGCCGGCAAGACCGAGGTGCGCTACAAGCTCAAAGGCAAGGGCGCCGTGCTGGCCAGCGGCCGCGCCATCGGCCAGAAGGTCGGCACCGGCCCGGTGCGCCTGGTGCACAGCATCAGCGAAATGGACAAGGTGCAGCCCGGTGACGTGCTGGTCACCGACATGACCGATCCCAACTGGGAGCCGGTGATGAAGCGGGCCAGTGCCATCGTCACCAACCGGGGAGGACGCACCTGCCACGCGGCCATCATCGCGCGCGAGCTCGGCATTCCGGCGGTCGTGGGCTGCGGTGACGCCACCGAACAGCTCAAGGACGGCACCCTGGTCACGGTGAGCTGCGCCGAGGGCGACACCGGCCAGATCTACGACGGCCTGCTCGAGACCGAGGTCACCGAGGTGCAGCGCGGCGAGATGCCCGATATCGACGTGAAGATCATGATGAACGTCGGCAACCCGCAGCTGGCCTTCGACTTCGCCCAGATCCCCAACGGCGGCGTGGGCCTGGCGCGGCTGGAATTCATCATCAACAACAACATCGGCGTGCATCCCAAGGCCATCCTGGACTATCCGGCGGTCGATGCCGACCTGAAGAAGGCGGTGGAATCGGTGGCCCGTGGCCATGCCAGCCCGCGCGCCTTCTATGTGGACAAGGTGGCCGAGGGCGTGGCCACCATCGCGGCGGCCTTCTGGCCCAAGCCGGTCATCGTGCGCCTGTCGGATTTCAAGTCCAACGAGTACCGCAAGCTGGTCGGTGGCAGCCGCTACGAGCCGGACGAGGAAAACCCGATGCTGGGTTTCCGGGGCGCCGCCCGGTACATCAGCCACGACTTCGCCGAAGCCTTCGCCATGGAGTGCGAGGCGCTCAAGCGGGTGCGCGAGGACATGGGCCTGACCAACGTGCAGGTCATGGTGCCGTTCGTTCGCACCCTGGAGCAGGCCCGCAAGGTCACCGAGCTGCTGGCGGTCAAGGGCCTCAAGCGCGGCGAGCACGACCTCAAGCTGATCATGATGTGCGAGATCCCCAGCAACGCGGTGCTGGCCAAGGACTTCCTGCAGTACTTCGACGGCTTCTCCATCGGCTCCAACGACCTCACCCAGCTCACCCTGGGCCTGGACCGCGATTCCGGCCTGGAGCTGCTGGCGCACGACTTCGACGAGCGCGACCCGGCGGTCAAGGCGCTGCTGAAGCTGGCCATCGGCGCCTGCAAGGCCGAAGGCAAGTACGTCGGCATCTGCGGCCAGGGGCCCAGTGACCACCCCGACTTTGCCCAATGGCTGCGCGACGAGGGCATCAGCTCGATCTCCCTCAACCCGGACTCGGTGGTGGACACCTGGCAACTGCTGGCCGGCGACGGGCGCTGACCGGTCTTTCCGGCATGCACCAGGGCGGCTTCGGCCGCCTTTTTTCATGCCGGAATGGACCGTGAAAACCGGCACGGGAAAACCCTCTCAGGGTTTGACCTGCACTGACGTTTTTCTGACAGGTTTTGTAAGAACTCGGTAAGGTGTTGATCCAGAATCGCGGCAACGTTAAGACACGCTTATGTTGCTGCTCATCTCCTCCCTCAAGCTGATCACCGAAATCGCGTTGCTGTCGATCTTCGGCCGGTGGATTCTGGGGCTGCTGGCGGGCCAGAAGAAGGAAGCCAACGTCTTCTACAAGCTGCTCGACGTGATGAGCAAACCCTTCTTGCAGATCGCCCGCCTGATCACCCCGAAGGTCATTCTGGATCGCCACGTTCCCCTGGTGGCCTTCCTGCTGCTCGCCTTCGGCTGGATCATCGTCACCTGGACCAAGGTGAACCATTGCATCCGCATCGGTGTGGAGATGTGCCAATGAACCGTGCGCTCAACCTCTTGTACCTGCGGACCCTGGTGCGTGTGCTGCTGCTGTTCGGGCAGCGCGATGCGGCGCTGCAGCGCGTGCAGCAGATGATCGCGCTGGACCCGCACGACCGGTATGCCCTGTCCACCATGGCGCACCTGCAGGTGGAGACGGGACAGCGGGAAGCCGCCATCGCCACGCTGGAGCAGATCGTGGCGCTGTACCCCGACTTTGCGCCGGGCTGGTTCAACCTGGGCTTCGTGGCCGAGGAGGGCGACCAGCTGGAGAAGGCCGAGGCGGCCTTCCGCCGCGCCATCGAACTCGACGCCAAATTTGACCGCGCCTGGTATGGGCTGGGCATCTGCCTGATCCGCCAGCGCCGCTTCGACGAGGCCGTGCAGGCCCTGCGTCGCAACACCGAACTGCAACCCATGAGTCCCTACGGCTGGTATCAGCTGGCCCGGGTTCATGTTGACCGGCAAGAGCCTGAGGAGGCGGCGAAGATCATTCGCCACCTGCGCGGGTTCGAGCCCAAGGTGGCTGCCCAGCTGGAACGCGAGACAGGTCTGGGCAAAGCTCAGGCCTGATTCGTGTGCCGGCCGGGTGGCCGATAAAAGCGGTCGGGTGCCCCGGTGCCCGGCCAACAACCGCGAACCGGTTGCAGTGCGCCCACAGGAGACGGGCGCAGTTCGTGATTTGCCCGAGAGGGTGTTGCTGATGGAGGTCGAATCGTGGAAATGACCGAAAGCCACCGCCAATACTGGCGGAAGAACCTGAGAGTCACAGCCATCTTGCTGGCGATCTGGTTCGTATTGACATTCGTGGTGAGCTACTTCGCCCGGGATCTGAGCTTCAGCTTTTTCGGCTGGCCGTTCAGCTTCTGGGTGGGAGCGCAAGGCGCCCTGGTGGGCTATGTGGCCATCATCGGCTACTACGCCTGGTACATGAACAAGCTCGACATCGAACACGGTGTCGAGGAAGTCGAGGAGTGATCCATGGCAGGCATGTTTGAAACAGGTGGTGCCGCCGGCGGTGGCTCCAACAAGGCGTTCAAGTCGCAGCTCAACAAGGTCTACGCCTGGTACACCGGGGGCTTCACTGCTTTCGTGATCGTGCTGGCGGTGCTGGAGCAGATGGGCCTTCCGCGCGAGTGGATCGGCTTCATCTTCCTGCTGGCCACCATCGGCCTGTATGCCGGCATCGGCATCATGAGCCGCACCACCGACGCGGCCGAGTACTACGTGGCCGGCCGTCGGGTTCCGGCCATCTACAACGGCATGGCCACCGGCGCCGACTGGATGTCGGCCGCTTCCTTCATCGGCATGGCCGGCACGCTGTACCTGCAGGGCTACAGCGGTCTGGCGTTCATCATGGGCTGGACCGGCGGTTACTGCCTGGTGGCGCTGTTCCTGGCGCCGTACCTGCGCAAGTTCGGCCAGTTCACCATCCCTGACTTCCTGGGCGAGCGCTACGGCGGCAACGCTGCTCGCTTCGTGGGCATCCTGATCGCCATCCTGGTGTCGTTCGTGTACGTGGTGGCCCAGATCTACGGTGTGGGCCTGATCACCGCCCGACTGACCGGCGTGGCCTTCGAGCTCGGCGTGTTCCTGGGCCTGGGCGGCATTCTGGTCTGCTCGTTCCTGGGTGGCATGCGCGCCGTGACCTGGACCCAGGTGGCCCAGTACATCGTGCTGATCGTGGCCTACATGATCCCGGTGGTGTGGCTGTCGGTGAAGCAGACCAGCAACCCGGTGCCGCAGGTGGCCTACGGCTACCAGCTGGAGAAGGTGACCGCCAAGGAGAAGGTGCTTGCTGCCGATCCCAAGGAAGTGGAAGTGCGTGAGGTCTTCAAGGCCCGCGCCGCCGCCCTGGGCGAGAAGCTGAAGGACCCGGCGGCTGCTCTGGCTGCCGACAAGGCCGCAGCCGAGAAGAAGATTGCCGATCTGAAGGCCGCTAATGCGCCTGCCGCCGACGTGGCCGCTGCCGAAAAGGCCCTGGCCGCTCTGCCGAAGGACCCCGAGGCCGCCAAGAAGGCATGGACCGCTGCCAAGGCTGCGGCCGAAGCCAAGACCCGCCCGCTCAACGGCATGGCCCCGCACGCCCAGGCGTTTGCAGGCGATCCGAATGGCGACGAGAAGGCCCAGGCCGCGTACGACACCTCGCGTCGCAACTTCCTGGCCCTGATCTTCTGCCTGATGGTGGGTACGGCTGCCCTGCCGCACATCCTGATGCGCTACTACACCGTGCCGAGCGTGAAGGAAGCTCGCCAGTCGGTGACCTGGTCGCTGTTCTTCATCTTCCTGCTGTACTTCACCGCGCCGGCCCTGGCCGTGCTGGTCAAGTACGAGGTGTTCAGCGTGCTGGTGGGAACGCCATTCGATCAGCTGCCGCAGTGGGTGGCCTCGTGGGCCCGGGTCGATCCGACGCTGCTGTCCATCAGCGACGTCAACGGCGACCGCATCCTGCAGCTCAACGAGATGACCATCGGCGGCGACATCGTGGTGCTGGCCACGCCGGAAATCGCCGGTCTGCCGTACGTGATCTCGGGTCTGGTGGCTGCCGGTGGTCTGGCTGCCGCGCTGTCGACCGCCGACGGTCTGCTGCTGACCATTGCCAACGCCCTGTCGCACGACCTGTACTACAAGATGATCGACCCCAATGCCTCGACCGCCCGCCGCGTGACCATCTCCAAGGTCCTGCTGCTGGTCGTGGCGCTGATGGCGGCCTATGTGGCATCGCTGAAGGTGGCCGACATCCTGTTCCTGGTGTCTGCGGCGTTCTCGCTGGCTGCGGCGGGCTTCTTCCCGGCGCTGGTGCTCGGCATCTTCTGGAAGCGGGCGACCGGTCCGGGCGCGGTGCTGGGCATGATCGCCGGCGTGTCGGTGACCTTCTACTACATGGCCACCACCCAGCCCTGGATGCGCGGCCTGTTCGGCGTGACCGGCCCGATCGCCGACTACACCTGGTGGGGCATCGCGCCGATCTCGGCCGGCGTCTTCGGTGTGCCGATCGGCATGGCCGTGATCATCCTGGTCAGCCTGGTGACCCCGGCGCCCAGCAAGAAGATCCAGGAGCTGGTGGAGCATGTCCGCTACCCCAACCTGAAGATGTCCTGAGCCTTTTCAGGCCCATGACACACCCGTCCGGCCCCCCGGACGGGCCCCGAACCCGGCGCGGCTGCCAAGCCCGCCGGGTTTTTTGCTAGAATCGCGGGCTTGCCTTGCTGCACCCCAGTTGACGCCGGGGGCAGCTTTCTACCCAAAAGGAGAGTCCATGCGTCATTACGAAATCGTGCTGCTGATCCACCCGGATCAAAGCGAACAGGTGCCCGCCATGCTGGAGCGCTACAAGGGCATGATCACCGCCGGCGGCGGCAAGATCCACCGCGTTGAAGACTGGGGCCGTCGTCAGATGGCTTACCAGATCAACAAGCTGTCCAAGGCTCACTACCTGTGCGTGAACATCGAAGCCGGTCAGGCCGTGATGGCCGAGCTGGAGCATGCCTTCAAGTTCAACGACGCCGTGCTGCGTCACCTCACCGTGCAGCGCAAGAAGGCCGAGACCGGTCCTTCGGCCATGATGCGCACCGTCGAGCGTGAAGAAGCCCGCAAGGCCGCGCAGCAACCGCAGGAACAGGCTGCCTGATTGCCGGCAGCGCGCCTCAGGGAGTGAACCGGTTCAGCGTGACGGCGGTGGTGGTGCAGGTGCAGAGCCTGCGCTACACCCCGGCAGGCATCCCGGCCGTGAATCTGGTGCTGGAGCACGAGTCACAGGTCGTCGAACTGGACACCCCCCGCCTGGTGAAACTTCAACTGAGGGCTGTGGCCTTCGGTGCACTGGCAGAAGTGCTGTCCCGACAGGGCATGGACACGGTCTGCAGGTTTGAAGGTTTCCTGGCGAATGCGCGCACCAGCAAAGGCGTGGTGTTCCACATCCAAGATTTCAGCAAGACATAGGAAGGCCCATCATGGCTGCACCCAAGCGTTTCAACAAAGACAAGCGCCCCAAGCGCAACACCCAATCGCTGCTGTTCAAGCGCAAGCGTTTCTGCCGCTTCACCGTGGCCAAGGTCGAGGAAGTCGACTACAAGGACGTGGACGTCCTGCGTGACTTCATCGCCGAAAACGGCAAGATCATCCCGGCCCGCCTGACCGGCACCCGTGCCATCTACCAGCGCCAGGTCACCACCGCCATCAAGCGTGCCCGCTTCCTGGCCATGCTGCCCTACAGCGACCAGCATCGCGTCTGAAGAGGAGCCTGACATGCAAATCATCCTGCTCGACAAAGTTGTCAACCTCGGCGCCCTCGGCGATGTGGTCAAGGTCAAGGACGGCTACGCCCGCAACTTCCTGATCCCCACCGGCCGCGCCCGCCGCGCCACCCAGTCCGCCATTGCCGAGTTCGAAGCACGCCGTGCTGAACTTGAAAAAGTGGCTGCCGCCAAGCTGGCTGAAGCCCAGGCCCTGGGTGAGAAGCTCGCCGGCGTGACCGTCAAGCTGAGCCAGAAGGCTGGCGTGGACGGCCGCCTGTTCGGTTCCGTCACCAACCACGACGTGTCCGAAGAGCTGAACAAGCAAGGCTTCGCTGTGGCCAAATCGCAAGTGCGCATGCCCAACGGTCCGCTGAAGATGGTCGGTGACTACACCGTGAGCGTGAACCTGCACACCGACGTCACGGTCGATGTGGCTGTGAGCGTGCTGGGCGAAACCGCCTGACCTGCTTCGGTTCCGACAGAAGCCGCTGTCCTTCGGGGCAGCGGCTTTTTTCTTTGGGCCAGCCGGTTATCCCGGCTTCTCCACCCAAGACCCACCGGTTTTCCACAGGCTTGTCCCCTGACAGAAACCAGTTCTCTCCGTACCATGATCGGCTTGCCCTGATCGCCCGCCATGTCTGCCGCCTTCCCCAGCCCCTTCCCCGACTTTGATGCCGCCATGGACGACCTGCCCACCGATCGCCAGGTGGCGCAGCTGCGGGTGCCGCCGCACTCCATCGAAGCCGAGTCCAGCGTGCTGGGCGGTCTGCTGCTGGACAACGGTGCCTGGGACCGGGTGGCCGATCTGGTCACCGATTCCGACTTCTACCGCTACGAGCACAAGCTGGTCTATTCGGCGATTGCCTCGCTGGTCAACGGCAACAAGCCGGCGGACGTGGTCACGGTGTTCGAGCACTTGCAAAGCCTGGGCAAGGCCGACGAGGTGGGCGGGCTGGCCTACCTCAACTCGCTGGCGCAGTACGTGCCCAGTGCCGCCAACATCCGGCGTTACGCCGAAATCGTCCGCGAGCGAGCCATCCTGCGCAAGCTGGTGACCGCCAGTGACGAGATCGCCACCGCCGCCTTCAACCCGCAGGGCAAGCCGGTCGACAAGATCCTGGACGAGGCCGAGCAGAAGATCTTCCACATCGGCGAGGAAGGCTCCCGCATGAAGGAGGGCTTCCAGGGCATGGACAAGCTGGTGGTCGAGCTGCTGGACCGTGTGCAGGAGATGGCCGACAACCCCAACGACATCACCGGTGTGCCGACCGGATTCGTCGATCTGGACCGCATGACCTCCGGCCTGCAGCCGGGTGATCTGGTGGTCCTGGCCGCCCGCCCGTCCATGGGCAAGACCGCCTTTGCCATCAACATCGCCGAGCACGTGGCGCTCAACGAGGGTCTGCCGGTGGCGGTGTTCTCGATGGAAATGGGCGCATCGCAGCTGGCGGTGCGTATCGTCGGGTCGATTGGCCGCATCAACCAGAGCCACCTGCGCAGCGGCAAGCTCACCGACGAGGAATGGCCGCGCCTAACCGAGGCCATCGAGAAGCTGCGCAACGTCTCGCTGCACATCGACGAGACGCCTGGCCTCAACCCCAGCGTGCTGCGGGCCAACGCCCGCCGGCTGGCGCGTCAGTGCGGCAAGCTGGGTCTGATCGTGGTGGACTACCTGCAGCTCATGAGTGGCAGCAGCTCCGAAGGCGAGAACCGTGCCTCCGAACTCGGCGAGATCTCCCGGGGCCTGAAGATGCTGGCCAAGGAGCTGCAGTGCCCGGTGATCGCGCTCTCGCAGCTCAACCGCTCGGTGGAGACCCGCACCGACAAGCGCCCCATGATGAGCGACCTGCGCGAATCCGGCGCCATCGAGCAGGACGCGGACATCATCATGTTCATCTACCGCGACGAGTACTACACCAAGGACGCCTGCAAGGAGCCCGGCGTGGCCGAGATCATCATCGGCAAGCAGCGAAACGGCCCCACCGGGACCGTCAAGCTGGCCTTCCTGAACATGCTCACCCGCTTTGAATCACTCGCCGGCGGCGGCGATTACTGATCTTCAGAGCACTTCGCTGGCGAAGTCGGCCAGACGCGAACGCTCGCCGCGGGCCAGGGTGATGTGCCCACCGTGGGGCCAGCCTTTGAAGCGATCCACCGCGTACGTGAGGCCGCTCGATCCTTCGGTGAGATAGGGCGTGTCGATCTGGGCCAGGTTGCCCATGCAGATGATCTTGGTGCCCGGGCCGGCGCGGGTGATGAGCGTCTTCATCTGCTTGGGCGTCAGGTTCTGCGCCTCGTCGATGATGACGTACTTGTTCATGAAGGTCCGCCCGCGCATGAAGTTCATGCTCTTGACCTTGATGCGGCTGCGGATGAGCTCGTTGGTGGCCGCACGGCCCCATTCGCCCGCGTTGCCGCCGTCGCCCTTGGCCAGGAATTCCAGGTTGTCGTCGAGCGCGCCCATCCACGGGCCCATCTTTTCTTCCTCGGTGCCGGGCAGGAAGCCGATGTCTTCGCCCACGCTGACCGTGGCGCGGGTCATGATGATCTCGGTGTAGCGGCGGTCGTCCAGCACCTGGGTCAGACCGCTGGCCAGGGCCATGAGCGTCTTGCCGGTGCCTGCGGTGCCGGCCAGGGTGACAAAGTCGATCTCGGGGTCCATGAGCAGGTTCATGGCGAAGTTCTGCTCGCGGTTGCGACTGGTCACGCCCCACACCGAATTCTTGAGGTGGGTGTAGTCCTTCAGCGTCTTGAGCACCGCCGTCTTGTCGCGGATCTCGGTCACGCGGGCGTACAGAGACGGCTCGCCGGGCGCCTCGAAGTAGACGAACTGGTTGATGTGGAACTGCCCCACTGCCGGGCCGCTGACCCGGTAGAAGGTGTGGCTGCCGCTCTGCCAGCTCTCGATGGTCTTGCTCTGGCGGGTCCAGAAGTCCTGGGGCAGGGCGAGTGCGCCGGAGTACAGCAGCTCGCCGTCGTCCAGGGTCTTGTCGTTCTCGTAGTCTTCGGCGGCCAGGCCCAGGGCGCGGGCCTTGACCCGCATGTTGATGTCCTTGGACACCAGGATGACCTCGCGGTCCGGCCGGCGATCGCGCAGGGCGCTGACCACACCCAGGATCTGGTTGTCGGCCTTGCCCTGGGGCAGGCTCGCGGGCAGGGTGTTGTCCAGTGGCTCGGTCTGGAAGAACAGCAGCCCGCGCGCCGACTGGTGACCGGTGGCCGAGAGCCTCAGGCCCTGGGTCATGTCGCCGCCTTGCTGCGCGACCAGGGCATCGAGCGTGCGGCTGGTCTGGCGTCCGTTGCGGGCCACCTCGGTCATGCCCTTCTTGTGGCCGTCGAGCTCCTCCAGCACGATCATGGGCAGGAAGATGTCGTGTTCCTCGAAGCGGAACAGGCTCATGGGGTCATGCAGCAGCACGTTGGTGTCCAGCACGAAGAGCCGTCGGGCACCGCTGCGGCTGCCCGGGCCGGTGCGCCGGCGGCGGGCCATGGAGTCGGCAGGAGCCGCCGCCGGGGCGGCGGGTGTCGGTGCTTCCATGGCCTCGCGGGCGGGCTGCCGGGTCGCTGCCGCAGCCTGAGCGGCCACCAGCTGCTCCGGCGCCTTGGTGGTCTTGCGACGCCCGCGTGCGGCGCCGGAGCCTGCATCGTTCACCACCGGCAAGGCCGGCGTGTCCGGGGCGGTCCGGGCTGCTGCCGGTGCTGCGGCGTCGGCTCGATTGCCCTTTGCCGGCCGGCTGGCGCGGGTTGCGGGCTGCACGTCAGGGGCAGGCACCAGCTCGGCCGCCTCGGTGGACAGGGTCTTGTAGGCGTCTGCGGACAGCAGGGCGGCGCGTTTGGAGGGGGCAGGAGGCAGGGGCATGAGGAGCGTGTCAGCGGTGGCCGAAAAAACAAAAAGCCGCCGGGCATGCCGGGCGGCTTTGTGGACTGCGTGGAGGGCAGACGGGAGGGGCTACGTGGCGGGGACCCGGGGTCATGAACCCATTATGCATGAGCACCGTGACCCTCAGCGCCGGGCAGAAAGTGCCCTGGCCGGGGCGTCATGCCGCCTTCTTGAGGGCCTTGACGGCCTTGAGCACTTCCTCGACGTGACCCGGCACCTTCAGACCGCGCCACTCCTGGCGCAGAACGCCGTCGGGACCGATGAGGAAGGTGCTGCGCTCGATGCCCTTGACCTTCTTGCCGTACATGATCTTGTTCTTGACCACGCCGAACATGTGGCACATCTTCTCTTCGGTGTCGGCGATCAGTTCGAAGGGCAGTTCGAGCTTGGCCTTGAAGTCGTCATGGGACTTCATGTTGTCGCGCGACACGCCGAACACCTGGGCACCAGCCTTCACGAAGTCCTTGTACTTGTCGCGGAACTGCATGGCCTCGGTGGTGCAGCCCGGGGTGTTGTCCTTGGGGTAGAAGTACAGCACGATCGTCTGCCCCAGGTGGCTCTGGTTGCTCACCTTGACGCCGCCGGTGGCCAGCGATTCGAATTCCGGAATGGGTTTGTTGACAACGACGGCCATGCTGAGGGGACCCCTGACTTGAGTGGATGGTGATGCGTTGTGCTCCGTTGCCCGGTGCCACCGGGGCGATCAAGGGACCCGGGGATGCGACATGGAACAACCCCGCATTTTAACCCGAACGGGTACTCGCACCCGTGTTCGGGTGCTCAGGCTTCGATCAGGAGCGCTGCGACCACCCGCCGGCCTTCGCCGGCCAGGATGTTGTATGTCCGGCAGGCGGCGGCCGTGTCCATGGTCTCCACGCCCACCCGGCGCGCGATCAGCGACGCCAGCAAGGCCGGCGCCACGAAGCGCAGGCGCCGGCCGCTGCCCAGCAGCACCAGCTCCGGCAGGGGGCCGTCGGCGGGCAGGAGGGATTCGAAGTGGGCGGCAGTGAGGTCCTCCAGCCGGGTGCAGGACCAGGCCTGGGGGTCGCCTTCGGGGCGCACCACGATGCTGTGGTGGTGCCGTTGTCCGTTGACCGCAACCCAGCCGTCTCCATGGGCGGTGATGGCCGTGGTGTCGGGTCGGTCGGCGTGGAGTTTCATGGGCGGAAGCGGCCGGAACAGGCGTTGAACTGTGGTCAAATCCAAGGTTTTCCCTGGATTTGACGACTATAGCGCCCGCGCGATGCCCTCGCCGGCCGACCTCCACCGTTCCGAGGACCGACCCTTTGAAGCCCATCCAGAAGTCCGCCAAGCTCGCCAACGTCTGCTACGACATCCGCGGTCCGATCATGGATGCGGCGCGGCAGATGGAGGAAGAGGGTCACAAGATCATCAAGCTCAACATCGGCAATCTGGCGGTGTTCGGCTTCGATGCGCCGGAAGAAATCCAGCAGGACATGATCCGCAACCTGCCGAACTCGGCCGGTTATTCGGACAGCAAGGGCATCTTTGCAGCGCGCAAGGCGGTCATGCACGAGACGCAGACCCAGGGTGTGAAGGGCGTGACGCTCGACGACATCTACCTGGGGAATGGCGCCAGCGAGCTGATCGTGATGGCCACGAACGCGCTGCTGGACGATGGCGACGAGCTGCTGTTGCCGTCGCCCGACTACCCGCTGTGGACCGCCGCCGTCAGCCTGTCCGGGGGTACGCCGGTCCACTACCGCTGCGACGAATCCAACGGCTGGATGCCCGACCTGGACGACATCCGCGCGAAGATCACGCCGGCCACCAAGGGCATCGTGGTCATCAACCCGAACAACCCCACCGGTGCCCTGTATTCGGTGGAGCTGCTGCAGGCCATCGTGGCCATCGCCCGTGAACACGGGCTGGTGATCTTTGCCGACGAGGTCTACGACAAGGTGCTGTACGACGGTGCGAAGCACACCGCGATGGCCAGCCTGTCGGAAGACGTCCTCACGCTGACCTTCAACTCCCTGTCCAAGAGCTACCGCTCTTGTGGTTACCGGGCTGGCTGGATGGTGGTGTCGGGCGACAAGAAGCCGGCCCGCGACTACATCGAAGGCCTGAACATGCTCTCGAACATGCGGCTGTGTGCCAACGTGCCGGGGCAGTGGGCCATCCAGACCGCCCTGGGCGGCTACCAGAGCATCAACGACCTGGTGAATGAGGGCGGCCGCCTGCGCCGCCAGCGCGACCTGGCCTATGAGCTGATCACCGCGATCCCGGGCGTGTCCTGTGTCAAGCCCACGGCGGCGCTGTACATGTTTCCGCGGCTCGATCCGAAGCTGTACCCGGTCGAGGACGACCAGCAACTGTTCCTGGAGCTGCTGCAGGAAACCCGCGTGATGCTGGTGCAGGGTTCCGGTTTCAACTACCCGGACAACCAGCATTTCCGCATCGTGTTCCTGCCGCACGAGGACGACCTGCGCGAAGCCATCGGCCGTGTGGCCAAGTTCCTCGAAAACTGGCGCAAGCGCCACGGCACCTGATTTTTTCAATGAGCAACGACATGAAACCGATTCAAGTGGGCCTTCTGGGCATCGGCACCGTGGGCAGCGGCACCTTCCAGGTGCTGCAGCGCAACCAGGAGGAGATCCGTCGCCGAGCCGGCCGTGGCATCGAGATCAGCATGGTGGCCGACCTCGACGTGGCCCGTGCCCGTTCCATCGTGGGCGAGGGCGTTCAGGTGGTGGGCGACGCCCGCGCCGTGATCGCCAACCCCGACATCGATGTGGTGGTCGAACTGATCGGTGGCTACGGCATTGCCAAGGCGCTGGTGTTGGAGGCCATTGCGGCCGGCAAGCATGTGGTCACCGCCAACAAGGCGCTGCTGGCCGTGCATGGCACCGAGATCTTCGCGGCGGCAGCCGCCAAGGGCGTGATGGTGGCCTTCGAGGCGGCCGTGGCCGGCGGCATTCCCATCATCAAGTCGCTGCGCGAAGGCCTGACGGCCAACCGCATCCAGTGGATCGCCGGCATCATCAACGGCACCACCAACTTCATCCTGTCCGAGATGCGCGACAAGGGGCTGGACTTCGACGTGGTGCTCAAGGAGGCCCAGCGACTGGGCTATGCCGAGGCCGATCCGACCTTCGACATCGAAGGCGTGGACGCCGCCCACAAGGCCACCCTGATGAGCGCCATTGCCTTCGGCATCCCGGTGCAGTTCGACAAGGCCTATGTGGAAGGCATCACGAAGCTGGGCGCCGCCGACATCCGTTACGCCGAACAGCTGGGCTACCGCATCAAGCTGCTGGGCATCACCAAGCGGGTGGCCCAGGGCATCGAGCTGCGGGTGCACCCCAGCCTGGTGCCGGCCAAGCGCCTGATCGCCAATGTGGAAGGCGCCATGAACGCCGTGGTGGTGCAGGGCGACGCCGTGGGCACCACGCTGTACTACGGCAAGGGTGCCGGCAGCGAGCCCACCGCCAGCGCCGTGATCGCCGATCTGGTGGACATCGCCCGCCTGCAGACGGCCGACCCGCTGCACCGCGTGCCGTACCTGGCCTTCCAGCCCGACGCCATGAGCGACACCCCGGTGCTGCCGATGAGCGAGGTGGTGACCAGCTACTACCTGCGCCTGCGCGTGGCCGACGAGGCCGGCGTGCTGGCCCAGGTGACCGCGCTGCTGGCCGGTGCCGGCATCAGCATCGACGCGGTGCTGCAGCGCGAGGCCGACGAGGTGGGTGGCGAAGGCGCCACCAGCACCGACCTGATCATCCTCACCCACAACACCCGCGAAGGCACCATGAGCGACGCCCTGGTGCGTCTGCAGCAGCTGCCCACGGTGCTGGCGCCGATCGTGCGCATCCGCAAGGAAGAGCTGAACTGATGCGCTACCTGTCGACCCGCGGTCATGCCGACCGCAAGCGTTTCTGCGAGATCCTGCTGGAAGGCCTGGCGCCCGATGGCGGCCTGTACCTGCCCGAGCACTACCCGCAGCTCGACGCGGCTGCCCTGCAGCGCCTGCGCAGCGTGTTCAATGGCGGACAGGCGGGCGGCTATGCCGCACTGGCCTTCGAGATCCTCAGCCTGTATGTGGACGACATCCCGGCCGACGACCTGCGCGCCATCTGCCAGCGCACCTACACCGAGGCGGTGTTCGGCACGCCGCAGATCGTGCCGCTGAAGACGCTGGAGCCGGGCTTCCACCTGGAGGCCCTGTCCAACGGCCCCACGCTGGCCTTCAAGGACATGGCCATGCAGCTGCTGGGTCAGCTGTTCGAGTACGAGCTGGGTCGCCGTGGCGAGCAGCTCAACATCCTGGGCGCCACCAGCGGCGACACCGGCAGCGCGGCCGAGTACGCCATGCGCGGCAAGAAGGGCGTGCGCGTCTTCATGCTGAGCCCGCACGGCCGCATGAGCCCGTTCCAGCAGGCGCAGATGTTCAGCCTGATGGACGAGAACATCCACAACATCGCGGTCGAAGGCGTGTTCGATGACTGCCAGGACATCGTCAAGAACGTCAGCAACGACCTGGAGTTCAAGCGCCGCTGGCGCATCGGCACCGTCAACTCGATCAACTGGGCGCGCCTGCTGGCCCAGGTGGTCTATTACTTTGCTGGCTATTTTCAGAGTACCGGCAGCAACGCCGAGCAGGTGAGCTTCACCGTGCCCTCGGGCAACTTCGGCAATGTGTGCGCCGGCCATGTGGCCCGCATGATGGGCCTGCCCATCCGGCATCTGGTGGTGGCCACCAACGAGAACGATGTGCTCGACGAGTTCTTCCGCACCGGCGTCTACCGGGTACGGGGCAGCGCCGACACGCACGAGACCTCCAGCCCGTCGATGGACATCTCCAAGGCCAGCAATTTCGAGCGCTTCGTGTTCGATCTGCTGGGCCGTGATGGCGAGCGTACCCGCGCCCTGTTCGGTGCCGCGCTCAGCAAGGAA
The DNA here is from genome assembly GCA_943370825.1 of Allobosea thiooxidans. Taxonomy (GTDB): domain Bacteria; phylum Pseudomonadota; class Gammaproteobacteria; order Burkholderiales; family Burkholderiaceae_C; genus Hydrogenophaga. Next base: position 28,991 of record CALRSR020000014.1, on the reverse strand, counting down.
GGTCGCTTCAGCCTGGCCGACGACCCGAACTTCCCGCAGGCCGCCGCGCGTTACGGCTTCCTGAGCGGTCGCAGCACCCATGCCAACCGGCTGGACACCATCCGCGACGTGGCGCAGCGACATGGCGTGGTGATCGACACCCATACGGCCGACGGTGTGAAGGTGGCCCGCGAGCACGTTGATGCCGGCGTGCCCATGGTGGTGCTGGAAACCGCGTTGCCGATCAAGTTCGCCGAAACCATCGTCGAGGCCCTGGGGCGCCTGCCCGAGCGTCCCGCCGGCTTTGACGGCATCGAGAACCTGCCGCGCCGCGTGCAGGTGATGCCGGCCGACACCGCCCGGGTGCAGGCCTACATCGAACAGCACTGCTCGGCATGAAAGTCGTCGGCTTCGCCGGCTTCTCGGGTTCCGGCAAGACCACCCTGGTCGAACAGCTGATCCCGGCATTGCGGCTGCGCGGCGCCCGGGTGTCGGTCATCAAGCATGCCCACCACAGCTTCGACATCGACCGGCCCGGCAAGGACACCTGGCGCCACCGCGAGGCCGGTGCGGTGGAGGTGGTGGCCGCATCGCCCAGGCGGCTGGTCATCATGCGCGAGTACACCGAAGAGGCCGAGCACGATGTGCACGCGCTCATTGCCCGCCTGAGCGCGGGTGTGGACTGGGTGCTGGTGGAAGGCTTCAAGCGCAGCTCGCTGCCCAAGATCGAGGTCTGGCGCCACGACAGCGGTCAGCCGGTGATCTACCCCGGCCACGACCGGGTGGTGGCCATTGCCACCAACAGCCCGCAGGCCCTGCCCGAGCCGACCCCGCTGCCATTGCTGGATCTGGATGTGGCCGATGACGTGGCTGCCTGGCTGGTCGACAATGCGAGCCGCTTCGAATACACCGCGCCGGTACCCGCTGCACCATGACGACCCCCGCCCGCTCCCCCCTGATGCCGCTGGAAGACGCGCTGGCTGCGCTGCTGCGCCATCTGCCGGTGCAACCGGCCGTCGAGTCGGTGGCCACCTTCGATGCCGATGGCCGCGTGCTGGCCGAGGACCTGGTGTCGCCGCTGCAGGTGCCGCCGCAGGACAACTCGTCCATGGACGGCTATGCGGTGCGTGCTGCCGACATCACCGCCCCCGGCGTGGTGCTGCCGGTGACCCAGCGCATTCCTGCCGGCCATGCCGGCCAAGCCCTGGAGCCGGGCACCTGTGCCCGCATCTTCACCGGCGCGCCCATGCCCCCCGGGGCCGATGCGGTGGTCATGCAGGAAGACACCCGGGTCGTGGGGGGCGATTTCCATGCGGTGCACATCGATGCCGTGCCGACCCCCGGCCAGTGGGTCCGCCGCAGCGGTGAAGACGTGATGCAGGGCGCCGTGGTGCTGCGGCGCGGGCATCGCCTCGACCCGGCCGCACTCGGACTGGCTGCCAGCCTGGGGCGTGCGCAGCTGCAGGTCGCGGTGCGGCCGCGTGTGGCGCTGTTCTCCACCGGCGACGAACTGGTCATGCCGGGCGAGGTGGCACCGCAGGACATGAAGCCCGGCGCCATCTACAACTCCAACCGGTTCTTCCTGCGCAGCCTGCTGCACCGCATGGGCTGCGAGGTGAGCGACCTGGGCATCGTGCCCGACCGGCGCGAGGCCACCATGGCCGCGCTGCGTTCGGCGGCCGATCACCACGACCTCATCCTCACCAGCGGCGGCGTATCGGTGGGCGAGGAAGACCACATCAAGCCCTCGGTGCAGGCCCTGGGCCAGCTCGACCTGTGGCAGATCGCCATGAAGCCGGGCAAGCCCTTCGCCTACGGTCAGGTTCGCCGTGATGCCGGCGCCGGTGCCGATGCCGCACAGACCTGCCACTTCATCGGTCTGCCGGGCAACCCGGTCTCCAGCTTCGTGACCTTCCTGCTGCTGGTGCGTCCATTCCTGCTGCGCCTGCAGGGGCGCGAGGTGGCAGCCTGCGGCCTGCCGCCGGTTCAGCGCCTGACGGCGCACTTCGACCTGCCGCGCGCCGACAAGCGCCGCGAATTCCTGCGGGTGCGCCGCAACGGGCAGGGGGGGCTGGACCTGTTCCCCAACCAGAGCTCCGGGGTGCTGACCTCGGCTGTGTGGGCCGATGGCCTGGTGGACAACCCGTCGGGCACCACCATTGCGCACGGCGACACCGTGTCCTTCATTGCCTTGTCCGATCTGCTCACATGAACATCCAGCTGCGATTCTTCGCCTCCATCCGTGAAGCCGTGGGCACCGGCAGCGAGTCGCTGAGCACGGCGGCCACCACCCTGGCTGCCCTGCGCGACGAACTGATTGCCCGCGGCGGCCCCTGGGCCGAGGCGCTGGGCCGCGAGCGCGCGGTGCGCGTCTCGCTCGACCAGACCATGGCCGACGAGGCCGCCCCACTGCGCGACGGCGCCGAGGTGGCCTTCTTCCCGCCAGTGACCGGAGGCTGACATGGCCCAGCCGCGCGTCTTCATCCAGACCCAGGACTTCGACCTGAGCGCCGAGGTGGCCGCCCTGCGGGCCGACAACAAAGGCGTGGGCGCGGTCTGCAGCTTCGTGGGCACGGTGCGTGACCGCAACGACGGCCAGTCGGTCAGCACGCTGGAGCTGGAGCACTATCCCGGCATGACCGAAAAAGCCATCGAGGCCATGATCGACGTGGCCCACCGCCGCTTCGACATCCTGGGCGCCCGGGTCATCCACCGGGTGGGGCTGATGCAGCCGCTGGACCAGATTGTGCTGGTGGCCGTCACCTCGGCCCACCGGGGCCAGAGCTTCCAGGCCTGCGAATTCATCATGGACTACCTCAAGACCCAGGCCCCGTTCTGGAAAAAAGAGCAGACGCCCGAGGGGGCGCGCTGGGTCGATGCCCGGGTGAGCGACGACGCCGCGCTGGCCCGCTGGGGCATCACCGCCAGCAACGCCTGACGGTTCCTGACCTGCATCAAGACCGGGCCACGCTGTCCGGTGCATGCTGGGGGCATCACTTGAAATGAAACGGTTCGGCGCCATGTGCCGGGCAATCAACGTTTTCCGGAGTGTTGCCCCATGCGACTCGACAAACTCACGACCAAGTTCCAGGAAGCCCTGTCCGAGGCCCAGACGCTGGCCCTGGGCAAGGACCACGCCTACATCGAGCCGGTGCATGTGCTGGCCGCCATGCTGCGCCAGACCGATGGCCCGCAGTCGCTGTTGCAGCGGGCCGATGTGAACGTCAAAGGGCTGGCCGCCGCCGCCGAGTCTGCGGTCAAGCGCCTGCCGCAGGTGCAGGGCGCCGAGCAGGTGACGGTGGGCCAGGAGCTGGCCCGATTGATGCAGGCCACCGAAAAGGAAGCCATCAAGCGCGGCGACCAGTACGTGGCCAGCGAGCTGTTCCTGCTGGCCGTGGCCGATGCCAAGGGCGAGCTGGGACGCATCGCCAACGAGAACGGTCTGTCGCGTCGCAGTCTGGAGTCGGCGATTGCCGCCGTGCGGGGCGGGCAGGGCGTGGACAGCCCGGAGGCCGAAGGCCAGCGTGAGGCGCTCAAGAAGTACACCCTGGACCTCACCGAGCGCGCCCGCGCCGGCAAGCTCGACCCGGTGATCGGCCGCGACGACGAGATCCGCCGCGCCATCCAGGTGCTGCAGCGGCGCAGCAAGAACAACCCGGTGCTCATCGGTGAGCCCGGCGTGGGCAAGACCGCCATCGTCGAGGGCCTGGCCCAGCGCATCGTCTCGGGCGAGGTGCCCGACAGCCTCAAGGGCAAGCGGGTGCTGGTGCTGGACATGGCCGGCCTGCTGGCCGGCGCCAAGTTCCGGGGCGAGTTCGAGGAGCGCCTGAAGGCCGTGCTCAAGGAAGTGAGCCAGGACGAAGGCCGCATCATCCTGTTCATCGACGAGATCCACACCATGGTCGGCGCCGGCAAGGCCGAAGGCGCCATGGACGCCGGCAACATGCTCAAGCCGGCGCTCTCGCGCGGCGAGCTGCACTGCATCGGCGCCACCACGCTGGACGAATACCGCAAGTACATCGAGAAGGACGCTGCGCTGGAGCGCCGCTTCCAGAAGGTGCTGGTGGATGAGCCCACGGTGGAGGCCACCATCGCCATCCTGCGTGGCCTGCAGGAACGCTACGAGAAGCACCACAACGTCGACATCACCGACCCGGCCATCGTGGCCGCAGCCGAACTCAGCCACCGCTACATCACCGACCGTTTCCTGCCGGACAAGGCCATCGACCTGATCGACGAAGCCGCCGCCAAGATCAAGATCGAGCTCGACTCCAAGCCCGAGGTGATGGACAAGCTCGACCGCCGCATGATTCAGCTCAAGATCGAGCGCGAGGCGGTGCGCAAGGAGGCCGACGAGGCCTCGCAGAAGCGCCTGGCCCTGATCGAGGAGGAGCTGCTCAAGCTGCAGCGCGAGTACGCCGACCTCGATGCCATCTGGACCGCCGAGAAGGCCAGCGTGCAGACCTCCGGTGCGGTGCGCGAGGAGATGGACAAGGTCAAGCTCGACATCGAAGCCCTCAAGCGCAAGGGCGACCTCACCAAGGTCGCCGAGCTGCAGTACGGGCGTCTGCCCGAGCTGGAAAAACGCCTGAAGGAAGTGCAGGCCCAGGAAGCCGCTGGCGGCAGTGCCGGCGGCAACCGGCTGCTGCGCACCCAGGTGGGCGCCGAAGAGATTGCCGAGGTGGTGGCCCGCGCCACCGGCATCCCGGTGTCCAAGCTGATGCAGGGAGAGCGCGACAAGCTGCTGCAGATGGAGGGCAAGCTGCACGAGCGCGTGGTGGGCCAGGACGAGGCCATCGGCGCCGTGGCCAACGCCATCCGCCGTTCGCGCTCCGGCCTGTCGGACCCGAACCGCCCGACCGGTTCCTTCCTGTTCCTGGGCCCCACCGGCGTGGGCAAGACCGAGCTGTGCAAGGCCCTGGCCGGCTTCCTGTTCGACAGCGAAGACCATCTGGTGCGCATCGACATGACCGAGTTCATGGAGAAGCATTCGGTGGCCCGCCTGATCGGCGCGCCGCCGGGCTATGTGGGCTACGAGGAAGGCGGCTACCTCACCGAGGCGGTGCGCCGCAAGCCGTATTCGGTGCTGCTGCTCGACGAGGTGGAGAAGGCCCATCCGGACGTCTTCAACGTGCTGCTGCAGGTGCTGGACGATGGTCGCCTGACCGATGGCCAGGGCCGCACCGTGGATTTCAAGAACACGGTCATCGTCATGACCAGCAACATCGGCTCGCACCTGATCCAGGCCATGGTCGGCCAGTCCTATGACGAGGTGAAGGACGCGGTCTGGGGCGAGCTCAAGAACCACTTCCGGCCGGAATTCCTCAACCGCATCGACGAGACGGTGGTGTTCCACGCGCTCGATGCCGCGCACATCGAGTCCATCGCCGCCATCCAGCTCAAGGCCCTGCAGGCCCGTCTGCACAAGATGGACCTGCGGCTGGACGTGTCGCCAGCCGCCATGGCCGAGCTGGCCAAGGTCGGTTTCGATCCGGTGTTCGGTGCCCGCCCGCTCAAGCGCGCCATCCAGCATCGCATCGAGAACCCGCTCTCGCGCCTGCTGCTCGAAGGCCGCTACCCGCCCAAGTCGGTCATTCCGGTGGGGGTGGACCCGGTGCGCAACCCGGGTGTGTTCGAGTTCGGCGAAGCCGTGGTCACGGCCTGACCATCGGGCCGTCCGGCCGGGTGAAGGCGCCGCCGGTAGTCCGGTGGCGCCCGACTGTCGGCTGGCCCGGCCGAGGCCGGCGTCGCACCCGCCCGGACATTCCCCACCGCCGGTGGCGGCAGGTATAACCGTGATCCTTGTCACGAATACCCCACGGGGTTCCCTGAGCCGACCTGCCGCCGCCGCCCATGAACGAGCCGTCGCCCCTGTTGCAAAGGTGCTTCAGCGAGGTGCTGGACGAGAGCCCGCGTCTGCTCGGGCGTTGTCTGGAGGCCATGATCCAGGCGCTGATCGGGCCCCAGCAGCGCAGCGGTGACGTGCTGGTGGCCGACGGATCATCGGCCGCGTGGTCGGGTCTGATGCACCACCGTCCTGCCTGGACCCGGGCCTTCCCGGTGCGCCTGCGCGAGGCCTTCGAGCGTGGCGATGACGGTGGTGATTCCGGTGCCATCCCGCTGCAGTCCGATTCGGCCCTGCTCGCGCTGGTGGACGAGGCCGACTTCAACGAGCAGATCGAGTTCAAGCGCATGCTGCAGCAGCTGCAGCCGCTGGTGGAGCACGAGCTGGCCGCGCTGGATGCCCGGATGAGCTCCCTGGTGGGGCTGACCACGGTGCATGCCGACCGCAACCCGCTGCGTCCTTCGGTGATTGCCCGCGAGCTGTACCGCCTGATGCAGGGCAGCGAGCCGGACCGTGACGTGAGAACCCGCTGGCTGCGCCAGCTGGCCGGGCCGCTGGGGGCCGAACTCAAGCAGCTCTACGCGCAGGTGGCCTTGATGCTGCAGCAGGCCGATGTGCAGGAAGCCGGCTACCGGGTGCGGCTGGTCAGCGACCCGACCGGGCCCCGGGTGCCTGACGTGCCGGAGGATTCCCGGTACGGGTTGACCACCGAATGGTTCGATCTGCCGGGTGGGGACCCGGCGCCTGCCCCGGTCGATGGTTCCGATGCCCCGTTCGCGCAGGCCGATCTGGCGCTGAGCCGATCGCCCATCGACCCCGAGGTCTACCACCGCTTCCTGGCCGAGCCGGCCGCCACGCCCGCGCCGCCCCTGACCGGCGACTACCACCGCGCCGTGGACCGCGCCTGGTCGGAGCTGCAGTCGGCCCTGGCCGCCTACCGGCATGACGAGGCGGCCCTGCTGGCCCAGCGCCGCCAGCATGCCCACCTGCCGGCGGTGGACCGTCCTGCGCGTCAGGTGAGCACCGAATCGCCGCTGATGAGCAGCGTGTGGGGCGAGTTCGCCAACCCCCATGTGCGGTCGCAGACGCTGCTGGCGCTGAAGCGCCAGGCCCGCCGGCAGGACCAGCCCATGGGCCTGGACGTGGTGCGCCTGCTGGTCAACCAGGTGGCCCGCGACCCCCTGCTGCTCGCCCCGGTGCGCGAGGCCGTGATCGCCCTCGAGCCTGCGCTGCTCAAGCTGGCGGTGGCCGACCCCCGGTACTTCGGGCAGGTGGACCACCCGGCGCGCCGGCTGATCGAGAGCGTGGCCCAGCGCAGCTTCCGCTTCAACGACGAGTTCGCCACGGATTTCCAGGGCTTCCTGCGGCCAGTGGCCCAGGGCTTCACCTCCCTGCTGGATCGGCCCGACGTGGAGCCGGCCGACTTTGCCCAGGTGCTCTCGGGCCTGCAGGCCGGCTGGGCCTTGCTGGATGCCCGCGAGCACGAACAGCGCGAACGCAGCCTGCAGGCGGCACGACATGCCGAGGAGCGGCAGAACCTGGCCGATGCGGTGGTGCGCGAACTCAGCCAGCGCCCGGACATGGACCATGCGCCTGCGTTCCTGGTCGATTTCCTCTATGGCCCGTGGGCATTGGTCATCGCGTCGGCCGCACTGGACAGCCCCGGCGTGCCCGACCCCCACGGCTACCGCAAGGTGGTGACCGACCTCATCTGGAGCATCCGCCGCGACGTCACCCTGCGCATGCCGGCGCGCCTGTTCGAGATCCTGCCCGGCATGCTCCAGACCCTGCGGCAGGGACTGGCCAGGCTGGAACAGGACGAGTCGGCCTTCGAGCCCTTCTTCGAGACCCTCATGCGGCTGCACGAGCCTGTGCTGCGGCTGCGCCGGGCGCGGGTGCGCCGCTCGATGGGCGAGGTCGCGCCGCCGGACTACCCGGTGCTCACCGACGTGCTGCCGCCGGCCAGTGCCGAACAGCGCCTGCCGCGAGCGGCCGAGCAACCCTGGCTGGCACCGGCCGAACTGGCCGCCACCGGTTTCGAGGACACCCAGGCCATGGAGCCCGCTGCTGCCGATCCTGTGGTGACGGTGGCGACGGCGGCGCCCGTGCCGATGGTTCCTGTGGCGGCGGCTGCACCGCAAGCGGCCGCCGATGTCGCCCGGCTGGTGGAAGGCGAGTGGTTCGACCTGCTGTCCGGTGGCGAATGGCTGCGCGCCCAGCTGGTCTGGGCCAGCGCCCGGGGCACCCTCTACATGTTCATCAGCCGGGGCGGTCGGTCCCATTCCATGACCCGGCGCACCTGCGACCGCCTGCTGCGGGAGCGCCATCTGCGTCCGGTGGGGCGCCGCGAAGTGGTGCTGGAGGCGCTGCAGGCCGTGGCCCGGGAACCCGCCGCGTCCGGTCGAGACGCCTGGGCGCCTGCCGAGGTGGCCGATTCGCTCGAACGCCCCTAACATCGCGGGATGTCCACCGCCACCCTGACCGCCGACGCCCATCGGCAGGATCCTCCCTTGAATCCCGTTCCCCTTCGCCAGGATGCCGCCGTGATCGGCCTGGTGGGCCTGGCCCACGGCACATCGCACTTCTCGCACCTGTTGCTGGCCCCGCTGTTCCCGGTCTTCATCCGCGACTTCGGCCTCTCGTTCTCGGACGTGGGGCTGCTGATGACGGTGTTCTTCATCATCTCCGGTGTGGGTCAGGCGCTGGCCGGCTTTCTGGTGGACCGGGTGGGCGCCCGGCCGGTGCTGTTTGCCGCCATCAGCTGCTTTCTGGTGGCTTCCCTGGTGGCTTCGCAGGCCACCGGCTATGCCGGCCTGATGGCGGTGGCCATGCTGGCCGGGCTGGGCAATGCGCCCTTCCACCCGGCCGACTTCACCATCCTGAACCAGCGGGTGTCACCGCAGCGGCTGGGCTATGCCTTCAGTGCCCACGGCCTCACCGGCAACCTGGGCTGGGCCCTGGCTCCGGCCTTCCTGGTGGGCATCTCGGCGCTGTCCGACTGGCGCACCGCCTATCTGGGCGCTGCGGTGCTGTATGTGGGAGTGCTGGCCCTGCTGTTCTGGCAGCGGGACAAGCTGCGGACCGAGGTGGTGCCGCGCAGCACGGCCGCCACACGCGCCGCCGGCGGCGGCGATCTGGCCTTCATGCGGCTGCCGGTGGTGTGGTGGTGCTTTGCCTTCTTCCTGCTCTCCACCATGACGCTGGCAGTGGTGCAGAGCTTTGCCCCGTCCATCATGAAGGCGGTGCACGGGGTCAGCATGGAAGTGGCCACGCTCACCGTCAGCGCCTACATGTTGTGTGGTGCCCTGGGCATGCTGGTGGGTGGTTTCGTGGCAGCCGCCAATCCCCTGTCGAGCGACCGCATCGTGGCCCTGGCCATGGCGGCCGGCGCGCTGCTGCTGCTGGTGTGCGCCACCGGCTGGCTGGGCGGGCAGGGCACGCTGGTGGCATTGGCCGTCACCGGCTTCGCGGTGGGCGTGGGCGGCCCGAGCCGCGACATGATGATCAAGAAGGCCACCCCCAAGGGCGCCACAGGCCGGGTGTATGGCACGGTCTACTCCGGGCTGGACCTGGGCTTTGCCCTGTCGCCCGCACTGTTCGGCCTGCTGATGGACCGGGGCTGGTATGCCACCACGCTGGCCGGTGCGGCCCTGGTGCTGGGGCTGTCGGTGGTGGCGGCGGTGGGCGTGGGCCGTCGCACCTGAGTCTCGCGGTGCTGCCGGTCTCGGCCAGAATCGGGGCATGACGAATCGACAGCTGGCCGGACACCTCATCGTTGAATGCCTTGTGGCCCAAGGCGTGACCCATGCTTTCGGGGTGCCGGGCGAAAGCTACCTGGCGGTGCTGGATGGATTCCACCGCCACCGCCAAGACATCCGCTTCATCACCAACCGGCAGGAGGGCGGGGCGGCCTTCATGGCCGAGGCCCAGGGCAAGCTCACCGGCCGTCCCGGCGTGTGCTTCGTCACCCGGGGGCCGGGCGCCACCAACGCCTCCATCGGCGTCCACACCGCCTTTCAGGACAGCACCCCGATGGTGCTGTTCGTGGGCGACGTGGCCAGCGATGCCCGCGACCGCGAAGCCTTCCAGGAGCTGGACTACACCCACTTCTTCGGTCCGTCCACGCGCGGCATGGCCAAACGGGTGGAGCGCATCGACGACCCCGAACGCATCCCCGAATACATCGCCCGCGCCTTTGCCACTGCCATGAACGGCCGTCCCGGCCCGGTGGTGCTGGTGTTGCCCGAGGACATGCTCACCCGGCCGGTGCAGGCCCGGCCGTTGCCGCGGGTGGAGCCGGTGCAGGCCTGGAGCGACCCCGGCGCCCTGCGCGAGCTGCGCACGCTGCTGCTGGCATCGCAGCGCCCGCTGGTGCTGGCCGGTGGCGGGGGATGGACGCCGCAGTCCGCCGGCGCCTTGCAGCGCTTTGCGGAGAACTGGCAGCTGCCGGTGGCCAACACCTTCCGTTTCCAGGACACGTTCGACAACCACCATCCCCAGTACGCGGGCGACGTGGGGCTGGGCATCAACCCGGCGCTGGCCCGGCGCATCCGCGAGAGCGACCTGATCATCGCGCTGGGCCCGCGCCTGGGCGAGTCCACCACCGGTGGCTACACGCTCATCGAGGCACCCACGCCGGCCCAGAAGCTGGTGCACATTCATGCCAGCGCCGAGGAGCTGCACAGGGTCTATCAACCGGTGCTGGCCATCCAGTCCAGCATGAATGCGGCCGCCCGCAGCCTGGAGGTGCTGACCGCGCCACCCCAGCTGCCCTGGACCGACTGGACCCAGGCCTGCCATGCCGACTACCTGGCCAACATCGATGCGGGCAACGGCGGCGTGCAGCTGCCCGGGCCGATCGACATGCCGGCGGTCATTCACAGCCTGCAGCGCCTGCTGCCCGTGGATGCGGTGCTCACCAACGGCGCAGGCAACTTCGCCAGCTGGCTGCACCGCTTCTACCGTTACCCGGGCCTGGCGCGCGGACACAAGACCCAGCTCGCACCCACCAACGGCGCCATGGGCTATGGCGTGCCGGCCGGCATTGCGGCTGCCATCCTCACCGGCCGCACCGTGTTCACCATTGCGGGCGACGGCGACTTCCTCATGAACGGGCAGGAGCTGGCCACGGCGGTGCAGCACGGCGCAAGGTCCATCGTGCTGGTGGTCAACAACGGCAGCTACGGCACCATCCGCATGCACCAGGAGCGCGAATACCCGGGGCATGTGAGCGGATCAGCACTGGGCAACCCCGACTTCTGCGCACTGGCCCTTGCCTATGGCTACGCGGCCGAGCGGGTGGAGGCGACAGCCCAGTTCGAGCCTGCGCTGCAGCGCGCCCTGCAGCACGATGGCGGCACGGTGATCGAGATCATGCTCGATGCCGACGTGATCACCACACGTGCCACCCTCAGCAGCATCCGCGAAGCCGCCCTGGCACGTACCGGGCAGGCATGAAAAAAGCCGGCGTCTGCCGGCTTTCTTGTGGAAGGGACGGTTGCTGCAGCAACCCGCCGCATCACTTCAGGTGGTCGTTGACCAGCTTGGTCATTTCGAACATGGAAGCCTGGGCCTTCTTGAAGATCTCCTTCAGCTTGGCGTCGGCATTGATCATGCGCTTGTTGACCTCGTCCTGCAGCTTGTTCTTCTTGATGTACTCCCACACCTTCTTGGTCACTTCGGTGCGCGGCAGCGGGTTGCTGCCCACGATGGCGGCCAGTGCGGCGCTGGGGGTAAGGGCCTTCATGAACGCGGCGTTGGGAGTGCGCTTCTTGGCGGGAGCGGCCTTCTTGGCGGCCGGGGCCTTCTTGGCCGGAGCGGCCTTTTTCGCCGGAGCTGCCTTCTTGGCGGGGGCGGCGGCTTTTTTGGCCGGAGCGGCCTTCTTCGCCGGAGCGGCGGCCTTCTTGGCCGGAGCTGCCTTCTTCGCGGGAGCGGCCTTCTTGGCCGGGGCTTTTTTCGCAGTTGCCATGGTTGAAGTTCCTTCTAGAAGTGGACTTTGTCCCGGCGGAAAACGCGCTTTCACACCGGTGCCACGCATGCTAATGGAGTTGCCATGCCAATCCAAGGTGGCCAACACGTGTTTTCCCTCTGAAAACGCGTGTTTTTGAAGACGAAAACAACACTCTGCCGAGCCTGCGCCCGCGCCGCGCGCCTGGCGTGCCGAACCACCTGTGCTTTGTCGCGAGAATCCGTGCTTCTCCTGTCCGTGCCGACTGCCATGAACGACACCCGATTCACCCCCACCTGCGACCTGTGTGATGCCCACAAGAACGACACCTCGGGTGCCTTTCGCGTGCTGCCGCCGGTGTTCCACGACTACGGCGGCCGCGCACGGTTTGCCGGCCCCGTACACACGGTGCGCTGCTTCGAGGACAACTCGCCGGTCAAGGCGGCGGTGGAAAGCCCGGGGCTGGGCCGTGTGCTGGTGGTGGATGGCGGCGGCTCGCTGCGCCGGGCCCTGATCGGCGGCAACCTGGCTGCTGCGGCGGCCCGCAACGGCTGGGCCGGTGTCGTGATCGACGGCTGTGCCCGCGACCTGCTGGAGCTGCGGGCCTGCGATGTGGGCATTCGGGCGCTGGCGCTGATGCCGCTGCCCACCGAGCGCCGCACTGAAGGTAAGACCGGTGTCCCGGTGCAGATCCAGGGTGTGTGGGTGCGGCCGGGCGACTGGCTGTATGCCGACGAGGACGGCATGGTCGTGGCCGACCGCGCGCTCTGAGCGCCGATCAGGCCGCCAGGCCCTTGTAGAGCATGTAGGCTGCCAGCAGATACAGGATGCCGGCGAAGGCCCGCTTCAGCGATTTCACCGGCAGCGCGTGCGCGGCCTTCACGCCCAGCGGCGCCATCAGCACGCTCATGCTGGCGATCACGATGAGTGCCGGCAGGTAGATGTACCCGACCGATGCCGGCGGCAGCCCGCCCACGCTCTGGCCCGCCACGATGTAGCCGATGGCGTTGGCCAGCGCGATCGGGAAACCCAGTGCCGCGCTGGTGGCCACCGCGTTGTGGATGACCACGTTGCACCAGGTCATGAAAGGCACGCTCACGAAGCCGCCGCCGGCACCCACCAGACCCGACAGGAATCCGATCACGCCGCCGGCACCCAGCAGACCGGGCGTGCCGGGCAGGGTGCGGGTGGGCTTGGGCTTCTTGTCCAGCAGCATCTGGGTGGCCGAGAAGCTCACGAAAGCCGCAAAGAACAGGGCCAGCCAGCTGCCCTTGAGCACGGCGAAGACACCCAGACTGGCGATGGCGGCGCCCAGCACGATGCCGGGCGCCAGGCCCTTGACGATGTCCCAGCGCACGGCCCCGCGCTTGTGGTGGGCGCGCACGCTGGAGACCGAGGTGAAGATGATGGTGGCCATCGAGGTGGCGATCGCCATCTTGACCGCCAGATCCGGTTCGACGCCGCGTCCGGTGAGGATCAGCGTGATGAAGGGCACCATGAGCATGCCGCCTCCGATGCCCAGCAGTCCGGCCAGGAAACCGGTGCCCAGGCCGAGCACGGCGAGTTCTGCAATCAGGAGGGGTTCAAGAGGCATGAAAGGTGTCTGCAAGTGCCACCGGGCCGGCATCCTGAACCGGGGTTCAGGTGGGCGAGGGCAGCGAGGCTTCGGGTTCGTCTGACGCGAGACGCTCGCACCAGCCGCGCAATGTACCAAGCCCGTGCTCAATGAGCATTGGTTGCAGGAACTATAAGGCCCGGCAGCACCGCAGACGGGTGCCATTGTAGGGTGCGCGACACCGGCCGACCCCGGTGTTTCAGATCAACCGACCGTCCTTGTCGAGCGTCTGGTCCAGGCGGCGCATCAGCTCTTCCACGCGGGCCTGGGTCTGCGGATCCAGCGGGTCCTGATCGAACGGGCCGGCATCGTGTGCCGGGGCCGTTTCGGTGTGCGCAAACGAGGAAGCCTGGAACTCCGACTCCTTCTGCGACAGCTCGAAGGCCAGGTTGAGCGAGGCCAGCACGGCAATGCGGTCCCGGGCCTTGACCTTGCCGGCGTCGCGGATGCGGCACATGGCGGTGTCGACCCGTTCCACCGCATCGAGCAGGGCCGACTCGCCGCCTTCGGGGCAGGCCAGCAGGTAGCTCTGGCCCATGATCTGGACTTCGATCTGCTTGGTGGCGGGCTTGTTCATGCGCTGTCCTTGGTGGTGCCGGCGCTGGACGGCAACCGTTCGAGCAGGGCATCGATGCGGGCCCGTGCCGCCAGCAGCCGAGACTTCAGCGAGTCCCGCTCGGCCTGGAGCAGTCCGACCTGTTCGGTCAGCAGCGCATTGGTGCGCTGCAGCTCTTCATGCCGCAGCAGCAGGCGTTCCACCCGGTTGGTGAGCTGTTCGATGTGTCGGTTGCTGGTCATGTTCAGGGCCCCGAAGAGGGCTCATTGTAGGGTTCGCGTCAACACAGACGACATAGAATGCGCCCGTTGGTGCTCGCTGGCCGGATTCTCGGGCAGCAGTTCAACGGGAAGCAGGAGGGGAACCCCCAGGGGTGTACCTAACCTGCGCTGCCCCCGCAACGGTAAGCAGACGAGACCCCCGATCGCTTCGACAGAAGCGCCATCGGTGCTCCGCTTCCATCAAGCAGCCACTGGGCGTCCGCAAGGGTGTCTGGGAAGGCGATGGAGGTTGTTCTGCCAGCCCGGATACCGGCCAACAAGGTGGTGGTGTGTGCCCTCGGCACATGCCGCCGTGACGTCCATGCACCGTCGGGGAAGGCGGTGAGGACAGCCTGTCATCGTCAACTTTCATGAAGAAGCTCCCTTCGCGCGCCCGCCGGGCCGCGCTGCCGCTGGCCGTTCTGGCCGGTACCGTCGCGTCTGCGCACGCCCAGTCCGCCGACATCCGCGCCCTGCCGACCACCGTCGTTTCTGCCACCCGTTTCAGCGAGGACCTGCAGGCCCTGCCGCTGGGGGTGAGCGTGCTGACCAGCGACGACATCCGTCGCTCCGGTGCATCCACCGTCAACGAGGCGGTCATGCGATTGCTGGGTGTGCCTGGCCGCCAGGACCTGTACGGCGGCGGCGACTACTCGCTCGACCTGCGCGGCTTCGGCAGCACCGCGGACAGCAACCAGGTGGTGGTGCTCGACGGCGTGCGCCTGAACGAGGCCGACCTGGGCGGCACGCGCCTGGCCGGCATTCCCATCGACGGCGTCGAGCGGATCGAGGTGCTGCGCGGCAGTGGCGCGGTGCTCTACGGCGAGGGTGCCACGGGTGGCGTGATCGTCATCACCACCAAGGCCGGTCGGGGGGTGGAGCGTCGCTCGCGGGCCAGCCTGCAGGCGGGTGCCGGCTCCAACAGCCTGCGCGACTTGCGGGGCAGCGCGACCCTGGTGCACGGCGGCTTCTCCCTGGATCTCAATGCCCAGCAGCGGAGTTCCGACAACCACCGCGAAAACTTCCGCTCGGAATCGGATGGCGGCGGCGTGACGGCCCAGTGGAGCAACGACGCCACCCGCCTCGGGATCCGGTATGGACGCGATGCCCTGGACACCGGGCTGCCGGGATCGCTGACCACAGCCCAGTACGCCAGCAACCCTTACCAGGCCGCGCCCACCAGCCGCACCAACCGGGCATCCATCCGCAACGAGCGGGCGGGTCTGTTCGCAGAAACGCTGGTGGGCGACTGGCAGCTGGCGGCCGACGTGGGCTGGCGCGACAAGTCGCTGGCCAGTGTGTCGCCGACCTTCATCTACGCATACACGGTGGACGCGCGCCAGATCGGGTTGCGGGCACGCCATGCGACCCGCCTCGCCGGTGCGTCGAATGTGCTGGTGATCGGCCACGATCGCGGTGACTGGAGCCGCGATGTGGCCGGCACTTCGGGCAGCCAGGCCGATCAGACATCGAAGGGCTGGTACCTCAAGGACGATCTCACCCTGGCCAGTGGGACGCGTCTGTCGGCCGGTGTGCGCACCGAATCCATCGACAAGCGCCTGAACCGTACGGCCGGCCCCGTGCGCCTGGCCGACCGTGAAAACGCCTGGGAACTGGGCCTGAGCCAGCCGCTGTCTGCCCAGACCACCGTTTGGGCCCGCATGGGCAACAGCTTCAGGCTGGCCAACGTGGACGAATTCAGCTTCACCAACCCGAATGTGGCGATCCGGCCGCAGACCTCCCGGGATCTGGAGAGCGGCTTGCGCTGGACCACGTCGTCGGCGCGTGCCGAACTGCGGCTCTACCGCAGCAACCTGACCGACGAGATCGGCTATGACCCGAACGCCATCGGCCCGAATTCGGTTTTCGGGTTCAACGGCGCCAACATCAACCTGGACCCGACGCGCCGCACCGGTGTGGAAGCCGAGACCGACTGGACGCTGCAGCCCGGTCTGACCCTGGGTCTGCGCTGGGCCTACCGCCGCTCGACCTTCCGCAGCGGCCCGAACGCGGGCCGTGACGTGCCGCTGGCACCGCGTCAGGTGCTGGCTGTCCGCGCCAGCTGGGCGCCGGCAGAGAACCACCGGCTCAGCGGTGGTCTGAGCCGGGTAGGCACCCAGGCGCCCGATTCGTCCGGCACTTGCCGGATGCCGGCATACACCACCGCCGATGCGCGCTACGCCTACCAGGCCGGGTCTGTGGAGTGGTCCTTGTCGGTGGCCAACCTGTTCGATCGGCAGTACTACACCCAGGCCTTCCGGTGTGTGGGCGGACAGCCGTCCGCGATCTATCCCGAGGCCGGGCGAAGCTTCGTGGCGGCGGTACGCGTCAGCTTCTGAGTGTCATGACCCCGAACCGCCCCGGCCCGCAACGCATCGTCTGCCTCACCGAGGAGACCACCGAATGGCTCTACCTGCTGGGGCAGGAGAGCCGCATCGTGGGCATCTCGGGCTACACGGTGCGGCCGCGCCGGGCGCGGGACGAGAAGCCGCGCGTGAGCGCCTTCCTGAGTGCCAAGATCGACAAGATCCTGGCGCTGGAGCCGGACTGCGTGTTCGGCTTTTCCGACCTGCAGGCCGACATTGCCTCGGCACTCATCAAGGCCGGCGTGCAGGTGACGGTGTTCAACCAGCGCAGCATCGACGAGATCCACACCATGCTGTTCCAGGTGGCCGCCATGGTGGGCTGTGCCGATGAAGGCCTGGCCTGGATCGAGTCGTCGCGCCTCAGGCTCGACGCCATCCGCGCCGACGCGGCCGCGCTGCAGGCCCAGGGCCGGCGTCGCCCGCGCGTGTTCTTCGAAGAGTGGGACGAGCCCGCCATCAGCGCCATCCGCTGGGTGTCCGAGCTGGTGGGCGTGGCCGGCGGTGACGACATCTTCCCCGAGCTGGCTCGGCAGTCGCTGGGCCGCGACCGCATCATTGCCGACGGCGCCGAGATCGTGCGGCGCTCGCCGGACATCATCGTCGGCTCCTGGTGCGGCAAGAAGTTCCGGCCGGAGAAGGTGGCGGCCCGCGCCGGCTGGCAGGACGTGCCGGCGGTGCGGCACCAGCAGCTGTTCGAGATCAAGTCGGCCGACATCCTCCAGCCTGGCCCGGCGGCACTCACGGATGGCGTCGATCAGCTGCACCGTATCGTGCGGCAATGGATGCTGCGCCATGGCTGAAACTGTCTGCCAGCCGATCGCTCGCACCGAACTCATCCTGGGCGGCCAGAAGAGCGGCAAGTCGCGCCGTGCCGAAACCCTGGCCCTGCAGTGGCTGCAGGCCCATGACAAGCACGAGGCGGTGCTGCTGGCCACCGCCGAGGCCTGGGACGACGAGATGCACCAGCGCATCGAACGCCACCGTCGCGACCGCGCCGAGCGGGTGCCGGGCATGACCACGCAGGAAACCGGCCTGGACCTGGGCGCCGAACTGCTGGCCTGCAGCCAGCCGCACCGGCTGGTGGTGGTGGACTGCCTCACGCTGTGGCTGACCCGACTGCGGATGCCGGCGCAGGGGCCGGCACAGGACGCTGCCATGCCGGTGCAGGCCTTGTGCGAAGCCATCCGCCGCGCCCCCGGGCCGGTGGTGCTGGTGGGCAACGAGATCGGCCTGGGCGTCATTCCCATGGGCCGCGAGGTGCGTGCCTTCGTCGATGCGCTGGGCCTGCTCAACCAGTCGGTGGCCGCCGCCTGCGACCGCGTGACCCTGATGGCGGCCGGACTGTCCATCGCACTGAAGGAGCCGACATGAATCGCAGTCTGACCATCTGGCGTGTGGCCACCGGCTTGCTGCTGGGCGCTCTCGCGACGGCACTGCAGGCGGCGCCCGTCCGCATCACCGACGACCGTGGCGTGACGGTGGAGTGGCCGCAGTCGCCGCAGCGCATCGTCACCGTGCTGCCTTCGCTGACCGAGACCGTCTGCGAACTGGGCCAGTGCCACCGCCTGGTCGGTGTGGACCGCTATTCCAATCACCCGGCGTCGGTCCGGCGGCTCCCCCAGGTGGGCGGCGGCATCGATCCGCAGATCGAGAGCATCGTCGCCCTGCGGCCGGACGTGGTGCTGATGTCGGCGTCCTCCCGGGGCGTGGACCGGCTTGAGGCCCTGGGCGTGAAGGTGCTGACCTTCGAGGCCCGCAACGCCCGCGAGGCCCGCAGCGTCATGCTGCGCCTGGGCGAGCTGCTGCAGGTGCCGGATGCGCCCGCCGTGTGGCAGCGCATCGAGGCTGGCGTGGAACAGGTGGCCCGCTCGCTGCCGCGAACCGACCGGCCGCTGCGCGCTTATTACGAGGTCAGCACCGGTGGCTACGCGGCCGGGCCGTCGTCCTTCATCGGAGAGATGATGACCCGGCTGGGGCTGCAGAACGTGGTGACCCCCGAGCTGGGGCCGTTTCCGCGCATCAATCCCGAATACGTGGTGCGGGCCGATCCCGACCTGATCCTCATCGGCGTGCGCAATGCCCAGGGCCTGGAGAACCGGCCCGGCTGGCGCAGCATGCGGGCCATGAAGGCACAGCGGGTCTGCGTGTTCACCGCCGAGGAATCCGACGTGCTGGTGCGGCCCGGTCCGCGAATGGCCGAGGCCGCCCGCACCATGGCCCGCTGCATCCAGCGGGAGGGGACTCGGTGAGCGGCGCCCGGCACGGCTTGTGGCTGGCAGCGGCGCTGCTGCTGCTGGCGGCCTGCCTGCTGCTGCTGGGCGCCGGCGTGGGCAGCACCGGGCTGGACAGCGTTTGGCAGGCCGGCACCGATCCGGTGGCCTGGCAGATCCTGTGGGACATCCGCCTGCCCCGCACCCTGGGGGCCTGGCTGGCCGGGGGCCTGCTGGGGCTGGCGGGGGCGCTGGCGCAGGGCCTGTTCCGCAACCCGCTGGCCGATCCCTTCCTGCTGGGCAGCGCGTCGGGTGCCGCCCTGGGTGTGGCGCTGGCGCTCACCCTGTTCGGCACCTCGGCCATGGCCACCTCCTGGCTGGTGCGGCTGGGCCTGACCGGCGCGGCCTTTGCCGGCGCGGTGGCCGGCGTGTTGCTGACCCTCATGCTCGCGCGCGGCGTGCAGCAGACGCTGCGCCTGCTGCTGGCCGGCGTGATCGTCGGCGTGGTGCTGGGCGCCGCGCGCGACCTTCTCACCACCGCCGCCCCCGACACCCTGCAGGCCATGCAGGGCTTCATGCTGGGCAGCACCGGTTTCGTGGGCTGGACGGCCTGCGGCGTGATGGCCGCGGCCCTGCTGTCCAGCCTGCTGCTGTCGGTGGCCTTGGGCCGCGTGCTCGACGGCCTGGCGCTGGGCGAGTCCACCGCCATCAGTCTGGGCCTGCCGCTGGCCCGGGTGCGCCTGGTGCTGGTGGGCACGCTGGCGCTGGCCACCGGTGCGGCCGTGGCCCAGACCGGGCTGATCGCCTTCGTGGGTCTGGCTGCGCCCCATCTGGTGCGGGCCCTGGTCAAGACCACCCATGCCCGTCTGACCGTGCTCAGCGCCCTGATGGGGGGTGTTCTGCTGACAGCGGCCGACATCGGCGCCCGCTGGCTGATCGCTCCGCAGGAGCTGCCGGTGGGCGTCCTCACGGCGGTGCTGGGCGGCGGTTACCTGCTGTGGCTGATGCACCGTCGCCAACTTGGGGGAATGTCGTGATCCCGGCACTGGCAGCGCAGTCCCTCTCGGTCGCGCTGGGCGGACGCCCGGTGCTGCACGGCATCGATCTGGCGGTGTCCGCCGGGCGCTGGACCAGTGTGGTCGGCCCCAACGGCGCCGGCAAATCCACCCTGCTGCGGGCCATGGCCGGGCTGCTGCACCACGGCGGCGAGGTGTCGCTGCTCGGGCGACCGCTGGGTGCATGGTCCGGGCGGGAACGCGCACGCCGCCTGGCCTGGCTGGGGCAGGGCGAGACCGGTGCCGACGACCTGAGCGTGTGGGACGTGGTCATGCTGGGCCGTCTGCCCCACCAGCCCTGGCTGGCCAGCCCGACCGACACCGACCGCGCCGCCGTGCAGCAGGCGCTCATGGACACCCAGGCCTGGGAGTGGCGCGAGCGGCCGCTGGGCGCCCTGTCGGGCGGCGAGCGCCAGCGGGTGTTGCTGGCCCGCCTGCTGGCGGTGCAGGCCGATGTGCTGCTCATGGATGAACCCCTGGCCAATCTCGATCCGCCCCACCAGGCCGACTGGCTCGACCTGACCCGCCGCGAGGTGGCGGCCGGGCGCACGGTGGTCACGGTGCTGCACGAAATCGGCATGGCGCTGCACGCCGACGAGATGGTGATCGTGGACAACGGCGCCATCCGCCATCGCGGCCCCGCCAGTGACGCCGCCACCCGCGCCGCCCTGGAGGCGGTCTTCCACCACCGCATCCGCATCCTGCAGGCCGACGACCAGTGGGTCGCCGTGCCGTGCTGATCCTTAACTGCGAGACAACCCATGCAGATCGAATCCCCCCCGACCGAACATGTGCGCCAGGAGCCCACCGAGGAGCGCCGTGGCCTGCTGATCATCAACACCGGCGACGGCAAGGGCAAGAGCACGGCCGCCTTCGGTCTGGCCCTGCGGGCCCACGGCCGGCGCCATGTGCACGGCCGTGACGTCAAGATCTACCAGTTCATGAAGGTGCCCAGCGCCCGCTTCGGCGAGCACCGCATGTTCGAGCAGCTGGGCATTCCCATCGAAGGGCTGGGTGACGGCTTCAGCTGGAAAAGCCAGGACCTGGAACGCTCCGCCGAGCTGGCCCGCCAGGGCTGGGAGCGGGCGCGGGAGACCATCCTGGGCGGACAGCACTTCCTGGTGGTGCTCGACGAAATCACGTACCCCCTGCTTTATGGCTGGCTGCCGCTGGACAATGTGGTCCGCACGCTCAAGGAGCGGCCGCGCGATGTCCATGTCTGCCTGACCGGACGGCGCTGTCCCGCCGAGCTGATCGAGATCGCCGACACCGTGACCGAGATGACCCTGGTCAAGCACGCCTACAAGGCCGGCATTCCCGCCCAGCGCGGCATTGAAGACTGATTTTTCTGGAGCCCTGATGAACACCACCCTCAACGACACCGCCGCACAACCCGTGCGCATCGTGCCCCGCCCGGCCGCCACCGCTGCCGACGGCACCGGGCGCTGGTCTGAGGACGACGTGGCCGCGCTGTTCGAGCTGCCCTTCGCCGACCTGATCTTCCGCGCCCAGACGGTGCACCGCGAACACTTCAGTGCCAGCGAGGTCGAGCTCGCCACGCTGCTGTCGGTCAAGACCGGCGGCTGCCCGGAAGATTGCGGTTACTGCCCGCAGTCGGTGCACTTCGACACCGGTCTGACCGCCGGCAAGCTGATGGCCGTGGACGCAGTGCGCGAGGCCGCCGAGCGCGCCAAGGCGGCGGGCGCCACCCGTTTCTGCATGGGCGCGGCCTGGCGCGCGCCCAAGGACCGCGACGTGGAGGCCGTGGCCGAGCTGGTGCGGGCCGTCAAGGACGTCGGCCTGGAAGCCTGCGCCACCCTGGGCATGCTCAACGAAGGCCATGCCGAGACCCTGCGCGATGCCGGCCTGGATTACTACAACCACAACCTGGACAGCGCGCCCGATTTCTATGGCGACATCATCACCACCCGCGACTACCAGGACCGCCTGGACACGCTGGAGCGGGTGCGTGGCGCGGGCGTGAAGGTCTGCTGCGGCGGCATCGTCGGCATGGGCGAGTCGCGCCGCCAGCGCGCCGGGCTGGTGGCCCAGCTGGCCAACCTGTCGCCCGACTACCCGGAATCGGTGCCGATCAACAACCTGGTCAAGGTAGAAGGCACGCCGCTGGCCGACCAGCCCGATCTGGACCCGCTGGAATTCGTGCGCACCATCGCGGTGGCCCGCATCACCATGCCGCGCGCCCGGGTGCGCCTGTCGGCCGGCCGGCAGCAGATGAGCGAGGCGGTGCAGGCGCTGTGCTTCCTGGCGGGCGCCAATTCCATCTTCTACGGCGAGAAGCTTCTGACCACCGGCAACCCCGATGTCGCTGCCGACATGGCGCTGCTGGACAAGCTGGGCATGACGGCGCGGCGCGCCTGATCGCCCCAGGCCCATGTACGCCACTCTGGCCGATCCGCTGATCACCATCCCCCTGGCCTTGCTGGTGGCGCTGGCGGTGGACCGTGCCTGGGGCGAACCCCCGGCACGTTGGCACCCGGTGGTCTGGATGGGACGCTACCTGGGTTGGGCCGGCCAGCGCATTGCGCCGGCCGCAGCCGATGCGGAGGCACCGCCGCCATGGCGCTGTGTGCTCGCTGGCGCCCTGGCCTGGCTGCTGGGGGCCGGTGCCGTGGGCATGGCGGCGTGGGCGCTGCAGACGGTCATCGGCCAACTGCCGGCGCTGCTGGCCGCCCTGGGGCTGGGGCTGCTGCTCAAGCCGATGCTGGCCTGGCGCATGCTGGCCGACGAGGTCCGGGCGGTCGAACAGGCCCTGGGCCACAGCCTGCAGGCCGGTCGTCAGCGGCTGTCGTTCCTGGTGAGCCGGGACGTGAGCCGGCTGGACGCGGTGCAGGTGCGCGAGTCGGCCATCGAGACCCTGGCCGAGAACCTCAACGACTCGGTGGTGGCCCCGCTGTTCTGGTTTGCGCTGGCCGGGCTGCCCGGCGCTGCGGTGTACCGACTGGCCAACACGGCGGATGCCATGTGGGGCTACCGGGGCGAGCGCGGCGGGCGCATATGGACCTGGGCAGGCGCCTGGGCCGCCCGCGCGGACGACGTGCTGTCCTGGTTGCCGGCCCGCATCACGGCCGCCTTGCTGTGGCTGGCCGCGCCCGCCGGGATGAGGGGGCTGGACTGGTCGCTGGTGCGGCGCGACGCGGCGCTCACGCCGTCGCCCAACAGCGGCTGGCCGATGTCGGCCATGGCCCATCTGGCTGGCTGGCGCCTGTCCAAACCCGGTCACTATGTGCTGCATGCGCAGGGCAGGGCGGTGGCCTCGCCCGATGTGGCGCAGGCGGTGCGGCTGGGCGGGCGTGCGGTGGGCCTCGTGGCCTGGTCGTGCGCCGCTGCCGTGCTGTGGGCCGTGGCGGGAGCGGCGGCATGAAGCGGCTGCACGGCGGACCCGATGGCGGCCCGGCACTGCACTGGGATTTCTCGGTCAATGCCAATGCCGCAGGCCCCTGTCCGCCCGCTCTGGCCGCCGTGCAGCGGGCCGACCGCCGCCATTACCCCGACCCCGGCTACACCGCACTGCGCCAGACCCTGGCCCGGTTTCATGGTGTGCCCGTGTGGCGGGTGCTGGTGGGCGGCAGCGCGAGCGAACTCATCCTGCGCATCAGCCAGCGGGCGGCGCGCTGCGGCGTGCGCCAGGTCTGGTGGCCGGCGGCGGCCTATGGCGACTACGGCCATGCGGCCGGGGTGGCAGGTCTGCAGCGCTGCGACCGACCCGAGGATGCCGGTCTGGTGTGGCTGTGCGAACCCGCCAGCCCCACCGGGCAGGCAGAACCCCATCTGGCCAAGGCGCCGCGCGGCCCACGGGCATCGGCGGCCTGGTGGGTGCTGGATGCGGCCTACGAGCCCTTGCGGCTCAGCGGCACGCCCAGCCTGGGTCCGTCCGGGCGTGATGCGCTGTGGCAGCTGTGGACGCCCAACAAGGCCCTGGGTCTGACCGGCGTTCGCGCCGCCTACGCGCTGGCCCCGGTGCATGCCCGTGAGCAGGTCGATGCGCTGGAAGCCGCCGCACCGTCGTGGGTGCTGGGGGCCGACGGCGTGGCCCTGCTGACGGCCTGGACCTCGCCGGGCGTGCAGCGCTGGCTGGCCGATTCGCTGCAGGTGCTGCGCCACTGGAAGGCGCTGCAGCTGGAGTGGCTGCGCGACCGGGGCTGGACCTGGCTGCCCGGCGACACCCCCTTCATGTGCGTGCGGCCGCCTGCCGGCCCGGACCTGTCGCGCCTGCGGGCACAGGGCATTGCGCTCAGGGACGCCACATCGCTGGGCATGCCTGGCTGGTGGCGCATGGCGGTGCTGCCGCCACAGGCCACTCAGGCCCTGGTCATGGCGCTGGAAGGCCGCGGGGTGCACGCATGACCGCCCGCTGCGTCATGGTGCTGGGCACCACCAGCGGTGCCGGCAAGAGCTGGCTGGCCACCGCCCTGTGCCGGCATTACGCCCGGCAGGGGCTGAAGGTGGCCGCCTTCAAGGCCCAGAACATGAGCAACAACGCCCGGGTGGTGGCCGGTGGCGAGATCGGCGCTGCCCAGTACTTCCAGGCCCTGGCTGCCCGCGCCGAGCCCGATGTGCGCATGAACCCGCTGCTGCTCAAGCCCGAGGCCGACACCCGCAGCCAGGTGGTGCTGCTGGGCAAAGTGAGCCAGCCCCTGTCCGACATGCCCTGGCGCGGCCGCAGCCTGCATGTGTGGCCCGCCATCGCCCAGGCCCTGGACGAACTGCGGGCCGAGAACGATGTGGTGGTGATCGAAGGCGCCGGCTCGCCCGCCGAAATCAATCTGATGGACAGCGACATCGTCAACCTGCGCGTGGCCCGCCATGCCGACGCACGCTGCCTGCTGGTGACCGACATCGACCGGGGCGGGGCCTTTGCGCACCTCTACGGCACCTGGGCCCTGCTGCCCGAGGCCGACCGCGCGCGCATCGACGGCTTCGTGCTCAACCGTTTCCGGGGCGACGCCAGCCTGCTGGCGCCCGGTCCGCAGCAGCTGCAGGACCTCACGGGGGTGCCCACGGTGGCGGTGCTGCCGATGTGGTGGCAGCACGGCCTGCCCGAGGAAGACGGCATGTATGACCTGACCCCCACGCTCGGCACTGGCGTGTCCTCGCTGCCCCCCGGGGGGGCGCGTTCCGCCTTGGGGCGGTCCGGCGGCGGCACTGTGACTCTCACCGTCGCGGTGGTGGCCTGTCCGCGCATCAGCAACCTCGATGAATTCCAGCCGCTGCGCAACTTGCCCGGCGTACGGCTGGTGTGGGCCCGCAGCCCGGCGGATTGCGCCGGGGCCGACTGGATCATCCTGCCCGGCAGCAAGGCCACGGCCAGCGACCTGGCCTGGATGCGCGAACAGGGTCTGGACCGTGCAGTGGCCACCCATGCCGAGGCCGGCCGGCCGGTGCTGGGCATCTGCGGCGGGTTGCAGATGCTGGGCGAGGCGCTCATCGACACCCACGGCATCGACGGCAATGCGCCGGGTCTGGGACTGCTGCCGCTGGTGACCACCTTCGAGCCGGCCAAGACGGTGCGCCGCACAGAAGCCACCCTGGGCGACTGCACCGGCAGCCATCCTTCCCCGTGGTCGGCCCTCAGCGGACTGACGGTGGCCGGCTACGAGATCCACCACGGGCAGACCTGCCCGCACCCTGCCTTGCAGGCCGCCGGGCACAGTGCCACCGAGGTGCTGCCCGGTCTGGCCTGGATGCATCCGCGCGGCCATGTCCTGGGGCTGTACCTGCATGGCCTGTTCGAAGACACACGGGTCCTGCAGGCCCTGTTCGGCACCAGCGCTCGCGGGCTGGACCCGGTGTTCGACGGCCTGGCCGACTTCATCGACACGCACTTCCAGCCCGGTGTGCTGGACCGACTGATCCAACAACCTGTCTCACCATGACCGACGACGCCCTGCTCATTCCCCCCATCGCGGACCTCACCGACGAGGCGCTGACTGCCGAGCTGCAGCACCGCATCGACAACAAGACCAAGCCGCCCGGATCGCTGGGCCGCATCGAGGCGCTGGCCGTGCGCATCGGCGCCATCCTCGGCACGACCACACCGCTGCTGCAGCAACCGCAGATGCTGGTGTGCGCCGGTGATCACGGGCTGGCCGCGCGCGGCACGTCGGCGTTTCCGTCCGACGTGACCTGGCAGATGGTCGAGAACTTCCTGTCCGGCGGCGCGGCGGTCAGCGTGCTGGCCCGCCAGCACGGCATCGGCCTGACCGTGGTGGACTGCGGCATGCGCCGCGAGCTGCCGGCGCGCCCCGGCCTGGTGGTGGCCCGGGTGGGCGCGGGCACCCGCGACGCGCTGGAGGGTCCGTCCATGAACCGCACCGAATGCGCCCAGGCCGTTGCGCAGGGCCGGGCGGTGGTGCGGGGCCTGCCGGGCAATGCGCTGCTGCTGGGCGAAATGGGCATCGGCAACACCTCGGCCGCCTCGCTGCTGCTGGCGCGCCTGGCCGGGCTGGACATTGCCCAGGTCACCGGCGCCGGCACCGGCCTGGACGCCGAAGGCGTGCAGCGCAAGATCGGCATCCTGCGCGCTGTGCTGGCCCGCCATCCGGGCGCGGTGGACCCGCTGCAGGCCCTGGCGGCCTTCGGCGGCTTCGAGATCGCCACGCTGGTGGGCGCGGTCATCGAGGCCGCGCTGCAGCGCCGCGTGATCGTGGTGGACGGCTTCATCGCCTCGTCGGCCGTGATGGTGGCTGCTGCCCTGCAGCCCGCCGTGCTGCAACGCTGTGTGTTCGCCCACCGCTCGGGTGAGCGCGGTCATGCGCTGATGCTGTCGCACCTCAAGGCCGAGCCGCTGCTCGACCTGGGTCTGCGTCTGGGTGAGGGCTCGGGCGCGGCGCTGGCCTGGCCGCTGCTGGAAAGCGCCTGCGCCATCCTGCGCGACATGGCCAGCTTCGAATCCGCCGGCGTGTCGCGCGGCGAGCCTGCAGAGGCCGCCCGGTCATGATTCAGGCCGTCCGCCACTTTCTGCTGGCGGTGCAGTTTTTCACCCGCATCCCGGTCACCGGGCGGCTGGCGCAGTGGGCAGGTTACAGCCCCGAGATGCTGCGCGCCAGCACCGCGCATTTCCCGGGGGTGGGCTGGCTGGTGGGCTCCTTGAGCGCGGCGGTGCTGGCCGGCCTGCTGGCCTTGTTGCCCGATGTGCCCGCCGCACCCTGGGTGGCGGCGGTGGGCTGCACCGTGTTCAGCGTGCTGCTGACCGGCGCCTTCCATGAGGACGGACTGGCCGATCTGGCCGACGGCCTGGGCGGCAGCCACGACCGGGAACGCGCGCTGGACATCATGAAGGACTCGCGCATCGGCAGCTTCGGCTCCATCGCGCTGGTGCTGGGCCTGTTCAGCAAGCTCGCTCTGCTGGCCTTGCTGGTGCAGGTGGATGCGGTGCTGGGGGTGGTGGCTTGCTGGCTGGCCCATGTGGTGTCGCGCACCGCGCCACTGTTCACCATCCGTTGCCTGCCGCATGTGGGCGACACGCCGCGCTCCAAGAGCAAGCCGCTGGCCGACCGCATCGGCATGGCCAGCCTGCTGGCCGGGCTGGTCTGGTGCGCTGGTGCACTCGGGCTGGTGGCTGTGCTGTGGCCGCAGACGCCCTGGCTGGCCGGCCTGCTGGGCGCGGTGGCTGGGTGGTGCTGGATGTACCGCCTGCTGGCGCGGCGGCTGCAGGGCTTCACCGGGGACGGGCTGGGGGCCACCCAGCAGGTCTGCGAAGTCGGTTTCCTGCTCGGGGCAGCCTTCGCCCTGGGATCGGGCTGGGTGGCGGCATGAACCTGTGGCTGCTGCGCCATGCGCAGGTCGATCTGCCGCCCGGGCTGTGTTACGGCGCGACCGACGCCCCTGCACTGGCGGGCGCCACGGCGGGGGCAGCCTTCGATCTGGCGCAGCTGTTGCCGGCCCGACCCGGCCTGCTGTGGATGTCGGGCCTGCAGCGCACCCACCAGCTGGCCCAGGCCCTGCGCCGGCACCGGCCCGACCTGCCCGAACCCCGCCAGGATCCGCGGCTCAACGAGATGCATTTTGGCCAGTGGGAGCGGCAGCCCTGGGACGCCATTCCCCGCGCGGCCTTCGACGACTGGATGGCGGACTTTGCGCACCACCGTTTTGGTGGCCAGGAATCGACCCAGGCGGTGATTGACCGGGTGGCTTCCGCGCTGGACGACACCCGTCAGGCGCTGGCTGCAGCCGCCAGTACGCATGCGGTGTGGGTGACGCACGCCGGCGTCATCCGGGCGGCGCAGTTCATCCGCGCCCACGGCCACCGCCATGTGGCGAACGCTGCCGAGTGGCCCGGCGAAGCCCCGGCACCGGGTGGCTGGACCTTGCTGCGCTGGTGAGCTGGAGGGCTGCGGGAGGCTTCAGGCCCGCGTCTTGTCCTTGAAGCCGCACAGATGCGACACCCGGCAGTCCGGGCATTGCGGCTTGCGGGCCTGGCAGACATAGCGCCCGTGCAGGATGAGCCAGTGGTGCGAATCCACCGCGTACTCGGCCGGCACGCGTTTTTCGAGCTGCAGCTCCACCGCCAGCGGCGTCTTGCCGCGCGCCAGGCCGGTGCGGTTGCTGACCCGGAAGATGTGCGTGTCCACCGCCATGGTGGGCTGGCCGAAGGCCACGTTGAGCACCACATTGGCCGTCTTTCTGCCCACGCCGGGCAGGGCTTCCAGGGCCTCACGGGTGGCGGGCACCTCGCCCCCGTATTGCTCCACCAGGATGCGGCAGGTCTCCATCAGGTGGCGGGCCTTGCTGCGGTACAGGCCGATGGTGCGGATGTACGACTCCAGCCCCTCCAGTCCCAGGTCGAGAATGGCCTGCGGCGTGTTCGCCACCGGGAACAGCTTGCGGGTGGCCTTGTTCACGCCCACGTCGGTGGCCTGGGCCGACAGCAGCACGGCGGCCAGCAGCTCGAACACGCTGGTGTATTCCAGCTCGGTCTGCGGCTGCGGGTTGGCCTCGCGCAGGATGGCAAAGAACGACTCGATCTGTGTGCGGTTCATGGGCGCGCAGTCTAGGGCGTGTTAACACTAATAGCAATTACTAAGCCGGCGACAGACACTCTCGGGTATGGAAATCACGCCCGAACAATTCGCCACCATCGAGCACTGTCTGCCCAGGCAGCGCGGCAATGTCAGTCTGAGCAACCTGCAGGTGGTCAA
>CALRSR020000013.1:0-87204 GCA_943370825.1 Allobosea thiooxidans | reverse complement strand
CGCCGAGACCATCGCGTCCCCCGCCACGCCCGCCCTGGCCTGGACCCACCGCTTTGCCGCCCTGGGCGAAGCCTTCTTCACCGACAACCCGCCCACCCCCCTGCCGCAGCCCCGCTGGGTGGCCTGGTCGCCCGACGTGGCCGCCACCCTGGGCCTGCCGGCCGAATGGATGGCCAGCGCCGACGCCGCCGAGGTGTTCACCGGCAACCGGCTGCTCCCGGGCAGCCGGCCCATCGCCACGGTGTACAGCGGCCACCAGTTCGGCCACTGGGCGGGCCAGCTGGGCGATGGCCGTGCCATCTGGCTGGGCGAGATCGACACCCCGACCGGGCCGCAGGAGATCCAGCTCAAGGGCGCGGGTCTCACGCCCTACTCCCGCATGGGCGACGGCCGCGCCGTGCTGCGCAGCTCCATCCGAGAATTCCTGTGCAGCGAGGCCATGCACGGCCTGGGCATTCCCACCAGCCGGGCGCTGGCGCTGACCGCTTCGCCCGCCCCGGTGGTGCGCGAAACCGTGGAGACCGCGGCCGTGGTGACCCGGGTGGCGCCCAGCTTCATCCGCTTCGGGCATTTCGAGCATTTCTCGGCCGCCGGCCGCATCGACGAGCTGCGCCGCCTGGCCGATTTCGTCATCGACCACCATTACCCGGCCTGCCGCGAGGCCGGTGGCAACCCCTATGCAGCGCTGCTGGAGGCGGTCAGCGCCCGCACCGCCGAGCTGATGGCGCAGTGGCAGGCCGTGGGCTTCTGCCATGGGGTGATGAACACCGACAACATGAGCATCCTGGGCCTGACCATCGACTACGGCCCGTTCCAGTTTCTGGATGCCTTCAACCCGGCCCACATCTGCAACCACAGCGACACCGGCGGCCGCTACGCCTACCACCGCCAGCCCAACATCGCCTACTGGAACCTGTTCTGCCTGGGCCAGGCGCTGCTGCCACTGATGGACGACCAGCAGCAGGCGCTGGATGCGCTGGAGCCTTACAAGACGCTGTTCCCCGCCGCCCTGCAACGGCACATGGGCGCCAAGCTGGGCCTGGCCGCCGTTCAGCCGGGCGACGAGGTGCTGGTCGAAGACCTGATGCAGCTCATGGCCCGGGACGCGGTGGACTTCACCGTGCTGTTCCGCCGCCTGAGCGAGGCCGCCGACGGCCCGCTGGAGCCGGTGCGCGACCTGTTCCTGCAGCGCGAAGCCTTCGACGCCTGGGCGCTGCGCTGGCGCGAGCGGCTGACCTCGCAGCCCGGCTTCGATGCAGCCGCCACCCGGCTGCAGATGCTGCGCACCAACCCGCGCATCGTGCTGCGCAACCACCTGGCCGAGATCGCCATCCGCCGCGCCCGCGAGGGCGACTTCAGCGAAGTGCAACGCCTGCTGAAAGCTTTGCAGGCACCGTTCGACGAACGTGCAGACGAGGACGATCTGGCCGCCCTGCCCCCGGACTGGGCGGCCGGCATCGAGATCAGCTGCTCGTCCTGACACACCGACAGGAAAACACCCCATGACCACCGACCACACCCCGAACTTCCCGATCCACAAGACCGACGCCGAATGGCGCGAGCTGCTGGCCGCCAAGGGCGCCGAACCGGGCGCCTTCGAGATCACCCGCCGGGCCTACACCGAGCGGCCCTTCACCGGAAAATACGAACAGATCTGGACCGACGGCAGCTACCACTGCATCTGCTGCGGCAACCACCTGTTCGACGCCGGCACCAAGTTCGACGCCGGCTGCGGCTGGCCCAGCTTCTGGAAGGCCATCCCCGGCGCCATCACCGAGCTGGTGGACCACAGCCACGGCATGGTGCGGGTGGAGACCGTGTGCAGCCAGTGCGGTGCCCACCTGGGCCATGTGTTTGAAGACGGGCCGGCGCCCACCGGCCTGCGCTACTGCATGAACTCGGCCTCCATCGACCACCAGCCCAAGGGCTGAACCCGGGCGCAGCCCTCAGCGGATCGGGTTGCGCACCAGGTTCATGATCTGACCGGCATCCAGCGTGGCCGCCTTCTCGCGGATCTGCGGCAGGTAGCGGGTCTGCATGTCGCGGGCCGGGCCGAGCAGGTTCTGGAACGTGTCGCGCAGCACGGCGGTGTTCATGGTCCGCCCCCCGGCGTAGTAGCGCTTGGCCACCTGGCCCAGCGCATAGGTGGTGGCGAACGAGAACGCCATGCCGGTGGCCGCACCGCCCACCCGACCGGCCGTACGCCCGGCCGCCTTGCCCAGCAGGCCCCCCAGCAGCTTGCGGCCGAACTGCTCCAGGTACTGCGAGGCCATGCCCACACCGGCGGCCGCCAGGAATTCCTTGATGTGCCCCTGATCCAGCGACACCCCGTGGGCCTGGCCGATGCTGTGCACCAGCTTGATCTGCACCGGAATGATGGCCATCGATGCCCACGACTGCGGCAGAAGCTCCAGCGCGCCGGCCAGCAGCGCATGGTTGAGGATGGACTTGTCCAGCGCGGCATCGCGCGTGGCATCGACCGACACCACCGGGGTGATGGAAGCCGCCTCCGCTGCAGCCGATGCAGCCGCTGCCGGCGCAGCCACCGGCACCACCTCTCGCGCAGCCTGCACCAGATCGGCCTCCTGGCGCTCGAACGGCGTCACCGCTTCGGCCGACGGCACCAGCTGTGCCTTGAGGTCGGACAGGAAGGCCGCTTCGGCCGCGCTGCGCTGGCCGTCGGCTTCGCAGACGCACACCGCCATTTCATAGGCCAGCTGCCGGTGGGCCGGGTCGGACAGAGCGGCCACCGCCTGGGCCACCGAGGCACGCTTGAGCAGTACGTCCTGGTAGAGCCGGGCCAGCCCGCCCCCACCGGGCTCGTGGCCCAGCGATTCGGCGATCTGGCGGATCGATTCGCGCTCGCTGTCGGCCTTCTGGCCATCAGCAAAGGCGGCCAGCAGGGCGATGGTCAGGATGGCTTGCTGTTCCTGTGTGTTCATGGGGTCCTCCATACAGATGGCAGATGGAGCCGGCCACCGGCTCGCCAGTTCCCCGGCGCCGGCAGGGTATGCCGCGCGACCGATAATCCTCCGATGCGCTTTCTCTTCGACTTTTTCCCCATCGCCCTGTTCGTGGCCGCCTACAAGTGGCAGGGCATCTACGTGGCCACTGCCGTGCTCATGGCCGCCACGGTGGTGCAGACCGGGCTCATCTGGCTCATCGACCGCAAGCTGCAGACGCTGCACAAGGTCACGCTGGTGCTGGTGCTGGTGTTCGGCGCACTCACCCTGTTCCTGCAGGACGAGCGCTTCATCAAATGGAAGCCCACCGTGCTGTACGCCAGCATGGCCGTGGTGCTGGCCGCAGCCCTGTGGATCTGGAAGAAGAACTTCCTGCAGATTCTCCTTGGCAGCCAGCTCAGCCTGCCCGCGCCGGTGTGGGCGCGCCTGACGGTGGCCTGGGTGGGTTACTTCCTGTTCATGGCGGCGATCAACGGCTGGGTGGCGGCCTACTACAGCACCGAGGACTGGGTGAACTTCAAGCTCTGGGGCTACATCTTCCCAGTGGTGTTCATCGTCGGACAGGGCCTGTACATCGCCCGTCACCTCAAGGATGAAACGGCAGGCAAATCATGATGCAGGACATCACCGCCGCCGCCATCGAGGAACGTTTGCGCCAGACCCTGCATCCGACCCGGGTGGAAGTGCTGGACGAAAGCGCCGCGCATGCCGGTCATGCGGGCTCCAACGGACGCGGTCAGGGCACCCATTTCCGGGTGCGGATCGATGCGCCGGCGTTCGTCGGCCGCACCCGCGTGGCGCGTCATCGCCTTGTGTATGATGCCCTGCGCGACTTCACAGACGCGGGCCTGCACGCGCTGGCCATCGAGATTTCAACCCCCTAGGAACTCCATGAAACTGTCCCTGTCGGCCCTGACCGCGGCCGTGCTGATCTCCACCGCGACCGGTGCCTTCGCCCAGAACGTGGCCATCGTCAACGGCAAGCCGGTTCCCACCTCCCGCATCGATGCGCTGGCCGCCCAGGTGGCCGCAGCCGGCCGCCCGGTGGACGACACGGTGCGTGCCCAGCTCAAGGAAGAGGTCATCCTGCGCGAGATCTTCATGCAGGAAGCCCAGAAGCGCGGCATCGCCGGCACCGACGATTTCAAGACCCAGATGGAACTCGCCCGCCAGACGCTCATGATCCGCGCCCTGTTCGCCGACTTCCAGAAGAAGAACCCGGTGACCGACGCCGACGTGAAGGCCGAGTACGACAAGTTCGTCGCCGCCAACAGCGGCAAGGAATTCCGCGCCCGCCACATCCTGGTGGAGAAGGAAGACGAGGCCAAGGCCATCATCGCTTCCATCAAGGGCGGCGCCAAGTTCGAAGACATCGCCAAGAAACAGTCCAAGGACCCGGGTTCGGGCGCCAACGGCGGCGATCTCGACTGGGCCCCGGCGGCCAGCTACGTGCCCGAGTTCTCGCAGGCCATGCTCAAGCTGGGCAAGGGCCAGCTGTCGGAGGCCCCGGTGCAGACCCAGTTCGGCTGGCACGTGATCCGCGTGGACGACATCCGCGAAGCCGAGCTGCCCAAGCTCGACGAGGTCAAGCCGCAGATCGTCCAGCAGCTGCAAGGCCAGAAGCTCAACGCCTTCCAGCAGAACCTGCGCGAGAAGGCCAAGATCCAGTAAGACGGCTCAGGCCGATGCGACCTGCAGCAGCAGGCGCGCCAGTTCCAGCGGGGCACTGACCATCGGGTCGTGCCCCGTTTGCATTTCCAGCACCTGCCAGCCAGGCTCCTGCCTGACCTTGAGGCGGGCCGGTGCGATGGTGGGCAATGCCGGCGAGGTGCAGTCGATGAAGGTGCGCGGCAGCCGGGCCACGCGGGCAGCATCGAAGTGCAGCGGCTGGTGGTACAGGGCAAAGGGCTGCGGCGTCTGGCGGCGGTTGACCCAGTCGCGGTCGGCGCCTTCCAGCCCGAAAACCGAGGCATCGGGCGGCGGAAAGCTCAGGCCCCCGCTGGCGGCGGCCGCCTCGGTGCGGGACTGCCGGGTTTCCGGGCTGTGCGGCGTGCTCCAGGCGGTGCCGGGGTCGGGAACCGATGCGTCCAGGTAGACCAGCCGGGCCAGCACACCAGGACAGTGCTGCTCCAGCCGGTCGGCCACCCCGGTGATGACCATGCCGGCGTAGCTGTGCCCCACCAGCACCACATTGCGCAGTTCTTCGGCCTCGATCAGGCCGGTCACGTCCTGGATGTGGGTGTGCAGATCGACGGTCGGGGTGAGCAGGTGGGCTCGCTCGCCCACGCCGGTGAGCGTGACCGCGTGCACTTCAGCACCGGCCTGCCGCAGCACGGGCAGGACCCGGCGCCAGCACCAGGCGCCGTGCCAGGCACCATGGACCAGAACAAAGGTGGGGGATGCGGACATGGGGCTTCTCCGGGACAATATCGGGTTTTCTCGGGCCGCCTGCCGGCCGCGAGCTCCCGATTCTGCCCGCCGTTCCTGCCCATGCTGCCCCACCAGATCGAACTGCTCTCCCCGGCTCGCGACGCCGACATCGGCATCGAGGCCATCAACCATGGCGCCGATGCGGTCTACATCGGCGGCCCCTCCTTCGGTGCCCGCACCGCGGCCGACAACAGCGTGCAGGACATCGGGCGACTGGTGCGCCATGCCCACCGCTTCGGCAGCCGCATCTTCGTCACCATGAACACCATCCTGCGCGACGACGAGCTGGAGCCGGCCCGAAAGCTCGCCTGGCAGCTGTTCGACGCCGGGGTGGACGCGCTCATCATCCAGGACATGGGCCTGCTGGAGATCGACCTGCCCCCGATCCAGCTGCACGCCAGCACCCAGACCGACATCCGCACCCCCGAAAAAGCCCGCTTCCTGCAGGACGCCGGCCTGTCGCAGATCGTGCTGGCCCGCGAGCTCACGCTGCCGCAGATCGCCGCCATCCGCGCCGCCACCGACCCCGAGCGCTGCACGCTGGAGTTCTTCATCCACGGCGCCTTGTGCGTGGCCTACAGCGGCCAGTGCTATGTGAGCCATGCCCACACCGGGCGCAGCGCCAACCGGGGCGACTGCTCGCAGGCCTGCCGCCTGCCCTACGAGGTGAAAGACAGCCAGGGCCGCATCGTGGCGCACGACAAGCATGTGCTGTCCATGAAGGACAACAACCAGAGCGACAACCTGCGCGAACTGGTCGAGGCCGGCGCCCGCAGCTTCAAGATCGAGGGCCGCTACAAGGACCTGGGCTATGTGAAGAACATCACCGCCCATTACCGCCGCCTGTTCGACGAGATCCTGGAGGAGCGCCCCGAGCTGGCCCGCGCCTCCAGCGGCCGCTGCAGCTTCAGCTTCACGCCCGACCCGGACCAGAACTTCAACCGCGAGTTCACCGACTACTTCGTGCAGGGCCGCAAGGAAGACATCGGCGCCTTCGACACGCCCAAGAACCCCGGCCGGCCCATCGGCTGGGTGACCCAGGTGGGCGACCGCTGGGTCGAGATCCAGACCGACGACCCGGCCACCGTCATCCACAACGGCGACGGCCTGTGCTACCTGGACCTGCACAAGGAGCTGGTGGGTCTGCAGATCAACCGGGCCGAGGCTGCCGGCAGCGAAGGCCGCTGGCGGGTGTTCCCCAAGGACGAGCTGGAGGGGCTGCGCCACCTCAAGCGCGGCACGGTGGTCAACCGCAACCGGGACATGGCCTGGGTGCGGGCTCTGGACCGCAAGAGCGCCGAGCGGCGCATCGGCGTCTGGATGAAGCTGTCCGAGGTGCCGGGTGGCCTTGCGCTGGAGCTGACCGATGAGGATGGCCACCAGGGCACCGCCACCTTGCAGGCCGCCCTGGAGCCGGCCCGCGACGCCGCCCAGGCCGACGGCAAGCTGCGTGAAGCGCTGGGCCGCATGGGCGAAACCATCTTCGAGCCGATCGACATCGCGCTCGATCTCTCGCAGCCCTGGTTCGTGCCGGCCTCGCTGCTCAATCCGCTGCGCCGCGATGCGGTGGCGGCGCTGGAAGCGGCAAGGGCCCAGGCCTGGACCCGCCTGCCGCGCGCGCTGCCGGTCGAGCCGCCGGTGCCCTACCCGGAAGACACCCTCACCTATCTGGCCAACGTCTACAACCACAAGGCGCGCGACTTCTACGCCCGTCACGGCGTGAAGGTGATCGCCTCGGCCTACGAGAGCCACGAGGAAACCGGCGAGGTGAGCCTGATGATCACCAAGCACTGCGTGCGCTTCAGCCTGAGCCTGTGCCCCAAGCAGGCCAAGGGCGTGACGGGTGTCCAGGGCACGGTCAAGGCCGAGCCCATGACCATCACCCACGGCACCGAAAAGCTCACGCTGCGCTTCGACTGCAAGCCCTGCGAGATGCATGTGGTGGGTCGGCTCAAGCCCGGCGTGGCGCAGAGCGTGAGAGACATCGCGCAGCAGACCGCGACCAGCCCGATCCGCTTCTACAAGACCCGGCCGGTCACGCCGGCCTGATCCGCACGGGGGTTCAGCGGTCCTCGCGGGCCTCGATCAGCAGCTGACGGATGCGTGCACCCTGCACCCGGGCCTGCGCCCGCACCCGCAGGGCCTGCTCGGGCGCCAGCCGCACCTGCTGGTGGTATTCCAGCCCGTCGGTCTGACCGGGGTTGCGGGTGTCGATGCGGCGCGACCACTGCCGCTGGCCATCGAACTCCACCGACAGCTCGTGCCAGGCGCCGTTCAGCGCGGCAGGCGCATCCACCAGCAGGGTGATGTCGACGTCGAACACCCGGGCGCGCTCCACCAGCCCGGGGATGTCGAGCACGGCCACCGAATCGTTGCCGACGTCGCGCCGCCAGTGTTCGGCCGGGGCCGACATGCGCGATGCCATCGCTCAGGCGCTGCGGCCGCGCAGGCGCGAGAACAGGGTCACCACCCCGGCCACCACCGCCCCGCACAACAGGCCGACCAGCCCGCCGGCCAGGCTCGACAGCAGGCCACCCCAGGCACCCAGACCGGCCGCCCAGCCGTCGATGGCATGACCCACCGCCGGCACGCCATGCACCAGGATGCCGCCACCCACCAGAAACATGGCGGCCGTGCCCAGCACCGACAGCGTCTTCATGAGCCAGGGCGCAAACACCAGAATGCCCCGCCCCAGCGCCTGCTGCCAGGCGGCGGCCTGCCGGTTCAGGTAGAGGCCCAGGTCGTCCAGCTTCACGATGCCGGCCACCAGGCCATACACGCCGACCGTCATGAGCACCGATATGGCCACCAGCACGCCCACGCGCTGGGCCATGCCGGCCGCCGCCACGGCGCCCAGCGAGATCACGATGATCTCGGCCGACAGGATGAAATCGGTGCGCACCGCGCCCTTGATCTTGTCCTTTTCGAAGGCCACCAGATCGACCTGCTCGTCCTGCACCGCCTGGATCAATTCGGCTCGGTGCTTTTCGTCAGCGTCCGTGGAACCCGGGAAGAACTTGTGCAGCAGCTTCTCGGCTCCCTCGAAGCACAGGAACAGGCCCCCGAGCATGAGCAGCGGCGTGATCAGCCACGGCAGGAAAGCGCTGATGAGCAGTGCCGCCGGCACCAGGATCAGCTTGTTCACCGCCGAGCCCTTGGCCACCGCCCAGACCACCGGCAACTCCCGGTCGGCCTTCACACCGGTGACCTGCTGGGCATTGAGCGCCAGGTCGTCGCCCAGCACCCCGGCGGTCTTCTTGGCCGCCACCTTGGTCATGACCGACACATCGTCCAGCAAGGTGGCGATGTCGTCGATCAGCGCGAGCAGGCTGGTTCCGGCCATGGAGTCTCCGTGTGAAGGTCAAGCCACCCAGCGGCGGGCGTTGCGCCACAGGCGCATCCAGCCGCTGTAGGCGGAAGGGTCCTGGTCGGTCCAGCTCATCTGAATGTTGCGAAACACGCGCTCGGGGTGCGGCATCATGGCCGTGAAGCGGCCGTCGGCCGTGGTCACGGCGGTCAGGCCGCCCGGGCTGCCGTTGGGGTTGAACGGGTAGCGCTCGGTGGCCGCACCGGTGTGGTCCACAAAGCGCATGGCGCCGATCACCTCGGCGGCGTTGCCCCGGTGGCGGAAGTTGGCGTAGCCCTCGCCATGCGCCACGGCGATCGGCAGACGGGTGCCGGCCATCCCTTGCA
This sequence comes from Allobosea thiooxidans, assembly GCA_943370825.1. Lineage (GTDB taxonomy): Bacteria > Pseudomonadota > Gammaproteobacteria > Burkholderiales > Burkholderiaceae_C > Hydrogenophaga. The sequence continues at coordinate 78,118 of CALRSR020000013.1, read as the reverse complement.
GGAACAGGCTGGGCGAGTCCAGCACCTCCACCAGCGACAGACGCGCCTCGAAGCGCTCGCTCTGGTTGGTGGTGAATCGCGGCCAGGCCTGGGCACCGGGAATGATGTCGGCCAGCTCGGCGAACATCTGGCAGCCGTTGCACACGCCCAGGCCGAAGGTGTCGGTGCGGCCGAAGAAGGCCTTGAACTGGTCGGCCAGCACCGGATTGAAGGTGATGGAACGGGCCCAGCCGATACCGGCCCCCAGCGTGTCGCCGTAGCTGAAGCCGCCGCAGGCCACCACGCCCTGGAAGTCGGCCAGCTTCGCGCGGCCCGACTGCAGGTCGGTCATGTGGACATCGAAGGCGTCGAAGCCGGCCAGCGTGAAGGCATGGGCCATCTCCACATGGGAGTTGACGCCCTGCTCCCGCAGGATGGCCACGCGCGGGCGGGTCAGGTTCAGGAACGGCGCGGCCACGTCTTCGGCGGGGTCGAAGCTGAGGTGGCTGTGCAGACCCGGATCGGCCGGGTCACCGGCGGCGGCGTGTTCGGCGTCGGCACAGGCCGGGTTGTCGCGCTGCTGGTTGATCTTCCAGCTCACGCTGTCCCAGACCTGCTGCAGATCGCTCAGGCGGGCGCTGAAGACCGCCTTGGTGTCGCGCCAGACCTGCAGTTCGCCCTTGCCGGCGTCCATGGGTGAGCTGGCCGGGCGGGTCTTGCCGATGAAGTGGCTGAACTTCGACAGGCCGTGCTCGCGCAGCACCTGCATCACCTCGTTGCGCTCGGCGGTGCGCACCTGCAGCACCACACCCAGCTCCTCGTTGAACAGCGCACGCAGGGTGAGCTCCTCGCGGCGGGCGCTGACCTGCTTGCTCCAGTTCTTGGCATCGCCCACCTCGGCGCGGCTGTCGCTGATGCCGTCGCCCTCGGTGACCAGCAGGTCCACGTTCAGGGCCACGCCCACCTGGCCGGCAAAGGCCATTTCGGCCACGGCCGCCAGCAGGCCGCCGTCGCTGCGGTCGTGGTAGGCCAGCAGGCGGCCCTGGGAACGCAGGGCATTGACGGCGTTCACCAGCGATACCAGATCCTGCGGGCTGTCCAGGTCGGGCACATCGCCACCTGGATGGCCCAGGGTCTGAGCCAGGATGCTGCCGCCCATGCGGTGGCGGCCCTTGCCCAGGTCGACCAGCACCAGCGTGGTGTCTTCCAGGTCGCGATCGAGCTGGGGCGTGAGGGTGCCGCGCACATCGGGCAGGCTGGCGAAGGCGCTGACGATCAGGCTGACCGGTGCCGTGACCTTGCGGGTCTGTCCGTCGGCCTGCCACTGGGTGCGCATGGACAGGCTGTCCTTGCCCACCGGGATGGACACGCCGAGCGCCGGGCACAGCTCCATGCCCACGGCCTTGACGGTCTCATACAGCGCGGCGTCTTCGCCGGGTTCGCCGCAGGCCGCCATCCAGTTGGCCGACAGCTTGACGCGGGGCAGCTCGATGGGTGCGGCCAGCAGGTTGGTGATGGCCTCGGCCACCGCCATGCGGCCGCTGGCAGCCGGGCTGGTGGCGGCCAGCGGGGTGCGCTCGCCCATGCTCATGGCCTCGCCGGCAAAACCGGTGTGGTCGGCCAGGGTGACGGCGCAGTCGGCCACCGGGACCTGCCAGGGACCGACCATCTGGTCGCGGTGGCTCAGGCCGCCCACGGTGCGGTCGCCGATGGTCACCAGGAAGCGCTTGGAGGCCACGGTGGGATGGCTCAGCACGTCGATGACGGCCTTCTGCAGGTCGATGTCGGTCAGCTCCAGCGGCGGCGACTGGCGGGCCACCGTCTTCACATCGCGGTGCATCTTGGGCGGTTTGCCCAGCAGCACGCTCATGGGCATGTCGACCGGGCTCTCGGCGCCCTCGTCCACCAGCTTCAGTTCGCGTTCTTCGGTCGCCACGCCCACCACCGCAAACGGGCAGCGCTCGCGCTCACAGAAAGCGCGGAAGGTCTCCAGGGACTCCGGTGCGATGGCCAGCACATAGCGTTCCTGGCTCTCGTTGCACCAGATCTCCTTGGGCGCCAGACCGCTTTCCTCCAGCGGTACGGCGCGCAGGTCGAAGCGGGCACCCCGGCCGGCGTCGTTGGTGATCTCGGGGAAGGCATTCGACAGGCCGCCCGCACCCACGTCGTGGATGGCCAGGATGGGGTTGGCCGCGCCCTGCTGCCAGCAGTGGTTGATGACCTCCTGCGCCCGGCGCTCGATTTCCGGGTTGCCGCGCTGCACCGAGTCGAAGTCCAGATCGGCCGCATTGGTGCCGGTGGCCATGGAGCTGGCAGCGCCGCCGCCCATGCCGATCTTCATGCCCGGGCCGCCCAGCTGCACCAGCAGGGTGCCGGCCGGGAATTCGATCTTGCGGGTCTGGGTGGCGTCGATGCTGCCCAGACCGCCCGCGATCATGATGGGCTTGTGGTAGCCGCGCTGCACGCCGTCGACCTGCTGCTCGTACTCGCGGAAGTACCCCAGCAGGTTGGGCCGGCCGAACTCGTTGTTGAAGGCCGCGCCACCCAGCGGGCCCTCGGTCATGATCTGCAGCGGGCTGGCGATGTGCTCCGGCTTGCCGCCAGGCTGGTCGCTCAGACCACCCCACAGACGGCTCACGGTGAAGCCGGTCAGGCCGGCCTTGGGGCGCGAGCCCCGGCCGGTTGCGCCCTCGTCGCGGATCTCGCCGCCAGCGCCGGTGGACGCGCCCGGGAAAGGCGAGATGGCGGTCGGGTGGTTGTGGGTTTCCACCTTCATCAGCACATGGTGGGTGGCGGCTTCGAGCTGGTAGCGCGGCAGCTGCTGGCCGTCGAAACGGGCCACCAGCCGCTGCACCGGGTGACCTTCCATGACCGAGGCGTTGTCCGAATAGGCCACCACCGTGTGCTGCGGGCTGGTCTGGTGGGTATGGCGGATCATGCCGAACAGGCTCTTGTCCTGCGGCGCGCCATCGATGGTGAACTGCGCGTTGAAGATCTTGTGGCGGCAGTGCTCGGAGTTGGCCTGCGCGAACATCATGAGTTCGACATCGGTCGGGTTGCGACCCAGGCCCTGGAAGGCGTTGACCAGGTAATCGATCTCGTCGTCGGCCAGCGCCAGGCCCCAGGCGGTGTTGGCCTGCACCAGGGCGGCACGGCCGCCGCCCAGCACGTCCACATGCTCCATGGGAGCGGCCTGCAGCTCGGTGAACAGGGCCTGGGCCTGATCGCGCTGCAGCACCACGGTCTCGGTCATGCGGTCGTGCAGCACACCCGCCACCGCCTGCAGCTGTTCAGGCTTGAGGCTGGCCTTGCCCAGCAGACCGCTTTTCAGGCCGATGCGGAACTCCACCAGACGCTCCACCCGGTGCAGCACCAGGCCACAGTTGCGGGCGATGTCGGTGGCCTTGGAGGCCCAGGGCGACACCGTGCCCAGGCGCGGCATGACCAGCAGGGCCGGCGCGTCCTGCGTGGCCAGGGCCTGATGGGCCTCGGTGACCGGCTCGCCGTAGGTCAGCAGCTCGCCCAGGCGCTGCACCAGGGCGGCATCGGGCTCGGCGTCGAAGCTGGCCAGGTGCACGAAGCGGGCGCTGAGCTGGGTGATCTTGTCGGAGACGGCCTGCAGACGGGGCAGGAGTTGCTGGACTTTGAAGTCGCTGACGGCGTTGCCACCGTCGAAAAAGCGCAGGTGCAGGGACACGTTGGGAGCCTGAGGTGCGTTGACCCACCGGGTGGGCGGAAAACCGGCATTTTACCCGCCGCCCCCTGCCGCCATGCCCCCGCAAGACCCGCGATCCGGGGTGCCGGTGGGATAATCCGGCCCCATGAGCATCACCTACAAAGACGATGCCGGCATTGCCGGCATGCGCACCGCCTGCCGCCTGGCCTCCGAGGTTCTGGACTACCTGACCCCGCTGATCCAGCCCGGGGTGACCACGCTGGAAATCGACCGGCTGGCCGCCGAGTACATGAAGCAGCAGGGCACGGTGTCGGCCACCATCGGCTACCAGCCGCCGGGCTACCCGCCCTACCCCGGTCACCTGTGCACCTCGATCAACCACGTGGTGTGCCACGGCATTCCGAACGACAAGCCGCTGAAGAAGGGCGACATCCTCAACGTGGACGTGACAGTCATCAAGGACGGCTGGTTCGGGGACAACAGCCGCATGTACCTGGTGGGTGGTGAGGCCGCCGCCAGCGTGCAGGCCCGCCGCCTGTGCCAGGTCACCTTCGAGGCCATGTGGAAGGGCATCGTGATGGTGCGCCCCGGCATCCGGCTGGGCGACATCGGCCATGCCATCCAGACCTACGCCGAGTCCAACGGCTTTTCGGTGGTGCGCGAGTTCTGCGGACACGGCATCGGGCAGCGCTTCCACGAGGAGCCGCAGGTGCTGCACTACGGCCGCCCCGGCACCATGGAAGAGCTCAAGCCGGGCATGACCTTCACCATCGAGCCCATGATCAACGCCGGCAAGCGAGACATCAAGGAAGCCGGCGATGGCTGGACCATCGTCACCCGCGACCGTTCGCTCTCGGCGCAGTGGGAGCACACGGTGCTGGTCACGCCCACGGGCTACGAGGTGCTCACGCTGTCGGCGGGCAGCCCGTCCGCTCCCGCCTTCGTGGGCGAAGCCGCGGCAGCGGCGGCCTGACGCGGAGGGCTCTGCATGGCACCGCTGGCGGAACTGCGGCAGCGCTACCGTGACGACAAGGCCGAGCTGTTCGCGCAGCTGGGTGTTCAAGGGGCCTCCACCCGTGGTGTGCGGCGCGCCCTGCAGAACCTCGCGGCCCTGACCGACCGCACCCTGGTCCAGCTCTGGGAACATGCCGGCTTTTCTGCCGACACCGCCCTGGTGGCAGTGGGCGGTTACGGCCGGGGCGAGCTGTTCCCCTACTCCGACATCGATGTGCTGGTGCTGCTGCCCGAAGGCTGCCAGCCCGAGCAGGACGAAGCCCTGAAGGCGCGGCTGGAAGGCTTCATCGGCTCCTGCTGGGACGTGGGCCTGGAGATCGGCTCGAGCGTGCGCACCCTGGACGAATGCGTGGCCGAAGCCGGCAAGGACGTGACGGTGCAGACCTCGCTGCTGGAGTGCCGGCCGATTGCGGGCAGCCGCAAGGCCTTCCGCGCGTTGCTCGAGCGCCTGGGCGAGGCCATGGACCCCAAGGCCTTCTTCGTGGCCAAGACGCTGGAGATGCGACAGCGCCACCACAAGTTCGAGAACACGCCCTATTCGCTGGAGCCCAACTGCAAGGAATCCCCCGGGGGGCTGCGTGACCTGCAGATCATCCTGTGGGTGGCCAAGGCGGCCGGCCTGGGTCGCAGCTGGGACGAGCTGGCCCGCAAGGGCCTGGCCACGCCGCTGGAGGCCCGGCAGATCAAGGCCAATGAAGCACTGCTCAGCCTCATCCGCGCCCGGCTTCACCTGCTGGCCCGGCGCCGCGAGGACCGGCTGGTGTTCGATCTGCAGACGGCGGTGGCGGAGTCCTTCGGCTACAGCAACCAGACGCCGCCGCCCGGCGAGGCCCGCCCGCGCGGTCTTCGCCGCGCCAGCGAGGCGCTCATGAAGCGCTACTACTGGGCCGCCAAGGCGGTGACGCAGCTCAACCAGATCCTGCTGCTCAACATCGAGGAGCGACTGGCCAGCTCCGAAGCCGGTGTGCAGCGGCTGCGTCCCATCAACGAGCGCTTTTTCGAGAAGGGCGGCATGCTGGAGGTGGCCAGCGACCACCTGTATCTGCAGCACCCGCACGCCATCCTGGAAACCTTCCACATCTACCAGACCACCGTGGGCGTGAAGGGCCTGTCGGCCCGCACCCTGCGCGCGCTGTACAACGCGCGCTCGGTCATGAACGGCAAGTTCCGCGCCGACCCGGCCAACCGGGAGCAATTCCGCCGCATCCTGCAGGAGCCGCAGGGCATCACCCACGCCATGCGGCTGATGAACCAGACCTCGGTGCTGGGCCGCTACCTGTGGGTGTTCCGGAACATCGTCGGCCAGATGCAGCACGACCTGTTCCACGTCTATACGGTGGACCAGCACATCCTGATGGTGCTGCGCAATGTGCGGCGCTTCTTCATCGCCGAGCACTCGCACGAATACCCGTTCTGCTCGCAGCTGGCCGCCGGCTGGGACAAGCCCTGGATCCTGTACGCCGCTGCGCTGTTCCACGACATTGCCAAGGGCCGGGGCGGTGACCACTCCGAACTCGGCGCCAGGGATGTGCGCACCTTCTGCCGCCAGCACGGCATCGACCGCGAGGATGCCCGCCTGATCGAGTTCCTGGTGAACGAGCACCTCACCATGAGCCGGCTGGCCCAGAAGGAAGACTTGAGCGACCCCGACGTCATCAACGCCTTTGCCCGCCGTGTGGGCAACGAGCGCTACCTGACTGCGCTGTACCTGCTCACCGTGGCCGACATCCGCGGCACCAGCCCCAAGGTCTGGAACGCCTGGAAAGGCAAGCTGCTGGAAGACCTGTACCGCTACACCCTGCGCGCACTGGGTGGCCGCGCACCCGATGCCGGCGCCGAGGTGGAGGGCCGCAAGCGCGAGGCCCTGCAGATGCTGGCACTGCACGCCCTGCCCCACAATGCCCACAAGAGCCTGTGGGACACGCTGGACGTGAGCTACTTCATGCGCCACGAGGCCGACGACATCGCCTGGCACACCCGCATGCTGACCCGCGAACTGGCCCGGCCGGAACGTCAGACCGATGAGGCCCGCCAGCGCAGCATCGTGCGCGCGCGCCTGTCGCCCGAGGGTGAGGGACTGCAGGTGCTGGTGTATGCGCCCGACCAGCCTGATCTGTTTGCGCGCATCTGCGGCTACTTCGACATGGCGCACTTCAGCATCCTGGATGCCCGGGTGCACACCACCCAGACCGGCCATGCACTGGACACCTTCCAGGTGGTGGTGCCCGAACTGGCAGAGCACTACCGCGAGCTCACCGCCATGGTGGAGAACCGCCTGGCCCAGGTGATCGACGAGCGAGGCCCGCTGCCGCCACCCACGCTGGGGCGGCTTTCACGTCGGGTGAAGAACTTTCCGGTCACGCCGCGTGTGGACCTGCGGCCCGACGACAAGGCCCAGCGCTGGCTGCTGTCCATTTCGGCCAGCGACCGGGCCGGTCTGCTCTACGGCATCACCCGCGTGCTGGCGCGGCACGACATCAGCGTGCAGCTGGCCAAGATCACCACCCTGGGCGAACGGGTGGAGGACACCTTCCTCATCAGCGGCGCACCGCTGCAGGTAAACAAGCGGCAGATCGAGATCGAGACCGAACTGCTCGAGGCACTGGCGGGCTGAACACCCGGCGGAGGGCCGATTCACTTGCCGCCCTGTGCTTCGCAGCGCTCGCGCAACTGCCGTTCCATGATCTGCGCGCTGCGATGCCAGTTGTCCAGCACCGTCTGACACTCGCCCACCCAATCGCTCACGAAGGGTGCAAGGCTATCGTGGTGCAGGTCCTGCATCAGCTGCTGCAGCCCTCGCACGGTGTCATGCATGTCGCGCCATGCCTTTCGCATACGCCGAACATCGGTCTGTGCCTGCTCGAACGCCTCATCCGGCGCTTCGCCGCTCAACAGATGGAGGGACTTCAGGGCAGCACCGGCATGTTTCACATACGCCAGATGGCGGGTTTCGATCTGGTCATGGGCCAGATGAAGCAGGCGCTGCGGCGTCAGACCGTCCATCAGGCGCGTCAGCAAGCGGAGATGCTCGTCCAGCTCGGCCACACAGGTTTTTTCTGCCCAGAACAGGAGCTGGTCGTGCCGGAGCACGGCACGGGCCAGGGCAGGTCCCTGGAGTTCAGGCCGCGCACGGCGGACGCTGGCCAGCTCCCGGGCCAGGCAGCGATCCGCGCGGAGCGCCTCCCGGCTCTCCATGAGCAGGGCCGCATCATCCTGCAGCCCTCGAACCTCGCGGGCCCAGCCGGCCAGGGCCATCTGGCCGGGATCTTTCAGCAGGTCTCTCAGGACCGCAGGACGGGCGGAACGCATCACGTGCTCGCCGGTCCGGCGTCTGACGCAGCCAGTAGCGCCAGTTCGGCCAGGCGCTGCCCGATCCAGCGCTGCACGGCCGGCATGGGCACCCCGGGATGCAGCACATCCACCAGCTCACCGAGCCGTCCGACCAGTGCCTCACGGTCCGCCCGCAACCGGCCGGCCATGGCGGATTCATCGGACGGATCGACCGGTTGCAGCGCCAGATCGTCCCATTCCTGTTGCGCCTGCTGCAGCAGGTCGAGGGGTGTCAGGATGTCCCGGGTGCACTCCAGCTCGCCCACCAGCCGGTTGTGCTCGTCGACCAGCGAGCGCTCCATCCAGGCGATAAGCCGGTTGTCACGCAGCACGGCGGCGCCCAGTCCGTCGCCCCGGGCGCAGGGTTCGATGGCGATCACACGCCGGACCTGCTCCCCCAGCGTCCTGTCACGGCGCACCGCATGAATGCAGTCATCGAGTTGACGGACCTGGTCATGCAGGGCGGTCACGTCGGTCAGCCAGACCTGGAGCCGGGAGCGGCGCAGCGAGGGACTTGCGGACCGATGGGACGGCGACCGGCTGGCCTGTGAGGCCAGCGCGTGTTCGGGCGTGACGTTTAGTGCCGAACCGGGGACACCCGGGCATTGGCGGGGTATGGCGATGGGGCGGGACGCCAGCGAAGGTACGGGACGGGACTGCACGGGAATGCCTCTTGGGATGGGGTTGCCGATTGGTACCCACCCCTCGCCGATGAATCCTCACAAACCCATGATCATCGGATGATGGCAATGACCGATCTCAGTCGTCGTCGGCCGCATCCAGCCCGGGAAACAGCACCTCGGTGAAACCGAAGCGGCTGAAGTCGCGCACCCGCATCGGGTACAAGGTGCCCCACAGATGGTCGCATTCGTGCTGCACCACCCTGGCATGAAAGCCTTCGGCCACGCGGTCGATGGGCGTGCCCCGCAGATCGAACCCGGTGTAGCGGATGCGTTTCCAGCGCGGCACCACCCCTCGCAGGCCGGGCACCGACAGGCAGCCCTCCCAGCCCTCCTCCTCCTCGTCCGACAGCGGCGTGATGACCGGGTTGAGCAACACGGTGCGCGGCACCACCGGCGCATCCGGGTAGCGCGGGTTGGGTTGATCGGAGCCGAAGATCACCACCTGCAGATCCACCCCGATCTGCGGCGCGGCCAGGCCGGCGCCGTTGGCATGGGCCATGGTGTCGAGCAGGTCCTGCACCAGGGCATGGAGTTCGGGCGTGTCGAAGCGCTCGACCGGCTGGGCGTGTCGCAGCAGACGGGGGTCGCCCATTTTCAGGATGGCTCGGACGGTCATGTCGGCTCTCCCGGGGAGACTTCACCGGCTTGCAGCAAGGCCAGCATGCCGGCCTCGTCGATGACGGCCACGCCCAGTTCGCGGGCCTTGTCCAGCTTGCTGCCGGCCTCCTCGCCGGCCACCACGTAGTCGGTCTTCTTGCTGACCGAGCCGGCCACCTTGGCGCCGGCGGCTTCCAGCAGGGCTTTGGCCTCGTCCCGCTTGAGGGTGGGGAAGGTGCCGGTGAGCACGAAGGTCTTGCCCAGCAGCGGCTGGGGGGTGTTCTGGCTGCCCTCGCCTTCAGGCCATTGCACACCGGCGGCGCGCAGCTGCTCCACCACCTCGCGGTTGTGCGGCTGGTCGAAGAAGGTGCGGATGCTCTGCGCCACCACCGGTCCCACGTCGTTGACCTGCAGCAACTGGTCCACGCTGGCGTCCATGATGCGGTCGATGCCGCCGAAGTGGCGCGCCAGGTCCTTGGCAGTGGCCTCGCCCACATGGCGGATGCCCAGCCCGAACAGGAAGCGCGGCAGCGTGGTCTGCTTGCTCTTGTCCAGCGCGTCGAGCACGTTCTGCGCCGACTTCTCGGCCATGCGCTCCAGCGCTGCCAGCGCGGTGAAGCCCAGCTTGTAGAGGTCCGGCAGGGTGTTGATCAGGCCGGCATCCACCAGCTGCTCGACCAGCTTGTCGCCCAGGCCCTCGATGTCCACTGCCCGGCGCTGGGCGTAGTGCAGGATGGCCTGCTTGCGCTGGGCGGCGCAGAACAGGCCGCCGGTGCAGCGGTGGTCGGCCTCGCCTTCCTCGCGCATTGCCGCACTCCCGCACACCGGGCAGCAGGCCGGCATGGTGAAGGGCTCAGGCTCGCCCTGGCGGCGTTCGGCCAGCACCGACACCACCTCGGGAATCACGTCGCCGGCGCGGCGCACCACCACGGCGTCGCCTACGCGCACATCCTTGCGGCGGGCCTCCAGCTCGTTGTGCAGCGTGGCGTTGGTGACGGTCACACCACCCACGAAGACCGGCGCCAGCTTGGCCACCGGCGTGAGCTTGCCGGTGCGGCCGACCTGCACGTCGATGGCCAGCACCGTGGTCACCTGTTCCTGGGCCGGGTACTTGTGGGCCACAGCCCAGCGCGGCTCGCGGGTGACGAAGCCCAGCCGCTGCTGCAGGGCCAGATCGTCCACCTTGTAGACCACGCCGTCGATGTCGAAGGGCAGCGCGTCGCGCTGTTCACCGATGCGCCGGTGGAAGGCCACCAGCTCGGCCGCGCCGAGGCACCGGGCGGTCTGCTGCGCCACCGGGAAACCCCAGTCCTTGAGCTGCATGAGCGCATCGAAGTGGCTCGACCCCAGGGCCGACGGGTCGCTCACCTCGCCCCAGCCGTAGGCGAAGAAGCTCAGCGGCCGCTGGGCAGCCATGGTGGAGTCGAGCTGGCGCACTGCGCCGGCGGCCGCGTTGCGCGGATTGACGAAGGTCTTCTCGCCTTTGGCACCGGCCGCGATCTTCTCGCGCTGGCGCTCGTTGAGGGCCTCGAAGTCGGCGCGGGCCATGTAGACCTCGCCACGCACCTCCAGCACCGCCGGGACGCCTTCGGGCAGGCGCAGCGGTATCTGACCGATGGTGCGCACGTTGTGGGTGACGTCCTCGCCGGTCTCGCCATCGCCCCGCGTGGCTGCGCGCACCAGCACGCCGTCCTGGTAGCGCAGGCTCATGGCCAGGCCGTCGAACTTGAGCTCGGCCACATACCGCACCGGCGGTTCGGCTTCGGCCAGGCCCAGCTCGCGGCGCACGCGGGCATCGAAGGCTTCGGCACCGCTGGCTTCGGTGTCGGTCTCGGTGCGGATGCTGAGCATGGCCACCGCATGGCGCACCGGCAGCAGCTCTTTCAGGATGGCCCCGCCCACGCGCTGGGTGGGCGAGTCGGGAGTCAGCAGATCGGGTCGCGCGGCCTCGATGGCCTGCAGCTCGCGGAACAGCCGGTCGTACTCGGCATCAGGGATCTCGGGGTCGTCCAGGGTGTAGTAGCGCCAGGCGTGGTGGTGCAGCTGCTGCCGCAGTTCGGCGGCGCGCTGTGCCTGGTCATCGGCCGGCGCACCGCTGCTGCCGGCAGCGGGTTCGTCGGCAAACAGGTCGGGCGTGGTCATGGGATCAGGAGAACAGGCGTCGGGCCTGGGGCGAACCGGCCGACAGGTCACGCGCATCCAGCGCGTCGTACAGGGCTTCCAGGTCGGCGCCGATGCGGTCCATGGCATCGTTCGACAGCGGCTGACCGGCGTCGTCGGTGACCACGCCGTCCATGGCCTGGGCCAGGGCCTGAGAGGCCTGGCGCAGCTGCACGAAGGGCTGCTCGCTGCGCGGCACATGGGTCACTTCCAGCGACAGGGTCACCTCGCGCAGGGCGCTTTGTTCGGGGTCTTCGGCCATGGCGGCCTGGGGGTCGAAGGTCAGGCTGAGCACCGGTGCATGGCCCGGCTGGCTGCCGGCCAGCACCATGCGACCCGGCAAGGCGCCGGCCACGAAGCCTTCGCGCGCGGCATGCTGGGCGACATAACCGGGGCTCCAGGCGGCCCGCCGGGCGCGCAAGGTGAAGCCCAGCTGGGCGTCATGGTCGCCGGCAAAGGCGTCGAGTTCGCGGGCCCGGGCCACCTCGGCCCGCATGTCCGGAAACTCCACGGCGGCGGACAGCACGTCGGCAAAGGCCTGGGTCTTGACGACGAACTCGGAGAACTCGATGTCGTTGAGTGCACCGGCCCGATTGGCCAGCTGCACGCCGGCCTGCAACTGCCGGTAGCGCTGCCCTGGGCGCGGCGCCTCCCACTCACCCGCCGGTGAAAGCCCCTCGACCGCGAACGGCTTGCTACCCACCCGGCGGGTGGCCGGGAGCGCTGCCAGCACGGCGTCGCCCGACACCTCGCCCTCGGGCGTGATGGGCGCGATCACGTCGATGAGCGCATCCAGACCGGGGCGGCGTTCGGCAGCGGCCGGCTCGCGGCGCGCCAGCGGCCCATCGGACGGACCGCCCGGCAGGGCGTCGGCCAGCGCGGCCGGCACGGTATCGGCGAGGTCGCCATCGAGGACCGGGTCGATGCGGCCGGCCAGTGGATCGGCCATGAGCTCGCCCACATCGGCCACCGGGTCGGCGGCATCCGCTGCCGGCAGGGGCGCCGGTCGTTCGCGGGCGGTGCGCGGCGCGTTCTGTCGTGTGACCCAGGCGTTGTAGGCCACCACCGCCGCCAGCACCAGGCCTCCGATGATCGCCAGTCCGATTTGAAGATTGCTCATAAAGAGTTGTGTCAGCTGGCCTGCAGCATGCCGGCGGCGGACTCCATGTCCACCGCCACGATGCGGGAGACGCCCTGCTCCTGCATGGTCACGCCGATGAGCTGCCGGGCCATTTCCATGGCGATCTTGTTGTGGCTGATGAACAGGAACTGGGTGTCGCCGGACATGGCGGTCACCAGGCGGGCGTAGCGCTCGGTGTTGGCATCGTCCAGCGGGGCATCCACCTCGTCGAGCAGGCAGAACGGCGCCGGGTTGAGCTGGAAGATGGCGAACACCAGGGCGATGGCGGTGAGTGCCTTCTCGCCCCCGGAGAGCAGGTGGATGGTCTGGTTCTTCTTGCCGGGTGGCTGGGCCATGACCTGCACACCGGCATCGAGGATTTCCTCGCCGGTCATGACCAGGCGGGCGTTGCCGCCGCCGAACAGCTCGGGGAACATCCGGCCGAAGTGGCCGTTGACCGTCTCGAAGGTGCTGCCCAGCAGTTCGCGGGTCTCGTTGTCGATCTTGCGGATGGCGTCTTCCAGCGTGGTCATGGCCTCCACCAGATCGGCCGACTGGGCATCGAGGAAGGTCTTGCGTTCGCGGGCGGCGGTCAGCTCGTCCAGCGCGGCCAGGTTGACCGCACCCAGGGCCTGTATCTCGCGATGCAGGCGGTCAATCTCGCTTTGCAGACCGGTCAGCCGCACGTTGCCTTCGGTGATGCTCTGGCCCACGGCCGCCAGGTCGGCCTGGGCTTCCTCCAGCAGCTGGCTGTACTGCTCAACACCCAGGCGGGCGGCCTGTTCCTTGAGCTGGAAGTCGGTGATGCGGCTGCGCAGCGGCTCCAGCTCGCGCTCGAGCTGCAGGCGGCGTTCGTCGCTGGCGCGCAGCTTCATGGTCAGGTCGTCGTACTGGCTGCGCAGGCTGGAGAGCGCCTGTTCCCTTTCCTGCTTGGCCTGCAAGGCGTTCTGCAGGCCGGCCTGCGCGGCGGCATCGGTCAGGCGCGACAGTTCGTCGCGGGCGCGCTGTTCCTCGTCGGCCAGAGACCGGGCCTGGCTGGCCGCCGTTTCCAGAGAGCGCTGCAGCTCGCCCTGGCGCGCCTGCAGGCTGCGCAGGGAAAAGGTGGCTTCCTGCGCGCGGCGTTCCAGCGAGCGCTGCTGTTCGCGGGCCTGGCCCAGCGCCCGTTCCGCCTCGATCACCTTGTCGTCGAGCTGGGCATGTCGCTCCTGGCTGTCGGCCAGCTGCATGTCGAGTTCTTCGAAGCGGGCTTCGGCGGTGACGCGGCGCTCCTGCAGCTCGTCCAGCGCGGTGTCGACCTCGGCCAGATCCCGGGCGATCTGCTCGCTGCGGGCGCGGGTCTGCTCGGCCAGCTGGCTCAGACGCAGCGTTTCCACCTGCAGCTCGTGGGCGCGGTTCTGGGACTCGGCCGCCTCCCGGCGAGCGCCCACCAGACGCTGCGACGCATCGCTGTACGCCGCTTCGGCACGCACCAGCGCCGCACGGGCCTGTTCGGCGATGAGTTGCTGGGCCTTGAGGGCCTTGTCCAGGTTCTCGATTTCCTGCGCACGCGCCAGCAGGCCGGCCTGTTCGTTGTCGGGCGCATAGAAGCTCACGCTGTGCGCGGTGACCGCGTGGCCGCTGGCCACATACAGGGTCTGTCCGGGCTGCAGCTCGCTGCGGCGGGCCAGGGCCTCTTCCAGCGAATCGGCCACCAGTGCACCGTGCAGCCAGTCGGACAGCAGGGCCTGCTGCCCGGCATCGTTGAGACGCAGCAGGGCCGACAGCGGCTTGAAGCCGGCCGGCGCCACCGACGCGGGTGCCCCCGAGGGCGGATGGTAGAAGGCCAGGCGCGTGGGCGGAGCGTCACTGGCGAAGGCCCGCACCATGTCCAGCCGCGACACCTCGAGTGCCGCCAGGCGCTCGCGCAGCGCGGCCTCCAGGGCGTTTTCCCAGCCGGTCTCGATGTGGAAGCGGCTCCACAGCGCCTGCAGCCCGTCCAGTCCGTGCCGGGCCAGCCAGGGCTTGAGCTTGCCGTCGGTGCGGACCTTCTCCTGCAGCGCCCGCAGCGCCTCCAGCCGGGCACTGAGGTCGGCCAGCTTCGACGATTCGGTGTTGACGGTCTGCTGTGCCATGCGGCGCTCGTCGTCGAGCTGGGGCACGCTGTCCTGCAGCTCCTGCAAGCGGGCAGCGGCCAGTTCGGCGGCGTCACGGGCCTCTTCGTGCTGGGCCTGCAGGCCGGAGAGCCGGGCCTCGTCGGGTGCGGCCAGGGCGTTGCGGTCGCCCAGCAGGCGCTCGCGGCGCAGGTTCAAGCCCCGGCTCTGTTCTTCGATGCTGCGCTGCTCGGCGGCCAGCACCTGGATCTGCTGCTGCACCTGGGCCACGCTGGCGCGCTGTTCGTTGGCGCGGTTCTGGGCAGCCCGCAGTGCGTCTTCCAGGCCCGGCAAGGCACCGGACTGGTCCTCGCCCTGGGCAGCCAGCACCATCGACTGTTCTTCAGCCGCCACCAGCTGCTCGGCGATCTGCTCCAGCTCGGCCTGGGCGTCTTCGCTGCGGGTGCCCCAGGAGGCCATCTGCTCCTTGAGCTGCTGCAGCCGCTGCTCCACACGCTGGCGGCCTTCCACCACGAAGCGGATCTCGGCTTCCAGCTTGCCGACCTCGGCGCTGGCCTCGTACAGCTTGCCCTGCGCCTGGTTGACCTGATCGCCGGCCGCGTAATGCGCCTGGCGGATGGTCTCCAGCTCGGACTCGATGCGGCGCAGGTCGGCCGTGCGCGACTCCAGATCGTTCACCGCCTGGGCTGCATCGGTGCGGATGCGGGCCTGGTCGGCCTCGGCCTCGCTGCGCTTGAGGAACCAGAGCTGGTGCTGCTTGAGCGTGGCGCTGTCCTGCAGCGTGTGGTAGCGCGCCGCCACCTCGGCCTGCTTTTCCAGCTTGTCGAGGTTGGCGTTGAGTTCGCGCAGGATGTCCTCGACCCGGGTGAGGTTCTCGCGCGTGTCGTTGAGGCGGTTGGCCGTCTCGCGGCGGCGTTCCTTGTATTTGGAGACGCCGGCCGCCTCTTCCAGGAACAGGCGCAGTTCTTCCGGCTTGCTCTCGATGATGCGGCTGATGGTGCCCTGGCCGATGATGGCGTAGGCACGGGGCCCCAGGCCGGTGCCCAGGAACACGTCCTGCACGTCGCGGCGCCGCACCGGCTGGTTGTTGATGTAGTAGCTGCTGTTGCCGTCGCGGGTCAGCACGCGCTTGACCGCGATCTCGGCGAACTGGCCCCACTGGCCGCCGGCCCGGTGGTCGCTGTTGTCAAACACCAGCTCCACGCTGGCCCGGCTGGCCGGCTTGCGGTTGTTGGTGCCGTTGAAGATGACGTCCTGCATGGACTCGCCGCGCAGTTCGGACGCCTTGGACTCGCCCAGCACCCAGCGCACCGCGTCCATGATGTTGGACTTGCCGCAGCCGTTCGGACCCACCACACCCACCAGTTGCCCGGGCAGCATGAAGTTGGTGGGTTCGGCGAACGACTTGAAGCCGGACAGCTTGATGGAATTGAGGCGCACGGCAGCGGAGTGAAGGACGGCAGCCGGAAATCATAACTGCCGGGTGCCGGGCCTCGACGGCAGGCGCCGCCGTGACGGATTGCACCGATTCGGGAAAAAACCGGGCCCATGACCGTCGATTACACGACCAGGACTTCGCCGAAATTACACGCTGTCACATAATTGGTGCATCAACAGTCCCGTAATGAACTGCTCGGTTCATTTCAAAACTCGACGTATCCACATGAACACCCCCGTCACCACTGAGTTCGACCTTGGTCTGGTCGCACTGTCCTTCCTGTTTGCCGTGATCGGCTCTTTCGTGGCACTGACTGCCGCCAACCGCGTGAAAGCCCGCAACGGCCGCATCAGCCTGAGCAATCTGGTCACCGTGGGCGTGGCCTTGGGCGGCATCGGCGTGTGGTCCATGCACTTCATCGGCATGCTGGCCCTCCAGATGGACGTCGGCAGCAGCTACGCCATGACCGAAACCTTCACCTCGCTGGCGGTGGTGGTGGTGGCCGCATCGCTGGCGGTGCGTTACGCCGCCCACAACCCCGACAACCTGCCGCGTCTGGCGGTGGCCGGCACCGGTCTGGGCCTGAGCGTGGTGGTGATGCACTACCTGGGCATGTTCGGCCTGAAGATCTACGGCTTCATCAGCTGGGACGTGGGACTGGTGGCGCTGTCGGTGGTGATTGCCGTGGTGGCGTCCACCGTGGCCCTGTGGCTGGCCTTCAACACGCCCACGCTGTCGCGCCGGGTGCTGGCCGCGCTGGCCATGGGTGTTGCCGTGTGCGCCATGCACTACACCGGCATGGCAGCGGCCGAGTTCGTCTGCACCACCGACTCGCGCTCGGCCATCCCGCAAGGCAGCGGCTTCATCAGCTCGTTCCGTCTGCCATCCCTGGTGATCGTGACCACCATCCTCATGACCGTGATGCTGTCGCTGGACCAGGGCTTCCAGTACCTGCGCCAGCGCCAGATGCAGTCCATGGCACGGGCGCTGAACGCACGCGCCACGTCAGCCCGTCGCGGCTGAACGGGGTCTTGCCCGAGGCCCGATAATCGCGGGCCATGAATCCCCAGCTCTCCCGCCTGCAGCCCTACCCGTTCGAGCGACTGCGGGCCTTGTTTGCCGGTGTCACGGCACCGGCCGACATCAAGCCCATCAGCCTGGGCATCGGCGAACCCCGCCACCCGGCTCCCGATTTTCTGAAGAAGGCCCTGGCCGGAGCGCTGGACAAGGGCCTGTCCAGCTACCCGGCCACCGCCGGCGAACCGGCTCTGCGCGAAGCCTGCGCCGGCTGGGTGCAGCGGCGTTATGGTGTGAAGCTCGATGCAGCCACCCAGGTGCTGCCGGTCAACGGCTCGCGCGAGGCCTTGTTTGCCTTTGCGCAGACCGTGGTGGACCCGACCCGCGAAGGCGCCACCGTCGTCTTTCCCAATCCGTTCTATCAGATCTACGAAGGCGCGGCCTACCTCAGCGGTGCCGAGCCCTTCTACGTGCCCAGCGACCCGGCGCGCAACTTCGCTGCCGACTGGGACCGTGTGCCCGAGGCCACCTGGGCCCGCACCCAGCTGGTGTACGTGTGCTCGCCGGGCAACCCTGCCGGCGCGGTGATGCCGCTGTCCGAGTGGGAACGCCTGTTCCAGCTGAGCGACCGCCACGGCTTCGTCATCGCCTCCGACGAGTGCTACAGCGAGATCTATTTCCGCGACGAGCCGCCGCTCGGTGGCCTGGAAGCCGCGCAGCGCCTGGGCCGCACCGACTTCCGCCGGCTGGTGGCATTCACCAGCCTGTCCAAGCGCAGCAATGTGCCGGGTCTGCGCAGCGGCTTCGTGGCGGGCGATGCCGCACTCATCAAGCCCTTCCTGCTCTACCGCACCTACCACGGCGGCGCCATGAGCCCGGTGGTGCAGGCGGCCAGCGTGGCCGCATGGAACGACGAGGCCCATGTCGAAGACAACCGGCGTCAGTACCGCGAGAAGTTCGCCCAGGTCACACCGCTGCTGGCCAAGGTGCTCGATGTCGCCCTGCCCGACGCGTCGTTCTACCTCTGGGCCGGCGTGCCCGAGCGCTGGGCCTCGGCGGTGCCCGGTCTGAGCGCGGACGAAGCCCTCGCCCGCGAACTGCTCGCTCAATACAATGTCACGGTGCTGCCCGGCAGCTACCTGGCCCGCACGGCGCTGGGTTTCAACCCGGGCACTGGCCGTGTGCGCATGGCTTTGGTGGCCGAAGCCGCCGAGTGCCTGGAAGCGGCCCGCCGCATCGTTGAATTCACCCGGCGCAACACTTGAGCCGCCCTCTTCGTTCATCCATTCCCGGAACCACCATGACCCAACAACTCCAGACCCTCATCGACAACGCCTGGGAGCAGCGCGCCACCGTGTCCCCGGCATCGGCCCCCAAGGAGGTGCTGGAGGCTGTGGAGCATGTCATCGCCGAACTCAACAAGGGTCGCCTGCGCGTGGCCACCCGCGAAGGCGTGGGTCAGTGGACCACCCACCAGTGGATCAAGAAGGCGGTGCTGCTGTCGTTCCGCCTCAAGGACAACGCCGTCATGCGCGCCGGCGATCTGGGCTTCTTCGACAAGGTGCAGACCAAGTTCGCCCACCTCGACCCCGAGCAGATGAAGGCCACCGGCGTGCGCGTGGTGCCGCCGGCCGTGGCCCGCCGCGGCAGCTACATCGCCAAGGGCGCGATCCTGATGCCGTCCTACGTGAACATCGGCGCCTATGTGGACGAAGGCACCATGGTCGACACCTGGGCCACCGTGGGCAGCTGCGCCCAGGTCGGCAAGAACGTGCACCTCTCCGGCGGCGTGGGCCTGGGCGGCGTGCTCGAACCCCTGCAGGCCAACCCGACCATCATCGAGGACAACTGCTTCATCGGTGCCCGCTCCGAGGTGGTCGAAGGTGTGATCGTCGAGGAGAACTCGGTGATCTCGATGGGCGTGTACATCGGCCAGAGCACCCCCATCTACGACCGTGCCACCGGTCAGGTGAGCTACGGCCGCGTGCCGGCCGGCTCGGTGGTGATCAGCGGCAGCCTGCCCAAGGACGGCGGCAAGTACAGCCTGTACGCGGCCATCATCGTCAAGCGGGTCGATGCCCAGACCCGGGCCAAGACCAGCCTGAACGACCTGCTGCGCGACTGATCCGCAGCACCCGACACGCGCCCTGGCACAGAACGAGAGGACGGTCATGAGCAGTGGAACGATGGAGCGCATCCTGCGCCTGATGGCCGAGAAGAAGGCGTCTGACGTGTACCTCACGTCCTATGCGCCGGCCATGATCAAGATCCACGGCCAGACCATCCCCATCAACAGCCAGGTGCTGCCGCTGGATGCGCCCCGCAACCTGCTATCGGAAATCGTCTCGCCCACCCGCATGGAAGAGCTGGTCGAGACCGGCGAGCTCAACATGGGCGTCACGCTCGATGGCCTGGGCAACTTCCGCATCAGCGCCTTCCGCCAGCGGGCCACCTATTCGGTGGTGATCCGCTTCGTGCCCAGCAACATCCCGCGGCTCAACGACATCAATGTCTCGCCGATCCTGGCCGATCTGGTCATGGAGAAGCGCGGCCTGATCCTGATGGTGGGCTCCACCGGCGCCGGCAAGAGCACCACGCTGGCGGCCATGCTGGACCACCGCAACGAGAACGCGACCGGTCACATCCTCACCATCGAGGACCCGATCGAATACACCTATGCCAACAAGAAGTCGGTGGTGAACCAGCGCGAGATCGGGTCGGACACCGCCTCGCTGCAGGTGGCGCTCAAGAACGCGCTGCGCCAGGCACCGGACGTCATCCTCATCGGCGAGATCCGCGACCGTGACACCATGTCGGCCGCCATTGCCTATGCGCAATCCGGCCACCTGTGCCTGGCCACGCTGCACGCCAACAACAGCTACCACGCGCTCAACCGCATCCTGAGCTTCTACCCGGCCGAGGTGCGCCCCACGCTGCTGAGCGACCTGTCCTCGGCCCTGCGGGCGGTGGTGTCGCAGCGCCTGCTGCGCACCGAGACCGGCTCCCGCGTGCCGGCCATGGAGGTGATGCTCAACACCGCGCTGGTGGCCGATCTGGTGCACAAGGGGGATTTCGGCGGCGTCCGCGAAGCGATGGAAAAGTCGCTGGCCGAAGGCTCGCAGACCTTCGAGCAGGACATCGCCCGCCTCATCCACGAAGGCATCGTCAGCCGGGCCGAAGGCCTGTCCCATGCCGATTCGCCCAACAACCTGCTGTGGCGCCTGCAGAACGACTTCGAGGCCAGCCGCGCCGGTGAACTGCATGTGGACACCGCCGAAGACGACGACAAGGCCACCTTCACCGAATTCACGCTGGACGTGAAGTTCTGACCGATCCATGTCCGACACCCTGCTGCTCACCGAAGCCCTGATCGCCCGCCCCTCGGTCACCCCGCGCGACGAAGGCTGCCTCGAACTCATCGGCGAGCGGCTGGCCGCACTGGGCTTCCGGCTGGAACGCATGGACAGCGGCCCGGACGACTTCCGGGTGAGCAACCTGTGGGCGCGGCGCGGCAACGGACGGCAACCCACCCTGGTGTTCGCCGGCCATACCGACGTGGTGCCCACCGGCCCGGCCAGCGCCTGGGCCAGCGACCCTTTTGCCCCTACCCACCGCGACGGCCGGCTGTACGGGCGCGGCGCCAGCGACATGAAGGCCTCGCTGGCGGCCATGGTGGTGGCCTGCGAAGAGTTCTTCGGCACCCATGCCGATCCGGCCATCGACATCGCCTTCCTGCTCACCAGCGACGAGGAAGGCCCGGCGGTGGACGGCACGGTGGAGGTCTGCCGGCGGCTGCAGGCGCGCGGCGAGCGACTGGACTGGTGCATCGTGGGCGAGCCCACCTCGGTGGAACGCACCGGCGACATGATCAAGAACGGCCGGCGCGGCACCATGAGCGGCAAGCTCACCGTCAAGGGCATCCAGGGCCACATTGCCTACCCCCACCTGGCCCGCAACCCCATCCACCTGGCCGCACCCGTGCTGGCCGAGCTGGCCGCCACCCGCTGGGACGAGGGCAATGCCTTCTTCCCGCCCACCAGCTGGCAGATCAGCAACATCCACGGCGGCACCGGCGCCAGCAATGTGATTCCGGGCACGGTGGTCATCGACTTCAACTTCCGGTTCTCCACCGAGTCCACGGCCGAAGGCCTGCAGCAGCGGGTGCTGGACACGCTGGCCCGCCACGGCCTGAACCCGGGTACGGACTTCGATCTCGCGTGGACCATCGGCGGCCTGCCCTTCCTCACGCCGCCAGGCACCCTGGTGGAGGCCGTGCGCGCCGCCATTGCAGACGAGACTGGCCTCACCACCGAACTCTCCACCACCGGCGGCACCAGCGACGGGCGCTTCATCGCCCGCATCTGCCCGCAGGTGATCGAACTCGGTCCGCCCAATGCCACCATCCACAAGGTGGACGAACACGTGGCCCTGGCCGACATCGAGCCCCTCAAGAACATCTACCGGCGCACCCTGGAGCGGCTCAATGCCGCCCCGGGCACCTGACGCCGCACCACCCGTGAACCTGAACCAATTGCTGAGCGAGGCCACCGCGCGCCTCGATGCTGCCGCTTTGTCCTACGGGCATGGCACCACCAATGCCCGGGATGAGGCGGCCTGGCTGGTGCTGTGGTCGCTCGGCCTGCCGCTGGACACCGACACCGACGCCGACCCGTCCCCGCTGGATGCGACTGCCGTCGACCAGGCCCTGGCCCTCATTCAGCGCCGTATCGATACGCGCGAGCCGGCCGCCTACCTCACCGGCGAAGCCTGGCTCCAGGGCGTGCCCTTCCACATCGACCGCCGCAGCATCGTGCCGCGCAGCTTCATTGCCGAGCTGATCGCCGATGGCAGCATCGACCCCTGGCTGAGCGACCGCACGCAGCGGGTGCTCGATCTGTGCACCGGCAACGGCAGCCTCGCAGTGCTGGCCGCCATGGCCTGGCCGGACATCACGGTGTGCGGGGCCGATCTGTCGCCCGATGCGCTGGCGGTGGCCCGCCTGAACGTGGACCGCCACGGGCTGCAGGACCGCATCACCCTGGTGGAGTCCGACGGCCTTGGCGCCTGCCCCGGTCCCTGGGAACTGATCCTGTGCAATCCGCCCTACGTGAACGCCCGCAGCATGGCCGCCCTGCCCGCCGAATACCGGGCCGAGCCCGAGCTGGCGCTGGCCGGAGGCGAGGACGGCATGGACTTCATCCGCCAGCTGCTCGCCGATGCGCCCCGCTGCCTCACGTCCGAGGGTGTGCTCGTGCTGGAAATCGGCAACGAGCGCGCGCATTTCGAGCGCGCCTTCCCCGATCTGGATGTGGTCTGGCTGCCGGTGAGCGCCGGCGACGATCAGGTCCTGCTCATCACACGCGAGGCACTGACGGCATGATCACCTTGCGCGATGTGGTGCTGCGACGCGGCGCCAAGGTTCTTCTCGACGGTGCCAGCGTCACCATCAACCCTGGCGAGAAGGTCGGTCTGGTGGGCCGCAACGGCGCCGGCAAGTCCAGCCTGTTCCGTCTGCTGGACGGCCAGCTGCACGAAGACAAAGGCGAGTTCAGCGTGCCGGCGCAATGGCGCATGGCGCAGGTGGCCCAGGACATGCCGGAGACCGACCAGAGCGCCACCACCTTCGTCATCGAAGGCGACACCCCGCTGCTCGAAGCCCGCCGCGAAGTGCAGGCCGCCGAGGACAGCGGCGACGGTGAACGCATGGCCCATGCCTACATGGCCCTGCACGATGCCGGCGAACACGACGCCGCTGCCCGCGCCCAGGCCCTGATCCTGGGCCTGGGCTTCCGCACCGACGAGCTGGAGCGACCGGTCAACAGCTTTTCGGGCGGCTGGCGCATGCGCCTGCAACTCGCCCGCGCGCTCATGTGCCCCAGCGATCTGCTGCTGCTCGACGAACCCACCAACCACCTGGACCTGGATGCCCTGGTCTGGCTGGAAGCCTGGCTGCAGCGGTACACCGGCACCATGCTGGTGATCAGCCACGACCGCGAGTTCCTCGATGCGGTCACCAACGTCACGGTCCACATCGAACACGCGAAGCTCAACCGCTACGGCGGCAACTACAGCCGCTTCGAGGACATGCGGGCCGAGCAGATGGCCCTGCAGCAGGCGGCTTATGCCCGCCAGCAGGAGAAGATGGCCCACCTGCAGAAGTTCATCGACCGGTTCAAGGCCAAGGCCAGCAAGGCCAAGCAGGCCCAGAGCCGGGTCAAGGCGCTGGAACGCATGGAGAAGATCGGCCCGGTGCTGGCCGAGGCCGACTTCAACTTCGAATTCGCCGAGCCGCAGAACCTGCCCAACCCCATGCTGGCGCTGGCCGACGTGGACTTCGGCTACCCGCCGGCCGACGAAGCCGGCGACCCAGTCACCATCGTGCGCGATGTCAGCCGCTCGGTGCTGGCCGGACAGCGCATCGGCATCCTGGGCGCCAACGGCCAGGGCAAGTCCACCGTGGTCAAGACCGTCGCCCGCACGCTGGCGCCGCTGGCAGGCCAGATCACCGAGGGCAAGGGCCTGAACATCGGCTACTTTGCCCAGCAGGAACTCGATGTGCTGCGCCCGGCCGACACGCCGCTGGAGCACATGATCCGGCTGGTCAAGGACAGCACGGCAGCCGGCACCCTGGTGGGCCAGCCCACGCGCGAGCAGGACCTGCGCAGCTTCCTGGGCGGCTTCAACTTCACCGGCGACCAGGTCAAGCAGGCCGTGGGCACCATGAGCGGCGGCGAAAAGGCCCGCCTGGTGCTGTGCATGATCGTGTGGCAGCGCCCCAACCTGCTGCTGCTGGACGAACCCACCAACCACCTCGACCTGGCCACCCGGGAAGCCTTGTCGATGGCGCTCAACGAGTTCGAGGGCACGGTGATGCTGGTCAGCCACGACCGGGCGCTGCTGCGCGCCGTGTGCGACGAGTTCTGGCTGGTCTCGCGCGGCGGCATCGCCCCGTTCGATGGCGACCTGGACGACTACCAGCGCTACCTGCTGGACGTGGCCAAGCAGTCCCGCGAGGCCCAGCGCGAAGCCAGCAAGGAAGCGGCCCGAGAAGCCCAGCGCCAGGTGCAGAAGGAAACCCAGGCCAAGGCTTCGCGCCAGCCCGACCGCACCAAGCCCTTGCGCAAGGAGCTTGACCAGATCGACCAGCGCATGGCTCGCCTGAACTCCGAAAAATCCACCTTGGAAGAACGCCTGAGCCAGCCCATGAGCCCCGGTGACATCGCCGAAGCCGGCCGGCGGCTCAAGGCGGTGCAGGACGAACTGGACACGCTGGAGATGCGCTGGCTGGAGCTGAGCGAGGAAATCGAGTCGATGCAGGGGTGATCAACCCCGCTGGCGCAGCGCCTCGTACAGGCACACCCCGCTGGCCACCGACACATTGAGGCTCTCCACCGCGCCGCGCATGGGAATGCTGACCAGCTCATCGCAGGTCTTGCGGGTGAGCTGGCGCATGCCCTGCCCTTCGGCGCCCAGCACCAGCGCCACAGGCGCCTTCAGATCGGCCTGGTAGAGCGTGCGTGGCGCATCGTCGCTGGTGCCGATGACCCAGATGTTGCGCTCCTTGAGCTCGCCCAGGGTGCGGGCCAGGTTGGTGACCATGAAGTACGGCATGGTCTCGGCGGCACCGCTGGCCACCTTGGCCACCGTGGCATTGATGCCGGCGGCATGGTCCTTGGGCGCGATCACCGCGTGCGCACCGGCACCGTCGGCCACGCGCAGGCAGGCGCCCAGGTTGTGCGGATCGGTGATGCCGTCGAGCACCAGCAGCAGGGGCGGCTCCCCGGTCGGCTCCAGCTGTTCCAGCAGGTCGTCCAGCGAGCGCGCCTGCTCGATGGGCTGCACCCGCGCCGCCACGCCCTGGTGACCATGGCTGCCGGCCAGCTTGGCGATGCGCAGGGCATCGGCCTCGATCAGCCTGACACCCACCTCACGGGCACGGTCCAGGAACTGGCGCATGCGGGCATCGCGCCGGGTGGATTCGAAATACACCTCGATGACCGAGGCCGGAGCGGTCTTGAGGCGAACGCCGACCGCGTGGAAGCCGAACAGCACCTTGGCGGCGGACGGCGAAGTTTTGGGTGAGGACATGCCAGGATTATCCCGCCCAACGGCCACACGCAGGCTAGCCGCCTCCTTGCAGCACCTTGAGCAGGGCGGCAGCAGCGGCGCCTTCGTCGGCCATGGCCAACGATCGCTGCAGCTTCATCAGCATGATCCGCGCAGGGCTGTCGACCGGCGTTCCCTGCCAGGGCGGGATCGTCAGCAGGTACTCCAGGTTCTGGGTGCACAGCAGCCTCATGGCCACCCAGGGCGGGATCTGCAGCGTGGTCTGCAGATGGTCCAGTGCCTGAATGGGCTCACGCCATGGCAGGCGGCCCAGCAGAAGGGTGGCGGCGCCATCGTGACCCGCCTCCGTCAGCTCCGAAGCGATGGCGAGCAGCGGGTCCAGGTCGCCCACCAGGCTGGGTGCCCCTCTGGCCACCCGGTCCAGCGCACGCACCCGGTGCGCAGCGAGATTGCGCCAGACTTTTGTGGCCACGTCGGGCGACAAGCCCAGCTCATCGATCAGCAGACCCAGGCAGCTCCCGACCTGGGCCACCAACCGTCGTGGCTCCTCCAACAGTCCGGTGGGTGCCACCACCTTGATGGCGATGGGCCTGGAGCGGGTGACACGCACCTCCTTGAACACACACTGCTCGTCCTTGAGCATCCGCCGGACACCCCGTCGCACATCCTGCAGCAACCCGGCATCACGGGACAGCGCCACCGGCAGCCGGCAACGGATCTTGGTGTAGGGCCCGTCCTGGGTGAGGGAGACCGGGCAGAGGTTCGGTTGTACGGGGATCATGGGTGTGAAGGGCAGTGGAAGTCCTGCCTTAGTGGCACCAGCGATCCCTGGTTCCATGCTTTCACCCGGCCAGGGGTGATGCAGGGCGCCCTTGTCAGCCTGGGCTGATCTCCGCCACCTCACCCGCCGCAATCGTGATGCGCCGCTCGCAGCGCTCGGCGATGCTGCGGTCGTGCGTGACCATGACCAGGGTGGTGCCCAGCTCGCGGTTGAGGTCGAACATCAGTTCCATGATGGTCTGGCCGGTGGCGAAGTCCAGGCTGCCGGTGGGTTCATCGGCCAGCAGCACGGCGGGGTTCATGACGAAGGCACGGGCCAGCGCCACGCGCTGCTGTTCGCCACCGGACAACACCTTGGGGTAGCTGGAAAGTCGCTGACCCAGGCCCACGCGCTCCAGCATGCGGCCTGCGGCCGCGCGTGCATCGCGCCGGCCGGCCAGTTCCAGCGGCAGCATCACGTTCTCCAGCGCGGTCAGGTTGGCGAGCAGCTGGAAGCTCTGGAACACAAAGCCCAGGTGCGCCGCCCGGAAGGCGGCCCGCTGGTCCTCGGTCAGGGCGAACAGATCGGTGCCAGCCATGTGAACCGTTCCGCGGCTCGGGGTATCCAAACCCGCAATGATCGAGAGCAAGGTGCTCTTGCCCGAGCCGGACGCACCCACGATCGCCGCCGTCTCGCCCCGGGCAAGGGTGAAATCGATATCCCTCAGAATGGTCAGCGTGCCGGTCGAATCGGTGACCGTCTTGAACACATGCTGGACCGCAATCATCACTTCGGACATGAACGCTCTTTCCCGTTTGAATCGCCACCGTATGAACCGCCGCCACTGTAGCGCCCTGCTGCTGGCCTTGTGTGCGGGCGGTCTCCCTGCACAGGCCCAGACGCCGCCCGACGCCGCCCCGGTGGTGCTGGTGGTGGGCGACTCGCTGAGCGCCGAATACGGCCTGCAGCGAGGCAAGGGCTGGGTGGCTCTGTTGCAGGAGCGGCTGCAGGCCGAAAAAGTTCAGGCCCGGGTGGTCAATGCCAGCATCAGCGGAGACACCACATCGGGCGGCCGTTCGCGACTGCCGGCCCTGCTCAAGCAGCACCGCCCCGCCGTGGTGGTGATCGAGCTGGGCGGCAACGATGCCCTGCGCGGCTTGCCGCTGGACATGACGCGCGACAACCTCAACGCCATGGCCAAGGTCGCACGCGACACCGGCGCCCGGGTCCTGTTGCTGGGCATGGAGATGCCGCCGAACTACGGCGCCCGTTATGCCGCCGAGTTCCGCCAGCTCTTCAAGACGGTGGCCGATGCCCAGAAATCGGCCCTGGTGCCCTTCTTCCTGGCCGGCGTGGCCGATCTGCCCGACCCCACCCGGCTGTTCCAGGCCGACCGCATCCACCCCAACGAGTCGGCGCAGCCCATCATGCTGGGCAACGTGTGGCCCGCGCTGAGGCCCTTGATACCCCGCCGATAATCCCGGGATGCCCGTTCAGACCCTGCCCGCCACCGAAGCCCTGCCCCGCCTGGCCGACTTCGACACCATCATCGATGCCCGCACCGAGGACGAGCACGCGCTCGACCACGTGCCCGGCGCCGTCAACTGGCCCACCCTGGACAACGCACAACGCATCGAGATCGGCACGCTGTACAAGCAGGTCAATCCCTTCGAGGCCAAGAAGCGTGGCGCCGCCCTGTCGGCCCGCAACATCGCAGCCCACATCGAACGCGAGGTGATCGACAAGCCCAAGGGCTGGCGGCCCCTGGTGTACTGCTGGCGCGGCGGCAACCGCAGCGGCGCGCTGGCCACCATCCTGGGCGCCATCGGTTTCCAGGTCACATTGATCGAGGGCGGCTACAAAGCCTGGCGCGCGGCGCTGGTGGAGGATCTCGACCGGCTCGCGCCGACCTTGAGCTACCGCGTGGTCTGCGGCCCCACCGGGAGCGGCAAGACACGCCTGCTGCACGCCCTGGCTGCCGAGGGTGCCCAGGTGCTCGATCTGGAGGGTCTGGCCTGCCACCGCAGTTCGGTGCTGGGTCATCTGCCGGGCCAGCCTCAGCCCAGCCAGAAACGGTTCGACTCGCTGCTGTGGTCAAGCCTCAAGGGCTTCGACCCGAGGCGTCCGGTGTTCGTGGAGAGCGAGAGCAAGAAGGTCGGCAACCTGCGCGTGCCCGACGCGCTGATGGACGCCATGCGGGCCAGTCCCTGCATCGATCTGCAGCTGTCCGATGCCGAACGCGTGGCCCTGCTGCTGGAAGACTATGATTTCTTCGTCCAGGACCCGGAACACTTCTGCCAGCGGCTCCTGGCACTCACCGAACTGCGCGGGCGCGAGGTGGTGAACGGTTGGATCGAACGGGTGCGCGCCGGCCATACGCCCGCTGTGGTGCTGGAGCTGCTGCTGCAGCACTACGACCCGATGTACGCTGCATCCATCCGGCGCAACTTCGTGCAGTACGGACAGGCCCGGGTTCAGTCACTGGACGACCGATCCGGCGCCAGCATGCGGGCCGCTGCCCTGCAGCTGCTGCAGCCGTCGGTCTGACGGCGGTCAGTCCCGGGAGGGTTCGCCGGAAGGCGCGTCGGTGGCGTCCTGATCTGGCGCGTCGCCTTCACCCTCGTGACCGGGCTCGTGCTTGCGCGCGGCCTTGGCCTTGAGCTTTTCTTCCTTCTTCTGCTTCTTGGCCAGCTCGCGCTGGCGCTTCTCGTATCCGTAGTTCGGTGTGGCCAATGCGGTCTTTCAGGCTTGGTGGGAAGAATTCAGGTCAGCAGCAGGGGCAGCGCCTGGGCCAGGTCGGCCTGCAGGTCATCCACCGCTTCCAGGCCGATGGCAAAGCGTACCAGACCCCCGCCGTGCGGCCAACCCTGGCTGCGCATCGAAGGCATCTGGTAAGGGGCGCACAGGCTCACCGGACCGGCCCAGCTCCAGCCCAGGCGGAACAGGCGCAGGCCGTTGCAGAAGGCGTCGATGCGGTGCTGGGAAATCGACGGGTCGAAGACCGCGCTGAACAGGCAGGCCGCCCCCCGGGCGTCCCGCTGCCAGGCCTCGTGCCCGGGTGAGCCGGGCAAGGCCGGGTGCAGCACACGGCTCACGCCGGGTTGGCCCTGCATCCACTGCGCCAGCTGGCGGGTGGCGGCGTCCTGAGCGCGGTAACGCAGCTCGACGCTGGGCAGGCCGCGCAGCACCAGCTCGATGTCGTTGGCACCCACGCCCAGACCCAGCCGCATGTGGGTCAACAGCACCTGCCGGTGCAGCGACTCGTCGCGGGTGATGACCGAACCCATGAGCACATCGGCGCCGCCGCTGGGGTATTTGGTGAGGGCCTGCATGGACACATCCATGCCCAGCTCGAAGGCATTGAAGGCAATGCCGGCACCCCAGGTGTTGTCCAGCGCGCTGACGATGGGCCGCTCTCGGCCAGCGTTGGCCCGTTGCACCACGGCCGCCAGGGCCGGCAGATCGGGGAACTCCAGCGAGACCGAGCCCGGCGCCTCGAACCACACCAGGCGTGTGGCCGGCGTGATCCTGCGGGCCAGATCGGCCGGGTCCATGGGGTCGTAGAAGCGGTGCTCGATGCCCCAGGCCGCCAGCTCGCCGGCCGCAAACGCCTTGCCCGGGCCGTAGGCGTTGTCGGGGATCAGCAGCTCGTCCCCCTGGCGCAGGAAAGCCATGTCCACCAGCGTGAGGGCTGACAGTCCGCTGGGCGCCAGCACGCAGAAGCGTCCGCCTTCCAGCGTGGCCAGCCGCTCTTCCAGCGTGAAGCTGGTCGGGGTGCCGTGCAGCCCGTAGGTGTAGCCGGACTTGTCCTTCCAGTCGTTGGTGCGCAGGGCCTGCACGTCGGCGAAGAACACCGTGGAGGCCTTGTGCACTCCGGGCTGAACCGCCTCGAAGCCCTCGGGCGGCGTGTAAGGGTGGTGGATCAGGCGGGTGGGCAGCGCGTCGCTCATGCGGCGGTGACCCTCAGACTTTCCACTTGGCCAGCAGCTGCTCCGGCCGGATGGTGTCGTAGCTCTCGAAGGGCTGGTGGATCCAGGGATTGGTGGGCAGGTATTCCACCGAATAATCGGGCGTGAAGGTGGACACCTGCTTGGTCCAGATCACCGCGCTGCGAAGTTCGGTGATGGGCGGGTAGTTGTTCTTGAGCAGGCCGATGACCGCGTTGAGCGTGTGGCCCGAATCGGCCAGATCGTCCACCAGCAGCACCCGTCCGGCGATCTCGCCCTTGGGCGTGGTGATGTAGCGCGCAATGTCCAGGTTGCCCTGCTGGGTGCCGGCGGCCGCCCGGTAGGAGCTGGTGGACATGATGGCCAGGGGCTTCTCGAAGATGCGCGAGAGGATGTCGCCCGGCCTCATGCCGCCACGGGCCAGGCACAGGATGGTGTCGAACTCCCAGCCCGACTGGTGCACCTTGATGGCCAGTTTCTCGATCAGGTTGTGGTACTCGTCGTAGGAGACGTAGAGGTGTTTGCCGTCTTCGGTCAGCATGCGGGCTCCTGTGGGGCGGATCGGCGCGGCTCAGCCGTGGTACGGGTGGTGCAGCAGGATGGTGTGGTCGCGGTCCGGGCTGGTGGACACCACGTGGATGGGCACACCGGTGGTGGCCTGGATGCGTTCCAGGTAGCGGCGCGCGTTGGCCGGCAGATTCTCGTAGCGGGTCACGCCCACCGACGATTCGCTCCAGCCCGGCAGGGTTTCGTAGATGGGTTCGCAGCGGGCGATGTCGTCGGCGCCCATGGGCAGGATGTCGATCACCTCGCCGTCGAGCTTGTAGCCGGTGCACAGCTTGAGCTCCGGCAGGCCGTCCAGCACGTCGAGCTTGGTGATGCACAGGCCGGACAGGCCATTGACCTGGGCCGAGCGCTTGAGCAGCGCCGCATCGAACCAGCCACAGCGGCGCGAGCGGCCGGTGGTGACACCCTTCTCGGCGCCCACGGTGGACATGTGCCAGCCCGGCGTGCCTTCCTTTTCCCACTCCAGTTCGGTGGGGAACGGACCGCCACCCACCCGGGTGCAGTAGGCCTTGGTGATGCCCAGCACGTAGTGCAGCAGCTGCGGCCCCACGCCGGCACCAGCGGCGGCGTTGCCGGCCACGCAGTTGCTGGAGGTCACGAAGGGATAGGTGCCATGGTCGATGTCGAGCAGAGTGCCCTGTGCGCCCTCGAACAGCAGATTCACGCCGGCCTGGTGCGCTTCGTTGAGTTCGCGCGATACGTCGGCGATCATGGGCTTGAGCAGTTCGGCCTGCTGCATGGCCTCGGCGTAAACCGGCTCGAACTGGATGGCACCGGCCTTCATGTACGGCGCGATCTTGTCATCCCAGGGGAAGTCGGCGGAGTGCAGGTAGGTGGTCAGCACATGGTTGTGCAGGTCCAGCAGCTCGCGCAGCTTGGTGGCAAAGCGTTCGGGGTACTTGAGGTCCTGCACCCGCAAGGCGCGGCGGGCGATCTTGTCTTCGTAAGCCGGGCCGATGCCGCGGCCGGTGGTCCCGATCTTCTCGGTACCGGCCTTGACCTTGGCAGCCTCACGCGCGATGTCGATGGCGGCGTGGAACGGCAGGATCAGCGGGCAACCTTCGCTCACCCGCAGGCGCGAACGCACCTCGACACCGGCCTTCTCCAGACCCGCGATTTCCTCGAACAGCTTGGTCACCGACAGCACCACACCGTTGCCGATGTAGCACTTCACCCCGGCGCGCATGATGCCGCTGGGAATGAGGTGCAGCGCGGTCTTCACGCCGTTGATGACCAGCGTGTGGCCAGCGTTGTGGCCACCCTGGAACCGAACCACGCCACGCGCGGTTTCGGTCAGCCAGTCCACCAGCTTTCCCTTGCCTTCGTCACCCCACTGGGTGCCGACCACCACCACGTTGCGACCGGGCGTGGCGGCGCTGCCTTTGTTCGTCATGTCCAGATTTCCGTTCAGAGTTGGCGTACGGTCCAGGCGCCGGGACGGGCCGCATCCGGCACCAGCTCCCGATCGCAATGGAATTCATCGACCTGGTGGTCGTGTCCCGGCAAGGCGCAGACCACCGTGTGTCCTTCGGCCCGCAGGCGGGCCACGGCCTCGCGCAGCGCAGTGTCCATGCCCCAGGGCGCGCGGATGGCGGCCACCAGCGGACGTGGCTTGACCGACGCCACCAGTTCCTTGAGGTCCAGGCTGAAGCCCACGGCGGGGCGCTTGCGACCGAACACGGCGCCCACCTCGTCGTAACGGCCTCCGCGCACCAGATCGGCCACCGCGCCGCTGCGCGCGAACAGCGCGAAGCGCATGCCGGTGTAGTAGGCATAGCCGCGCAGGTCGGCCAGATCCACGCTCACATCCAGGCCGCTCACATGGCGGCACAACCAGTCCAGGCTGTCCAGCGCCGCATGCAGCGCCGGCGATGGCGTGAGCAGAGCCCTTGCACGTTGCAGCACGGAAGCGTCGCCGAACAGGCCGGGCAGCAAGGCCAGATCGCGTCCCACCGATTCGGGCAGTCCCTGAGCCAGCTGCTGCAGAGCAGGCACGTCCTTGGCGGTCAGGGCCGCATGGATGTCGGCAATGCGCGCCGCCGACAGCGAGACCGGCGCCAGCACCGCGTCGATCACGCGCACATCGGCCAGATCCAGCAACAAGGGGCCAACACCGGCGGCCCGCAGGCAGGCGTGGGCCAGCTCGATGACTTCGAGATCGGCTTCCAGGCCAGCATGCCCGTAGATCTCGGCGCCGAACTGCAGCGGCTCCCGGCTGGCCAGGGGACGGTCGATGCGGGTGTGCACCACCGGGCCGCAGTAGCTCAGGCGGGCCACGCCCTGGCGGTTGAGCAGATGGGCGTCGATGCGGGCCACCTGCGGCGTGCTGTCGGCCCGCAGGCCCAGGGTGCGGCCGGAGAGCTGGTCGACCAGCTTGAAGGTGTGCAGATCCAGCGCTTCGCCGGTGCCGGTGAGCAAGGATTCCAGGTGCTCGATGAGCGGCGGCATCACCAGCTCGTAACCGTAGCCACGGGCGGTGTCCAGCAGGCTGCGGCGGAGTTCTTCGATGTGGCGCGCCTCGGAAGGCAGGACATCGGCGATGTGATCCGGTAGGACCCAGGCGGACATGGAAGTATCGGGCGCTGTTAAAAACGCGATTCTACCGGCCCGGCCGGGCCAGCCCGCCGGACCAGCGGGCTGGTGGGGAAGAAGATCAGCGCGCCGGCGCGACGTTGCTGCTGCGCATGCCCTTGAAGAAGTCGGACGAAGGATCGACCACCATCAGATCACCCTTGCCATTGAAGCTGGCGCGGTAGGCCTCCAGGCTGCGGTAGAACTGGGCGAAAGCCGGGTCCTGGCCGAAGGCCGACGAGAAGGCCGCAGCGGCCTTGGCATCGCCCTCACCCTTGATGCGCTGGGCATCGCGGTAAGCCTCGGACACGATCACTTCGCGCTGACGGTCCGCGTCAGCGCGGATCTTTTCACCTTCGGCAAAACCGGTGGAGCGCAGTTCGTTGGCCACCCGCTTGCGTTCGGCCTCCATACGCTGGTAGACCGAGGCGGTGATGCTCTCGGCGTAATCGACGCGCGTGATCCGCACATCGACCACGTCCATGCCCCAGGGCTGGTTGGCACTGTTCACGGCCGACAGCACCTCGCGCTTGACCGACTCCATCAGCTCGTCGCGGCGGCTGGAGAGCAGCTCGCGCAGCGTGCGGCGGTTGATCTCCTGCTGGAAGGAGTTGCGCACCACGCGGTTGAGCTGCTGTGCGCCGGCGCGCTCGTTCACGCCGACGTTGCGGATGTAGGCTTGCGGGTCGCTGATGCGCCAGCGCACATACCAGTCGATCACCACCCGCTGCTTCTCGGCGGTCAGCATGGGATCGGTGTCGGCGCTCTCCAGCGTCAGAAGGCGCTTGTCGATGTAGGACACGTTCTGGAACGGCGGGGGCAGCTTGAAGTTCAGGCCCGGCTCGGTGACCACCTGCTTGATCTGACCGAGCTGGAAGACCACGCCGAACTGACGCTGGTCCACCACGAACAGCATGGAGCTGGCAATGGCCAGGGCCACGATGAAGGAAGTGACGATGAAACCCAGTTTGTTCATGTTGTTGCTCTTGCCTCTTGGGTTCGGTGATCAGCGGGTGTCACGCTCGCGGGAACGGGCGGCGTTGTCGGTGGAGCGCGGCGGCGACACCGGCGCACTCACCGGCGGCTGCGACATGGTGGCAGCGGTGCCATTGCCGGCGCCTTGTTGCGCGGTGGCCTGCATGAGCTTGTCCAGCGGCAGGTACAGCAGGTTCGATCCCTGGCGGGAATCGACCAGGATCTTGGTCACGTTGGCGTAGATGTCGCGCATGGCATCGGTGTACATACGCTCGCGGGTGACCTGCGGGGCCTTCTGGTACTCGACCAGCACCGAGCGGAAGCGCTGCGAATCACCTTCGGCCTGCGCCACGATGCGGGCGCGATAGCCCTCGGCTTCCTCGATCAGGCGGGATGCCGTACCACGCGCACGAGGCACCACGTCGTTGGCGTAGGCTTCCGCCTCGTTCTTGGCGCGTTCGCGCTCCTGGCCGGCCTTGAGCACATCGTCGAAGGCAGCCTGCACCTGCTCAGGCGGGCGCACACCGCCTTGCTGCAGGTTGATGCCCACCACCTCGATGCCCACCTTGTAGCGGTCCAGGATGTTCTGCATCAGCGTGCGCACCCTGGGTGCAATCTGATCGCGCTCCTCAGCGAGAGCGGCGTCCATGCGCATGTTGCCCACCACCTCGCGCACCGCCGTCTCGGCCGCCTTGACCACCGACAGGTCGGGGTCGCGGCTTTCGAACAGGAAGGCGCGGGCGTCGTTCAGGCGGTACTGCACCGCAAACTTGATCTCGACGATGTTCTCGTCGGCGGTCAGCATGGCCGACTCGCGCAGACCTGTGGCCGGCACCACGTTGTCGCGGCCCACATCGACCGAGCGGATCTGGGTCACGAACACGGTTTCATGGCGCTGCACCGGGAACGGCAGACGCCAGTTGAAGCCCGCGCCCACCGTGCTGTGGTAGCGGCCGAACTGGGTGATGACCGCCTGCTGACCTTCCTGAACGATGAAGAAGCCGGTGCCCAGCCAGATCAGCAAGGCCACGCCACCGATCAGGCCCGCACCGATGCCGGCCGCCTTGGGGTTGGGATTGAAGCCCTGGCCCGAGCCACCACCCTGCCCACCGTTGCCGCCGTTGCCGAAACCACCGCCTCGGCCTTTGTTGCCGCCCAGCAGCCCGCCGAGCTTGCGGTTGAAGTCGCGCCAGAGCTCGTCCAGATCCGGCGGGCCCTGATTGGGCCCTTGACCTCGGGGCTGGCGCTGATCGGGACGATCACCGCCTTCGTTGCCCGACGCATTGTTCTGGTCGTCTCCACGGCCCCAGCGAGGATCGTTGAGGTTGAACATGCCGAACCGGCGGAGCCAGTCCTGCAGTCGGCGGGGCCGGCGGCGGGGAACGTCGGGGGTGGCCTGGCCTTGCATATTCACATCCATGGGGTGGCTGCTCTTTTATCAACGTAAAACGACATTGTGCCCAATCAGCCGGAGAGGTTCCCGGAATCAGGGATCGTGTGAGAACTTGTGGGGTCATGCCGGCCCAGGGCCTGCACCGCGCGCTCGGCCAGCATGGCCCGCAACGCCGGCAGACCCTCGCCCGAATGGGCGCTCAGGTGAACCCTGGGTACGGTCTGGCCATCGACCTCGGTGGTGTCCACCGCCTGCAGCGGCCGGCGCTCCGGCGGCAGGGCATCGACCTTGTTGAAGACCAGCACCTGTGGCACCTGGTCGGCCCCGATGTCGCGCAGCACCGACTGCACCGAAGCGATCTGCTCTGGATGATCGGGGTTGGAGGCATCGACCACATGCAGCAGCAGGTCGGCATCCACCGCCTCCTTCAAGGTGGCGGCAAAGGCATCCACCAGGCCATGAGGCAGATCGCGGATGAAGCCCACCGTGTCGGACAGCGACACCGAACGACCCGCATCGCCCAGGTACAGCTGGCGGGTGGTGGTGTCCAGCGTGGCAAACAACTGGTCCGCCGCGTAGCTGCGGGCCTTGACCAGGGCATTGAACAGCGAACTCTTGCCGGCGTTGGTGTAGCCCACCAGCGAGATGTTGAAGGCATCCCGCCGCTCGCGCTGCCGCCGCTGGGTGGCGCGCTGCTTCTTGACCTTGTCGAGCCGGTCGCGGGTGCGCTTGATGGCCTCGCCGATCATGCGGCGGTCCAGTTCGATCTGCGTTTCACCCGGTCCACCGCGCATGCCGATGCCGCCACTCTGGCGTTCCAGGTGCGACCAGCGCCGCACCAGACGGGTGGAGAGGTACTGCAGCCGAGCCAGTTCCACCTGCAGCTTGCCTTCGTGGCTGCGCGCACGCTGGGCGAAGATCTCGAGGATCAGCAGGGTACGGTCGTTCACCGGGCGACCCAGGTGCCGCTCCAGGTTGCGCTGCTGTGCGGGGCTCAGGGCCTGGTCGAACAGCACCTCGGCAGCACCGGTGGTCTGCGCCGCCAGCGCGATCTCGTCGGCCTTGCCGGAACCCACGAAGAGGGCTGGATCGGGCGCACGGCGCTTGCAGGTGATGCGCTCGGCCACCTTGTAGCCGGCCGTCTGGGCCAGCAGGCCCAGCTCCACCAGACCGCTGTCGAAATGGGGGGTGTTGAAGTCGACCCCGACCAGCACGACCGAAGGCGCGTTGACGGGGCGGGTGGGAGAGGAACTCAATGCAGATGTGAGGTAACGCGCCGGGCGCTACCGGCCCGGCACTGGTTGGCACGGGCCACGGAGGCTTGCAGGCCGGTCAGGGTGCCGCAGGCTCGTCGGCATGACCGACCGAGAACTGCACCGGGCGCCCCGGCACGATGGTGGAGATGGCGTGCTTGTAGACCATCTGCGTCACGGTGTTGCGCAGGAGCACGACGTACTGGTCGAAGGATTCGATCTGCCCCTGCAGCTTGATGCCGTTGACCAGGTAGATGGACACCGGCACGTGTTCCCGACGCAGCTGGTTCAGGAAGGGATCTTGCAAGAGCTGGCCTTTGTTGTTGCTCACGATATGCTCCGTGTTCAAGTTGTTGAATGGCGGAACATACCATACCACCCCGTCCCGGTCAGACGGGGGTTTATCAGTCGTCCTTGTAGGGATTGGCCGATGTCTTGAGCTCGATGCGCAGCGGGGTTCCCACCAGATCGAAGGCCTTGCGGAAGCGCCCTTCCAGGAACCGCTTGTAGACCTCGGGTACATGCTCCAGCGAATTGCCGTGGATCACGATCACCGGGGGGTTCATGCCGCCCTGGTGGGCATAACGCATCTTGGGCCGGAACATGCCGCTGCGCTGAGGGGCCTGGAATGCCACTGCCTCCTGCAGCAAACGGGTGAGCTGCGGGGTAGGCATCTTGCGCATGGCCGAGGCATGGGCCTGGGCGATGGATTTCCAGACCGGACCCAGACCCTGGCGCTTGGTGGCCGAGATGAGGTGCAGGGACGCGAACTTGAGGAAGGCCAGGCGGGTCTCGACCTGGCGCTCGACCTGCTGCCGCTGGTAGGCATCCACCGCATCCCACTTGTTGATCGCCAGCACGACGGCGCGGCCACTTTCCAGGATGTAGCCAGCGATGTGAGCGTCCTGATCGGTCACGCCCTGGGTGGCATCCAGCAACAGCAGCACCACATGGGCGTTCTCGATGGCCTGCAGCGTCTTGACCACCGAGAACTTCTCGATCGCCTCGAACACCTTGCCCTTCTTGCGGATGCCGGCGGTGTCCACCAGCTCATACTTCTGGCCCTGCCGCTCGAACGGCACTGAAATGGCGTCTCGGGTGGTGCCCGGCATGTCGAACGCCACCAGGCGCTCTTCTCCCAGCCATGCATTGATCAGGGTGGACTTGCCGACGTTCGGGCGGCCCGCCACCGCCAGGCGGATGACCTGGGCGTCCTGCTCCGGCTCTTCCTCGTCTTCCGGAGGCAGACCGGGGATGGCCTCCAGGGCCTGCTCCAGCATCGAACGCACGCCCTGGCCGTGCGCACCGGACACCGGCAGCACTTCGCCCAGCCCCAGCTCGAAGAACTCGACCAGCTGCAGACCCTGAGTCATGCCTTCGGCCTTGTTGGCCACCAGCACGCAGGGCTTGCCCAGGCGACGCAGGTACTGGGCGATCTCGTGGTCCTGGGCGCTCAGACCGGCACGGGCATCGACCACGAAGATGACCACATCCGATTCGGCCACGGCCTGCCGGGTCTGCTTGGCCATCTCGCGGTAGATGCTGCCCTCGCCGGCGTCCGGCTCGAAGCCGCCGGTGTCGATGACGATGTATTCGCGCCGTCCCACACGGCCATTGCCGTAGTGGCGGTCGCGGGTGAGGCCGGCGAAGTCGGCCACGATGGCATCGCGCGATGCCGTCAACCGGTTGAACAGGGTGGACTTGCCCACATTGGGACGGCCCACCAGAGCGATGACAGGTTTGACGGACATGCAGGAGAAAGATGGGCTTATTGGGGACGCCAGGCGTACAGCCCGCCGTTGCGGGTCTGGACCACCAGCGCATCGCCGGCCAGCACAGGGGCCACCACGATGGGCGAGCCATCGGTGGTCAGGCGGGTCATCTCGCTGCCGTCCTCCCGTGACACCAAGTGCACCAGACCCGAGTTGTCGCCGAAGGCCACCACGCGGCCCAGGGCCAGCGGTGCCGACAGCTTGCGCCAGCGCAGGCGGTCCACGGTCCAGGCGGGCTGACCGGTGGTGCGGTTGAAGGCTTGCAGGCGACCTTCGGCGTCGCTGCCGTAGATCTGGCGGTCATCGCCATGAACGCCGGTCAGGCCGGAGGTCTGACGGGTCCAGACCACGCTGCCGCGGTCGGCATCCACGCAACCCACGGCCGCGCTGTAGGCGCGAACGCACACGCTGCTGCCGATGCGGCTGGCGGGACCCAGGATGTCGACCAGGCGCTCCACCTCGTTGGTGCCCCGGCCGGTGGCCACCGGCACCTCCCAGCGGACCGCACCGTTGTCCGGGTTCAGGCCCGCCAGGCGGCCCGACAGGCCCGCCACCAGGGTGTCACCCACGGCGGTCAGCGCACCGGGCTGGCTCAGCACCAGCGGATCACCGCTGCGGGTCTGGGACCACAGACGTGCGCCGTTGGCCGCATCGAAACCGCTGACCGAACGGTCGGCGCCCAGCACGAACACCCGCTGACCGGCCACCAGGGGTGCCGTGAAGGAGCGCGTCAGCAGACGCACACGCCAGATCTCGCGCCCGTCGCGCAGGGCGATGAGCTGGTTGTCGCGGTTGATCACGGCCGCTGTGGTGCCGTCGGAGCCGACGCCGGCCGACAACGGCTGGTCGAGCGACACCCGCCACACCACGTTACCGGTGCCGGCATCCACCGCCATCACCGTTCCGTTGGCAGCGGCGGCGAACACGCGGCCGGCCGCCACGACCGGCTGCAACGTCTCGCTGCCCTGCCCCACCTGGACGTTCCACGCCAGACGGGTGCTCATCAGGGCGGCAACCGGAGCCAGGGGCGCTGGCTCCGGCGCCTTGGGACTGGATGAACAGGCGGCCAGCACAGCGGCTGCCAGCAGGCCGGCACAGAGGCGGAGGGGACGTTGCAGACGGGTCATCGGCATCATGAAGAGCGGCCTTCCTGGCTGGCGGCCGGAGATTTGTCCACGCCCAGCGAGGCCAGCTTGACCTCGACAAGACGGCGGTATTCGGTATCGGCGCTGAAGCCGGCCCAGGCCTTCTCGAACTGGGCCTTGGCACCGGCGGCATCGCCCTTGGCCAGCAAAGCGTCGCCACGGCGGTCGGCCGCCATGGCGTCGAATGCTGCGGGGAACGGCGCTTCCAGTGTGCGCAGCGCAGCGTCGAACTGACCCGCATCGATGTCGATGCCGGCCAAGCGCAGACGCGCCACAGACCGGTAGGCTTCGTCCTTGCTGTTGCTCACCAGCCAGTCCAGGGCCACGCGGGCCTGATCGACCTGCCCGGCCTCGAAACGGGCCTTGGCGGCCAGCAACGTGGCCTGCCCGGCGAAGGCCGTGCTCTTGAAGCGGGACTGCATGTCGGCCAGCGCGGCATCCAGCCGGGCGGCGTCCTTGGCCTGGACGGCACGCTCGATTTCAGCATGCAGGGCCGACGCCTTGGCCGACTGGCTGCGCTGCCACCAGTTCCAGCCGTTCCAGGCGGCAAAGGCACCCAGCACCACGATGAGCACCCAGGTGATGGCGTTGCCGTACTTGGACCAGAAGTGTTTGATCTGGTCGAGCTGTTCCTGCTCTTCGAGGTCGAGGTGTTTGGCCATGGAAGCGGGGTTGGGGAAAACGGGAATTCGTCGGAGGGCGGGCCGAAGCGGCCGGACGCGGCATTGTAGGTGGGCCGGCTGGCGGCCCGCAGGCGTCAGCGTCGAAGTTCGGCAGCCATCGCATCCATGTCGGCCAGGGCCATCAGTTGCTGGGCGCCTTCGGTGCGCTCACCCCGCAGCGGCTTGACCGCCACCTGCCCCTGCGCGAGCTCCTGTTCGCCAAAGATCAGCGCCAGACGCGCACCGCTGCCGTCGGCTTTCTTGAACTGCGACTTCATGCTGCCCATGCCCTCCGGCCCTGAGGCGTGCATCTGCACCTTCAGGCCCCGCTGGCGCAGACCCCGCAGCACCGGCATGACCCGGTCCATGGCGGCAGCGTCGGGCACCACAGCGTACACGTCGGGCACCGGGGCTTCGGGCAGACGCCCCTGCTCCTTGAGCAGTTCCAGGATGCGCTCCATGCCCAGGGCCCAGCCCACGGCCGGGGAGGCCTTGCCGCCGATCTGTTCGAACAGGCCGTCGTAGCGGCCACCGGCGCACACCGTGCCTTGCGAGCCCAGCTGGGTGGTGACGAACTCGAACACCGACAGGTTGTAGTAGTCCATGCCGCGCACCAGGCGCGGGTTGACGGTGTAGGTCACGCCATGGGCATCCAGCAACGCTTTCAGACGCTCGAAATGGGCCAGCGATTCGGCCCCCAGGTGATCCATCAGGCGCGGAGCCGCATTGACCAGGGCCTGCATGGCCGGGTTCTTGGTGTCCAGGATGCGCAGCGGGTTGCTGTGCAGGCGGCGTTTCGCGTCCTCGTCCAGCTGGTCGGCATGCCTCTCCAGGTAGGCAATCAGGGCCTGCCGGTGCGCCATCCGCTCGGCCGGCTGGCCCAGGCTGTTGATCTGCAGGGCGATGCCTTCCAGGCCCAGCGCGGCCCACAGATCGCTGGCCATGACGATGAGCTCGGCATCCACATCGGGGCCTGCAAAGCCCAGCGCCTCGGCGCCGAACTGATGGAACTGGCGGTAGCGGCCACGCTGCGGCCGCTCGTGGCGGAACATGGGCCCCATGTAGTACAGGCGCTTGGGGCCCTCGTACAGCAGGTTGTGCTCCAGCGCGGCGCGCACCACGCCGGCGGTGTTTTCCGGCCGCAGGGTCAGGTGCTCGCCGTTGAGCTTGTCCTCGAAGGAATACATCTCCTTCTCGACGATGTCGGTCACCTCGCCCAGGCCGCGCACGAACAGCGCGGTGGGTTCGACGATGGGGGTGCGCAGGTTGCGGTAGCCGTAGCGGGCCATCAGGCTGCGCAGCTGGTCTTCCAGCCACTCCCAGTGCGCCGACTGGGGAGGGGCGATATCGTTCATGCCTTTGACGGCGGTCAGTTTCTCGGCCATGGGGGAATGTCGGTGTCCGGTCGGGCTCAGACGGCCGCGCCGAAGCGTTTCTCGATGTAGTTGTCGACGATGGTCTGGAATTCGCGGGCGATGCCTTCGCCGCGCAGGGTCAGGGCCTTCTGGCCATCGATGAAGACCGGCGCCGCCGGGGCTTCGCCGGTGCCCGGCAAGCTGATGCCGATGTCGGCATGCTTGCTCTCTCCGGGCCCGTTGACGATGCAGCCCATCACGGCCACCTTGAGGTTTTCGACGCCCGGATAGCGCTCGCGCCAGACCGGCATGGAGGCCCGCAGGTAGTCATCGATCTGCTTGGCCAGCTCCTGAAAGGTGGTGCTGGTGGTGCGGCCACAACCCGGGCAGGCGGTGACCGCCGGCACGAAGGTGCGCAGACCCAGGGCCTGCAGGATTTCCAGCCCCACCAGCACCTCCTGGGTGCGCGACTCGCCCGGCTGCGGCGTGAGCGAGATGCGGATGGTGTCGCCGATGCCCTGCTGCAGCAGCACCGACAACGCGGCCGTGGAGGCCACGGCGCCCTTGGTGCCCATGCCGGCCTCGGTCAGGCCCAGGTGCAGCGCATAGTCGCAGCGCTGGGCCAGCGCCTGGTACACCGCAATCAGGTCCTGCACCGCGCTGACCTTGCACGACAGCACGATCTGGTCGCCCCGCAGGCCGATCTCTTCGGCCCGACGGGCCGACGTGATGGCCGAAGTGATGAGCGCCTCGTACATCACCTGGCGGGCATCCCAGGGCCGGGCTCGACCGGCGTTCTCGTCCATCAATCGGGCCAGCAGGTCCTGGTCGAGGCTGCCCCAGTTCACGCCGATGCGGATCGGCTTGTCATGGCGGGCCGCGATCTCGACCATCTGGGCGAACTGCCGGTCACCCTTGTCGCCCCGTCCCACGTTGCCCGGGTTGATGCGGTACTTGGACAGCGCCTCGGCGCAGGCCGGGTGGTCGGTGAGCAGGCGGTGGCCGTTGTAATGGAAGTCGCCGATCAGGGGCACCGGAATGCCCATGCGGTCGAGCTGTTCGCGGATGTGGGGCACTGCCCTGGCAGCCTCGTCGTTGTTGACGGTGATGCGCACCAGTTCGGAGCCGGCCTGGGCCAGCTCCTTGACCTGTATGGCCGTGCCGATGGCATCGGCCGTGTCGGTGTTGGTCATGGACTGCACGCGCACCGGCGCGTCGCCACCCACGGTCACGACATGGTCGCCCCAGCGCACCACGCCCTGGCGGGTGCGGCGCACCGGGGGCTGGAACAGCGCGATGGGCTCGCAGGGTCGGTCGGACATGTTCATTTCACCTCGAAACGGGCCACGCCATTGGGCGACGGGGGCGGCAGGTCGAAGGCCTGACCGCGCAGGGTGACGCGGGCCGCATCGGCACGGCCGATCACCACGCTGTAAGGCGGAGCCCGGTTGACTTCCATCGACTCGCCGGCGGTCAGCAGGCGGCGCACCACCGTCTCACCGGCCGGGGTGGTCACTTCGATCCAGGTCTCGCCACGCGCAGACACCGCCAGCACGGCGGCGGCCGCCGCCGGAGCCGGCGGGCTTTCTGCAGCAGCGGGCGCCGGGCTTGCCGTGGGGACGGCCGGCGCGGCAACCACGGTGGCGGGGGGGGCGGCCAGCACCGCGCTGGCCTGCGTGGGTGATGGCAGCGCCGCCGGCTCGGCCGGGGCCACCGTGGTGGAAACGCCAGTACCCGGCGCCGACTCGATCGGTGCAGC
The DNA here is from genome assembly GCA_943370825.1 of Allobosea thiooxidans. GTDB lineage: Bacteria > Pseudomonadota > Gammaproteobacteria > Burkholderiales > Burkholderiaceae_C > Hydrogenophaga. The sequence goes on along the minus strand of CALRSR020000013.1, from coordinate 34,788 downwards.
GGCCGACTCGCCACCGGGGGTTTGCGGTGATGGAGCGGGCGCGCTTGCCACGGCATTGCCGCCTGGCTCGCCCCACACCGCCGCCGGCTCATCGGCCTTGGGCAGGAAGACGATCACCAGCGCACCCAGCAGCAGCGCGATGGCCGCCAGCACGGCCGGGCGGGACAGCCAGCCTGCGGGGTTGAAGGGCACCGGATCGGCGCCGCCCTGGAAAGGCGCATTCAGGGCCGTGCCCGACAGGCCCAGCGCCGGCTTGGCCGCCGCCGGCAACTGGGCCAGCACCGGTGCGGGATCGATCCGCAGATGGCGACAGGCACTGGACGCCAGCGCCCGGGCAAAGGTCATGTCGGGCAGCTGGTCGTACCGGCCGGCTTCCAGATGCTCCAGCTTGCGCACCGGCACCTTGAGCGCGGCAGCCAGCGCAGCCACATGCAGGCCGGCCGCTTCGCGGGCCTGCTTCAGCAGCAACGGGCTGGCGGCAGCGTCGCCCGGCTGTTGCGTGTCACTCATCGAAAGCACCCCTCTGGTAGGCAGCCCACTGGGTCGATTCCGGATACCGGCGCGAGAGCTGCTGGGCCAGCTGGCGGGCCGCGTCCAGGTTGGCGAGCTTGCGTTCCACCTTGATGCCCAGCCACAGCGTCTCGGCATTGGCCAGTTCGGAATTGTTCACCCGGCGGATGATGAACTGCGAACGCTGCAGCTCGCCCCGGCGGTACAGCAGCGACGACAGGTTGTAGGCGGCAATCGGGTTGCCGGGATCAAGCTCGTACGAGCGCGCCAGGCTGGCTTCGGCCTCCTGGGGCTGACCGGCGCGCAGCTGGCACACGCCTTGAGCGAGCAGCGTCTGGGCACGGCCGCCGTAGGTGGGGCTGGCCATGGCGCGGCTGAACATCTCGGTGGCAGCCGGGTAACGGCGCTGGTCGCACAGGAACACGCCGTAGTTGTGCGCGACGTTGGGGTCGCGCGGGTTGAGCTGCAGGGCCCGCTGGAAGCTGGCTTCGGCCAGGCCCAGTTCGTTCATGCGGGAGTACACCAGGCCACGCAGGGCGTGGGCGTCGGCGTAGGTCGGGTCGGCCAGAAGCGACTGCTTGATCTCGTCCAGCGCCACCGTGTCCTGGCCCTGACCAAAGTAGCTGGCGGCCAGTTCGAGCCGGATGCGGGCACGCCGGCGGGCGGCCGGTTCGTCGGACGCCGTGACCGGCTCGATCGAACTGGTACTGGCCGCCGGGATGCCCGAGGGATTCTGGGCGCAGCCCGCCAGCAGGGCCAGGCCGATGCTGCCCAGCAGCAGGACGGGTCGGAGGGAAAGGGAAAAGCCGCGTGTGCTGTGGGTCATGCCTGCCTTTTCAAATCAACTGCCGGGTCGGACGATGCGGATCGGGGCGGTGGTTTCGGTGCGCATGCGGGCCAGACGCCGTGCTGCATCGGTTCGATCCAGCACGTCACCGGCGAGCTGACCGCAGGCCGCATCGATGTCGTCGCCCCGGGTCTTGCGGACCGTGGTCACCAGACCACCGTCGCTCAGGATGCGGGCAAACTGCTGCACCACCGCACGCGGGGAGCAGCGCAGGCCCGAATCCGGGAACGGGTTGAACGGTATCAGATTGATCTTGCAGGGCACACCCCGTTCACCATGCCCGCGCAGCAGTTCGAGCAGTTCGCGGGCGTGATCGGGCGTGTCGTTGACGCCATCGAGCATGCAGTACTCGAAGGTGATGAAGTCACGCGGGGCGGCCGGCAGGTACCGCACGCAGGCATCCAGCAGTTCGGCCAGCGGGTACTTGCGGTTGAGCGGCACGAGCGAATCGCGCAGCGCATCGTTGGGCGCGTGCAGCGACACCGCCAGCGCAACCGGAACATCGGCCGCCAGCCGTTCGATCATGGGCACCACGCCGGAGGTGGACACCGTCACCCGCCGGCGCGACAGGCCATAAGCGTGGTCGTCGAGCATGACCTTGAGCGCCGGCACCAGGGCGCTGTAGTTCTGCAGCGGCTCGCCCATGCCCATCATGACCACGTTGGTGATCACGCGTTCGGCGGATTTCAGGTGCTGGCGCAGGAAGAATTCGGCCTGCCAGAGCTGGGCCAGGATCTCGCCCGTGGTGAGGTTGCGCGAAAAGCCCTGGTGACCGGTGGAGCAGAAGCGGCAACCCACGGCGCAGCCGGCCTGGGACGACACGCACAGCGTGCCGCGATCGTCTTCGGGAATGAACACCGTCTCTACGGCGTTGCCGTCGCCCACGTCGAACAGCCACTTGATGGTGCCGTCCGTGGAGTCCTGACGGGAGAGAACGGGAAGTGTCTTGACCGTGGCTGCCGAGGGCAGCTTCTCGCGAAGGCTCTTGGCGAGATCGGTCATTCGGGAGGGGTCGGATTCACCCTTCTGGTGAATCCAGCGGAACAGCTGGACGGCGCGGAAGCGCTTTTCGCCCAGCTGCTCGCAGAACGCGGTCAACCCGTCGAGATCGAAGTCGAGCAGATTGACCGTCATGACGCCATGGTCTGCGCGCGGATCAGCGCGAGTAGACGTTCATGCCAGGGAAGAAGAAGGCTACTTCCTGGGCAGCGGTTTCGGGAGCGTCGGAGCCGTGCACGGCATTGGCGTCGATGCTGTCGGCGAAGTCGGCACGGATGGTGCCGGGGGCGGCCTTCTTGGGATCGGTGGCGCCCATCAGGTCGCGGTTCTTGGCGATGGCGCCCTCGCCTTCCAGGGCCTGGATCATCACCGGGCCGGAGACCATGAAGTCCACCAGGTCCTTGAAGAACGGACGGGCCTTGTGCACGGCGTAGAACTGCTCGGCTTCGCCGCGCGAGAGGTGAACCATCTTGGCGGCCACGACCTTCAGGCCGGCGGCCTCGAAGCGGGCGTAAATCTGGCCGATGACGTTCTTGGCAACGGCGTCGGGCTTGATGATCGAGAGGGTGCGTTCGATGGCCATGGGGAGATCCTGATACCTGAAGTTTTGAAGGAAATTCAACGATTTGCACCGGCTGGCGCAGAGCCTGCGATTCTACATCGCGTCACACGCCCCCCGGACGGGCGTGGACGTCTCAGCGACCGGGTCCGCGACGCTTGCCGCCACCCTGCCCGCCCCGGGGCGGCTGGGCTCCCTTGCCGCGACCGGCATCCTGCTGGCGCTTGCGGGCCACGGCGTCGTGGCCGATGTAGCCCAGTGAAGTCTTCATGGGGTCGGGCTGGGCTGCGCCCTGGCGCCCTGCGCCGGGCGCAGCGCCCCAGGGCTTGCGCCCCATCGGTGCCGGCTCGGGAGCCGCCTGGGTCGGGCGTGAGGGACCCCGACCGGTGCGCTGGCCTCCCCGGGACGGACTGCCGCGCGAGGCGCCCGGGCGCGGCCCGCGGGCCGGCTCGGCGGCCGGCACCATGCCGGCAGCAGCCGTCAGGCGGGCGATGTCGCGCTCGTCCAGCTCGATCCAGGCACCGCGCTTGAGTCCGCGCGGCAGCATCATGGCGCCGTAGCGGATGCGGATCAGACGGCTGACGGCATGACCCACGGCCTCGAACATGCGCCGCACCTCGCGGTTGCGGCCTTCGGCGATGGTGACGCGGTACCAGCAGTTGGCGCCCTCGCCGCCGCCGTCCTCGATGGAGGCGAACTGCGCCGGACCGTCGTCCAGGTTGACGCCGTCGAGCAGGCGCTGCTTTTCCTCGTTGGACAGCGCGCCCAGCACCCGCACCGCGTACTCGCGCTGCAGGCCGAAACGGGGGTGCATCAGGCGGTTGGCCAGCTCACCGGAGCTGGTGAGCAGCAACAGGCCTTCGGTATTGAGGTCCAGGCGGCCGACCGACTGCCACTTGCCGGTCTGCAGGCGCGGCAGGCGGCGGAACACGGTGGGCCGGTTCTGGGGGTCGTCGTGCGACACCACTTCGCCGGCCGGCTTGTGGTAGGCCAGCACACGCGGGGGCGGCGGCGTCATGCGCACCCGCACCGGCTTGCCGTTGACCTTGATGACATCACCGTACTGGATGCGCTGGCCCACATGGGCGGGCTCGCCGTTGACCGAGATGCGGCCTTCCAGGATGAGCTGCTCCATCTCCAGCCGGGAACCCATGCCAGCCTGCGCCAGCACCTTGTGCAGCTTGGGCGATTCGGCCTGGGGCGCCAGCACCCGCTTGGTCGGTGCAGCGGGTTCGGCCTCCTGCTCGGCGTCGAAGGCGCCGCTGATGACGTCATCGAACTTCAGGGCCGAGTCGTCGGCCGGCGTGGCCTCAACCGGCGGTCGGGGGGAGGTGTCCGGCGTCGTCATGGGTTTCCTTGGTGGGATCTTGGGCGCCGGTGTCGGCGGATTCGGTCAGCAGGTCGGCCTCGGGGGCTCCGTCGGGCGTTTCATCGGGCAGACGCTGGGACAGCGCATCGAAATCGAGGCGGTCGAGCGCGGATTCCTGGACTTCGCTCGCCTCCAGTGGCGGCAGCTGATCCAGCGATGCCAGGCCCAGATCGTCCAGGAACTGGCGGGTGGTGGCGAACAAGGCAGGCCGCCCCACGGTCTCGCGGTGGCCGATCACCTCGATCCAGCCCCGGTCTTCCAGCTGCTTGAGGATCATCGAATTGATGGTGACGCCCCGGATGTCTTCCATGTCGCCCCGGGTCACCGGCTGCCGGTAGGCAATGATGGCCAGCGTTTCCATGGCAGCGCGGGAATACTTGGGCGGCTTCTCGGGGTGCAGCCGGTCGAGGAAGGGCCGCAGTTCAGGCCGGCTCTGGAATCTCCAGCCGCTGGCGACCTGCACCAGCTCCACCCCGCGCCCGGTCCACTGCAGCTGCAGGTCGGCCAGCAGGGACTTCAGGGTGTCGGGTGCGATCTCGCCGTCGAACAGCGTGCCCAGCTCACGCACGGTCAGCGGCTGCGTGGCACAGATCAAGGCCGTCTCAAGGACACGCAGGGCATCCGTGGTGTTCATGGTGTCGCTCGGTCAAGGTCCGGCTGCAGGCCGGAGGGAGGGGGCTGCCGGAGGGCCGGAGCGGTTCAGCGGACGATACGCGCCGCGGCGATCGGTGGGCCGGTCAGTCGGCCAGATCGGCCAGCAGGGGCTGCCCGGGAGTGGGCGGATTGTAGCGGAGGCCGCTGTCCGACAGGGCCTGCGCCATGTCCGGCGGGGGCGGCGACCAGAAGCTCAACCAGCCACCGTGCACCGGATGCGCTAGGCCCAGCGAGGCCGCATGCAGCGCCTGCCGCTGCAGGCCGAAGACCGGGCGGCCGCCGTACACCGCATCGCCCACCAGGATGTGGCCCAGCGACGCCATGTGCACCCGGATCTGGTGCGTCCGCCCGGTGTGCAGCCGGCAGGCCACCAGGCAGGCGTCGTCTCGGGAATCCAGCCGGACCACGGTGGTGCGGGCCGGCTTGCCGCCTGCCGTCACCGCCATGCGGAGGCGGTGATGCGGATCCCGGCCGATGGGTCGATCCACCTCCAGCGGGCTGGCTCCGCGCCAGGCCCCGTGGGCCAGAGCCAGGTACTGGCGGCTCACCTCGCGGGCCGCGATGGCCCGCACCAGGGCATCCACCGCCAGGCGGGTCTTGCCCACCAGCATCAGGCCCGAGGTGTCCTTGTCCAGGCGGTGCACGATGCCGGCGCGCGGCAGGTCGGCCGCGCCCCGGTGGTACGCCAGCAGGCCGTTGAGCAGGGTGCCGGTCCAGTGACCGGCGGCCGGATGCACCACCAGTCCGGCGGGCTTGTGAATGACCAGCAGGTGCTCGTCCTCGTGGACCACATCCAGCGCCATCGGTTCGGGCAGGAAGGCGCTGGCCTGCGCCGTGGGGCGCAGCTCGATGTCGATGGCATCGCCGGCCTGCACCCGTGCCGACACCTTGGCCACGGGCTGTCCGCGCCAGCGCACTGCACCGTCCAGCACCAGCTGCTGCAGGTGGCTGCGGGAAAACTCCGGAACCAGGGCCGCCAGCGCGCGGTCGATGCGCTGTCCGTGCCACTCCACCGGCACCGACAGCGTGCGCTGCTCGGCCCCGTCGATACCCGGATCGTCCGGACACCCCGTCGATATACTTTGCGTTTCCAACTGTCGTTCCGTCGTCGAGGTATGCCTGTGAATGTGAGCTTGAGATTATCGGCCGTGACCCTGGCTGCGGCCGCCGTGCTGGCACTGCAAGGCTGCGCTTCCACCGCCCCGGTGGACGAGACGGCCAACTGGAGCCCCAACAAGCTCTACCGCGAAGCCACCGACGAGCGCCAGGCCGGCAACTATGAGAAAGCGGCCAACCTGCTCGAAAAACTGGAGGGCCGCGCCGCCGGCACGCCGCTGGCGCAGCAGGCCCAGCTGGACAAGGCCTTCACCCACTACAAGGCGTCCGAGTCGGCCCAGGCTCTGGCCACCCTGGATCGCTTCCAGCGCCTGCACCCCACCAGCCCGGCCATGGACTACGCGCTGTACCTGCGGGGTCTGGTCAACTTCAACGACAACCTGGGCCTGTTCGGCGCCCTGGCCCGCCAGGACCTGTCCGAACGCGACCAGAAGGCCGCCAAGGAATCCTTCGAGGCCTTCCGCGAGCTGGCCGAGCGTTTCCCCGACTCGAAATACGCCCCCGACGCCCGCCAGCGCATGACCTACATCGTCAACTCGCTGGCGCAGTACGAGGTGCATGTGGCCCGCTACTACTACAGCCGGGGTGCCCATGTGGCGGCCATCAACCGGGCGCAGCTGGCCCTCACCGAGTTTTCCGACGCGCCGGCCCTGGAAGAAGCGCTCTTCATCCTGATGCAGTCCTACGACGCCCTGGGCATGACCCAGCTGCGCGACGACACCCGCCGCATCATGCAGAGCAACTACCCCAACAGCGATTTCCTGCGCCAGGGCTTCAGAACCCGGGAAAACCCGTGGTGGAAGGTGTGGTGACCTCCCGGTCCCTGGCCAGCGCATCCAGCGCCTGAAGAAGTTCGTCCTCGGTGGCCAGCCAGCGCATGGGCGGCATGGCCGACAGCAACGTCGGCCCGTAAGAGCGCCGCAGCACGCGGCCATCGGCCAGCACCACCACACCGCGGTCGGTCTCGCTGCGGATCAGCCGGCCGGCCCCCTGCCCCAGCGCCAGGGCTGCTTCGGCCAGGTGCACCGCCACAAAACCGTCCATGCCCTGGTCCCGGGCGCGCTGCACACGTGCCTGCACCAGCGGATCGTCGGGCGGCGGGAACGGCAACTTGTCGATCACCACCAGCTGCAGGGCGTCGCCGGGCAGATCGACCCCGTCCCACAAGCCGCCCGAGGCGATCAGCACCATGGGCCGATCGCCCGAGCGCCGGAACGTCTCCAGCGCATTCCGCCGCGCCGATGCGGTGGGCGCCAGCACCGTCAGCCCTTCCAGTCCTAAGCTGCCCTGCTGGCTCTCCAGACGCAGATGCTCGGCCAGCTGACGGGCAGCACGGTTGGTCGTGGTGAGCACCAGGGTGCGGCCGCCCAGCCGGCCGACCCAGACGGCCAGACGCCGCCCCAGGGCTTCCAGGTGACCGGGCTCGCCCGGCTCCGGCAGATCGGGCGGCACATGCAGGGCGGCCTGGCGCATGTGGTCGAACGCGGTCTGCACCCTCAAAACACGCACACCGGCAGCGGGGGTTCCATCGGACGCGGCCAGACCCACGCTCCGCGTGAACCAGCTCAGGTGCTCGTCATGCCCCAGCGTGGCCGAAGTGAAGATCCAGCTCACCTGCGGACGTGCAGCCAGCAGACCGGGAAACAGGCCGGCGCTGTCCGCCGGGGTCTGGTGCACCTCCCAGCGGCGCGCGGTGTGGCGGCTGAGCCAGCGTACCTCGCCGGGGGCGGCAGGCTCGCCGACCAGCCGACGCCAGTCGGCACGCGCGTCGGCCACCCGGGCGTCCAGCCGGGCCAGGTCGGGCGCGGCCTCGGCCGTGGACTGCAGCCCTTCGTGCAACCAGCCCAGCACACGGTCCAGCGCCACGCAGGCCTGATTCCAGGCAGCGGCATCCACGCCGGCCGGCGCACCGCCGTCCCACGGAATGCGCGTGTCGGTGGCCGTGGTGCTGCCGGCGAGTTCACCCAAGCTGCGGCTGCAGCGCTCCAGATCGAGCGTCCATGCCGACCAGGGGCGCACCCCGGGGGCATGAACCCGGGTGGCCGAGACCACGTCGCGGGCCAGATCGGTCCAGCGGGCCGACGTGACCCGGCGCCCCAGGAAACCGATGGCGGTGTCGTTGAGCTGGTGCGCCTCGTCGAACACGATTGCCTCGGCTTGCGGCAACAGGGCCGCCACCCCCGACTCGCGCACATCGAGGTCGGCCATGAAGACATGGTGATTGACCACCACCCAGTCGGCCTGCAGCGCGGCGCGACGCGCCCGGTAGACGGCGCAGCGGTCGAGCTCGGGGCATTCGGTGGTCAGGCAGTTGTCCCGGGTGGAGGTGACCAGCGGCCGCAGCGCCGGTCGGGACTCCAGTGATGGCACATCGGCCAGGTCGCCACTGGTGCTGCCCTCGGCCCAGCGCAGCAGCTGGGCCAGCAGCACGCTGTCGGCCGGATCGCGGCCGGGCACGTGGATGGCGGTCTGGCTGCGCAGCCGATGCAGGCAGACATAGGCCGAGCGTCCCTTGAGCAGGGCCAGTCGCACCGGCAAGCCCAGCGCGCGGGTGACGGCCGGGATGTCGCGGTGGAACAGCTGGTCCTGAAGGGCCTGGGTGGCGGTGGACAGGATGGCACGACGCCCGCTGAGCAGCAGCGGCACCAGATAGGCCAGCGTCTTGCCCACACCGGTGCCGGCCTGCACCGCCAGTGCGCCGCCGGTGCCCAGCACACCAGCCACGGCCTCGGCCATGACGACCTGCCCCGGGCGATGGCGGAAGTCTGGTCCCCAGCGCTGCTGCAGGGATGGCGGTGTCAGTGCGGCGCGTGTGGCGTCAACGAGACCTGCGGCCGCTTCTTCGGGGGATGCGGGCGCCGGGCGGCCGCACTCGGGGGTACCATTCACGCCGTCACTCCGACAGCCATCCCGACCTCAAGGCGACGCAGCTTCATGACCCAAGGCTACCGCATCCAGGCATCCACCGGCCTTCACCGGGGCGACCGCGACTATCAGCAGGATCAGGTGGCACTGCTCAGCCACAAACGCGTTCCCGGCTGCGTGCTGGCCGTGGTGGCCGACGGCATGGGTGGCCGCAGCGGGGGGCGCAAGGCGTCCGACCAGGTCATGCTCACCACGCAGCAGCTGTTCAACCGCTTTGACCCGGAGACCGACGACCCCGATGCCCTGCTGCGCAAGATCGTCGAGGAATCCCACATCGTCATCAAGCTCACCGCCGTGGCGGCCGAGCAGGAGCCGCACAGCACGGTGGCGGCCTTCGTGCTCACCCCCGACGGCGGCGCCCACTGCGTGCATGCCGGCGACTCGCGTGTCTATCACTTCCGCCAGGGCAAGCTCCATTTCCGGACGCTCGACCACTCCTACGTGCAGTCGCTGGTCAACCAGGGCGAGCTGACCGAGCAGGAAGCCATGGACCACCCGCACTCGAACATCCTCATGGGGTGCCTGGGTACCGAGAACGATCCGCCGGTGGACCTGCACACCATCCGCCGCCTGCAGGCCGGCGACGTGCTGCTGGCCTGCAGCGACGGCATCTGGCACTACTTCAATCCGGAGGAAATCGCCAGCACCGTCTCCATGCTGACCCCGCGCGAGGCCTGCGAATTCCTGATCCAGAAGGCCCGCACCCGGGCCAAGGGCGGTGGCGACAACCTGTCGATCGCAGTCGTCAAGCTCGACCCGCTCTGAGGCCGGACCTCAGGTCAGGCCGGTGTCCACCAGCCGGTGCTCCAGCGACAGGAATTCCTGCGACTGCATCTCGGTCAGCCGCGACACGGTGCGCGGAAACTCGTGCGACATCGGCCCCTCGGTGTACAGCTGCTCCGGCGGCACGGCCGCCGACATCACCAGCTTGACCCGCCGGTCGTACAGCACATCGATCAGCCAGGTGAAGCGCCGCGCTTCCGATGCCTGGCGCACCGCCATCTGCGGCACGTTGGACAGCAGCACCGTGTGGAACTGGCTGGCGATTTCCAGGTAATCGTTCTGCGAACGCGGGCCGCCGCACAGGGTGCGGAAATCGAACCAGATCACGCCACCGGCCCGGCGCACCGCCCGGATCTGCCGTGACTCGATGGTCATCACCGCGTCCTGATCGCCGGCCTCGGCCAGCTCGTTGAAGGTGCGCTCCATGGCCTCGTCGGCCTGCGGCCCCAGCGGGCAGTGGTAGAGCTCGATGTGGTTGAGCGTGCGCTGCCGGTAGTCGGTGCCGTTGTCCACATTGATCACCTCCAGCCGGCTCTTGAGCAGCCCGATGGCCGGCAGGATGCGGTCGCGGTGCAGCCCGTCGGGGTACAGCCCGTCGGGGTGAAAGTTGGAGGTGGTGACGAAGCCCACGCCCGCCTTGAACAGCGCGTCCAGCAAGCGGTGCAGGATCATGGCGTCGGTCACGTCCGCCACGTGGAATTCGTCGAAGCAGATCAGCTTGTAGCGCTGCGCCATGCGCTGGCCCAGCACGTCCAGCGGGTTGACCGTGCCCTGCAGGTCACGCAGCTCGCGGTGCACCTCGCGCATGAACTCGTGGAAGTGCAGCCGCGTCTTGCGGCGGATGGGCACGGCCTGGAAGAAGCAGTCCATCAGGAAACTCTTGCCGCGCCCCACCCCGCCGAACATGTAGACGCCCTTGGGCACGTCCGGCCGGTTGAACAGCTTCTTGAGCGAGTTGGACCGCTTCTGCTTGTAGACCGCCCATTCGGAGGCACACCGCTCCAGCGCGTCGATGGCACGCTGCTGGGCGGGGTCGGTGGTGTAGCCGCGCTCTTTCAGCGCGGCCTCGTAGGCGCTGCGGACGCTCACAGGAACACGCAGGTCAGAAGTTCAGCGTGCGCTTGTCCACCGCCAGCGCGGCTTCCTTGGTGGCTTCCGACAGCGACGGGTGCGCATGGCAGATGCGGGCAATGTCCTCGGCACTGGCCTTGAACTCCATGGCCACCACGGCTTCGGCGATCAGCTCTGAGGCCATGGGGCCCACGATGTGCACGCCCAGGATCTCGTCGGTGGCGGCATCGGCCAGGAACTTCACCATGCCGGTGGTGTCGCCCAGCGCCCGTGCCCGGCCGTTGGCCAGGAACGGGAAGGTGCCGGCCTTGTACGCCACGCCGTCGGCCTTGAGCTGCTGCTCGGTGCGGCCCACCCAGGCGATCTCCGGGCTGGTGTAGATGACCCAGGGAATGGTGTTGAAGTTGACATGCCCGTGCTGGCCGGCGATGCGCTCGGCCACGGCCACGCCCTCTTCCTCGGCCTTGTGGGCCAGCATGGGGCCGCGCACCACATCACCCACCGCCCAGACGCCGGGCAGGTTGGTGCGGCAGTCGCCGTCCACCACGATGGCGCCGCGCTCATCGAGCTGCAGGCCCACCGCTTCGGTGTTCAGGCCGATGGTGTTGGGCACCCGGCCGATGGAGACCACCAGCTTGTCGGCTTCCAGCGCCACCGCCTCGCCCTTGGCGTTGGTGTAGTTCACCGTCACGCCTTTCTTGCCGGTCTTGATCTCGCCGACCTTCACGCCCAGCTCGATCTTCAGGCCCTGCTTGTCGAAGGCCTTCTTGGCTTCCTTGGCGATCTGCTCGTCCACCGCGCCCAGGAAGGTCGGCAGACCTTCCAGGATGGTCACATCAGCACCCAGACGGCGCCAGACCGAGCCCATCTCCAGGCCGATCACACCGGAGCCGATCAGGGCCAGCTTCTTGGGCACGGCGCCCAGACGCAGGGCGCCGTCGTTGGACAGCACCATGTCTTCGTCGAACGGCACGCCCGGCAGCGCGCGGGCATTCGAGCCCGTGGCCACGACGATCTGCTTGCCGGTGAGGGTCTCGTTCTGGGCGCCGGCCACGGCAATCTCGTAACCGCCGTCCACGGCCTTCACGAAGGAGCCGCGGCCGTGGAAGAACGACACCTTGTTCTTCTTGAACAGGTAGAGGATGCCGTCGTTGTTCTGCTTCACCACCGTGTCCTTGCGGCCGATCATCTTGGCGATGTCGATCTTGACGTTGGTGGCGGTAATGCCGTGGTCGGCGAAGTGCTTGTTGGCGTGCTCGAAATGCTCGGACGACTGCAGCAGCGCCTTGGACGGGATGCAGCCCACGTTGGTGCAGGTGCCACCCGGGGCCGGGCCGCCGGCGGCGTTCTTCCACTCGTCGATGCAGGCCACCTTGAAACCCAGCTGGGCCGCGCGGATGGCGGCGATGTAGCCGCCGGGGCCGCCGCCGATCACGACGACGTCAAATGCTTGGGACATGATGTTCCTTCAATGGAGTCGCGCTGGCGCATGGCCCCCTCCAGGGGCACCGCCGGGCCGGCTTTGCCGGACGGCTGGTGCCGCCCCCTTGAGGGGGTAGCGCGAAGCGCGGCAGGGGTGGTCAGATATCGAACAGCAGGCGGGCCGGATCTTCCAGCGCTTCCTTCATGGCCACCAGGCCCAGCACGGCCTCGCGACCGTCGATGATGCGGTGGTCGTAGGACATGGCCAGGTAGTTCATGGGCCGGATCACGATCTGGCCGTTTTCCACCACCGCACGGTCCTTGGTGGCGTGCACGCCCAGGATGGCCGACTGCGGCGGGTTGATGATGGGCGTGGACAGCATGGAGCCGAAGGTGCCGCCGTTGCTGATGGAGAAGGTGCCGCCGGACAGGTCGTCCAGACCGATCTTGCCGTCCTTGGCCTTCTGGCCGAACTCGGCGATCTTCTTCTCGATGTCGGCAAAGCTCAGCTGGTCAGCGTTGCGGATGATGGGCACCACCAGGCCGCGCGGCGAACCCACGGCGATGCCGATGTCGAAGTAGCCGTGGTAGACGATGTCGTTGCCGTCCACCGAGGCGTTGAGCACCGGGAACTTCTTGAGGGCGTGCACGGCTGCCTTCACGAAGAAGCTCATGAAGCCCAGCTTGACACCGTGCTCCTTCTCGAACTTCTCCTGGAACTTCTTGCGCATCTCCATCACCGGCGCCATGTTCACCTCGTTGAAGGTGGTCAGGATGGCGTTGGTGGCCTGAGACTGCAGCAGACGCTCGGCAACGCGGGCGCGCAGGCGGGTCATGGGCACGCGCTCTTCGGGGCGGTCGCCCAGGTCCGGCGTGACCACCGGCACCTGCGGCAGCGCCTTCGTGGGAGCGCCGGTGGGGATGGCGGCAGCGGGTGCGGCCTTGGGGGCTGCGGCCGGCGGGTTGGCCAGGGCGCCCAGCACGTCGCCCTTGGTCACACGGCCGTCCTTGCCGGAGCCGGCCACGGAACCGGCGGCGAGGTTGTTGTCGGCCATCAGCTTGGCGGCAGCGGGCATGGCCACACCTGCCTTGGCACCACCCACGGCGGCGGCAGCGGCCACCGGAGCGGCGGCCGGGGCCGGAGCCGCAGCCGGTGCGGCAACCGCAGCGGCCGGAGCGGCGCCCACCACGGCGGCGGTGTCGATGCGGGCGATGGCCTGGTCGGCGGCGACGGTGGCACCGTCGCCCTGCAGGATCTCCACCAGCACGCCGGCGGCCGGGGCCGGGGTTTCGAGCACGACCTTGTCGGTCTCGATCTCGATCAGGATCTCGTCGGCGGCCACTGCCTCACCGACCTTCTTCTTCCACTGCAGCAAGGTGGCTTCGGCCACGGATTCGGACAGCTGCGGGACTTTGACTTCAACGATTGCCATGTTCTTTCCTGGGATGCGTGTGTTCGGGTTGTGCCGCGCGTGAGGCCCCGCTGCGGCACAGCGCCGCGCGCGGGGTCAGCCACGGACCGACTTATTTGGTGAGGATGAAGCCCTTGAGCTTGGCGAAAGCCGCCTCGATCAGGTGCTTCTGCTGTTCCTGGTGCAGGTGGGCGTAACCCACGGCCGGCGAGGCCGAGGCCGCGCGGCCGGCATAGCCCAGCTTCTGACCCTCGAGCATGTTCTCGTGGATCTGGTGCTGGATGAAGAACCAGGCGCCCTGGTTCTGCGGCTCGTCCTGGCACCACACGATGTCGGTCGCGTTGGGGAAACGCTTGATCTCGGCGGCGAAGGCCTTGTGCGGGAACGGATAGAGCTGTTCGATGCGCACGATGGCCACGTCGTCGTTGCCCTTCTCCTCGCGCTTCTTGACCAGGTCGTAATAGACCTTGCCCGAGCACACGATCACGCGCTTGACCTTGTCGGCCTTCTTCAGGACATCGGCGTTCTGTTCCGGCAGAACGGTCTGGAAACCGCCCTTGGTGAATTCGGACAGCGGCGAGGTGGCGTCCTTGTTGCGCAGCAGGGATTTCGGGGTGAACAGCACCAGCGGCTTGCGCAGCGGGCGGATCATCTGGCGGCGCAGCACATGGAAGATCTGGCTGGCCGTGGTGGGCTGCACGATCTGCATGTTGGTGTCGGCGGCCAGCTGCATGAAGCGCTCCAGGCGGGCCGAGCTGTGCTCGGGACCCTGGCCTTCGTAGCCGTGCGGCAGCATCAGCGTGAGGCCGTTGAGGCGGCCCCACTTCACTTCACCGGAGGCGATGAACTGGTCGATGACCACCTGGGCGCCGTTGGCGAAGTCGCCGAACTGGGCTTCCCAGATCACCAGGGTGTTGGGGTCGGAGCCGGCATAGCCGTACTCGAAGCCCAGCACCGCCTCTTCGGACAGGATGGAGTCGATCACCACGAACGGCGCCTGGTTCTCGGCCACGTTCTGCAGCGGGATGTAGGTGCCCTCGTCCCACTTCTCGCGGTTCTGGTCATGGATGACCGCATGGCGGTGGGTGAAGGTGCCCCGGCCGCAGTCCTCGCCGGACAGGCGCACCGCGTAGCCGCTGGCCACCAGGGTGGCAAAGGCCATGTGCTCGCCCATGCCCCAGTCCACATTGATCTCGCCCCGGCCCATGGCGGCGCGGTCGGCATAGACCTTCTTGACCAGCTGGTGCGGCGTGACGTTCTCGGGGATGGTGGTCAGCCGGTCGGCGATGCGCTTCCACTCGGTCAGCGGGATCGCGGTGTCGGCCGCGTCGGTCCACTTCTTGCCCAGGAAGGGCGCCCAGTCCACCGCGTACTTGCTCTTGAAGTTGGTCAGCACCGGATCCACGGTGTGACGGCCTTCGTCCAGAGCGCCCCGGTAGGCCTTGACCATGTCGTCGCCCAGCGACTCGCCCAGGCCCTGAGCGGCCAGCTTGTCGGCGTACAGCTTGCGCGTGCCGGGGTGGGCCGCGATCTTCTTGTACATCAGCGGCTGGGTCAGGCTGGGGGTGTCCTGCTCGTTGTGACCCAGCTTGCGGAAGCAGATGATGTCGACCACCACGTCCTTGCGGAACTCCAGGCGGTACTCCAGCGCCAGCTGGACTGCCAGCACCACGGCTTCCGGGTCGTCGCCGTTGACGTGCAGCACCGGCGACTCCACACCCTTGACGATGTCGGTGCAGTACAGGGTGGAGCGCAGGTCGCGCGGGTCGGAGGTGGTGAAGCCGATCTGGTTGTTGATGATCAGGTGCACCGTGCCGCCGGTGGAATAACCACGGGTCTGGGCCAGGGCCAGGGTTTCCTGGTTGACGCCCTGACCGGCGAAAGCGGCGTCGCCGTGCACCAGCACCGGCAGCACCTGCTTGCCCAGTGCATCGTCGCGGCGGTCCATGCGGGCCCGCACCGAGCCCTCGACCACCGGGTTCACGATTTCCAGGTGCGAGGGGTTGAAGGCCAGGCTCAGGTGCACCGGGCCGCCGGGGGTGGACACGTCCGAGCTGAAGCCCTGGTGGTACTTCACGTCACCGGCCGGCAGATCTTCCGGGGCGGTGTGGTCGAACTCGGCGAACAGGTCCTTGGGCATCTTGCCCAAGGTGTTGACCAGCACGTTCAGGCGGCCCCGGTGGGCCATGCCGATCACGATTTCCTGGATGCCCTTGGCGCCGGCCTGCTGGATCAGCTCGTCCATGGCGGCGATGAAGCTCTCGCCGCCCTCGAGCGAGAAGCGCTTCTGGCCCACGTACTTGGTGTGCAGGTAACGCTCCAGGCCTTCGGCGGCGGTCAGGCGCTCCAGGATGTGCTTCTTCTTGTCGGCCGTGAAGTTCGGCTTGCTGCGGATGCTCTCGAGCTTTTCCTGCCACCAGCGCTTCTGGGCCTGGTCGGTGATGTACATGTACTCGGCACCGATGGAGCCGCAGTAGGTTTCGCGCAGCGCGTTCAGCAGCTCGCGCAGCGGCATGGTTTCCTTGCCGAAGAAGGTGTTGCTGGTGTTGAACACCGTCTCCAGGTCGGCGTCGGTGAAGCCGTAGAAGGACGGCTCCAGCTCCGGGATGGCCGGGCGCTCGGTGCGCTTGAGGGGGTCGAGGTCGGCCCAGCGCTGCCCCACGTTGCGGTAGGCGGCGATCAGCTGCTGGGTGGAAACGCGCTTGCGGCCCAGATCGGAGTCGGCACCGGCGGCAATGACCACCTTGGTGCCGCCCTGCTTGGCGCGTTCGGCAAAGGCGTTGACGACGGGGAGGTGCGGAACGTCACGGGCGTCGGACCCGTCAACGGCGGGAACATGCTGCAGGGCGTCGAAGTAGCTGCGCCAGTTGTCGGGCACGCTGCCCGGGTTCTGCAGGTAGTTCTCGTACATCTCCTCCACATACGGGGCGTTGCCGCCGAACAGGTAGGAGTTGTTCTTGTAGGCAACATAGACGTTGCCCGCGCTCGATGGCGTATCGCTCATGAATCCGCTGACCTCCGTTCCCCTGCAGGGAACATTAGCTGGTTGAAAAAACCTTCCGCGACACGGCTGGACCGATTGGCGGATGCGACAGTGACTGTGGAAGGACTGGCTGCAAGACCGAATTGTGCCAGTTACATCGGCCGCAAGGGCAAGAAATTGAAAAGGCCGGCCCTCAGGCCCCGCCGCGCGGCGTCAGACGCTGGGTTGCCGGCACCGCGCCGGGCTCGTCCATCTCGATCGCGATCTGGGTGCAGACGGTGCGGCAGAGGGTGACGGCCTGTTCGCTCTGCACCCGGTAGATGACCTGGGTGCCCTCCTTGCGCCGGGCCAGGATGCCCGAGCGGTACAGCAGGTTGAGGTGCTGCGACAGGTTGGGCTGGGTGGTGTCGATCTCCTGCAGCAGCTGGGAGACCGATTTCTCCTGATCGCACAACGCGCTGAGGATACGCAGGCGCATGGGGGTGGCCAGCACGCCGAACAGCTCGGCGGCCAGCTCGAACACCCGGGCCTTCTCGACCTGGGCTGTCGTTCCGATCATGTCGTCCATGGCGGGTCCTGTTTCGGCGTCTGGCTATATAAGCAATCCATCATAGCCAGATACCGACACAGCCAGCGCCGCTCAGGCGAACAGATCGCGGATCTGCTGCAGGGCGCCGGGGTCGTCCATGGTGGTCAGGTCGCCGGGGTCGCGGCCCTCGCAGACGGCCTGGATGGCGCGGCGCAGCAGCTTGCCGCTGCGCGTCTTGGGCAGCACCGAGACAAACCTCACCCGCGACGGCCGGGCCACCGCACCGAGCTGGCTGTCCACCAGCTTCATGATCTCGCCTTCCAGCTTGAGCTGGGCCTGGGCATCGCCCAGCGTGGTGCTGTCCTTGGCCACCACGAAGGCCATCGCCACCTGACCCTTGAGGTTGTCGGCCACGCCCACCACCGCCACCTCGGCCACATTGGGGTGGCTGGAGATGCTTTCCTCGATCTCGCGGGTGCCCAGGCGGTGACCGGCCACATTGATCACGTCGTCGGTGCGGCCCAGGATGTAGAAGTAGCCGTCCTTGTCGCGGATGCCCCAGTCGAAGGTGCTGTAGACCAGCTTGCCCGGAATGCTCTTCCAGTAGGTGTTGACGAAGCGCTCGTCATCCTTCCAGACGGTCTGCATGAAGCCCGGCGGCGTCGGGCCTTCGATGACCACCACGCCCTTCTCGTCGGCCCCGGTGAGTTCTTCGCCGGTGCTCTCGTGCAGCAGCTTGACGCTGTAGCCGTACATGGGAATGCCCGGGCTGCCGAACTTGCTGTCCTTGCGCTCCACGCCGTTGGCAATGGTCAGGATGGGCCAGCCGCTCTCGGTCTGCCAGTAGTTGTCGATGATGGGCACGCCCAGGCCGTCGGCGATCCAGCGCGCGGTCGGCTCGTCCAGCGGCTCGCCGGCCAGGAACAGGGCCTTGAGGCTGGAGAGGTCGTACTTCTTGAGGTAGGCCGGGTCCTGCTTCTTGAGCACGCGCACCGCCGTGGGCGCACTGAACATGACGCTGACCTTGTACTTCTCGATCAGGCTCCACCAGATGCCGCCGTCCGGCCGGATGGGCAGGCCCTCGTACATGATGGTCGCCATGCCGGCGATCAGCGGGCCGTACACGATGTAGCTGTGGCCGACCACCCAGCCGATGTCGCTGGTGGAGAAATAGGTCTCGCCCGGCTGGCTCATGAAGATGTGCTTCATGCTGGCCGCCAGCGCAACGGCATAGCCGCCCACGTCGCGCTGCACACCCTTGGGGCGGCCGGTGGTGCCGCTGGTGTAGATGGTGTAGCTGATCTCGGTGGATTCGAGCCACTCGCAGGGCACCTGGGCGTCCATGTGCAGTGCACGCAGGCTGGCGTAGTCGTGATCACGGCCAGCCACCATGGCCATGGGAGCCAGACCCCGGTTGACCATCACCACCGACGACGGCTTGTGGCTGGACAGGCGGATGGCCTCGTCCAGCAGCGGCTTGTACTCCACCACCTTGCCGCCGCGCGAGCCGGCGTCGGCACTGACGATGGCCACCGGCGATGCATCCTCGATGCGCGAGGCCAGCGAGTGGCTGGCGAAGCCGCCGAACACCACCGAGTGGATGGCGCCGATGCGGGCGCAGGCCAGCATGGCAAAGGCCGCCTCGGGAATCATGGGCATGTAGATCAGCACCCGGTCGCCCTTGCCCACGCCCTGGGCCTTGAGCACGGCGGCCATGCGCTGCACCTCCACATGCAGCTCGCGGAAGGAGTAGACGCGCTCCTGCTCGGTCTCGGTGGAGACGAAGATCAGCGCGTTCTGGTCGGCTCGGTCCTTCAGATGCCGGTCCACCGCGTTGTGGCACAGGTTGGTCAGGCCGCCTTCGAACCAGCGCGCGAACGGCGGATTGTCGTGGTTGCAGACCCGGTCGAAAGGACGGTGCCAGTCGATCAGGGCGGCCTGCTCGGTCCAGAAGGCGTCGCGGTCTTCGAGCGAACGGCGGTGGAAGTCGGCGTAATTCGCGGACTTGGCGGACGAACCCATGTGATGTCTCCTCAGTGGTCGGGCATTGGACGGCGTGGGGCCGGCGAACTGAATTCTTAATTATGAGCAGCCCGCTTGCAGTCGCCTGACGGTGGGAACCCTGATGGGGCCCCCGCCGCCGCTTTCTCACTTGATCAGGCCGTGCACATCCTTGAAGCGCGGGTCGTCCGCCGTGCGCAGCCATTCGAAGGCCACCATCTCGGTGGTCACCAGCTCGGCGCCGGCGCCAGCCAGC
This sequence comes from Allobosea thiooxidans, assembly GCA_943370825.1. Taxonomy (GTDB): domain Bacteria; phylum Pseudomonadota; class Gammaproteobacteria; order Burkholderiales; family Burkholderiaceae_C; genus Hydrogenophaga. The sequence goes on along the minus strand of CALRSR020000013.1, from coordinate 15,352 downwards.
CGGTCGAACGCGGCGTCGCGGTTGCGCTCGGTGCGCGAGGTGCAGGCATCGGTCACGACCCACACATCGAACTCCTGCTCGATCAGCTCCAGCGCCGTCTGCAACAGGCATACATGGGCTTCGCAGCCGGCCACCACGATGGTGCCCCGCTCCGGCTGGCTGGGCGCGGCCGGCTTCTGAAGGTGCTTGGGCAGGCTGCGGGCATTGCCGCCGGCCGGCCGAGCCGGGGGACGCAGCCAGTCGGCCAGGCCATCGGCCACAGCGCTGAAATGCATCTTGGCCAGCGTCTTGCGGCAGGCCTCGCGGATGAGAGGCGGGTTCGGCCCCAGCTTGGCCGGGTTCTGTTCGGTGCCCCAGACCGGCACTTCCAGCAGGCGGGCCATGCGGGCCAGCCGGTGGGCGTTGTCGAGCACGGCGGCCGACTCGAACATGGCCGGCATCAGGCGTTCCTGGTAATCGACCAGCACGAGTTGGGATTCTTCGGCGTCAAGCAGCATGGGGCATCAGGCAGATCAAAAGGCTTGATTCTCGCAGCCGGCTGCGCTGACTCACCCGGCGAACAGATCGGGCTGCGCGCCCGGGCCGGCCACCTGCGGCACGACACGCTCGATCAGCCGATCCACGTACTGCTGGAACAGATACGGCGCCGACTGCCCGAACAGACGGATTCGTCCGGTGTGCTGCAGCAGCAGCAAGCCCACCCCGTGGGCAAACAGCGCGGCGTTTTCCTGCAGCGCCAGGTCGGATGGCAGGCCCAGGTCTTCCAGCGCCTGTTCGCAGGGCCGCAAGGCATCCATGAGGCGCTGGTTGAGCGCCCGGTCCAGCTCCGGGTTCAGACCCCGTGGCGCCAGGCCCTGCACCAGGTAGAAGCCCAGGTCGAGGTCGCGCGGGTTGCGCGAATAAAAGCCGAACCAGGCGTTGGCCCGCTCGGCCAGCAGGCGCTGGGGCTGGCCCTTGGGCGCGCGGGCGGCCGCCACCTCGGCATGCAGACGGTCGAGCGATTCGGACAGCAGCGCGGCATAGATGGCCTCCTTGCTGTCGAAGTAGCTGTAGAGCGCACCCGGCGTGTACCCGGCGCGGCGGGCGATCTCGCGGATGCCTGCGCCCTCCAGGCCTTTCTCGGCAAACACGCTGCGCGCGGCATCGAGCACCAGCGCGCGCCGGGTGTCGGACATGGCCAGCTGCCGCTGCTGCCTCAATTCCAGCTGCCGCTGGGCGGCCTCGCGCTCGGCCTCGCTGGGCACCGGGCGGAGTTCATCGAGCTGCACATTCATGCTTTCAGTGTACCGACGAGATGCTCCAGGTTGAAATAAATCATCATTGATCAATTAATTAAACGATGTTCAAATGTCTGATCGATGTCGAAACTGATGATCGACGTCCGTTCATTTCTACAAGGCTGGATTTCATGAACACCGCTGCAGATGCCTCTTCCCTGATGACCGGCGCGGACTTCCGCGAATCTCTGCGCCGGCTGCGGCCCACCGTGTTTGTGGATGGCCGGCGGGTGGAATCGGTGGCCGACGATCCGGCCTTCCAGCCCGGCATCAATGCCGTAGCGCTCACTTACGACCTGGCGCACCGCCCCGAACTGGCCACGCTCATGACCCCTGTCGAGCAGAGCAGCGGGCGCGTGGTCAACCGCATGACCCACCTGAGCACCAGCACCGGCGACCTGCTGAACAAGCTCGAGGCCGTGCGGCTGATCTGTCAGGAAACCGGCTGTGCCCAGCGCTACCTGACCCACGACGCGCTCAACGCCATCGCCCAGCTGGCCGCACGGCTGGACGATGCCGGCGGCAGCCGGACCCACCGTGACCGGTTCTTCGCCTACCTGCACCGGGTGCAGAGCCAGGACCTGACCCTTGGCGTGGCCATGACCGATGCCAAGGGCGACCGCAGCCGCCGCCCCCACCAGCAGGCCAACCCCGACACCTATGTGCATGTGGTGGAGCGCAACGCCCGTGGCATCGTGATCAGCGGCGCCAAGGCCATCGTCACCGGGGCACCCTACATGCACGAGCTGCTGGTCATGCCCTGCCGCAACATGGGCGCCGAGGACGCCGACTTTGCAGTCTGCTGCGCAGTGCCGGTGGACGCGCCCGGTCTGACCATCGTGGCCCGCCCCGCCGGGCGCCCGGGCGAAAAGCTGGAACACGGCGATGCCCTCTTCTCGCGCCGTTATGGCCAGAGCACCGGCGTGTGCATCTTCGACCGGGTGTTCGTGCCCTGGGACCAAGTGTTCCTGGCGGGCGAATGGGAACACAGCGGCCACCTCACCTACAGCTATGCCACCCACCACCGCCAGACCTGCATCGCCGCGCGCGCCGGCTTCGGCGACCTGCTGATCGGCGCCGGCGCCCTGATGTGCGAGGCCAACGGCTTCGACCCTGGGGCCGAGAGCCACCTGCGCGAACAGATGGTGGAGCTGATCACCATCACCGAGGGCTTCTACGCCTGCGGCGTGGCCGCCAGCGTGTACGGTCGGCAGGACGGGCATTGCAGCGTCTTCATGCCCGATCCGGTGTTCGCCAACATCGGCAAGCTGCTGCTGGCCACCAAGATCTACGACATGCACCGGATTGCCCACACCGTCAGCGGCGGGCTCATCGTCACCCTGCCCGGCCCGGACGAAGACCACAACCCGGAAACCGCCGCCCGCCTGTCCGATGTGCTGCGGGCCAGCCCCGACATTCCCTACGAGCAGCGCATCCAGACCGCCCGGTTCATCGAGGACCTCACCGCAGGCTACCAGGGCGGCTGGTACAGCGTGATCAGCCTGCATGGCGGCGGTTCGCCGGCCGCCATGAAGCAGGAGATCTGGCGCCACTACCCGCTGGGCAACAAGGTGGAGCTGGTGGAGCGCCTGCTGGAGCGCGGCCTGACCAGTCAGGGCGAGCCCGCTGCCGCGCCCCACGACCCGGCCCGTCCCATCACGCGCAACCGCCAGCCCGGCCGCTGCTGCGACACCGGCTGCACCACGCCGGGTCAGCCGGTGATGGTCGACCTGCCACAGCCGCTCACCAAAAAACAGAACTGAATCAAGCGGTTACGGCGTTTTTCTCGCTTGACGCTGGGACGGTGAGCCGTTACCCTCGCGACCCATGCTCCACCGCCTGTCCGTCCCCGTGATCGCCATCGCTGCGCTGAGCGCTGCGCATGCGGCTCCCGAACCGACGACCAGCCCCTCGGCGGGCTATCAGGACATGGACGCGCTGCTGGCCGAGAAAGGCCTGATCAACCGCCTGGGCGCCCAGGTGCAGCAAGCCCGGGCGTCCATGAGCGAACAGGCGTCCAGCCTGGTCATCAACGCCATGGCCTTCCTGGGTGTTCCCTACAAATGGGGCGGCGACAGCCACGACACCGGCTTCGACTGCAGCGGCTTCGTGCGGGCGGTGTACGAGCAGTCGGTCGGCAAGATCCTGCCGCGCCGCTCCGACGAGCAGGCCGCCGCCACCCAGGTCATCGACCGCAGCGAACTCAAGCCGGGCGATCTGGTGTTCTTCAACACCATGCGCCGCGCCTTCAGCCATGTGGGCATCTACGTGGGCGACGGCAAGTTCATCCATTCCCCCCGGGCTGGTGCGCAGGTGCGGGTGGAAGACATGCGCATCGCCTACTGGAACACCCGCTTCAACGGCGCCCGACGGGTGCTGCCCCAGCAGCAGGAACCCTGATCTCCCCGTCCCCATGAAAAAACCCGGCCAAGGCCGGGTTTCTTGTTGGTGCCGTCCGGCTCAGCGCCGCGCCGGCGGCACGTCGGTGCAGGAGCCGTGCGCCACCTCGGCTGCCATGCCGATGCTCTCGCCCAGCGTGGGGTGCGGGTGGATGGTCTTGCCGATGTCCACCGCGTCGGCGCCCATCTCGATGGCCAGCGCGATTTCGCCGATCATGTCGCCGGCGTGGGTGCCGACCATGCCGCCGCCCAGGATCCTGCCGTGGCCGTGGGCCTCGGGCGAATCGTCGAACAGCAGCTTGGTGAAGCCCTCGTCCCGGCCGTTGGCAATGGCACGGCCGGAGGCCGCCCACGGGAACAGCCCCTTCTTCACCTTGATGCCCTGGGCCTTGGCCTGGTCCTCGGTCAGGCCCACCCAGGCCACCTCGGGGTCGGTGTAGGCCACGCTCGGGATCACCCGGGCGTTGAAGGCAGCGGCCGCCAGCTCGGGGTTGCCCAGCAGTTCGCCGGCCGCCACCTCGGCCGCCACATGCGCCTCGTGCACCGCCTTGTGGGCCAGCATGGGCTGGCCGACGATGTCGCCGATGGCGAAGATGTGCGGCACGTTGGTGCGCATCTGGATGTCGACATTGATGAAGCCACGGTCGGTCACCGCCACGCCGGCCTGCTCGGCGGCGATCTTGCGGCCGTTGGGGGTACGGCCCACGGCCTGCAGCACCAGGTCGTACACACCTTCGCTCTTCGTGCCGTCCAGGCCCTCGAACTGCACCTTGATGCCCTCGGGCGTGGCCTGGGCCCCCACGGTCTTGGTCTTGAGCATCACGTTGTCGAAACGGTGCTTGTTCATCTTCTCCCAGACCTTGACCAGATCGCGGTCGGCACCCTGCATCAGGCCGTCCATCATCTCCACCACGTCCAGGCGGGCGCCCAGGGTGCTGTAGACCGTGCCCATCTCCAGGCCGATGATGCCGCCGCCGACGATCAGCATCTTCTTCGGCACATCCTTCAGCTCCAGCGCACCGGTGGAGTCGACCACACGCGGGTCCTGCGGCATGAAGGGCAGCCGCACCGCCTGCGAACCGGCGGCGATGATGCACTTCTTGAAAGCCACGACCTTCTTCGTTCCGGTCTTTTCCTGGCCGCTGCCGGTGGTTTCTTCCACCGCCAGATGGTTGGGACCGACAAAGGCGCCGTAGCCGCGCACGGTGGTCACCTTGCGCATCTTGGCCATGGCCGCCAGGCCGCCGGTGAGCTTGCCGATCACCTTTTCCTTGTGGCCGCGCAGCTTGTCGATGTTGAGCACCGGACGACCGAACTCCACGCCGAGGTCGGCCATGTGGCTCACCTCGTCCATGACGGCGGCCACGTGCAGCAGCGCCTTGGACGGGATGCAGCCCACGTTCAGGCACACACCGCCCAGGGTGGCGTAGCGCTCGACGATGACCACCTTGAGGCCGAGGTCGGCGGCGCGGAAGGCAGCGGAATAGCCGCCGGGGCCGCCACCGAGCACCAGCAGGTCGCAGTCGAGATCGGCGCTGCCGGCAAACGATGCTGCAGCCGGGATGGCAGCCGGGGTGGCAGGTGCCGCTGCGGATGCTGCTGCGGAAGGCGTCGCAGCAGGGGCTGGCGCTTCAGCAGCCCCGGCCACCTCCAGCGTCAGCACGACCGAGCCTTCCGCCACCTTGTCGCCCAGCTTGACCTTGAGCTCCTTGACCACACCGGCGTGCGACGACGGTATCTCCATCGAGGCCTTGTCGGACTCCACGGTGATCAGGCTCTGTTCGGCCTTGATGGTGTCGCCCGGCTTGACCAGCAGTTCGATGACCGCCACCTCGGCGAAGTCACCGATGTCGGGAACCTTGATGTCCATGGTTGCCATGTTCGGGTTCCTTTACAGCAGCACGCGACGGAAGTCGCCGAGGATCTGGCCCAGGTACGCGTTGAAGCGCGCGGCGGCCGCACCGTCGATGACGCGGTGATCCCAGGTGAGCGAGAGCGGCAGCATCAGGCGAGGCACGAACTGTTTGCCGTCCCACACCGGTTCCATCTGGCTCTTGCACACACCCAGGATGGCCACTTCGGGTGCGTTGATGATGGGCGTGAAGTACCGCCCGCCGATGCCGCCCAGGCTGGAGATGGTGAAGGTCGCGCCGCTCATGTCGGCCGGACCCAGCTTCCCGTCACGGGCCTTCTTGGCCAGTTCGCCCATTTCCTGGCTGATCTGCAGGATGCCCTTCTTGTCGGCGTCCTTGATGACCGGCACCACGAGCCCGTTGGGCGTGTCGGCGGCAAATCCGATGTGCCAGTACTGCTTGTAGACCAGCGCATCCCCGTCCAGGCTGCTGTTGAACTCGGGAAACTTCTTCAGCGCGGCCACGCAGGCCTTGATCAGGAAGGCCAGCATGGTGACTTTCACGCCGCTCTTCTCGTTTTCCTTGTTGGTGGCCACGCGGAAGGCCTCCAGCTCGGTGATGTCGGCGTCGTCGTGGTTGGTGACGGCGGGGATCATCACCGCGTTGCGCAGCAGGTTGGCGCCGCTGATCTTCTTGATGCGACCCAGCTCCTTGCGTTCGATCGGACCGAACTTGGCGAAATCGACCTTGGGCCAGGGAATGAGGCCCAGTTCGCTGCCGCCACCACCGGCAGCGGCCGCCGGTGCTTTGGCGGCTTGCGCCTGCGTCTGCACCGCACCGGCCATGACCGAGCGGGTGAACTGCTGCACGTCGTCCAGCGTGATGCGGCCCTTGGGGCCGGAACCCTTCACTTCGGCCAGCGGCACGCCGAGTTCGCGGGCAAACTTGCGCACCGATGGCGACGCATGCGGAAGACCCAGCGGAGCGCCACCCGGCTGATGGGCGGGTGCGGCAGCGGGTGCGGCGACCACGGCGGGCGCAGCGGCAGACGCAGCCGCTGCCACAGAAGCCGATGCCGGGGCCGATGCGGGGGCCGAGACCGGCGCAGCCGCAGGGGCCGATGCGCCTGCCGTGCCCTGGAGCAATGCCACCAGATCGCCGATGTTGACCTTGTCGCCGATCTTCACGGCCAGGGACTGCACCACACCGGCCGCGGACGACGGGATCTCCATCGAGGCCTTGTCGGACTCCACCGTGATCAGGCTCTGCTCGGCCTTGATGGTGTCCCCCGGCTTGACCAGCAGCTCGATGACGGCCACGTCCTTGAAGTCGCCGATGTCGGGCACGCGCACCTCGACCGGGCCGACTGCGGCAGACGCGGCCACGGGTGCAGCGACCGGTGCAGCGACCGGTGCGGATGCCGGTGCAGCAGCCACAGCAGGCGCAGGCGCCTGGGCCGCCGGTGCGACGGGTGCAGCAGCGCCTTCGGCTTCCAGCACCAGCACCACCGAGCCCTGCTTCACCTTGTCGCCCAGCTTCACGCGCAGTTCCTTGACCACGCCGGCCGTGGACGACGGAATCTCCATCGACGCCTTGTCGGACTCCACCGTGATCAGGCTCTGCTCGGCCTTGACCGCATCGCCGGGCTTGACCAGCAGCTCGATCACTGCCACCTCATCGAAATCCCCGATGTCCGGGACTTGTACTTCCACCAGTGCCATGTGTGTCTCCCGGGATCAGGCGTAGAGCGGGTTGATCTTGTCGGCGTCGATGCCGTATTTGCGGATGGCCTCGGCCACCTGCGACATCGGCACGGTGCCCTCCTCGGCCAGCCCCTTGAGCGCCGCGACCACGATGTAGTGGCGGTTGATCTCGAAATGCTCCCGCAGCTTGCTGCGGAAGTCGCTGCGACCGAAGCCGTCGGTGCCCAGCACCTTGTAGGTGCGGCCTTTGGGCAGGTAGGGGCGGATCTGCTCGGCAAAGCTCTTGATGTAGTCGGTGGATGCCACCACCGGGCCAGCATGGCCGGCGAGCTGCTGGGCCACGAACGGCGTGCGCTGCGTTTCCAGCGGATGCAGCAGGTTCCAGCGCTCCACATCCTGACCGTCGCGGGCCAGCTCGTTGAAGCTCGGGCACGACCATACCGACGCAGAGACGCCCCAGTCCTTCTCCAGCAGCTCCTGGGCGAACAGGCTCTCGCGCAGGATGGAGCCGGAGCCCAGCAGCTGCACGCGCGGGGTCAGCTTGGCGCCTTCCTTGAGCAGGTACATGCCCTTGATGATCTGCTCTTCGGTGCCGGGCTTGAGGCCGGGCATGGCGTAGTTCTCGTTGAGCAGGGTGATGTAGTAGTACACGTTCTCCTGCTTCTCCACCATGCGCTTGAGGCCATGGTGCAGGATCACGCCCACCTCGTGCGCGAAGGTCGGGTCGTAGCAGACGCAGTTCGGGATGGTGCCGGCCAGGATGTGGCTGTGACCGTCCTCGTGCTGCAGGCCCTCGCCGTTGAGGGTGGTGCGCCCGGAGGTGCCGCCCAGCAGGAAGCCCCGCGCCTGCATGTCGCCGGCCGCCCAGGCCAGGTCGCCGATGCGCTGGAAACCGAACATCGAGTAGTACACGTAGAACGGCACCATGATGCGGTTGTTGGTGCTGTAGGACGTGGCCGCCGCGATCCAGCTGGCCATGCCGCCGGCCTCGTTGATGCCTTCCTGCAGGATCTGGCCGGCCTTGTCTTCCTTGTAGTACATGACCTGGTCTTTGTCGACCGGGGTGTACTTCTGGCCTTCGGGGTTGTAGATGCCGATCTGGCGGAACAGGCCTTCCATGCCGAAGGTGCGGGCCTCGTCCACCAGGATGGGCACCACGCGCGGGCCCAGGGCCTGGTCGCGCAGCAGCTGGGTCAGGAAACGCACATAGGCCTGGGTGGTGCTGATCTCGCGGCCTTCGGCCGTGGGCTCGAGCACCGCCTTGAAGTTGTCCAGCGACGGCACGGTGAAGCTCTCGGAGCTGACCGCGCGGCGGTGCGGCAGGTAGCCACCCAGGGCCTTGCGGCGCTCGTGCAGGTACTTCATCTCCGGCGTGTCATCGGCCGGCTTGTAGAACGGGATCTTGGGCAGCTCGCTGTCCGGAATGGGCAGGTTGAAGCGGTCGCGCATGTAGCGGATGTCTTCGTCGGACAGCTTCTTGGTCTGGTGGGCGGTGTTCTTGCCCTCGCCGGCCTTGCCCATGCCGTAGCCCTTGACCGTCTTGACCAGCAGCACGGTCGGCTGGCCCTCGTGGTGGTAGGCGCGGTGGAAGGCGGCGTACACCTTCTGGGCATCATGGCCGCCACGGCGCAGAGCCCAGATGTCCTCGTCGCTCATCTTGGAGACCAGCTCCAGGGTGCGCGGGTCGCGACCGAAGAAGTTCTTGCGGACGAACGCCCCGTCGTTGGCCTTCATGGCCTGGTAGTCGCCGTCCAGCGTGTCCATCATGATCTTGCGCAGGGCGCCGTCCTTGTCGCGCGCCAGCAGGGCATCCCACTCGCGGCCCCACAGCAGCTTGATGACGTTCCAGCCCGAACCCCGGAACTCGCCCTCGAGCTCCTGGATGATCTTGCCGTTGCCGCGCACCGGGCCGTCCAGGCGCTGCAGGTTGCAGTTGACGACGAACACCAGGTTGTCGAGCTTCTCGCGCGCGGCCAGGCCGATGGCACCCAGGCTCTCGGGCTCGTCCATCTCGCCGTCACCGCAGAACACCCACACCTTGCGCTGCGACGTGTCGGCAATGCCGCGCGCGTGCAGGTACTTCAGGAAACGTGCCTGGTAGATGGCCATCAGCGGGCCCAGGCCCATGGACACCGTGGGGAACTGCCAGAACTCCGGCATCAGCTTGGGGTGCGGGTAGCTGGAGATGCCCTTGCCGTCGACTTCCTGCCGGAAGTTCAGCAGCTGCTCCTCGCTCAGGCGGCCTTCCATGAAGGCTCGGGCATAGATGCCGGGGGCGCTGTGGCCCTGGATGTAGAGCAGATCGCCGCCGTGGTTGCCACCTGCGTCGGTGTTGTCGGCATGCCAGAAGTGGTTGAAGCCGACCGCGAACATGTGGGCCAGCGACTGGAACGAGCTGATGTGGCCACCCAGGTCGCCGCCGTCGGCCGGGTTGAGCCGATTGGCCTTCACCACCATGGCCATGGCATTCCAGCGCATGTAGGCGCGCAGACGGCCTTCGAGTTCCAGGTTGCCGGGGTTGTGGGCCTCTTCACCGGGCTCGATGGTGTTGACGTAGCCGGTGGTGGCCGAGAACGGCATGTCCACGCTGTGCTGACGGGCCTCTTCCAGCAGCTGCTCCAGGAGGTAGTGGGCGCGCTCGGGGCCTTCGCGTTCGATGACGGCGGTCAACGCCTCCATCCATTCACGGGTTTCCTGGGCGTCCAGATCGGACGCAGTGGTACCGGGGCGGGCGTCGTTCGCTGACATGCGTGTCTCCTGTGGCGATATGGGTATGGGCAGGGCCGCTCCCTGCCGGACCGGGGCATTCTTTCACAGATCGAAAGCCGTTTCAATATCCGGATCATGATTTCATATCGTGAACTATTGCGGATGTGTCACAACGATGCCGGAGCGGATGGAACCCTCACGTAGACTCGCCCGGTGGTCACGAATTCCTCTCCTCCACCGGCATCAGTGCCCTGGATCAAACGCTGGTGGCGGCGCCTGCCGCCCTCGCGCCAGGACCGCTTTGCCACGCTCGCACCGCTGCTGTCGGTGCTGCTGTTCCTCACCGCCATCGTGGTGGCCATCGCCTACCTGCGTTACGAGGAACTCGAGCGCGAACAGGAAGCCGTGACCCGGGACGTGGAATATGCACAGCAGCGCCTGCGTCTGCGCCTGCTGGAGCGGCAGGAACAGCTCATGCGGCTGGCCCGGGAGATCGACAACCGCGAGATCGACACCGAAGAGTTCACCTTCCAGGCCGAAACCCTGGTCAGCCAGTTCCCGGAGTTGCTGGGGATCAGCTGGGTCGATGCGCGACGCTCGGTGCAGGCCAGCTACGCCTCGCCCAGCGCCCCGCCCGAGCTGGTCCGCCCCACCGGCACCGCGCTGAGCCCGGCCGAAACCGACGGCTCGTTCGACCTCGCCCGCGACCTGCGCCAGCCGATCTACTCGCGCCCCATGGGCAACAGCCCGCGCAACGCCACCCTCATGCTGCAGGTGCCGCTGACCGAGCAGGGCCGCTTCAACGGCACCGTGATGGGCGAGTATTCGGTGGACGGCCTCATGCGCTTCGGCATGCCGCCGGAAATCATGGCCCGCTACGCAGTGGCCCTGGTGGACGACAGCGGCCAGGTGCTGGCCGGCACGCTGCAGACGCCCAACACCGTGCTGCGCCTGCTGCCCTGGGCCAACCCGCCCATGGAGCACGAGGTGCCGGTGTCCCCTGTGGGCAACGGACTGATCCTCAAGGCGCAGGGCTACCGCACCTCGCAGGACATCGTCGGCACCGGCTTCTTCTGGGTGATCGGCTCGCTGTCGGTGCTCACCGTGTGGATGCTGCTGGGCACCTGGCGTCACACACGCCGCCGGGTTCAGGCCCAGCAGGCGCTCATGACCGAGACCAATTTCCGCCGCGCCATGGAGAACTCCATGCTCACCGGCATGCGCGCGCTCGACATGCAGGGCCGCATCACCTACGTGAATCCGGCCTTCTGTTCCATGACCGGCTGGACCGAAGCCGAGCTGGTGGGCCGCACCGCGCCCTTTCCTTACTGGCCGGAGAGCGACCACGACCTGTTGATGTCTCGACTGGAGGACGAGCTCAACGGCCGCTCCACGCCGGGCGGATTCGAAGTGCGGGTGCAACGGCGCAACGGCACCATCTTCGACGCCCGCATGTATGTGTCGCCGCTGGTGGACCCGAAAGGCGTGCAGACCGGCTGGATGACCTCCATGACCGACATCACCGAACCCAAGCGGGTGCGCGAGGAGCTGTCGGCCTCCTACGAGCGCTTCACCACGGTGCTGGAGTCGCTGGATTCGGCCGTGTCGGTGGCGCCCCTGGGCAGCGACGAGCTGCTGTTTGCCAACAAGATGTACCGCCTGTGGTTCGGTACCCGGGGCCATGGGCATCGCCGGCTGGTGGATCTGGCTGGGCACCAGCCGCAGCCGGCGCCCGACGACGGCGACGCGGTCGATGCCTTTGCCGGCATGCCCACCGAGACACTGACCGATGCAGGCGCCGAGAACGCCGAGGTGTTCGCTGCCGAGCTTGACCGCTGGCTGGAAGTCCGGACCCGCTACCTCACCTGGGTGGACGGGCGCCTGGCGCAGATGGTGATTGCCAGCGACATCACGCCCCGGCGCAACGCCGAAGAGCTGGCGGCCCGCCAGTCCGAGCGCGCCCAGACCGCCAGCCGGCTCATCACCATGGGCGAAATGGCCTCCAGCGTGGCGCACGAGCTCAACCAGCCGCTGACCGCCATCAGCAACTACTGCAACGGCATGATCTCGCGGCTCAAGGACGACCGCATCAGCACCGAAGACCTGCTGGCCGCGCTGGACAAGACATCACGGCAGGCGCAGCGGGCGGGCCAGATCATCCAGCGCATCCGGGCCTTCGTGAAACGCAGCGAGCCCAACCCCATGCTGTCCGACGTGGCCCAGATGGTGAGCAACGCCATCGAGCTGGCCGACATCGAACTGCGGCGCCAGCAGGTGCGGCTGACCTCGTACGTGGCCGCGCGGCTGCCGGCGCTGATGGTCGATCCGATCCTGATCGAGCAGGTGCTGATCAACCTGATGAAGAACGCCGGCGAGGCGATTGCCGAGGCCAACCGCGGACCGGGTGAGCGCTACGTGGAACTGCGGGTCGGTCCGCGCCGGCACGACGACCAGGACGTGATCGAGTTCGAGGTTCGCGATTCCGGCAAGGGCGTGCCGGCCGACATGATCGAGCGCATCTACGAAGCCTTCTACAGCACCAAGAGCGAAGGCATGGGCATCGGCCTGAAGCTGTGCCGCAGCATCGTGGAGTCGCACCACGGCAGGATGCGGGTGGAGAACCTCTACAATGGCGAAGACGTGGTGGGTTGCTGCTTCAGCTTCTGGATACCCATCGCCTCGCGACTACAACCGCAGGCCGCAGACGCAGCGGCCGCGCAGACCCTGACGGACACCGAAAGAGCGAGATGAGTCTGATCCCCAAAAAAGGCACCGTCTATGTCGTTGATGACGACGAGGCCGTTCGCGATTCCCTCCAGTGGTTGCTGGAAGGCAAGGACTTCCGGGTCCGCTGCTTCGAATCCGCCGAAGCCTTCCTCAGCCGCTACGACGCCCGCGAGGTGGCCTGCCTGATTGCCGACATCCGCATGGGCGGCATGAGCGGCATGGAGCTGCAGGAACGCCTGCTGGAACGTCAGTCCCCCCTGCCCATCGTGTTCATCACCGGCCATGGCGACGTGCCCATGGCGGTCGAATCCATGAAGAAGGGCGCGCTGGATTTCATCCAGAAGCCGTTCAAGGAAGACCAGCTGGTCAGCCTGGTGGAGCGCATGCTCGAACACGCCAGGGAGGCGTTTGCCACCCACCAGCAGGCCGCCAGCCGCGATGCCCTGCTCTCCAAGCTCACCAGCCGGGAGGCCCAGGTGCTCGAACGCATCGTGGCCGGCCGGCTGAACAAGCAGATCGCCGACGATCTGGGCATCAGCATCAAGACGGTGGAAGCCCACCGCGCCAACATCATGGAAAAGCTCGGTGCCAACACCGTGGCCGACCTGCTCAAGATCGCCCTGGGCCAGACACCCGCCAAGGCCTGACCCGACCCATCGCCCCCAACGCCCGCCAACCCGGCGGGCGTTTGCATTTCAACCTCCTCGAATCCGTACCGACATGACCGCACAACTCATCGACGGCAACGCCCTCTCCCGCCAGCTCCGCGCCGACGTGGCCGCCCGCGTCCAGGCACTTCAGACCCGCGGCATCACGCCCGGTCTGGCGGTCATCCTGGTGGGCGACAACCCGGCGTCCCAGGTCTATGTGCGCAACAAGGTCAAGGCCTGCGAGGACACCGGCATGCACTCGGTGCTCGAGACCTGGCCCGCCTCCATGACCGAAGCCGAGCTGCTGGCCCGGGTGGACGCCATGAACCGGGACGCCACCATCCACGGCATCCTGGTGCAGCTGCCCTTGCCGGCGCACATCGACGCCCAGAAAGTGATCGAGGCCATCGATCCAGCCAAAGACGTCGATGGCTTCCACATCGCCAGCGCAGGTGCGCTCATGACCGGCATGCCCGGCTTCTGGCCCTGCACGCCCTATGGCTGCATGAAGATGCTGGAGCACATCGGCTATGACCTGCGCGGCAAGCACGCGGTGGTGATCGGACGCAGCAACATCGTGGGCAAGCCCATGGCGCTCATGCTGCTCCAGAAAAATGCCACCGTGACCATCTGCCACAGCGCCACGCAGGATCTGAAGGCCCAGACGCTGCAGGCCGACGTGATCGTGGCGGCCGTGGGCAAGCGCAATGTGCTCACCGCCGACATGGTCAAGCCCGGTGCGGTGGTGATCGACGTGGGCATGAACCGCAACGACGCCGGCAAGCTCTGCGGCGACGTGGACTTCGACGGTGTGAAAGAGGTGGCCAGCTGGATCACGCCGGTACCGGGTGGCGTGGGCCCCATGACCATCACCATGCTGATGGTCAACACCCTCGAATCGGCAGAGCGTCAGCCCGCCTGACCGCTGCGGGGCGCGGCTCCGAGGCGCCAGAGGATGGCGCCGGCACACAGCCACTGGCCCAGCACCATCAGGCTGCCCACACTGTGCCAGAGCTTGAGGTCACCGCCACTGGCGCGGGCGGTGATGATCTTCTGGGCAACGCCGAACTCCTGCACCAGCGCCAGCAGCATGGCCAGGCAGACCAGGCCCAGGGTATTGAAGGCCTCGGGCGTGGGCTTGCCACGCTTGATCAGCACCAGCAGCAAGCCACCGATGACGATGCCGGCCCAGCACTGCAGCGAGAACACCTTGGCCGCCACCGGCCCGGCCACGGCCGGACTGCCGAGCTGGGCAAACAGCAGCGGCACTGCCAGAAAGCTCAGGGCGCTGATGCCGCCCCACCACAAGGCGGCCAGCATCAAGGACAGGCGCTGCGGCATGACCGTCAGATGTAGCGCACCGCCACGATCTCGAAACGGCGAACGCCGCCCGGGGCCTGCACCTCGGCGGTGTCGCCCTCTTCCTTGCCGATCAGCGCGCGGGCAATCGGGCTGCTGATGTTGACCAGACCCAGCTTGAGATCGGCCTCGTCCTCACCCACGATCTGGTAGGTGACCTTGGCGCCGCTGTCCTCGTCCTCCAGATCCACCGTGGCACCGAACACCACCCGGCCCCCGGCGTCCACGGTGGACGGATCGATGATCTGTGCCGCCGACAGCTTGCCCTCCACCTCGGCGATCCGGCCTTCGATGAAGCCCTGGCGGTCCTTGGCGGCGTCGTACTCGGCGTTTTCGCTCAGGTCGCCCTGGGCACGGGCCTCGGCGATGGCATTGATGACCGCAGGACGGTCCACGGTCTTGAGGCGGTGCAGCTCTTCCTTGAGCTTTTCGGCACCGCGCTTGGTGATGGGAATGGTGGCCATATGGGTGTCTCCAAAAGCAAACCGCCGGGCGTTGCCGCTCGGCGGTATTCATTGACGCGGCATTATGCCGCGAAAGGCAAGGGCCGACTGACGCTCGCCGGCAGGCCTCAGAGCTGCGCGTGCATTTCCTGCACCGAGATCACATCGAGCTGGTCCAGGTACTTCATGCCCTCCACCGCCGCTTCGGCGCCGGCGATGGTGGTGAAGGTGG